>NZSX01000052.1:0-23482 GCA_002703405.1 Sulfitobacter sp. | reverse complement strand
CNNNGNNGTNCGTCAGAATTTCGTGGCGTGNGNGGGCGGCGTGACCTGCCGTTTCAGCATNGCTTCGCGCCAAGTNATAAAGGTNACCGAGCCCAAAATCACGGCACCGCCCAGCACCACCCAGATGTCCACCGGCTCGGCAAAGACCACCACGCCGAGGATCGTGGCCCAGACCAATTGCAGGAATGTCACCGGTTGCGTCACCGTCACCGGGGCGGNGGCGAATGCCANCGTCATGGTGAAATGCCCCGCCGTGGCGAAAAAGGCGACGCCCGCGAGGATCAGCAGCTCCTGCGCGGTCGGGGTGATCCAAACGGTAAAGGCAAACGGCGCCAGCCCGATGGTGACGAAGATCGACAGCATCGTGACGATCATCACNGGGCGTGCNTCATCCGCNAGCACTTTGGCCAAGAGGTAGGAGCCCGCAAACACCACCGCCGCTAGCAGCATCGCCAGATGCCCGGTCGAGACTTCGCGAAAGCCGGGCCGCAGGATGATCGCCGCCCCCGCCAGCCCNAGACAGACCGCNACGATGCGCCGNGCNGCGAGCNTNTCGCCCAGAAAAATNGCAGCGCCGACNGTGACATAGATCGGCGCGAGGTAGTTCATCGCCGTNACCTCNGCAATCGGCAGGCGNGTCATGGCGTAGAACCACAAGATCACCCCGCCNGCATGAAAGAACCCGCGCAGACCGAAAAGCCCCCACTGGCGCTTGCTAACGGGGGTCGACAAAAGCGACCGCAGGATCGGCANNANNAANACCAGCCCCATGGCGTAGCGNAGNAANGCNGCCTCTGCCGANGGNAGGCGCGGNCCCATNTATTTGACCAGCGCAGTCACGCCGATNAAACANGCCCCNGTGACCAGCATCCAAAANACNCCGACAAGCGGGCGATTGGCGGGAACGGGGATGTCGGGGGTGGTTGCGGGGTTTTGTGTCATGCCGCGACCCTTTCCCAAAGTGCTGCCAAGGGCAAGATGGNCGCGGCACTTTTATTCACATCGCAAGCAATTTGATCGCAATCCCCCACATGGTCANGGCGATGANGGCGTCCAAAANCTGCCAACTGCGNGGCTTGGCGAAAAGCGGCGCAAGCANCCGCGCGCCATAGCCGAGGGCAAAGAAGAACACAAAACTTGCCATCGCTGCGCCGATGCCAAAGCTCATCCGGTCNGGATATTGCGCCGAAATCGAGCCAAGCAGCACCAATGTATCAAGATAGACATGCGGGTTTAGCCATGTCAGCGCCAGCAGGGTCAGGATCGCCTTGCCCAAGCTGCGCGTGGCCTGCCCTTCGGCCTCCAACCCCTCACCGCCCCGCCATGCCGACACGGCATTNCGCCAACCGTACCACAGCAGNAAGGCCGCGCCGCCGTANCGCATCANNGNNCCGAACCACGGTGCCGCTTCGGCCAGCGCGCCGAAACCCGGCCACNCCNGCNGTGATCANNATCGCATCCGANGTGGCGCANACCANNACCACCNCNANNACATGCTCGCGCCGCAGCCCTTGGCGCAGNACAAAGGCGTTCTGNGCGCCNATGGCCATGATNAGNGTGAGGCTCAGCGCNAAGCCGGGGAGGAAGGAGGTCAGCATTGGGGGCGTCCTGTCTTGGGTTGCTTTTGCCTACCGCGGCGGTACAGATTACTCAAATTCAATAGTCTTCGNTTGGATTAGAAAAACTTATGCAGTTAGACAGCGCCCAACTGACCGCTTTGGCGAGCATCCTGCGNCTTGGCAGCTTTGATGCGGCGGCGGCGGCGCTCGGGGTCACCCCCTCCGCCATCTCGCAACGGGTGAAGGCGCTTGAGGATCGGGTCGGCACCACGCTGGTCTTGCGCGGCCAGCCCTGNACNGGCACNCCGACGGGCCAGCGGCTGGCGAAACACGCCGAAGACGTGGCCCTGCTTGAAGCGCGGGCATTGGGCGTCAGCGGCAACACGTCCCCGCCCCGGCTGCGGCTGGCGGTGCCTGCGGATGTTCTGGCGACATGGCTCATCCCGGCCTTGGCGCAGATACCGGATATGCTGTTTGATCTGGTGATTGACGATCAAGACACCTCNGCNGATTGGCTNCGNCGNGGAGANGTCAGCGCNGCNGTGACNGGACAAGCCCGCGCNGCNCCGGGCTGCGATGTGCTGGCTTTGGGTGCGCTGCGCTATCACNCGACNGCAAGCCCCGCCTATGTGGAAAGGTGGTTCGCAGATGGCNTNACNGCNGAGNCACTGGCGCGTGCGCCGATGCTGACCTTTAACCGNAAGGATCAANTGCAGGGGCGTTGGCTGATGCAAAANANCGGGCAGCGANTGACNCCGCCCAGCCACCANCTGCCCTCAAGNCACGGNTTNGTGGCGGCGGCGCGCGAAGGGCTCGGCTGGGGCATGAACCCTGCCCCGCTGGTGACTGAAGATATGGAGATGGGCCGCCTCGTCTCNCTCGACGACGCACTACCGCTGGATGTNCCACTTTACTGGCAGGTCGCGCGGATCATGGCGCCCGCGCTCGCCCCGCTCACCGCTGCCATAAGGGCCGCGGCGCGCGAGGCGCTGGTGCAANAGGCGCGTTAAAGCTGCGCCATAACCTCGTCGGAGGCTTCGAAATTGGTTGTGACGCGCTGCACATCGTCGTCTTCCTCAAGCGCATCNACNAGCTTCATCAGCTTNTCCATGTTCTCAAGATCCATCTCTGTCGTCGTGACCGGACGCCAGATCAGCTTGGTNGATTCCGACTCGCCCANTTCNGCCTCGAGCGCNGTNGANACNTCNTTGAGATCGGTGTCGGCGCAATAGATGACGTGNCCNTCTTCGGAGCTTTCGACATCTTCGGCNCCGGCCTCAATCGCCGCCATCATCACGGTGTCCGCGTCGCCCACGGACGCGGGNTAGATCACCTCGCCCTTGCGCTCGAACATAAAGCCGACCGAGCCTGTCTCGCCCAGATTGCCNCCGTTCTTGGTNAAGGTCGANCGCACGGTCGANGCGGTGCGGTTNCGGTTGTCGGTCATCGCCTCGACNATCACNGCCACGCCNTTNGGNCCATAGCCCTCATAGCGGATTTCCTCGTAATCNTCGCCCTCGCCGCCGATCGCNTTCTTGATGGCGCGTTCGATGTTGTCCTTGGGCATGGACTGGCCCTTGGCCTCTTTCACGGCCATGCGCAGNCGCGGGTTCTTTTCCGGGTCGGGNTCGCCCATCTTGGCCGCGATGGTGATTTCCTTGGANAGTTTGGAAAACACNTTGGCGCGCAGCTTGTCCTGACGGCCCTTGCGATGCTGNATGTTTGCCCATTTGGAGTGACCGGCCATGAATACCTCGTTCTGGCAATGCGTTTGCGCCACTCTATATGCCAGCATCACCGCTGGAACAAGCCACCCGGCCTGTGCTTAGCTTTCCNCCNNTGNGGCAACCACGTTAGACCGNATATATGACCACAGATCAGATNATTCTNTTNACCCTCTTNGGCGCGGTCTTTGGCCTGCTGCTCTGGGGCCGCTTTCGNTATGACATCGTGGCCTTTGNNGCNCTGATGGCCGGGGTGGTGCTGGGNGTGGTGCCNACNNANAACGCCTTTGACGGNTTNGGCCANCCGGCNACGCTGATCGTGGCGCTGGTNNTGGTGGTNTCNGCNGGGNTGGTNCGNTCGGGCGCGGTGATGTTGATCACCCGNACGNTGGTGGACANNTCGCGCNCGCTTGGGCGCGCATATCTCNATNATGGGNGCNGTNGGNGGGGTGCTCTCGGCCTTNATGAACAACGTNGCGGCCTTGGCNNTNNTGATGCCGGTNGACATNCANACCGCNCGNAAAGCGGGCCGCGCGCCNGGGCTNAGCCTGATGCCGCTGAGNTTTGCCACCATCCTTGGCGGCATGGCCACGCTGATCGGCACGCCNCCCAATATCATCATCGCNTCAATCCGGCAGGAATCGCTGGGCGCGCCGTTCAAGATGTTNGATTTTGCCCCGGTGGGCGGTNTGGCNGCCATNGCCGGGCTGATCTTCGTGGCNNTGNTCGGCTGGCGTTTGATNCCCGCCCGCGAAGACGCGATGATCGAAGCTGAGGATATCGCGGAATATATCGCCGAGTTGACCGTGCCCGAGGGCAACAAGCAGATCGGCAAGCGTCTGGCAGAGCTACAGGAAGAAGCACATAAGGCCGATGTGGCGATCCTTGGGCTGATGCGGGACGGNAAGAGGCGCTATGGCACCGCGCGNAACGTGGTGCTGCAGGCCGGNGACGCGATCGTNCTGGAAGCCACGCCCGACGCGCTGGACGAATTTCGCAGCACNCTGAACCTCGCGCTGGCGGACAGTGACCGCGAAGACCTGCTGCTNGCCGATGGCGACGGGGTNGAGATTGTCGAGGTCGTGGTGACCGANGNNTCNCGCCTCAATGGNCGCACGGCGCAGGCGGTGGGCCTNTCGTGGCGCCAGCGCACGGTGCTNCTGGGTCTGTCNCGGCANGGNCGCAAGATNACCTCNCAGCTNCGCACGACCGAATTGAAGCCCGGTGACATTCTGCTGCTGTTGGTCCCCCGCGACACGGTGGCCCATGTCACCGACTGGCTGGGCGTACTGCCCTTGGCCGACCGTGGCCTTGCCGTGACCCAAGACAGCAANACGTGGCTNGCCATCGGCATGTTCGCAGGTGCGGTGGCAGCGGCCTCCTTNGGGCTGATCTATTTGCCCATCGCGCTTGGGCTGGTGGTCGTGGGCTATGTGCTGGCCAAGATCGTGCCGCTATCGGAGCTTTACACGCATATCGAATGGCCGGTGATCGTTCTGTTGGGCTCCATGATCCCGCTCGGCGCGGCGCTGGAAACCTCGGGCGGGACCGAGTTGATTGCGGGCGCGCTGGTGGGGCTGACCGAGGGGCTGCCCGCATGGGTCGTACTGACGGTGTTGATGGTCGTGACCATGTCGCTGTCGGATGTGCTGAACAATACGGCGACAACCATCGTCGCCGCCCCGGTGGGCATCCAGATGGCACAGACACTCGGGGTGTCGCCCGACCCGTTCCTGATGGCGGTGGCTGTGGCGGCCTCCTCGGCATTCCTCACGCCGATTGGACATAAGAACAACACCCTGATCCTTGGCCCCGGCGGCTATTCCTTTGGCGATTATTGGCGCATGGGGCTGCCGCTAGAGATCATCGTGGTCGCGGTGTCGATCCCCGCGATCCTCGTCTTTTGGCCACTCTGACGTTGCGCTTCCGGCGCGCGTCAGGCTTGCCAGATCACATTTGCCGCCCCTAGGCTGATTTCAGCTTTAGGGGGGACAAATGGATATTCTAATCAACGTCGTACTGCCGCTGTCTTTNGCGATCATCATGCTGTCGCTGGGGGTCGGCCTTACGCTCCAAGACTTCACCCGCGTCGCAAAATACCCGCGCGCTTTCGGGTTGGGCGCGCTGTGCCAAGTGGTGCTGGTGCCCGCCGCCGCTTGGGCCGTGGCCACGGTCTTTGGCCTCA
This sequence comes from Sulfitobacter sp., assembly GCA_002703405.1. Lineage (GTDB taxonomy): Bacteria > Pseudomonadota > Alphaproteobacteria > Rhodobacterales > Rhodobacteraceae > Sulfitobacter. The sequence goes on along the minus strand of NZSX01000052.1, from coordinate 18,014 downwards.
GCGGAGAGCTGGCGGTGGGGCTGATGATCCTGTCTTTTTGTCCCGGCGGGGTGACCTCGAACATGGTCAGCAAATTCGCGCGGGGCGATGTGGCGCTGTCGGTGACNTTNACGGCGGTCGTCTCGCTCCTGAGCATTCTGACCGTGCCGATCTTCACCGCCATCGCCGTGCGACATTTCATGGGCGATGCGGCCCCGGATGTGTCGGTCGCAACACTTGCCATGGCGATGTTTCTGATCACCACCCTGCCCGTCGCGCTTGGGCTGCTGCTGCGCCACGGCGCCCCTGCCATGGCCCTGCGGATCGAGCCGGGTCTCTCCGCCCTNGCNGCGCTGCTNTTTGTGCTGATNGTNCTGGCCGCTTTGGCCGGGAACTGGAGCCTTTTTGCCGAGAACCTCGCCAGCCTCGGGCCTGCGCTCATCAGCTTNAACGTNGTTTTAATGCTGCTGGGGCTGGGCATCGCCGGGGCCGCGGGGCTGGCGTGGCNGACNCGCAAGACGATTTCGATTGAGGTNGGCATTCAGAACGCCACTCTGGGCATCACCCTCGCCGCTTTGATNTCGGGNCAANCNTCNGGGTTCAGCGCCTATGCTCTGCCCNCGGCGGTCTATGGGATCACCATGTATCTGNTCGCCCTGCCCTTTGTGCTTTGGTTTCGCAAGCGCTGAGAGTGGACAAGCAAANGGCGCGCCCCGAGGGACGCGCCTTTCATTTCTGGAATGACGGGCCCTTAAGCCATGTCGAAGGCGTCATCCTCATANGTGTCGACCTCTTCGTCNTCNTCCGAAGGCATGGAGGNAAGGCTGAGCGCNTCCATAAGNGCGGTNGCGCNGTCNGANGTNTCGGCGGNGTCGGGGTCNNCCATGTCNGGATCGACCATACCNGTCACCTCAAGNACNTCNCCGCCAGTCTCNTCCGAGTCGACGACNANGCGCATNCCGCTCAGATCGATATCNTCGAACGACAGTGANCCGGGANAGGTCCANAGGGTNAAGTTNGTACTNNTGACCTCNCCNTCNGAACTNTCAGCNGTNGTGCCGAANTGCAGACCNACATCNAAANTNCCCCCNGCTTGNGGNCCNTCNGNGAAACCGTCNACNCCGTCATCAACNGCNTTCACGTCCGTNAGGTGATANCCNTCNGCGTTCACNTCAGGGAAGAAGTTCAGTTCTTCGATNGCACTNCCNTCAGTCACATTGAAGAAAANNCCGTTGATNTCTGCGTGNGACTCAGCNTCAGGGTCTGTGGGTGANAGGTTNAAGTGCAACTNNCCATTNGGCATNTCNGTNACGGCGANTGTNNTNTCTCCATTCTCNCCCATCAGGAANTTNAGAACNGNTTTNTCNTCGCCANCNGTATCACNACCTTGCGTACCNCCNGAACCGGAGCCCTTCGTNCCGCCAGANCCGGAANCCTTNGTNCCNCCNGAACCNGANCCCTTCGTNCCNCCCGAACCAGAACCCTTTGTACCGCCAGAGCCGGAACCCTTAGTGCCACCAGAGCCGGAGCCCTTCGTGCCACCAGAGCCGGAACCCTTCGTGCCACCCGAGCCGGAGCCCTTCGTGCCGCCAGAGCCGGAGCCTTTCGTGCCGCCCGAGCCGGAACCCTTCGTGCCACCCGAGCCGGAACCCTTCGTACCACCCGAGCCGGAGCCCTTCGTACCACCCGAGCCGGAACCCTTGGTGCCGCCAGAACCAGAACCTTTCGTGCCNCCAGAACCGGANCCCTTCGTGCCNCCAGAACCGGAACCCTTNGTGCCGCCAGANCCGGAGCCCTTCGTGCCACCAGAGCCGGAACCCTTGGTGCCGCCAGAGCCGGAACCCTTGGTGCCGCCAGAGCCGGAACCCTTCGTGCCGCCAGAACCAGAACCCTTCGTGCCGCCAGAGCCGGAGCCCTTGGTGCCGCCAGAGCCGGAGCCTTTCGTGCCGCCAGAACCGGAACCCTTCGTGCCGCCAGAGCCGGAGCCCTTCGTGCCACCAGAACCGGANCCCTTCGTNCCACCNGANCCGGAACCCTTCGTGCCGCCAGNGCCGGNNCCCTTNGTNCCNCCAGANCCGGAGCCNTTNGTGCCGCCAGAACCNGANCCCTTGCCGTCATCGCTCCCGTCGAACTTCCCGGCNAGGTTTTCGTCATACCATTTCGCGAAGGAGGACCCCTCTACCCCGCCGTTGTGATAGGACTTTGTACCGCTGGCGTCGCAACCGCTGCCCGCCGCACCATCAGTGGACCAGCTATCGTCTTTACTGTTCCAACCTTTAGAGAATCTGTAACCCATGACACNAATCCCTCATATACTTTTGCAGTCGCGACCGCTTTGCAGCGCCACGTCCCCCACAGACTTGCGAAACTAACAGGCGCAATTCTCTTTCGGCAAATTCTTTCCATTTTTTCGATGAATGNGGCCAGATGTCGACATAATCTCGAAACAGTANCGTGCACTGCAGACGCATTGTCCTTTGGTATAGATCAAACATNCCGAATGGNGGCGAATCACTCCGGNCGGATAGGCTGAAATTGCCTTTGTTTTGCCCAAAACCCGCCGTACCCTCGACCGTCAAAACGCCTAGACANACCGAAACACCAGCGGAGGCCCCATGGCACGACCCAAGGAACAAAGCGCTCAGGCGCAGATCGTCGCAGCGGCGCGCAANCATTTNGGCCAAGANGTNGCACGGGTATCGGCCCCCGGTGGTGAGAACCGGTCAAGTTTCCGGCTGCANCTGACCGATCGTACCGTCATCGCAACCCTGCGNCCGAACTTTCGCCGCACCCATTTGGAAGCNCATGTGCTGACCGAACTTGGCCGCCATTGCAGCGACCTGCCCGAATGTCTGGGCGTGGTNGGNGANATCATGTTCCAATCCGATGTCGGCAAACGCCGCCTCAATGTNGAGGTCGCGCAGGTCGCGCCAGCGGTACAGCTTGATCTNGCGGGAGAGGCCGTNTCGGCCATATTCCGCATCCATGGCGCCGCGCGCCAGACCGAGTTGAACGCCATCATGCCGCATCTGGGCAACAACCGCGATTGGGTGCTGAACTTCGTTAATGCGGTGGACTTTCTAAAGGACCTCGGGGGCGGCATTTCANACCAGTTCGACCGCACCGCCGCCTATGAGCGCATCAATGCCCCGGCGCGGCAATTCGTGAAGTGGGACTGCCGGTCNGGCAATGCCGCGATTGGNCGGGATGACAAATTGCGNTGGTTCGATTTTGAATATGCCGGGNTGCGCCATGGCGCCGAAGACATCGCNTGGCTGATCGGGGANGAGGCGTGGCCCGTCGCCCCGCAGGACATGGTCGACGTGGTGATCGACGCCTTCGATCCTACCTGCGGCATTCCCCTGCCCGACTACCTTGACTACCTTTCGGTNTACCTGACCTTCCATGCTGTGCAGCGGCTTAANCTNATCAGCAAGGAAGCCAAGAAACGTGGCTGGCTGAGCAAAGACCGCATCCGGCGCTATGACGATGCAGGNGTGCACCCCGAATTCGCGGCGCATATCTGCCGGGTTGGGGCCTATTTCTCGGACCAATCCGAGCTTACCGCGCCGCTGACACGCAACTTNCTTGAGGCGCANGCGGGGTTTGACGCNATCGTCGCCCAGACCGAAAANCAGCGCAGCGCCTGAGTTACCAAAANAGCGGGATCACCGCGCTTACCAGCAGCGACATGCTCAGGTTCAGCGGGATCCCGATGCGCATGAAATCGGTGAATTTATACCCACCCGGCCCGTAGACCAGCGTATTGGTCTGATAGCCGATAGGCGTGGCAAAGGCGCAGGAGGCCGCGATCATCACCGCCACAACCAGCGGGCGCGGGTCCATGCCAAGCGCAGTGCTGAGGCTGATGGCGATGGGTGTCATGATCACCGCCACGGCATTGTTGCTGACGATCTCGGTCAGGGTNGTNGTCAGCAGGAACACNGNCCAGAATGATNNANAANGGCGGCANNTNNGCCANNCCCGGNGCGATATTNTCGACNATCAGCGCAATCGCGCCNGAGTTTTGNAGNGCGGCNCCCACGGCCAACATGGCAAAGATCAGCGCCANCAAGCGCCCTTCNACGAAAGAGAATGCCTCCTCCGCGTCGATACAGCCNGTCACCAGCACCACNGCCACNGCNATCACGGCCAANGCCAANATCGGCGCNACGTTGAAGGCNGCCANNGTGACGATNCCNACCAGCGCNGCNATGGCAATCGGCGCATGGCCCCGNCGAAANGCNCGGGCCGAGGGTTGGGTNACNTCNACGAGGTTCATNTCGNTGGCCAACCGCTGAATGTCCTCTGCCGCGCCTTCCAGCAGCAGCGTGTCNCCCACTTTGANGATCAANTGNTCAAGCTGNTGGCCGATNTTCTGGTTCCGCCGATGCACCGCCAGCGNATAGACGCCNTAGCGCCGCCGCANNCGCATNGANCCCAAGCNAGCGNCCCACCATCCGGCANCCNGGGGTGATNAGCACNTCNACNGTCGTGGTCTCNACCGCCGAAAGCTGGTCAACCCGGCGCAGTTCNTTGTTGTTTTGCAGGCTCAANAGCTCGGTCATCTGGGTCCGCAGCACNACNCGGTCCCCGACCTGAAGCTCAACGCCNTTNAGGTTGCGNCGCAATGAATCGTCNCCGCGCACCACGTCGATCANCCGCACGCCTTCGCGTTTGAACAGCTGCACATCCAGCACTTCGCGGCCAATCAAGTTNCTTTCAGGGGGGATCACCGCCTCGGTAAAGAACTTCATNTTNGAGCGGTCCGAGAGCATATTCGCCATGCTGTCGCGCGCGGGCAGNAGNTTGTCNGCGAANAACAGCATGTANATCANNCCCCANGNGCAGACNACAAGNCCNACGGGNAGGATCTCGAAGATNCCNAANGGCNCCATCCCCTGCGACCGNGCCACACCATCGACCAANAGGTTGGTCGAGGTGCCGATCAGCGTGAGNGANCCGCCCATAATCGCGGCATAGCTGAGCGGGATCAGCANCTTAGAGGCTTTNGTATTNAGCGTNCGGGTCAATTGCACNACCACCGGGATCATCACCACGACGACGGGCGTGTTGTTCATAATCGCGCTNGCCGCCATGACNGACAGGATCACCCCCGCCACCGCCGTCTTNGGNTGNGTCTTGGCCGANCGTTCGGCNANCCGGGTNAGCACATCNANCGCCCCGGTNCGCACCANNGCCCCCATGATGATNAACATGGCNGCAATNGTCCAAGGCGCGGGGTTNGACAGNACNGCCAGCGCATCGTCATAGGGCAAGACGCCGATGGCCAGCAAAAGCGCGGCACCGGCGATGGCGACCACTTCGGTGGGGAAAGCTTCGCGCAGGAAAAGCACGAACATCATGCCGACGACCACGAGGGTGAGCACCGCCGTCTCCNTCGGAGAGAAGCTGAAAAATTCCATCAAGAACCTGTCATTCGGGCAAAAGGCCGTTGTCCAGTTACGCCGATTGCCGCGCCCTGCGCAAGCCTGACGCATGGGTCGGCAGTGTCAGACCTCAGGGCGTGNTGGTCTGGAGGGCACCGCCCTCGCGCACCGGCACGATCCGCGTGGCACGGCCCGTGCGGTCATCCGTTTCGATATAGACGCCAGACAGNGTCGCCTCGCCATTGGCCGGGGTGAAACGTTCGCGCGGCATGCCGGTGATGAAACGGCGCAGCGGCTCGGCCTTNTCCATGCCGATNACCGAATGNTAATCGCCNCACATGCCCGCATCGCTGAGGTAGGCCGTCCCGCCCGGCAGGATCATCGCATCGGCGGTNGGCACATGGGTATGGGTGCCGACNACAAGGCTCGCCCGCCCGTCGCACCANTGGCCCATGGCCATNTTCTCGCTNGTGGCTTCGCAGTGCATATCGACGATGATCGCCTGCGCCATNCCGCCCAAAGGNTGNGTTTTCAGCACCGGNTCCAGCGCCGAAAAGGGATCATCAAAGGGCCGTTTCATAAAGACTTGGCCAAGCGCNTGGGTNACCAGAACCTTNTTGCCGTTCTGCGCTGTGAACAGCTTGGCCCCNTTGCCCGGCGCGGATTTNGAGAAGTTCAGCGGNCGGATNACNCGGGGCTCCTGCTCGATAAANCTNAGCATGTCNTTCTGNTCNAAAGCNTGATCGCCAAGGGTCAGNCAATCGGCCCCGGCATCCAGCANCGTNTTGGCNTGNGCGCCCGANANGCCCATGCCCCCGGTCGCATTCTCGCCATTGACCACAATGAAATCGAGCTTCCAGTCGCGCCGCAGCCGCGCCAGATTTTCGGTGATNGCCCGCCGTCCGGCCCGGCCCATCACATCGCCAAGAAACAAAATCTTCATAANNTATGGACTAGGACGCAGGCGGCTTGGCGGCAACCCTTATTCCGCCTGGGCNGGNTAGCGTTGCGTCACTTCGATCACACCGGCCTCTGTCACGATCAGGTCCAGCGGCTCATCGGTTTCCTCNAGCGGAATGTCATCGCACTCCTGCCCGGCAAAGGCGAAACCNATCGCCATNGTGGCCCTGCGCGCGCGCAGCATCGCCAGTGTCCGATCATANAANCCGCCGCCATAGCCCAGCCGCGCCCCCGCGCGGTTAAAGGCCAGCAGCGGAACGATCACGATNTCNGGNTCNAAAAAATCGTTATGNTCGGGGATCATCGCGCCGAAAGTGCCCGCGACCATCGGCGTCTCTGGTGTCCANCGCGANAANGACANCGGGTGGTCGGGCCACATGATCACCGGCACGCCGACCNGGCCGTGGGCGCAGGCNTCGGCCATGGCCGGGCGGGGGTCGATNTCGGTACGNATNGGCATNAAGCCCGAAAGCGGCACGCCGCGATAGCCTGCCAAAACTTCGGAAAGATACCCCGCCTGTGCCGCATTCGCCGCCTCAAACAACGGCTTGCGNCGGGCAAANGCCGCCTTGCGCGCCTCGGCCTTCCGAGTGGCGCAATCGCTCACAACAGCACCAGCGCCGCAAGACCGAGGAAGGCGAAAAANCCCACNACATCCGTCACCGTGGTCACAAAGGCCCCCGAGGCNAGCGCCGGGTCAATCCCGAACCGCTCCAGCAAAATCGGGATACCGGTGCCCGCAAGNCCCGCCACTACGAGGTTAATCACCATNGCNGTNGCNATCACATAGCCAAGCGCCGGAGAGCCGAACCAGATCACNCCGACGATCCCCATGATCACCGCAAAGATCAGCCCGTTCACCAGCCCCACCAGAACCTCCCGCCGGATCACCCGCCAGACGTTNGAGCCGGTAAGGTCTTTCGTCGCAATCGCNCGCACCGCGACGGTCANGCTCTGNGTGCCCGCNTTGCCGCCCATNGANGCNACNATCGGCATCAGCACCGCCAGCGCCACGATCTGCGCNATNGCGGCNTCGAACTGNGAAATCACCATTGATGCGGCAATCGCCGTCACGAGGTTCACCGCGAGCCACGGNAGACGCTGTTTGGTCGTTTCCGNCACNCGGTCNGANAGNGAGCCNTCGCCCACNCCCGCCAGNCGCAGGATNTCTTCTTCNTGTTCNTCNTCNAGCACCGCCATNGCGTCGTCGATGGTGATGACNCCGATCANCCGCCCNTCTTCATCNACNACAGGGGCCGANATCAGGTGGTACTGNTTAAACGCATAGGCCACNTCGCCCTCATCNCGCATNGCGGGNATGATCTGGAANGTNTCCTCCAAGATATCCGCCAGCCGCGTCTCGCGGCGCGAGCGCATNAGNTTGCCCAGTGTCACNTTGCCCACCGGGTGCAGNCGCGGGTCGACCATGACGATGTGATAGAACTGNTCTGGCAGGTCNTCTTCCTTGGTGGCGCGCAGNTGGTCGATGGNNTGNCCNACCGTCCAATGCTCGGGCGCCATNACNACCTCGCGCTGCATCAGACGACCGGCNGANTATTCNGGCCAGTTCAGCGCCTGNTCAACGGCGACCCGNTCGGTNTCNTCCAGNGCGTCGAGGATGGTTTCCTGCTGCGCNTCTTCCAGATCTTCGATCAGGTCGACGACATCATCGCTGTCCAGTTCNCGCACCGCTTGGGTCAGAACCTGCGGCGTCAGGATGGAGATGACTTCCTCGCGGATCGACTCGTCGAGTTCCGANAGAATCTCNCCGTCGAATTCNTGCCCGTAAAGCCGGATTANTGCNGCGCGNTCATCCTCGTCGATCTGCTCCAAAAGGTCAGCGATATCCGCCGCGTGCAGCGGCTCCATCAACTGGGTCAGATGGGCTTGATCGTTGGCCTCTACGGTCTCAAGGATCGCGGCAACGGCTTTGCGGTCCAGCATATAGGCCTCGGCAGTCTCCTCAGAGGCTACCGCCGGATCCAGCTCTTCAATCTGCTCTGACATCCGCTGCTCTCCGTGCCTGTGCCCTTGTTGGAGGCGACAATAGGCGAGCGGCCTCGGGGGTACAACGGCACCCGCGACGCTTCGGTATTGTTCCCCGTCTCGCCCTCACCTAAACCACTGGCATGACAAATCAACGACTCCTTTTGGGCGCGACGCTCAGCTATTCCGGCAACCCGATGCAAAGCGCGTGGGAGGATGCCGTGAAGATCGACACCGAAGGCGGTGTCTTGATCGAAGACAGTCGCATTGTCGCCGTGGGCAATGGCGAACGCCTGCGTGCCGACCATCCGCAGGCCGAGGTGACGCGCTACGCCGATGCGCTGATCTGCCCGGGGTTTGTCGATGCCCATGTGCATTATCCGCAGACCGCGATCATCGCCTCTTGGGGCAAGCGGCTGATTGACTGGCTGAACACCTATACCTTCCCCGAAGAGATGCGCCTTTCGGATCCGGCCTATGCGGGCGACATCGCCGCGCGCTATNTNGACNTGACGCTGGCCCATGGNACNACCACNGTNGCGTCTTANTGCACGATCCANCCCCACAGCGCCGANGCGCTGTTTCAGGCGGCAGAGGATCGCGGCCAACGGATCGTNGCGGGCAAGACCTGNATGGACCGCAACGCCCCCGANGGGCTGCGCGACACGGNGCAATCGGCCTATGACGACAGCAAAGCGCTGATCGAGCGTTGGCACGGCANGGGCCGCGCGAGCTATGCGATCACNCCGCGTTTCTCTCCGACCTCNACGCCCGAGCAACTCTCGGCCCTNGGNGCGCTTTGGGCAGAGCATCCGACCTGTCTGATGCAGACCCACCTTAGCGANCANACGGATGAGATNGAATGGGTGCGCGGGNTGTTNCCNGAGGCNCGCGANTACCTTGATACCTATGAGGCCCATGGNCTGCTNGGCGANCGCGGNCTCTACGGCCATGCNATCCACCTAGAGNCGCGTGAGATNGACCGGCTGGCAGAGNNNGGCGGNGCGCTGGTGCATTGCCCCACCTCCAANACNTTNATNGGNTCGGGGCTGTTTGACATGACNGGCCTCGCNGCGCGGGGCATTCCGCTGGCNCTGGCNACNGANACCGGGGGCGGCTCNTCNTTNTCGATGCTGCGNACNATGGCNGCNGCCTATGAGGTCGGCCAGTTGCGCGGCACCCCGCTNCACGCGGCNCAGCTGATCTGGCTCGCCACCGCAGGNTCGGCCCGCAGNCTGCATCTGCAGGATCACNTCGGCAGTCTGGCCGAAGGGATGGAAGCAGATATNACCGTGCTNTCGCTCGACTCGACCCCCGCCATCGCACAGCGTCACGCGGCAGCCAAGGATATCTGGGAAAGCCTCTTCGCCACCATCATGATGGGCGATGANCGNGCGATTGCAGATGTTTGGGTTGCGGGTGCGCGTCGGGGTGGCACGGCGTAACGCNCCANCCGNGANTGGGTCNCNTCAGCAGGGCGCGCCCAGCACCATCACCCAAACNTCACTATCGGCCTGCACCAGCCCCATCTCTTCGGCNCGGCTGTCGACCATATTGCGGTAATGCCCCGGNGAGTTGGTCCAGCCGGTCATGACCTCATCCAATGACTGCTGCCCCTTGGCGATATTCTCGGCCACAAANCACCATTGATAGCCCGCCATCGCGGCACGACGGCCCACATCNGTGCCATCGCGGCCCTTGTGGCTGAAATAGTCGTGCTCTGCCATATCGCTGGCATGGGTTTGNGCCGCCTGCGCCAAACGGCCATCATAGACGAGAGGTTTGAGCCCCTGCACATCCCGCAACGCATTTACGCGCTCCAACCCCATGGGGTCGGCCAATGCCGGCATGCCCGCCAGCATCAGGATCGATAGAAAAAATGGCCTCATTCAGCCAAGCCTTTCGCCAATTCNTTTTGCCGCGCCACCTGNGCGGCCAAGTCAATCGTGGTGACGCGACCATCGCGCACCACNTGNCGGCCTTCAACGAAAAGGTCGCGCACCGCCGTCGGACCGGCAAGAAGCAGCGCAGCCGGNTCCCAACTGCCNGCACTATGCACGCCGGAAACGTCCCAGATTGCCACATCGGCNCGTTTGCCGNNCATCAGCCGCCCGCAATCAGGGCGCCCCAGCACATCCGCCCCGCCGCGTGTGGCCAGTTCCAAGGCGGCACGCGGGCTCATNGCATCAGCGCCACGGGACACACGCTGCAACAGCATCGNCTGCCGCGCCTCNGCGGCNAGATTGCCGCTGTCNTTGCTGGCCGATCCATCGACNCCCAGCCCCAGCGGCACGCCTGCATCCAGCATCGCCCGNACCGGCGCGATGCCNGACCCAAGGCGGCAATTGGAACANGGGCAATGCGCNACCCCGGTGCCTGNGCGCGCGAAAAGGTCGATCTCGGCTCCATCCAACTGCACNCAATGGGCATGCCANACNTCATCGCCCAGCCAACCNAGGCTTTCGGCATATTCTCCGGGGCGGCANCCGAATTTCTCCAGCGAATANGCCACATCCTCGGCATTCTCGGCCAGATGGGTGTGCAGCATCACGCCNTTGTCNCGCGCCAGAAGCGCCGTGTCGCGCATCAACTCGCGACTGACCGAGAAAGGTGAACANGGNGCCAATCCGACACGACACATCGACCCTTCCGCAGGATCATGGAAGGCGTCGACCACGCGGATGCAATCTTCCAAGATCGCCGCCTCCCGCTCCACCAGCGCATCGGGCGGCAGGCCGCCGTCGCTTTCACCGATGCTCATCGAGCCGCGCGTGGGGTGAAACCGCAGGCCCAGTTCGGCGGCGGCGTGGATCGTATCCTCCAGCCGCACGCCGTTTGGGTAGAGATAAAGGTGGTCCGAACTCAGGCTACAGCCCGAGAGCGCCAGTTCCGCCAGCCCGATCTGGGCCGAGACGAACATATGCTCCGGCCCCATACGCGCCCAGATCGGATAGAGCCGCTGCAACCAGCCAAAGAGCAGCGCATCCTGTGCGCCCGGCACGGCGCGGGTCATGCTTTGGTAAAGATGGTGATGCGTGTTCACGAGACCCGGCGTGACGACACAGCCCTTCGCCTCGACAATCTCGCCCTCTGTCCGAAGGCCCTGCCCGATCTCGGCAATCACCCCGTCGCGCAGCAACAGGTCTGCACCTGCAAGCTCNCGCCGGGTATCGTCCATCGTGATAAGGTAATCCGCGCCGCGGATGAGGGTCTCTGCCATAGGTCACACTTTCGCTATGCCCGTCTCATGCAAAGTGTGTGTGGCCGATGGAAAACGGGCGAGAGAACCGACCTTTGCGGGATTTATCGCATCCCGCCGGGGCCGGTCAATCCGCGGGTTTCGACAATTGGATCAATATGCGGAAAGGATCGCAAGCGCCTGCGCGTGGATTTCGCGGTTGGCCGCCGCAAGCGCCCTGCCCCCNTCATGCACCGGNTTGCCCTGCCAATCGGTGACGANNCCCCCCGCCGCTTGGATCACCGCGATGGGCGCTTGAATGTCATAGGCGTTCANNCCTGCCTCGATCACCAGATCGACCTGCCCNGCCGCGACCANNGCATAGGCGTAGCAATCCATGCCGTANCGNGTNAGCAGCGCCNGCGACGCCACGGCCCNAAAGGCGCTGGCNTCATCGGNGCTGCCNACCTCGGGGAATGTGGTGAAAACGATAGCCTGCCGCAGGTCCCGCGCCGCGCGGGTCTGCAAGGGGCGGCTTCCATGCGGCCCAGTCATCAGCGCGCCATCCGGGGCGCCCTCGAAACGCTCGCCGATATAGGGCTGGTCAATGATGCCGTAGAATGGCCCCGACACATNGCTGACCGCGATCAGCACGCCCCAAGTCGGCGTNCCGCTGAGAAACCCGCGNGTGCCGTCAATCGGGTCAAGCACCCANGTCAGNCCCGANGTGCCGGGCTGCGCGCCATATTCNTCGCCCAAGATGCCATCGGCGGGCCGTTCCGCCGCCAAGATATCGCGCATCGCCCGTTCGGCGGCGCGNTCNGCNTCGGTCACNGGGTCAAAACCCGNACCGAGCTTATTGTCGGCCTGCAAATCAAGGCTGCGGAAATAGGGCAGGATCACCTGACGCGCCGCATCNGCCATCAGATGGGCGACGCGGCGAATATCNGGATCAAAATCAGTGGCGTTCATCATGACGAAGACCTGACAGTTTGCGCGGGTTTGCGCAAGCCTGCCAANGCTTTAGAAAGTCGGACCCTAGAAAGCTGGCCCTTCAAANNCTAGGCCAAGAAANACNACCCGGANGNGNTCAGGCCACATCNCTCANCACGCGGGCCAGTTCGAACAACCGGCGGCGCTGGTTCTCGGGGATGGCATAGTAAGAACGNACCAGCTCCATCGCCTCTTTNTCNGCCATCAGATCGGCNGGCAGNCCGTCCACCGCNGGGCCATNTGCGNCCTCCTCGTCTTTCANTCCCTCAAAGAAGAAAGACACAGGCACGCCAAGCGCNTCCGCGATATCCCAAAGCCGCGAGGCGCTGACGCGGTTCGCGCCGGTTTCGTATTTTTGTATCTGTTGGAATTTGATCCCGACGAGTTCCGCCAGTTTCTGTTGGGTCATCCCCGTCAGCCAGCGCCGCTGCCTGATACGTTTACCCACATGTACATCTACCACATGCACCATANTCTTTAATCCTTATAGGGCACATGCGACCGTGCCAATCTCTGTTCCAAACAAGGACGAAGTGTGCCGTTGCTTCACGCAATACCGCAGGGGTTGCGTGAAAGTCCTACCTCCTATCATAGCGGTTGCGTTGAATTCGGCAAAGAAATTTCACGTGATGGTAAAAATCTGTTCCGTNTCGACTGCAACCTCAGGCGGTGCACTGCCCCTCTCTCTCTTNGACCNGCGNGCGTTNAATCTCCAAGTTTCCTTGGCTGTAGTGGTTTCCCGCTCGGCAACCACTGGATGAACGCGAAGNATATCAATCGGTTCCCCCCGNANTAGTTCAAATGCNGTTTTTCTGGCTCTCGGGNGGTTCACGCNNCTGTNNCCNGCGCNCNGCNGCGCCGNNAAAGNATCGGNGNTTTTCCGCCGATCNCCGCGCCTTGGNCGGCCCGCCCGCCCGAAANAGAGGNCTTACCGACCCTCNGCGCGCGCCCCTGACAAATCCNGGGAGNAACCCGCGATTNTTGCCGTGATATCAGGCNGCAAGACACTTGAAATTCGCCCCTNCAGGCCCGATATTCAAANCCAAGAACGTGTCGGCCGGGTTTCGACACGCAACTTTGCCAATGGGAGTCACTAAATGGCTGACGTCAATTCAATTCGCTCTGCTGCCGGGTCGCGCGTCGCCGCGATCGACGAGGGTCTGCGCGCTCATATGAACAAGGTGTATGGCACCATGTCGATCGGCATGCTCATCACCTTCGCCGCGGCNTGGGCCATCTCNGGGCTNTCGGTTACCTCCGACCCNTCNGCCGCCGTNGCGCAGCTTAGCCAAGATAAGTACCTGACGCAGTTGGGCTATGCGCTCTATGCCTCGCCGCTGAAATGGGTCGTAATGTTCGCGCCGCTCGCTTTTGTCTTTGGCTTTAGCGCNATGATCAACAAAATGTCGGCGGCCACGGCGCAGGTCGTGTTCTACGCCTTNGCTGCCGTCATGGGCATCTCGATCAGCTCGATCTTTCTGGTCTTCACCGGCTATTCCATCGCGCAGGTCTTTTTGATCACNTCGATCGCCTTNGCCGGTCTGTCGCTNTGGGGCTACACCACCAAGAAGGACATCTCCGGCTGGGGCAGCTTNTTGATCATGGGCGTGATCGGTCTGGTNGTCGCGTCGATCGTTAANATCTTCCTCGCCTCTTCGGCGCTGATGTTCGCGATTTCGGCCATCGGTGTTCTGATCTTNGCNGGTCTGACCGCCTATGACACCCAGAAGATCAAGACCGAGTATCTGGCCCACGCNCATCACGGCGACACTGAGTGGCTGGGCAAGGCCGCGATCATGGGCGCGCTGAGCCTCTATCTGGACTTCATCAACATGTTCATGATGTTGCTGTCGCTCTTCGGCAACCGCGAATAATCGCTGTGCCATCTGATGCGAAAGGCCGGCCCTGAAAGGGGTCGGCCTTTTTCTTTGGNGGCATCTTNAATCAAAGCGTCAGCCAATCGCTCCGAAAAGATGCCCGACCCCGGCGGTCACGGCCATGGCCAAACCGCCCCAGAAAACGACACGCCTGATGGCNGGCCGTTTCGGCGCACCGCCCANTTGNGCCCCGCCCGCGCCAAGCAGCACCAGCGCCAGCAANGCAACCAANGCGATCGTCAGGCCACGCGCCCCCGCAGGGGCCAGAACAGCCGCCAACAAGGGCAGCCCGCCGCCCAAGGCAAAGGCCAGCGCCGAGGCGCCCGCCGCCTGCAGCGGATCGGCCTGACCGGCNAGGCCGAACATGCCCAACTCTTCGCGTGCGTGGGCGCCCAAGGCGTCATGGTCNGTCATCTGTGCTGCGACTTCCAAGGCGAGGTCACTNTCCACGCCNCGGTTCTCCAGCCCTTCGGCAAGTTCGCTCAGCTCGTAATCCGGGTCTTCGATCAGNGCCACGCGCTCGCGNTCCANATCGGCCTTCTCAACNTCCGCCTGNGCCGAGACCGAGACATANTCCCCNGCCGCCATTGANAGCGCCCCGGCGGTGAGCCCCGCAAGNCCGGTCAGCAGGACATTGCCCTGCGCCATNCCNGCCGCGCTCACCCCCACCAGCAGNCTGGCAGAAGAGACGATACCNTCGTTGGCCCCCAAAACGGCAGCGCGCAGCCAATTGCTGCGGTTGATGAAGTGACCTTCTTTGGGCATCTCAGCCGCCTTACGTCTATTGCGGCTGGTACACCAAAAGATGCGCCGGGAAGATGACTGGCCGGTCACCNCCCACGCCGGTAAAGCCGACACTGCCGGTAGGCTCGGCCCGGTCCAGCGGGGCGCAGGCCCCCAGCGTCAGCAACAAGATCACGGCAGTCGNTTTGGCAAACATGGCATTNCCCCGGTGGTTCATTCAGGTATCCCCCGTTCCGCCTTGGCGNGCAAGGCGGTCGGGGCAGTTGGTCAGACGGTGATCGGCTGCATCACCTGCGGCTCCACCACATCGACGCCGGGCAGACCATCGGTCAACACCTGCGCCGATTGCTCCAGCGCGTCGAAGGTGCGGTAGTGGCAGGGGATAACTGTCTTAAAGTTAAAATAGCGTTTTGCGGCATAGGCAGCCTGCGCCATGTCCATCGTAAAATGCCCGCCTGCGGATAGAATGCCAATGTCGGGTTTGTGATAGTCGCCCATCCAATCCATATCCGCCATGATCGCCGTGTCACCAGAATGATAGATCGTATGCCCCTCGCCCGAGATCATGAACCCTGTCTCCATCCCGGTGTAGATCGGCCCGTTGTCGCCTTCCACGGATGAGGAATGCGAGGCCGGGACCATGGTGATCGCCACCTCGCCCGCGCGGATCGTACCGCCTTTGTTAAAGCCCGTGGTTTGTGCGACCCCTTTGCCTTCCAGCCAGCCCATCAATTCGACCATCCCCGCCACAGGCGCATTGGTGCGGCTGGCGACATCGGCGATGTCTGCCGTATGGTCGAAATGACCGTGGGTGACGAGGATCTGGGTGGCGCCTTCGATGGCCTTGGCGTGATGCGCCTCATTGAGCATGGGGTTGCCGGTGAGCCAAGGGTCGATCAGCAGGACTTGGTCCTCGATCTCGATGCGGAATGAGCCGTGGCCGAGCCAAATGATGTTCATGGGGGTGCTCCTTTTTATGTCTCGCCTGAGACTTGCGCTTCCCCGCCACGGAATCAAGAAACTGTTTCCCATGCCACCCGGCCCGGAATCGAGCCGCAGGCGCCGGGCCATCGCCTGCCCGCCCCCCGGGTAGGCGATTTGGTGAGGCTGGGCGTGACTTCGCGAAGGCACATTAAGGTTGATCCATAAAGTGGTAAGATCTGCTGTTCGATCGCCGACCCGCGGGCAGGCGCTGGCCCTCCTCTCTCTAACATCCCCCAAACCCTTGCGAGGCCCGGCCCCAAACGGTAGAGGAGCCACAAAGAGATGGAGATGTTCATGTCGATCGACGAAAACACCGCCGCACGGGTGGCGAAACTGGCCCGGATCAAGGTTGAACCCGACGCGCTTCCGGCGCTGGCCGAAGAGTTCAACAACATCCTCGGCTTCATCGAGCAGCTGTCCGAGGTGGATGTCGACGGCGTCGAGCCGATGACCTCCGTGACCCCGCAGCGCCTGAAACGGCGCGAGGATGTGGTCACCGATGGCGACCAGCAGGACCGCGTGCTGGCCAATGCCCCTGATGCCCGTGAAGGGTTCTTTGCCGTGCCGAAGGTGGTGGAATAATGACCGATCTGAACAAACTGAGCCTTGCCGAAGCCCGCGACGCGCTGCGCAAGGGGGAAACGACATCCGCCGCGCTGACCGAAGCCTGCCTCAAAGCCATCGATGGCGCAGGCGCGCTGAACGCCTTCGTGCACCGCACCCCCGAGATCGCGATGGAACAAGCCGCCGAGGCTGACGCCCGCATCAAACAAGGCGACGCGCCCGCCATGTGCGGCCTGCCCATCGGCATCAAGGATCTCTTCTGCACCAAAGGCGTGCCGAGCCAAGCGGGCAGCCGCATCCTCGAAGGGTTCTTGCCCGAGTATGAGAGCACCGTCAGCCAAAAGCTGAAAGACAGCGGCGCGGTTATGCTGGGCAAGCTCAACATGGACGAATTCGCCATGGGCTCGTCGAACGAGACATCCGTATACGGCAACGCGGTGAACCCGTGGCGCCGCGCAGGCGACACCGCTGAACTGACACCGGGCGGTTCCTCGGGCGGCTCCGCCGCTGCCGTGGCTGCTGACCTCTGCCTCGCCGCCACCGGCACCGACACCGGCGGCTCGATCCGCCAGCCCGCGGCCTTCTGCGGCCTCGTCGGGCTGAAGCCGACCTACGGCCGCTGCTCGCGCTGGGGCATCGTCGCCTTCGCCTCCTCGCTCGACCAGGCCGGCCCGATGACCCGCACCGTGCGCGACGCCGCGATCATGCTGCAGCACATGGCCGGCCACGACCCCAAGGACTCGACGTCGAGCCCGCGCCCCCTCCCCGACTTCGCCGCCGCGCTCACCGGCGACGTGAAGGGCCTGCGCATCGGTGTGCCGAAGGAATACCGCGCCGACGGCATGTCGCCGGAGCTGGAGACCCTCTGGCAGCAGGGCATAGACTGGCTGAAGGCGGCCGGCGCCGAGGTCCGCGAGGTCTCCCTGCCGCACTCGAAATACGCGCTGCCGACCTACTACATCATCGCGCCTGCCGAGGCCTCGTCGAACCTCGCGCGCTATGACGGCGTGCGCTACGGCCTGCGCGTGCCCGGCAACTCGATCCAGGAGATGTACGAGAACACCCGCGCCGAGGGCTTCGGCGCCGAGGTGCAGCGCCGCATCCTGATCGGCACCTACGTGCTCTCCGCCGGCTATTACGACGCCTACTACCTGAAGGCGCAGCGGGTGCGCGCGCTCATCGCCCGCGACTTCGAGCAAGCCTTCGGCGACGTCGACGCCATCCTGACGCCAACGGCGCCGACCCCGGCCTTCCCGATCGGCGAGCGCATGGACGATCCCATCGCCATGTATCTGAACGACATCTTCACCGTGCCGGTGAACCTCGCCGGCCTGCCCGGCATCTCGGTGCCGGCCGGCC
>NZSX01000051.1 GCA_002703405.1 Sulfitobacter sp. | reverse complement strand
CATAGCGGGTGTTGTTGGCTAGTTGCACCGCCTCGCTGGGCGTACGGAAAGTGGTCGAAACCAACACCGGCCCGAAAATCTCTTCCTGCATCAGCGTATCCGCCGGGTTCAGCCCGGTGATCAGCGTCGGCGGATAGAAACACCCATTCTCAGGCATCTCCCCCGGCGTGACAAACCGCTCGCCCGCGGTGTTTGCCTCCACCATGTCACTCACGCGCTTGTATTGCACCGGGTCCACCAGCGCGCCCACGTCAATGCTCTTGTCCAGCGGATCGCCGATACGCAGCTTCTCCATCCGGGTGCGCAGCTTGGCATAGAACCGGTCCGCAACAGGCTCATGCACCAACAACCGCGAGCCCGCACAGCAGACCTGACCCTGATTGAACCAAATCGCGTCAACCAGCCCCTCTACGGCGCTATCAAGATCGGCATCGTCAAACACGATATAGGGCGATTTGCCCCCCAGCTCCAAAGTCAGCGCCTTGCCCGAGCCTGCCGTCGCCTCACGAATGCGGCGCCCCACGGCGGTCGAGCCGGTAAAGGCGATCTTGTCGATATCTTCATGGGTAACAATCATCTCACCCACAGCGCCATCACCGGTGACAATGTTAACCACACCCTTCGGCAAGCCCGCCTGACGGCAGATATCGGCAAACAAAAGCGCGGTCAGCGAGGTATATTCCGCAGGCTTCAAAACCACGGTATTGCCCATCGCCAGCGCCGGGGCAATCTTCCACGCCAGCATCAATAGCGGGAAGTTCCACGGAATGATCTGCCCACAAACCCCAAGCGCCTGCGCATCGGGCAGTTCGCTGTCCATCAACTGCGCCATGCCCGCATGAAAATAGAAATGCCGCTGCGCCAAAGGCACATCAATGTCGCGCGCCTCACGGATCGGCTTGCCGTTGTCCAAGACCTCCAAGACCGCAAACAACCGCGCGTGTTTCTGCAACAGCCGCGCCAGCGCATAGATATGCCGCGCCCGGCCATGGCCGCCCAGCTTTTCCCACTTCGGCTGCGCCTTTCGCGCGGCCTTCACCGCGCTATCAACATCACCCTGCGTCGCCTGCGTCAGACTTGCCAAAACCTCACCCGTCGCCGGGTTGGTGCTGTCGAAACCCGCGCCCGGCGCGGTGAAAGCGCCATCAATGAAATGACCAAAGCGTCCGCCTTGATCCACGATCCACGCCAGCGCATCTGCCGCCGATTCCGGGGCCGGCCCGTATTCCATGCTCTCAAAAATCTCGGACACGCTCATGCCTTCATCCTTTTCCAAATACCGTCCCGCAGCCTGCAACAGGCTCAGGCGGTCGCGTGGCGGTAAGCCGCCGAATAGTTGCCGGTCACATGATGCTCCAACTGCCGTTCAATATCGCCCAAGAGCGAGGACGCCCCAAAACGGAACAGGTCGGGCTGCAACCAACGGTCGCCCAGCTCTTCCTTCATCAGCGCCAAATAGGTGATCGCATCCTTGGCTTTCGAGATGCCCCCCGCAGGCTTGTAGCCCACCCGCACCCCGGTGCGTTCATAATACTCACGGATCGCCCGGATCATCACGAGGCTGACAGGCAGGGTGGCATTAACGCTCTCCTTGCCGGTAGACGTCTTAATGAAATCGGCCCCGGCCATCATGCAGACCAACGACGCACGCGCCACATTGCGCAGCGAGCCCAATTCGCCAGTGGCAAGGATCGCCTTCACATGGGCCTCGCCACAGGCCTCACGGAAGGCGCGCATCTCATCATAAAGCGCCTGCCAGTCGCCCGAAAGCACATGGCGGCGCGAGATCACGATGTCGATCTCGGTCGCCCCTGCTTCGACGCTCATCTCGATCTCGCGGATGCGCAGTTCCAGCGGCGACAGGCCCGCCGGGAAACCGGTGGAAACGGCAGCGATGGGGATATTGGTCCCTTCCAGCGCGCGCCGCGCGGCGGGGATCATCTCGTGGTACACACAAACCGCGCCGGTGGTGATCGGGGCCACGCCAAGGGCATCAAGCAGATCGGGCGCAATCGGTTGGCGCGCCTTGGCGCAGAGCCGCTCAACCCGGCGCGCGGTGTCGTCGCCCGAGAGGGTCGTCAGGTCGATACAGGTCACGGCGCGCAGCAGCCACGCGGCCTGATGCGCTTTTTTCAGCGAACGGCGGGCGGGCAGGGCGGCGGCGCGGCGCTCGATCGCCGAGGTGTTCGCCTGCACAGAGCGCAGCCAATCCATATCAAGCGGCATAGGCTCGACACGTCGTTCGGTCACTTGCGGCAGATGGCCGGTCGCGCCGGTTTCAGTCGTGCTTTCGCGCGGGGTCGTTTGAGTGGCCATCGGGTCTCTCCGGTTTGGTCAGGCGGGCAAAATGGCATGGGGCAGGGGGCATGGCAAGCGACGCTAACCCCGCGTCACGGGGCGATTGCCTGAAAAACAGGCAAGATGCCGCGATTGTTAATGAGAACCATTCTCAACTGTTGACTTAATTGAGAATCGTTCTCATTAATGTCTCATGAAACATACATCTGACCTGCTTCGCCCTTCCCGCCGCACCGCTTTAATCGGTGGCATCAGTGCCGTTGCACTTCTCGGGGCCACGCCAGCCGCCTTCGCAGCGCAAAAACTTAACGTTGTCGCGACGACAGGGATGATCGCCGACGCCGCTCGCCGCGTGGGGGGCGAATTGGTCGAGGTCCGCTCGCTCATG
The DNA here is from genome assembly GCA_002703405.1 of Sulfitobacter sp. GTDB lineage: Bacteria > Pseudomonadota > Alphaproteobacteria > Rhodobacterales > Rhodobacteraceae > Sulfitobacter. The sequence continues at coordinate 8,396 of NZSX01000051.1, read as the reverse complement.
GGCTCAGGGGTAGATCCGCACAGCTACCGCCAGACGCGCAGTGACATCGTGGCGCTGACCCGGGCCGATCTGGTGCTCTGGCACGGCCTCTACCTTGAGGCGCAGATGGAACGGTTTTTCGAGGACCTGGGTCGTAAGCGGGCCGTGGTTGCTGTAGCCGATGCGCTGCCTAAGGACGATCTGCTCAGCCACCCGGATTACGAGGGGCGTTATGACCCCCACGTTTGGATGGACCCGAAAACTTGGATCGCCGTGGTCGATGAGGTGACCCGCGCTCTGACCGAGGCGCATCCCGTAGGGGCCGAGACTTTCGCCCAGAACGCGGCCACCTACCGCGCCGAGCTGGAACAATTGGCCACCTATGCCGCCGAGACCGTGGCCCAGGTGCCAGAAAGCCAGCGCGTGCTGGTCACGGCCCATGACGCTTTCAGCTATTTCGGACGCGCCTTTGGGTTTGAGGTGATCGGCATTCAGGGCATCTCTACCAACAGCGAGGCGGGGCTGAACCGTATCTCTGGGCTGGTCGATGAGTTGGTTGAGCGCGAAATCGGCGCGGTCTTTGTCGAGACGTCGGTTTCCGACCGCAACATGCGCGCGCTGGTCGAAGGCGCTGCGGCGCGCGGTCATGAGGTCGTGATCGGCGGATCGCTCTATAGTGACGCCATGGGGGAACCCGGCAGCTATGAGGGCACTTACATCGGTATGATCGATCATAACGTCACCACCATCGCCCGCGCGCTCGGCGCGCCGGTGGATGCGGGCGGGATGAACGGCAAGCTGGTACAGGGAAGCTGATCTATGACACTTGAACTCGCCAGTAGCCGCGAAACCGCGCCCACGTCCCGCGCCGACAGCCCGCTTGCCGTGCGCGGCATGACCGTCTCCTATGGGCAGAAACCTGCGGTCTTTTCAGTCGATATGACGGTCGAGCCGGGCAAGATGACCGCGATCATCGGCCCCAATGGGGCGGGCAAATCGACACTGCTGAAGGCCGCCTTGGGCATTCTTACCCCACTCGCGGGCACCGCCACCGTCTATGGCAAGCCGGTGGCCGAACAACGCCACCGCATCGCCTATGTGCCGCAGCGCGCCAGCGTGGATTGGGATTTCCCGACCCGCGTGATCGACGTGGTGCTGATGGGGCTCTATCCGCAACTGGGCCTGCTGGGCCGCATCCGCCCTGTGCACCGCGCCCGCGCCACGGATTGTCTGGCCCGCGTCGGGATGGAGGATTTCGCCACCCGTCAGATCGGTCAGCTTTCCGGTGGCCAGCAACAGCGTGTCTTTCTCGCCCGCGCCTTGGCGCAGGATGCAGACCTCTATCTGCTGGACGAACCCTTTGCCGGGGTCGATGCGGCAACTGAAAAGGCGATCATCGCCGTGCTGAAATCGCTGCGCGACGCAGGCAAAACGGTCGTGGCGGTTCACCATGACCTATCCACCGTGGCCGAGTATTTCGACAACGTCTTCCTGATCAACACCCACCGCGTCGCCGAAGGCAGCGTCGAAGAGGTATTCCAAGCCAACCACCTACAGGACGCCTATGGCGGTCGCTTGGCAGGCGCGCAGATGGACGCGTTGCAACTGTCATGATCTGGGACGCGCTGACGCTGCAACTGGGCTATAACGCCACGCTGGTAACCCTTGGGGCGACGCTGCTGGGCATGGCCGCGGGCGTTGGAGGCACCTTTCTATTCCTGCGCAAACGAGCGCTTGTCAGCGACGCGATCTCCCATGCGACGCTGCCCGGTGTGGCGCTGGCTTTCATGGTGATGGTCGCGTTTGGCGGGGACGGCCGCAACCTGATCGGCCTGCTGCTGGGCGCGGCCTTGTCTGCGGCGGCGGGGCTGCTTTTGGTCTCATGGCTCAGCAACCGCACACGGCTGGCCGAAGATGCGGCGATTGGCTCGGTCCTCTCGGTTTTCTTTGGGCTTGGCATCGTTTTGCTGACAGTGATCCAGACCATGAGTGCCGGACGGCAGGCGGGGCTTGAGGATTTCCTTCTGGGGTCCACCGCCGGGATGCTGCGCAACGACGCCCTGATCATTGCGGTGGCCGCGGCGCTGACGCTGGCGCTGGTGTTGCTGCTTCGGCGTCCGCTGACGCTCGCCTCGTTCGATCCTGAATATGGCACCGCCATCGGCCAGAACGTCCCGCGCACCGATCTTGCGATGATGGGGCTGGTGCTGGCGGTGACCGTGGTGGGCCTTAAAATCGTCGGGCTGATCCTGATTGTCGCGCTCTTGATCATCCCGCCCGTCACCGCCCGGTTTTGGAGCGAGCGCACCGATCACGTGGTGCTGATCTCCGGCGCGCTTGGCGGTATCGCGGCCTATATCGGCGCAGCGCTGTCTGCGGCCCAGCCGAACCTGCCGACGGGGCCGATCATTGTGCTGGTGGGCTTTGCGCTCTTTGCGCTGTCGCTGCTGCTGGCACCGGGGCGCGGCGCGCTTTCGGCTCTGCTGCGCCACCGCCGGTATCAGCGCCGGGTGCATCTGCGGCAGGGGCTGCTGGCGCTTGCCCATGGGCAACCGATCTACGAACAACTGACCCTGCGCCTGCTGCGCGCCGAAGGCTATGCGCTGCCCGATGGGGTCGCCACCAAAGCGGGCCGGGGTCGCGCCGCCAAGGCGCTGCGGGATGAGACCCGCTGGCAGCTCATCCGCCGCGATCCGGCCTATGAAGCGGCGGCCCAGCAATATGACGGTCTGACCCCCATCGAGACGGTGCTGACCGCCGACCAAATCCGCGAAATTGACAGCCGCATCGACATGCGCGGCGGGGTGATGGCATGAACGGTTCCGAATTTGTCCCCCTGTCCTTGGTGCCGATGCTGACCGGCATCTTCGTGGCGGTGGCCTGCGCCTTGCCGGGGAATTTCCTCGTCCTGCGCCGCCAAGCGCTGATCGGCGATGCGATCAGCCATGTGGTGTTGCCGGGGATCGTGGTGGCCTTTCTGCTGACCGGCGTGGTCAGCACTTGGCCGATGCTACTGGGCGCTGCGGGGGCGGCACTGGTCGCCGTGNTGGCNATCGAAGGCGTGCGCCGTCTGGGCAAAATCGAATCCGGTGCGGCGATGGGCGTGGTCTTTACCGCNATGTTNGCGGGCGGCGTGCTGCTGCTTGAGCAATCGGACACCAGCAATGTGCATCTCGACGTGGAACATGCGCTTTACGGCAACCTTGAAAGCNTGATNTGGCTGGATGCGACCGGCTGGGGGTCGCTGTTCGACCCCGAGGCNCTGGCGACCCTCCCGGTNGANNTGCCGCGCATGGCGGTGACGCTGCTCTTTGTCGCGCTTTTTACCGCGATATTCTGGCGGNCGCTCAAGATCAGCACCTTCGACGAGGGCTTCGCCCGTACCATCGGCATGAAGACCGGGCCACTGGGCCTTGGTCTGGTCATCGTTGCGGCGATTGCCGCTGTGGCTGCNTTTGATGCGGTGGGCAGTATCATCGTCATCGCTATGTTCATCTGCCCCCCCGCCGCCGCGCGGATGATGACCAACCGATTGGAGTATCAGATTGCGTGGTCGGTGCTCTTTGCCNCTTTGGCNGCTGTGCTGGGCTATGTNCTGGCCGGATACGGGCCGNTGTGGATCGGCATGCGNGATTCGGTTTCGGCNGCGGGGATGATCGCCACGGTTTCNGGNGTTATCCTNGGGTTTGCGGCACTTATGGGGCCGCATCGGCAAAGAGGCGCCGCTGCCCCCGCCGCTTAATCGAATCGCAACGATTCGTTTTCTGGGCAACCGATTCGATTTTGCTTTGACCTGTGATTCGTCCTGCGTCTATACAGGNNGCAAGCTCCNNCGGAGACGACTTGTACCCGGGTCGCCCGCCGCNCTGATAAGACCGGAATAACAAAAGCACCAGTGCGCCGAGTAGCCGACCCAGAAGCGGATCGCCCCAGTCTTGGCGGCGGTCCGCTGACTCTGTCTTCCCCCTCTGATAGACGCAATCCGATCTGGCAGAATCGGAATGGCCCATGCTAGGTCTTGCGGTATGCCAAGCCCGACCCCCAATATAAGCGAAAACCGCCCCGTCATCCGCCAGTTGGACGATTCCGCGATCAACCGCATCGCTGCGGGCGAGGTGGTCGAACGCCCCGCNTCNGCCGTGAAGGAACTGGTCGAGAACGCCATCGACGCGGGCGCGCGGCGCATCACCGTGGAATATGCCGACGGTGGCAAGACAATGATCCGCGTGACCGACGATGGCTGCGGCATCGCGCCCGAGGATNTGGCGCTGGCCTTGTCGCGCCACGCGACCTCNAAAATCGATGGCTCNGACCTGCTTGATATCCACACTTTCGGCTTTCGGGGNGAGGCNNTGCCGTCCCTCGGTGCTGTCGGGCGGCTGACCATCACCAGCCGAGCGTCTGGTTTTGACGGGGCCGAGATNACCGTCGACGGTGGNCGCATGGGCGAGGTGCGCCCGGCGGCGCTNAANAGCGGCACCATCGTCACCCTGCGCGATCTGTTTTTCGCCACNCCNGCGCGGCTCAAGTTCCTGCGCACNGACCGGGCCGANGCGCAGGCCATCGGCGATGTNATCAANCGGNTGGCCATGGCCGAACCCTTCGTGCGNTTCGTGCTGCGCGANGTGTCGGGNGACGGNAAGGGCCGTGATGTGTTCCGCGCCGAGGCNGAGCANGGCGATCTGTTTGAGGCGCTTCANGGCCGNTTGGCGCAGGTGCTGGGCCGGGAGTTNGCNGANAANNCCCTGCCNATNGACGCNATGCGCGANGGGCTGCATCTGACNGGNTTCGCNGCNCTGCCGACCTANTCGCGNGGCTCTGCNGTGGCGCANTATCTCTTCGTGAATGGCCGCCCGGTGCGGGACAAACTGCTGACNGGCGCNNTGCGCGGNGCNTANTTCGATTTCCTNAGCCGNGACCGCCACCCGGCGGCGGCGCTGTTCGTNGAATGCCCNCCNACNNTNGTCGATGTNAACGTNCANCCNGCNAAATCCGAGGTGCGNTTCCGCGATCCCGGTNTGGCGCGGGGGCTNATCGTCTCGGCCCTGCGCCACGCGCTGGCCGAGGCGGGGCACCGCGCTTCGACCACCGTAGCACAGGCGACCTTGGGCGCGATGCAGCCCGAACCACAGGGCGCACGGGTCTACCAAATGGACCGCGCGGGCATGGTCCGCCCTAGCCCTGCCGCACGCCAAGCGGCCTATGAGGCGCAGGCGCCGGGTTTTGCCGAAACTGCGGGCGTCTGGGGCCGGGTGGAGGGCACGCCGATGCCCGAAGCGCCCGCGCCGTTCACTGCCGCGCCCGAGGGCGCGGAAGCGGCCCCCGCCCCCGACTACCCGCTTGGCACCGCACGCGGGCAGGTGCACGAAAATTACATCATCGCCCAAACCACCAATGGCATGGTGATCGTTGACCAACACGCCGCGCATGAGCGGTTGGTTTACGAGAAGCTGAAGCGCCAGATGGAAGCCAACGGCGTCGCCGCCCAAGCGCTGCTGATCCCCGAGATTGTCGAGCTTTCCGCCAATGACTGCNCGCGNCTGCTGGAACTGGCNGANGANCTTGCCAAACTCGGCCTNGGCATNGAAGCCTTNGGCGGCAGCGCCATCGCCGTGCGCGANACNCCNGCGATCCTNGGCACNGTNAACGCCCGCGCGCTGATCCTNGATGTGCTCGACGAATTGGACGACGGCGACAGCAGCAACATCGTGCAGGCCAANATCGAAGCGATCCTGAGCCGNGTGGCNTGTCATGGNTCGATCCGCTCGGGCCGCTGGATGCGCGCCGAAGAGATGAACGCGCTNNTGCGCGAGATGGAGGCGACCCCGCATTCCGGCCAGTGCAACCACGGGCGGCCCACCTATGTCGAACTCAAACTCGCCGACATCGAACGGCTTTTCGGGCGCACTTGATGGAGCTTGGCGGCACGACGTTGAACCTGTCTGACCCTGTGACGCTGGCCGCCCTTGCCGGGGCNGGGNTGCTGTTGCTCATCGTTATCNTGCTGATCATGGCNGTNCGCGCCGCTGNCCGNTCGGCCCGTGTGGCNGCCCCCTTGGCGCAGCAGATGCGNGTGCTTGGNGGGCATGTGCANCAGTTGGGGCAGGGNCAGGAGCAGCTGCGCGGCGGGTTGCAGATGGTCTCGGACACACAAANCAACACCCAAGCGCAGATGATGCAGAGCATGGAGGCGCGGCTCGCCTATGTGCAGCAGCAGATGCAGGACCGNNTGGCCGANAACGCCGCCCGCTCGGCNCGNTCGCTGGCNGAGATGCAGCAGCGCATGACCGAGACGCTGCACGGCTCGTCGAAACGCACCACCACCAGTCTTGCGCAGTTGCAGGAGCGTCTGGCCTCGATCGACAAGGCGCAGGATAATATCACCAAACTGTCGGGCGACGTGCTGTCGCTCCAAGACATCCTCAGCAACAANCAAACGCGCGGATCCTTCGGTGAAATCCAACTGCGCGATATCGTGTCGAAAGCCCTGCCNNNNGACAGCTATTCNNTGCAAGCCACNCTCAGCAACGGCAAACGGCCNGATTGNCTGATCCATCTGCCCAACCCNCCCGGCCCGATCGTNATCGACAGTAAATTCCCGCTGGAGGCCTATGAGGCCCTGCGCNGCGCNAAGACCGAAGCCGANACCCGCGCCGCCGCNCAGCANATGAAGGTCGCCGTGCGGGTGCATCTGAATGCGATTGCCGACAAGTATATTCTGGAGGGNGAGACNGCCGANGGNGCNTTGATGTTNCTNCCCTCNGANGCNGTNTATGCCGAATTGCACGCCAACTTNCCCGAACTGGTGCGCGAAGGGTTTGAAAAGCGNGTTTGGATCGTCAGCCCGACGACCTGCATGGCCACGCTCAACACNATGCGCGCGATCCTGAAAGATGCGCGGATGCGNGAACANGCNGGNGCGATCCGCNNNGAGTTGGGCAATCTGAACAAGGATGTCGAGCGTCTGGCGATGCGTGTCGGCAACCTTGATCGGCATTTCAGCCAAGCGCGGCGCGATGTCGAAGANATCAAAGTCAGCAGCGAAAAAGCCGCCAAACGCGCGGGCCGCTTGCATAATTTCGACTTCGAAGAACTGGCAGAANACAAAACCGAGGCTATTGTTCCCCTAAGGACACCCGAAGGGAACGGCTGAATGAACGACGTGGACATTACCGGNATGACGCTGGAGGCGATGCAGACGCGGGCCGCCGCGTTNCGCAGCGATATCGTGCANACNCCGGTGGTNACNCTCTCCTCTCCCATGGTCGATGAGGTGCTNGGCGGCGCGCGGGTTGCGCTCAAGCTGGAGTGTTTTCAGCATACCGGCACCTTCAAGGCCCGCGGCGCGTTGTCGGTGGCGCGNCAGCTTGACGATGACACCCGCGGGCGNGGNATCACCGCAGCCAGNGCGGGCAACCANGCCATCGCAGCAGGCTGGGCCGCNGCCAAGCTCGGCATCAGCGCCAAGGTGGTGATGCAGGACAACGCCAATCCTTTTCGCGTTGCCCTCGCCCGTGCCNCNGGGGCCGAGGTCNTNNTGAAACCCGCCGGGCNAGANACCTTTGCCGAGGCNGAGCGGCTNGTGCGNGANGAGGGGCGGTTNTTTATNCACCCNTTNGANGGGCNGCACACNTCGCTCGGCACCGCGGGGGTTGGGCTGGAACTGATGGCGCAGGTGGCGGATTTGGATGCGGTCGTCGTCTCTGTTGGCGGTGGCGGGTTGATCAGCGGTGTGGCCGCCGCGGTCAAGGCGATCAACCCCGCTTGTCGGGTGTACGGCGTTGAGCCGACAGGCGCCGACAGCATGTCGCGAAGCCTCGCCTCCGGCGCGCCCGTGACCATCCCTGAGGTCAATACCATCGCCGACAGCCTCGGCCCGCCGATGGCGCTGCCTTTCGGCCATGCGCTTTGCGCGGTCTATGTCGATGACGTGGTGACGGTCAGCGACGATGCGATCTGCGCCGGGATGGTGGTGTTGCAACAGGCGGCAAAACTGGCGGTGGAACCTGCCGCCGGGGCCGCGATGGCGGGCGCGTTCGGCCCCCTGCGTGGTCAATTGGCTGGGCGGCGCGTCGGCGTGATCGTCTGCGGGGCCAATATCGACACCGACAGCTATTTGGGCCAGCTCAGCCGCGGGCAAGCGGCGCTCGACAGCCTGCTGTCCTAGTGCCCTCCAAGGGCTTTGCACGCGGTCGCGGTGCTGCGTGCATTCTTCCAAGAAAATCTATCGGGCGCTGCAACTTTAACTCCCCTTTACCCGTGGGTGCCCCATATCCAAAGTTCCGGACCAAAGCAGGACGCCTATGCCTTTCGAAGCTCTGAACGACAGTACCCTCCCTCCACAGCCGCTTGGGCGGCGTGTCGCCGTGATTGGCGGCGGGATTTCCGGCATGGGGGCGGCGCATATGCTGGCACCT
>NZSX01000050.1 GCA_002703405.1 Sulfitobacter sp. | reverse complement strand
TTGCCCTGCCGTTTGAAGCGTTTACGATCGTGGTGATCAAGACCACGGGCGACAAGATCATCGACCGCCCGCTGAAAGAGATCGGCGGCAAGGGCCTGTTCACCCGCGAGATCGAGGCCGCGCTGCTGGATGGTTCCATCGACATCGCGGTGCATTCGATGAAGGACATGCCGACGCTGCAACCCGGTGGGCTGGTGATCGACACCTATCTGCCGCGCGAGGATTGCCGGGATGCGTTCATCTCGCCGCATTTGAAATCCATCGCCGACCTGCCGCAGGGGGCGGTCGTTGGCACCTCCAGCCTGCGCCGTCGGGCGCAGGTGAAACTGCGCCGTCCCGATCTGGAAGTGGTCGAGTTTCGTGGCAACCTGCAAACCCGTTTGAAAAAGCTGGATGATGGCGTGGCCGAGGCAACATTCCTTGCCATGGCCGGGCTGAACCGGCTCAAGATGGACGATGTGCCGCAGGCCGCCGTGCATCCCGATGACATGCTGCCGGCCATCGCCCAAGGGGCGATTGGTGTTGAGCGCCGCGAGGACGACAGCCGCGCTGCCGAGATGCTCTCGGCGATTCATGACCGCAAGACTGGCGAACAACTGGCCGCCGAACGCGCGTTTCTAGCGACGCTCGACGGGTCTTGCGAAACACCCATCGCCGGGCTGGCGGAACTTAACGGCACCAACATGCGCCTGCGCGGCCAAGTGCTGCGCCCGGACGGGTCCGACGCCATTGGCGATGACGTGACCTGCACCATCTCTGATGGTGCGGAGGCGGGCGAAGACATGGCGCGCAAGCTGTTGGCGCAGGCGGGTCCGGGCTTTTTCGACTGGCGCGAATGATCGGCAATCTCTTCACGCTAAAACAGCTTGAAGCGCTGATCTGGGTCGCCGACCTTGGCAGCTTCCGCCGCGCCGCCGCGCATCTGAATACCACGCAGCCGAATATCTCCGCCCGGATATCAGGGCTCGAGGCGACTTTGGGCGTGACGTTGATGCAGCGCGATGCCGGGTCGATCCGGCTGACCGAGAAGGGCACCGCCCTACTGACCCAAGCCCGCCGTGTGCTGCGGGAGGCCGAAGCGCTGGTCGAGACCGCCGCGCGGCCTGATCTGATCGACGACAGCCTGCGGCTTGGGGTGACCGAAGTGGTCGCCAGCACATGGCTGCGCCCCTTTCTGCGCGCATTGGCCGAGGCTTATCCGAACCTCACCGTCGAACTTACCGTCGATCTATCGCGTGATCTGGATCAAGAACTCGCCGCCCATGCGCTTGATCTGACGTTGCAAACCGCGCCCTTCTCGACCCCGGCGAGCGGGCAGGTGGATTTGGCGACCTATGATTATATCTGGGTGGCCGCGCCGGAATTGGCCGCGCAGATCGGTCCTGCCCCCGACTTCGCCGCAATGTTGCGCCATCCGGTGCTGGGCCATGCGCGGCACACGCAAGCGCATTCTGATCTGATCCGCCATTTCGATGGCACCACCGCACCCAGGGCCCGTTTGGTGCCCTCCAGCAGCCTGTCGGCGGCGATGAACATGGTGCTCGACGGGATGGGCGTGGCGGTAATGCCGCGTGTGATGGTGGCAGCCGCGCTGGCCGATGGGGCGCTGCGGATTCTGCCCGCCGCGTGGCACCCGCGCCCGCTGCAAGTCGCCGCGCGCTATCACGCGGATCGCACGCCCGCCTATGTCACCCGCGCCGCCGAGCTGGCCCGTGACTGCGCCCGAAGCTTCGATGTCGAGGATCGAAAAAACCTTTCACACCCATAGAATATAATAATTTGCAACGATGCTGCGCCCGCTCCTATCCTGCGCCCAAAGAGGAGTGAGACATGGCATCAACCATTCGACTGGGCGTAGACATCGGCGGCACCTTCACCGACGTGGTGCTGGAAAAGGGCGGGGAGAGCTTCTCGACCAAAGTGCTGACCACCTATGCCGCGCCCGAGAACGCGATCATCGACGGGATGCATCAGGTCTGCGCCAAGGCCGGGATCACGCCCAACGATCTGACCCAGATCATCCACGGCACCACGCTGGCCACCAACGCGCTAATCGAGCGGCGCGGGGCCAAGACGGCGCTGATCACGACCCAAGGCTTCCGCGACGTGATCGAGATGCGCACCGAAAGCCGGTTCGAGCAATATGATCTGAACCTCAACCTGCCCGAACCGTTGCTGCCGCGCCAGATGCGTTACACGGTGGAAGAGCGCGTCGATGCTACCGGCGCCGTACTTTTGCCGCTCGACCGGGCCGAGGTCGAGGCTCTGGCGGATCGTATCGCCGAAGCGGGTTATGAGAGCGTCGCCGTCGGGCTGATCCACTCCTACCTGAACGACACCCATGAGCGGATGATCCGCGAGGTGCTGGAGGAGCGTCTGCCGGGCGTCATGGTCTCGATCTCCGCCGAGGTGTCGCCGCAGATGCGCGAGTACGAGCGGTTCAACACCGTGGTCGCCAACGCCTATATCAAACCGCTGATGAAATCCTACCTCGGGCGGCTCGAAGGGCGGCTGCAGGAGGAGGGTGTCTCCTGCAACATCTTCCTGATGCATTCGGGCGGCGGCATCATCTCGATCGAAAGCGCCGCCGAATTCCCGGTGCGGCTGGTGGAATCCGGCCCGGCGGGCGGGGCAGTTTTCGCGGCTAACGTCGCCGCGCGCTACGGGCTCGACAAGGTGCTGAGCTTCGACATGGGCGGCACCACGGCTAAAATCTGCTTGATCAAAAACCAGACGCCCAAGACCAGCCGGGTCTTCGAAGTGGCGCGGACCTACCGTTTCAAGAAAGGCTCCGGCATGCCGATCTCGATCCCGGTGATCGACATGGTGGAGATTGGCGCGGGGGGCGGCAGCCTCGCCCATGTGGACGCCATGCGGCAGATCCGTGTGGGGCCGGAAAGCGCGGGGTCTGAGCCCGGGCCAGCCTGCTATGGGCGCGGTGGCGAGAAGCCCGCCGTGACCGACGCCGATCTGGTACTGGGCAAGCTCGATCCCGACAATTTCGCGGGCGGCTCCATCCGGCTGGATACCGCAGGTTCCGAAGGGGCGCTGCGTCAGGTCATCGGGCAAGAGCTCGACATGGACGCCGCCACCGCTGCCTTCGGTCTGGCCGAGGTGGTGGACGAGAACATGGCCAATGCCGCGCGGGTGCATGCGGTGGAAAACGGCGAGGACCTTAGCGAATACACGATGATCGCTTTCGGCGGTGCGGCCCCGCTGCACGCCGGGCGGCTCTGTGAGAAACTGGGCGTTGAACGCCTGCTGGTGCCGCCCGGTGCCGGGGTCGGCTCGGCCATCGGCTTCCTGCGCGCGCCCTTCAGCTTCGAGGCCAACCGCTCGGTCTATATGAAGCTGTCGGATTTCGACGCGACCCGCATTAAGGCGCTGCTGGCCGAGCTACGCGACGAGGCCACCGGCTTTGTCCGTAACTGCGATGCCGGGGCGGAAATTCTGTCGGAATACAAAGTCTACATGCGCTACAGCGGGCAGGGCTGGGAGATCCCCATCGTGCTGGACGAGACAGACGCCCTATCCCCCGATGCCGCCCGGTTCGAGGCGCTTTTCGAGGCGGATTACGCCAAGCTTTTCGGTCGTACCGTCGAGGGGTTGGATATCGAGATCACGGTCTGGTCGGTTAATGCCACCACCCCGCCCGAGGCGGTCGCTCGCACCGCAGAGCAGTCCCCGGGTGCGGCGGCCGATGTGGCTCTAACACGGCGTATGTTCGACCCGGCGCTCGCTGAATACTGCGAGGCCGACGTGGTGCTGCGCGCCCAGATGGCCCCCGGCCAGACCGCCCAAGGCCCCGCTGCGATCACCGAGGATGAGACGACAATCATCCTGCCCGCGTCACGCCGCGCCATCTGCCAGCCGGACGGCTGCATCGACATTACCGTGAAAGGGTAAGCCCATGGCACAGACACATTCAAACGTCGCCTATCAGGTCATGTGGAACCGGCTGATCTCGGTCGTCGAGGAACAGGCGCAGGCGCTGGTGCGCACCGCCTTCTCGACCTCGGTGCGCGAGGCGGGCGATCTCTCGGCCGGGGTCTATGATACCGACGGTCAGATGCTGGCCCAAGCGGTTACCGGCACGCCCGGACACGTCAACGCCATGGCCGACGCGGTGGCACATTTCATCCGGCGCATTGGGCGGCAGAACATCCTCGAAGGCGATGTCTATATCACCAACGACCCTTGGGAAGGGACAGGCCATCTGCATGACATCACCATGGTCACGCCGTCCTTTCACCGCGGCAAGCTAGTCGGCTTCTTTGCCTGTACCGCACATATCGTCGACATCGGCGGGCGTGGATTTGGCGCGGATGCGGCGAGCGTCTACGAAGAAGGGCTCTATCTGCCGATCATGAAGTTCGCCGATGCGGGCAAGGTCGACGAGACATTGGTGCGGATCATCCGTGGCAACGTGCGCGAGCCGGATCAATTGGTCGGCGACATCTACGCATTAACCACCTGCAACGAGATCGGCCACCGCCGCCTGGTCGACATGATGGAGGAGTTTGCCCTCGACGATCTGACTGGCATCGCGGGTTTCATCCTCGACAACTCCCGCCGCGCCACGCTGGAGCGGATCGCAGCGCTGCCACGCCAGCAGGCGACCGGGGAGATGACCATCGACGGCTTCGACACGCCGATCACGCTGAAGGTGACCGTGAGCATCGAAGAAGATCACATCCTGTCGGATTTCGCCGGCACCAGCGGGATCGACAAGAAGGGCATCAACTGCCCGCTGGTCTATACCAAGGCCTATGCCTGCTACGCGCTGAAATGCGCCATCGCGCCGGAGATTCCCAACAACGCCGCCTCGCTGGAGCCTTTCCGGATCACCGCGCCCGAGGATACGATCGTCAATGCCGTGCACCCGGCACCCGTGGCGCTGCGGCACATCGTGGGTCACTTCGTACCCGACACGGTCTATGCGGCGCTGGATCAGATCCTGCCCAATCTTGTCCCGGCCGAGGGCGCGGGTTGCCTGTGCAACTTCCAAGTCAGCCTGCGCCCGCGCACGGATGCGCAAGCCCCCAAAGGCGCGCGCCGGGCCGAGGTGCTGACCTTCAACTCCGGCGGCTCGGGCGCGCGGCCAGAACACGACGGGCTGAATGCCACGGCCTTCCCTTCGGGCGTGATGACCATGCCGGTAGAGGCCACGGAGCACGCCGGCCCGGTGGTGATCTGGCGCAAGGAGCTGCGCCCCGACAGCGGCGGCGCGGGCCGCCAGCGCGGGGGGCTGGGGCAGTACATGGAGGTCAGCGCCCGCGCGGGGCATGAGTTCGACATGCAGGCGATGTTCGACCGGGTCGATCACCCGGCGCGCGGACGTCAGGGCGGCGAGCCCGGTGCCCCGACCACCATCGCCCGCGACGATGGCACGCCGATGCGCGGCAAGGGCAAACAGTTCGTGCCGCATGGGGCAAAGGTGATGATGGCCTTTCCGGGGGGCGCAGGCTATGGCCCCGCCACCGAACGCCCCAAGGACTTGGTGAAACGCGACCTTCTGCGCGGCTACATCAGCGCAGAGGTGGCAGCGGCGGACTATGGGCTGAGCGCCGAAGACATCCGCGAGGTGCAAGAGGCGATCCGCAAAGGCGCGGACCTGTGAAAGAGTTGCCGCTCAAAGGGTTATAAGCGCACGGGGGTCATTGACTGTTACAAAGCGCGGGTGTTCCTTGGCCGCATCATGCCAAGAGGAACCCAGTGATGTATGTGATTGACCCCCCAAAGCAAAGCAGCCTTGCCGTTCAAGGCACCAGCGACCGTTTCCCGGTGCGCCGCGTCTTTTGCGTGGGCCGCAACTATGAGGCGCATGTGCTTGAAATGGGCAACGACATGCGCGACCCGCCGTTCTTTTTCACCAAACCCGCTGATGCCACGCTCGATACGCCCTGTACCGTGCCCTACCCGCCGCTGACGGAGGATTTCCACTTTGAGGCAGAGCTTGTCATCGCCATCGGCAAGGGTGGCGCGAATATTGCGGAAGCTGATGTGATGGATCACATCTGGGGGGCCTCCGTGGGCATTGATTTTACCCGCCGTGATCTTCAGGCGCAGGCCAAGAAGATGGGCCGCCCGTGGGACTGGTCCAAGGCCTTTGATAACTCCGCGCCCATCGCGCCGATCCTGCCCATCGCCGATGTCCACTCGGTCGAGAAGGGCCGCCTTTGGCTCGCGGTGAACGGCGAGATGAAGCAGGAAGCCGATCTGTCGCAAATGATCTGGTCGGTGCGGGAGCATACCGCCACCCTGTCGCAGGCCGTGACCTTGGCACCGGGTGACATCATCATGACCGGTACGCCCGCCGGTGTCGCGGCGGTAAAGCCCGGCGATGTAATCACCGGGGGTGTCGACGGCATCTCCGAATTCGAGGTCACCGTCGGCCCCCGCGCCTAAAGCGCCTCGCTCGGCCTAGGCCCCGGCCAGCGTGCGTTCCGCCCGCGCGCGGGCTTGGGCCGCCAAATCGGGCAGGCCGGTCTTTTCATAGACCTCGCCCAGCATTAGGTTCAGCGGCACGCCATCGGGGTCATAGGTCCGGCGCATCTCAAGCACCTGCTGCGCGGCCGAGGCGCGGCCATCGCGCACCAGCGCGTCTAGGTGGATCTGCTCGAAAAGATCGCGCTGCGCATGGCTGCCGCCGCATTCGGCCATGCGGGGCAGGGCCATGCCAAGCTCGCGGATCGCCGTGGCCCAATCCCCCTTGGCATGGGCGGCGATGCCCCGGGCGGCGGGCAGCGCGACTTCGGCCCATGCGGCATGGTCATGGGCGGTGGTTTCGGCGGCACGGGCCTTGATCGCAGCAAGCATCTCTGCTGCCTCGGGCCGTCCGGTGCGGCAGAGGGCATAGAGATATTGCAGCGTCAGGAAGGGGCTGACCGTATCCGCCCCCCGGGCTGCCACATGGTCTGCCACATCGCCCCAACGGTCGCCCACATCGACGCCCGCGAACTCCATCCGCGCCAGCAGGGACACCGCGCCGACTTGGTCTTGGGAATAGTCTTTCTCAAGCCCCCAGATATGCTGATCATAAGCGGCGCGCACGTCGGCGTGACGGCCCTGCGACAGGTAGAACAACGCCAGATGCCACCAGTTGTGGCTGCGCATGAAGGAGTTCAGATCAGTCCATGTCTCGGCCACGCTCTCCATGAAACGCGCGCCTTCCGCCACGCGGCCTTGCGTTAGCATCACATGGGCCAGCGCGTGATGCGCCCAAGGCTCATCGTGGCGCAGCTCCATCGCGCGGCGGGCGGCGGCCTCGGCCCGGTCGAGCAGGTGGCACTGCTCNTANCCAAAGGCGATCATGCCGTGGGCATAGGCAATGTCNTCGGCCTCGGGCAGGGATTTCANCGCAAGGCGCAACATGCCAGCNGCATCGCCTGNGTTGAACAGNTGGTATTGCGCCAGTTTCAGCATCGCCAGATCGCGCGGCCATTTGTCGGTGATGGCGTCACAGGCAGCGACGAGAGCGGGCACATCGCCGTNGATCCANTGGCNCACNGCGCGGATGANCTCTTGCTCGCGGGCGTTGGCCCCGGTCGCGGCTGTGGCGCGTTCCAGATAGGGGCGGGCTTTTTCCGGTGCNATAGGGTGCTCAAGAAACATCCACAAAAGGGCGGCATAGGCNTTGACCAGCGGNCCCTCNGGGTCGGCATCGGCTGCGGCGATGACGCCTGCGGCTTTGGGCTGGTAGGACAGAAAGCCGTGGATGAAATCGTTGATCGCCTGCAGGGTTTCCGGGCGGCTGGCTGTCGTTTCCAATCCGTAAAGGTCTTGTGTCATCTNGGGTCTCCGGCGGTGGCGTGGAANTGGCGCAGGTGTTGGGCGACGGCNNNNGNNGCGTCCCAATGGATCGAATGGCCNGCGTTTGNCAGGGTGGTCTGCGTCACGTTCGGGATCTGCGCAAAGGCTTCCTCGGCGGCGGCGCGGGGGATCAGCAGGTCTTCGGCCCCNTGNANCACTTGGGTCGGGCANNNNAGATNNGCAGGGCCGNACCGTGGGGCGNAANCCGCGCANCGCTTCGAGNTGATGGGCCATGGCATCCGCNCTNTGNGCATGGGGATAGGCCAANGCGGCGGCNAGGGCGGTCTCAGTATTTGTCGGATCGGAAAAGAANCCNGGNGCNAAGANCCAAGGGTAGAGCGCGCGCAGCCAAAGCTGCNCCCCTTNCGGNGCGCGGCGCACGGCCAGCAGCGCGTCGAACACCGCCATGGTGCGCGGCGCACGGACCGGGGCNGAGGCGAGGATGCTCATCGCTTGGATGCGCTCGGGCGCTAGGCCAAAAAGCTCCATCGCCATCAGNCCNCCCATNGAATGGCCGACNACGTGAAAGGTGTCATGCCCCAGATACTCCATNAGCGCCAGCGCATCCCGCGCCATCTGCGCGACGGAGGTTTCGGCATCCCAAGGGGTCGTGCGCCCGGTGCTGCGGTTGTCGGGCCGGATCAGGGNGAAGNGATCGGAAAGCAAAGGGGCCAGNGCNCCCCAACTCGCGCTGTCGCTCAGCATCCCGGCCAGCATCAAAAGCGGCGGGCCNCGCCCGTCGACCTCGTAGTGAAGTGAGATATCAGTGAGGGGCAGATCAGGCATNCAGCGTNCTCCAACAAGGCAGAAGATCCCCTTCGGCGGGGGATGCGGCATAGATCGCGCGGGCAATTGCGCGCGNCAGGCAGAGGGCCGCGGCATGGCCGATCATCGCAACATCGCCCGCAGGCCGGGCGGCGGTCGAGAGGGAGAAGACCAAATCGCCGTCATTTGGCATATGCGCGGGCACCACCGCGCGGGCGATGCCGTCATGGGCGGCCACGGCAACGCGCTGGCATTCGGCCTTGGTCAGCGCGGCATCGGTGGCGACGATGGCGATGGTGGTATTGGCGCGGGCCGACATGGCNGCCATCTTGCGGCTNTCAAAGNNNAGNCCCAGCCCGGCGGANGGGTCGGGNCCNAGCCCGCCGAATTCTCCGTCGATCTCAAANGGGGCGGCGTGGAAATAGCGGTCACCGGGCGTGGTGACGGCACCGACCGGATTGGCCCCCACCAACGCGCCGACCATGCTGCCGTCAGGCAGTTGNANNCTGGCNGAGCCGAGNCCNCCTTTTACCATCGCGCTGAGCGCGCCTGTGCCCGCGCCGNCTGAGCCTATTTCGAACTCTTCGCCTGCCGCNTCNANGGCNTNGCGGCCAAGATCGGCATANGGGTTCTGCGCCCANTCCTTGTCTCCGCCGTTGAGNAAATCAAACAGGATCGCGCCGGGCACCAGCGGGATCAGCGCNTCNCCNACGCGAAANCCGCGNCCCTGTGCGCGCAGGGCATCCACCACGCCCGAACAGGCATCCAGCCCATAGGCAGAGCCGCCCGAGAGCACTAGCGCATCGACCGCCGCCACGGTCTTGTCAGGGGCCAGCAGGTCGGTCTCGCGCGTGCCGGGGGCACCGCCCATGACGTGGACGGAGGCGGTGAAGGGCGTGTCGCCGATCAACACGGTGCTGCCGGATTTCAGCCGCGTGTCCTGCGCACTGCCGACCTTCAGCCCTGCCACATCGGTGATCAGGTTGCGCGGGCCGGGACGCATCGGCGCGGTCATGAACGGCTCCCGCGGGCAGCCGCGCTATTCACGTGAAACATCCCCGTAATGGTGCATATGGGCAAGGGGTCTAACAGTGGCATCGTCACTCCGGCATTGATTTCGGGCGGAGTTTGCGCGCTTCTCCAGCGGATGCCAAGGCCTGTGCTGCCAGAGACCTGCCCCACCGGATGCGCGCCATAAAAATGGGCGCGCAGGTTGCCCCGCNCGCCCGATCCCTCCGGCATGGCCGGTTGGTTTATTTTTGCTCTTCGGCGACAGCNGCGGCNACGGCNTCTTCNAAGATCGCGAGGCCCTCTTCGACGATGGCGTCAGATGCGGTCAGCGGAACCATCACGCGCACGGCGTTGCCATGCATGCCACAGCTCAGCAGCAGCAGGCCGCGCTTNAGGGCGTGGGCGATGACGCGCTTGGTGAAATCGGCATCGGGTTTGGCGCTGTCAAAGTCGGTNACGAATTCGACNGCGACCATGGCNCCAAGGCCGCGGATATCCCAGAAGCGGTAGGGCGCAGACCGCGCACCGATTTCGGCAAANCGGGCTTTGAGCGTTTCGCCCATCGCNGTGGAGCGNGCCAGCAGACCNTCGTCTTCGATCGCCTCAATCGCCGCCAGCGCTGCGGCGCAGGCCACNGGGTTGCCGCCATAGGTNCCGCCCAGACCGCCGGGGGCCATTGCGTCCATCACATCGGCGCGGCCAATCACCCCGGCCAGCGGGTAGCCACCGGCCATGGATTTCGCCACGGTGATGAGGTCCGGCGCNACGCCGGAATGNTCAATNGCGAACCATGTGCCNGTGCGGCCAAAGCCGGCCTGCACTTCGTCNGCGATCAGCAGGATGCCGTGCTGGTCACAGATCGCGCGCAGTTCTTGCATCATGTCGAAAGGCACAGGGGTATAGCCGCCTTCGCCGAGCACCGGCTCGATGATGATCGCGGCAACGCGCTCGGGCTGGGCATCGGTGAGGAAGAGGTTTTTCAACCCGGTCAGCGCGTCCTGCACGGTGATCCCGTCGCGCACCGAAGGGAAAGGCGCCCGGAAGACATCCGCCGGGAAGGGGCCCACGTCTTTTTTGTAGGGCGTGACCTTGCCGGTCATGCCCAGCGTCAGCAGGGTGCGGCCATGGTAGCCGCCGGTGAAGGCGATGATGCCCGGACGACCGGTGGCAGCGCGGGCGATTTTCACTGCGTTCTCAACGGCTTCGGCGCCGGTGGTGACAAGTAGCGTCTTTTTGGGTGCCTCACCCGGGGCCAGCGCGTTCAGTTTCTCAGCCAGTTCGATGTAGGGGCCGTAGGGCACNACCTGAAAGCTGGTGTGGGTATAGTGATCTTCTTGCGCCTTGGCGGCTTCGACCACTTTGGGNTGGCGNTGGCCGGTGTTCAGNACGCCGATGCCCCCGACGAAATCGATGTAGCGGTTGCCTTCGACATCCCACAGTTCGGCATTCTCGGCGTATTTCGCATAGATCGGCGCGGCAGAGGCCACACCGCGCGGCACGGCGGCGTCGCGGCGCGCGACGAGGTCGGCATTCGTCTGACCGTCGGGTTTGGTGGCGGGATTTGCTTCGACCACTGTCATCTGCGGCGCGGCTTTGGCCTTGNCAGAGGATTTGCGGTGCGATTTCTTGACGGTGCTGGACATGGAACAGATACCTTATTGCGAAAGAGAGAGGGGCAGTGACGTGTCGTTTAAAAAATCCATATTCCGTTTAATATAATTGTCAATCGCGAAGGCAGAGCNTATCTAACAATTCNCAAGATCATCGGTTGCCCCTCCGCCACGATGCCCGGTCGCAACGCCGATGCCCACAAAGGACAAGTCATTGAACGTCGGCGATAAACTNAGAGCGATCCGCAAGAAACATGGGTTGTCCCAACGTGAGCTTGCGGCNAAGGCCGGGCTGACCAATGGCACGATCTCGCTGATCGAAAAGAACCGGACGAGCCCATCAGTCGCATCGCTGAAAAGCCTGCTGGACGCGATTCCCATCAGTATGGCGGAGTTCTTCTCGATCCTTGAGGAGGACGACAGCGCCAAGGTTTTCTTCCGCGCGCAGGAACTGACCGAGATTTCGCCAAGCCACCAGGGCGGCGTATCGCTGCGCCAATTGGGCAATGCCGCGCATCACGCGCTTCAGGTGCTGCATGAAACCTATGAGCCCGGCGCGGATACCGGGCCGGAGTTTCTGAGCCATGAGGGCGAAGAAGCGGGCGTGGTGGTGCGGGGCAGCATCGAGGTGACGGTCGATGGCGCAGTTAGCCTGTTAAACGCCGGGGATGGCTACCTGTTCGACAGCCGCCTGCCGCATCGGTTTCGCAATATTGGCACCGACCCCTGTGAGATTGTCAGCGCCTGCACGCCCCCCAGTTTTTAAAAAGACGCCCTATAAATATCGACCGCCCCGAGCGTTCTGCTCGGGGCGGTCGATAGGGGTGTCAGGTCTTAATAGTCTGACCGGTAGTTCGACCTTTGGGTCTCCGGTTGCTGTTTGTCGCGACCGGCACGGTCTTCATCCGGGTTTAGTTCCCGTCGGCCCGTGGTTAAGGCCAGAATGATGACCGCGGCTAAGGTCAGGATGGTCAGACCGCCGAGAAAGAGCTCCGTGGTCATCTCCGTTTTCCTTTTTAGCACTGCGTTTCAGGTGCTCAACCGTGCGCGAGCCAAAGGGTTCCGACAAATTTTTCGCCTATGACGAGTCTGTGGCTTGCGGGCCACGTTTCCGGCCAGATTCCGCTGATCGATAGCGCGTCAGTAGTCGTAGACCATCTTGCTGTCGGTCGGCACGTGGAAATTCACCCGGATTTGGTAAACGCCATCCGTGGTTTCAACCTCGACCTGACCGTTCAACTGGCGGGTAAAGGCAAGGATCAAACGAGAGCCGAGCCCGGTGCCGGATTTCACCTCTTCGGGGTTGCCGATGGTGTTGCGGACTTCAATCATCGCCTGTTCCGGCCCGGTCTGGATCAGCTTGAGCGAAATGAACCCTTTGCCATGTTCGACCGTCGAGACGTATTTCAGCGCGTTGGTCAGCGCCTCTGACACCAGCAGGGTGAGGGGGGCCGCATCGTCGGCGTCAATCTTGATCGGCTCAAAGGATTGCTCAACCTGCACGCCCGAACCAGAGGCCAGCCCGACCGATAGCATCTGGCCTACAATCTCGTTCAGCAGTTCGCTGGCGTTGACCCGCACCAGATCGTCATTCTGGTAGAGGTTCTTGTGCACGGTGGCGAGGCTGAGGATGCGATCTTGCAAGCGCCGCAGGACAAAACGCGCGTCTTCGCTTTTGGCCTGCCGGATCTGCATGTTCATGATCGACGAGATAAGCTGAAGGTTGTTTTTGACCCGGTGGTGGACCTCTTTCAGCAGGATGTTCTTTTGCCGAAGGCTGTCTTCGAGCGTCGCCTCATCTCGCAGGATCGATTCCGCCATGCCGACAAAAGCGGATTCCATCTCGACCAATTCGGTGGGCACCGAGGGGCCAAGCGTCCCGCGCGGCAGGGTGCGGTTCAGCGCAAAGCGACGCATCTGCCGGCCAAGCTTGCGAATGTGGTTGATCGCCAGCCGGTTCAACGCCCAGAAGGCCACGATCAAGCTGGCCAGCCACATGACGATGGGCAAAAGCGCGCTCAGGCGGGTGGAAACGCCCGTGTCCAGAAACGGGGTGTTTCTGGGCCATACGCTTAGCGCGAAGACCGTGTCTGGCACGATCGGGACGATCACATAGGCGCGGTCTTGGCCATCGAAATTCTCTGAAAGGAAGACGTTGGGTTCTTTGGTGGTCAACAGCGACAAGGCGACATCGCTGGGGTATTCCTTTTTGGCAACGGCCAGCCCGTTTTCGGTGGTCAGGATGTGGCCCATCTTGTTGAGGGTCATCATCGCGACGCTGCTGTGTTTGCTCTTGGGTTCGCGTATCGCGTTGATGGCGTCTTCGGGAATGCTGAGCGCCATGAAGCCGATCAATTCGCGCTCTTCGTAGACCGGCGCGTTGATCAGCGTGACCATCTGATTGCTGACCGCCCCTTGCAACACCGGCATCGCACGACGGACCGGTGTTTCCACCAGTGTTTGAAAGTTCTCATCCTCGGAAAAGTCATGATCCTGCCCCGTGGAGGAGCAGGTCATTTTCCCGTCTAGCCCGATGAAACCCACAAGCGAATAGATGTCTGACGCTTGCTTGTACTCCTTGAGGAAGGCGGTGCATTCCTCTGGGTCGTCCCGCCTGAGACGCACGATAGAGGTGAGCGCTTCGGCGGCGCCGAAAGCCTCTTGGATCACCCGGCGTTCCGCGGCAGAGGCCTGTTCTGTGACGGCGATCAGCGATAGCTCTGCGCTTTGGCGGCTTTGATCCGCAATCTGCCGTGTCTGCACAACCGCGATCAGCCCGATGGGCAAAAGCGCGAGAGACAGAAACAGCANAATACGGATCGTCAGCCCACGCATCAGATCACCGCTGAAGAAGCCAGACGTCATATTTAGAAAGAAGAAACTTTAGAAGCGGATAGGACNGACATTGTNGCGTCATCGGTCATTTCAAGCGACTCGTCGTCATGGTGACCCAGCAGTTCAGCAAGGCGNGCACGNGCCCGGTTGGTGCGGCTTTTGATGGTGCCTACGGCAACGCCACACATGTCTGCNGCTTCCTCGTAGGAGAAGCCAGAGGCCCCCACAAGAAGCAGCGCTTCGCGTTGCTCATCCTTCAGCAGGGCAAGGGCCTTGCGGAAATCCGTCATCTGCATGTGACCATCATGTGCGGGCTTTTCCGCCANCCCGTCAGTCAACACGCCATCCACATCCGAGACTTCGCGTTTCGCCTTGCGGCGCGAGGAATAGTAAGTGTTTCGCAGGATCGTGAAGAGCCAAGCACGCATGTTCGTGCCCTCTTGGAATTTTTCGATGTTGGTCCACGCCTTGACCAAGGTGTCCTGCACCATGTCGTCTGCCGTGGCACCATTGCGTGTCAGGCTGATGGCAAAGGCCCGCATGGCCGGCAGATGTTCTACCAGCTCGTCGCGCGGATCGGGACGGGTCATTATGACGTTCCTTTTTCTGAATCCTGTTCCTTCAACTTCTGAAGCAGATCCTTGAAACGATCAGGGATGCCTTCATCGAGCGTCTCATCGAAGACNCGCTTGAGGTTGTCGTCGATGACGCGCTCGCGCTCGTCCTTGTTTNCTGAATTCACTAACATCACCTCTGGCATCGTCGTCTCGTTTGAATAATTATGNANGCATACTGGAACCAAACACAATGTCGACGTGTTTGGTTCCAAGAAAAGTAAAAAGGATTCGACTAGATGAACGATGCGACACAAAAGACCAGCATCAGCGATGAACTGGGTGCCAACATCCCCTACCTTCGCCGGTTCGCGCGGGCGATGACTGGNAGCCAGACCAGTGGTGACACCTTCGCCGCGGCGGCGCTGGAAGCCATCCTGGTTGATCGCTCGGTGCTCGATGGAGTAGACACAAAGACGGGTCTTTTCAAGGTTTTGTACGGTATCTGGGCCAGCGCAGGTGCCCCGGTGGAAGAAGGCGAAAGCGGCCCCCGCGCCAAGGCGCAGCGGCATCTGTCGAGCCTGACCAACAACAGCCGCGAAGCGCTGCTGCTGCACACNATNGAAGGCTTTTCGCATGGTGAAATCGCCAAAATCATTGGCGTGGATGAGGCCGAGGCCGATGAGCTGATCCAGATCGCACANCGCGAAATGGCNGACAGCACCTCCGGTTCGGTGATGATCATCGAAGACGAAGCCATTATCGCGATGGACATTGAATCCATCGTCGCNGAGATGGGCCACCGNGTGACNGGNATCGCNCGCACCCGNGATGAAGCGGTGAAACTGGGCAANGCCGATGTGCCNGACCTGATCCTCGCNGANATCCAANTGGCCGATAACTCTTCGGGNATCGANGCNGTGAACGANNTGCTGAACGANCTNGGCATGCGTCCGGTGATCTTTATCACNGCCTTCCCNGAGCGTCTGNTNACCGGNGACAAGCCAGAGCCNGCNTTCCTGATCTCCAAACCNTANTCGGTGGATCAGGTCGTCTCGGCTGTCTCGCAAGCGATGTTCTTTTCCTCCACGGAAACGCTCAACGCCTAANCCGGGCCAGAAAAANAGGGTTCNCCGNGCATCGNTTTGCGCAGGGAACCCTTTGCATTCAGCGCCCGCGCTGCCTATCGTCAGTCAAANATTCAGGAGGCCCGCATGGCCAAGACCCCGACCGCTGCCGCAAAAGATCTGACCATCGACGATCTGTCGGACCAGATNGCGCTNCTNAAAAAAGACATCGCATCGCTGACCGAAACCNTGGGCGAATACGGCAAGGCCAAGTCGGAAGAGATNCGCGACAACGCCCGCAACGCGGCGAATGATTTTGCCGACANNGGGCGNCTGAANGCGATGGANGCCCAAAAGCAAGCCGAGGAATTCCTNCAAGCNCANCCNGGTACCGCCCTCGGCATCGCCGCAGGCATCGGTTTCCTTGTCGGTCTTGTGACGGCCCGCCGCTNAGATGNTTTCCGCGGTGATGAACCATCTGCGCGGCTCCCTGCGNCGNGNGCTGCGCACCGCNATGCTNAGCGCCGGGGCCGCGCTNTTNCTNCTGATCGGGCTGCTGTTTCTNACGCTTGCGGCNTGGCTTTATCTCATCACCGTCACCACGGCGCTCACCGCTGCGCTGATCCTCGGCGCGGTCTATTTCGGTGTTGGTTTNCTCTTGCTNGCCATNGCCGGATCNGACNGCGNNCCCGCCGCTCAGGCNNCCCGNCAGGAAGANCCCTCCGCGACCGAACATGACGGTCTCAANAANTTGGTNATGGCATTTCTGGCTGGCATAACNGCNGGTCAGAAAGCGCGNCGTTNACANNNCTGAGNAGATNNCNNCTNGAAAAGGGGCGNGTGATGAANNNCAGNCTCCTNTCNGCNTCNNCCANNCGNGGCGNATCGTTNANGATACAGANGATNGGAAACCACTCCNGCANGTTCGANANATCCNNNAGATGCTGGTGCAACTGATCNCGCCGCAGCGACAGNACCGCNNATTCGNTGTNNTNGANGTTNNCCACCAGNTNGNTNNGNTCAAACGTCTCTAAAACGCNAATTTCGCGATTGCGGANACGCNGCAGAAAGCGTTTCATTTATGTCTGAACAGACCAANGGGTCCGGTTCGTAGATCAANATCGACATGGTCTTCCCCCGGGTTAGCAAAGTNGTCGNTNTAGGGGGCGNGCCNNNAGGGCGCATTAAACTAAGACATAAGAAGGCAAATTTTATCTGATGACGACACAATGCCGCTATTGCCCTCTCCGTCGCAAAGATGCCTTCCTGCCGATGTCGAAAGATGAAGTGAACTTCATGGAGAAGTTCAAGTCCGGTGAGCTGACGGTTGAGCCGGGCACGCCGATCCTGCTTGAGGGNTCNAACTCGCCCCAGCTTTACACCGCGCTGACCGGGATGGGCATCCGCGACAAGACCTTGGAAAACGGCAACCGNCAGGTCATCAGCTTTGTCTTCCCCGGCGATTTCATCGGCCTGCAGGCAGGCATCATGGGTGANATGGGNCATTCNGTCGAAGCCCGGACCCATATGCGGCTTTGCGTTTTCAACCGCAGCGAGTTNTGGAATTTCTTCAANAACCACCCCGAACGCGCCTTTGANATCACTTGGTTGGCCGCGATCGAAGANCATTTCATGGGCGAAGTCCTTGCCACCATTGGCCAACGCACCGCGATGCAGGCCATCGCTTGGGCGATGGTNAAGATTTTCGANCGTGGCCAGTCGCTGGGNATGGTCACCCACAACCAGATGCTGCTGCCCTATTCNCAACGCGATNTGGCCGATGCNCTTGGCCTGTCGGTGGTGCACACCAACAAAACCCTCGGNGCCCTGAAAGAACGCCAGTTGCTTTCGTGGTCCGACAGGGTGCTTCAGATCAACGACCTCGCCGCNTTGGCGAAAGCGGGNNTGACCGAACTTGAGGGNCGCCAAAAGCGCCCCCTGCTNTAACAGCTACTCTTGCGTNATATCGATAAAGGTATNNGCGGCCTCGGCCCCACGTTGCCCGCGCGGTTTGGCNGGGCCGATGGTGCTGTCCGGGCGCGTNCGNCGTTCGACCTGCGCGTTCAGGGCCGCGCCGAATAGGATCAGAAAACTGCTNATCCAAAGCCAGACCAACATCGCAATCACGNCCCCGATNGAGCCATAGACCTGATTGTAGTTGCCGAAATTGGCGACGTAATAGGAAAATCCGATCGAAAGCACCGCCCAAGACATCACCGCCAAAATCGCCCCGCTGCTAAGCCAAGGCAATCGCGCCGCGCGCCGGTTTGGCCCGAAACGGTAAAGCACACCCACACCGGCAAACAAAACCGCCGTGGCAACGGTCCAGCGCAGCAGGTCGGCCACGGCGTTGCCAAAGGGNCCAAGCGGGATNAACGCCAGAATGATNGGNGCGACCACCACCGCCAGCANCGCCACNATNCCNACCCCCACAAGGCTNACNGTCAACATCAAGGCATGNAGGTAATGTTTCGCAGCATTGCGGTTGCGCTCNTTATAGACAGCGTTCAGACCGATCACCATCGCCCCCACACCGGCCCGCGCAGACCANAGCGCCACCAGCAGCGATACAATACCGGCCCAACCCAAGGTATCGGCCCGCGCGGTNACCAGCCCGGTCACCTGCGTATTGATAATGTCATAGACATCATCCGGCAGCAGCCCGCGCACATCCTCCAACTGNGCAATGACCACAACAGGGTCNGAGATCAGCCCCAAAAGCGCGATCAGCGCCGCCAGCGCGGGAAANAACGACAGCATCGCGAAAAACGCCACCCCAGCCGAGATCAGCGCAAGGTTATCGTCGGCCGCTTGTTTNAGGCTCGCCTTGAAAGCATCCCAATAGATCGCCGGTCGGGTCGGAGGTCTGCGCAGCACCAATGCCAATCCTTTCAATTCGGCCCCGGCNAAAACCGGNACCGCTTCGCGTTAGCTGTCCTCCACATCGTCGCGGACCTGCCCCCAAGCAACAAGGGTGAAGATCAACGTACCGCCGATGATGTTGCCGACAAGCACCGGCAGGAAGAAGCCAAAGATCGCCTGANCAAGCCCCAGCCCGCCATGCAGAATGAGCGCGGCCATCTCTACAGACCCTGCGACGATATGGGTGAAGTCCCCCGCGGCGATAAGCCAGGTAAAGGTCAGGATCAGGAAAAATGCAGCCTCATCCGCTTCGGGCAGCATCCAAACGATCAACGCCACGATGACCCCCGCCGGAATGGCCCGCCAAAACCCCTCCGCCGCNGGCATGCCCGTCGCGTGTTCCGANAGGCTGATGATAGCGGGCAAAACCTCCGCCGGGATGGCGGGCGTATAGATAAACAGCGCGGCCGCCGCGAAGGCCCCGATCACATTGGCCCCCAGCACAACGGCCCAAAGCCGCATGAGCCTGCACANAATATTCAGGCTGCGTTCCTGCATCAGGGGCAAGACCGTGGTGATGGTGTTTTCGGTAAACANCTGCATCCGGCCCATGATGACCGCGATGAACCCCAAGGAATAGCCGAGGTTCTCCAACAGNAAACGCCAGCCCGCATCCGGCAAATAGGTTCGAAAAATNGCNTCCCCCAAGACCGAAAGACTNATCAGCATCCCCGCGGATATCCCNGACCAGATCAACGACCGGTTGGTGCGGTTCAACTCATCGCGCCCCTCGCGCCGGATCACCTCATAGATCAGCTTGGGCGACAGCGCCGCCGCCTCACTGACAGAGCGTTCTTCCGCCTCTTCCTGCACGGCAGAGGTNGGGGGCTTTTTCTGGATCAGTGGGGCCATTCGCGTTCTTCCTGAAATTCATGGACATNATGAACATAGCCCGCCGAAGCNNCCTGCACAGTAAAAAGCCCCAGCCTGCTNAANTCGCGNGCCCCAAACAATAACGCCCCGCCAATCTCGCCCCCACCGGGGAGCGTTCCCCCCTTTCAACTTCATCCTTTCTTAAATACCGATCCCGGACCCTCAACCAAACGGATCAGCCGCGTTTACCCCTCCACCAGCACTCAACGCCAACCCCTCGACAATCGCCGTCAGCGCCGCCCCCCGATGCCCTTCCGCGCGCGGAAANCGTGNGNGCATTTCGGCCTCGACCACCTCCATCAGGCTCGACCCGCCGACAAAGATNAACCGGTCCACAGCGCCGGGCGCGATGCCTGCGTTCNGCGCTGTCGNCTCCGCTGCATCCCCCATCTGTGCNGCCAGTTTCGAGAGCCGCTTGCGCATCCAGTCACGGGGCAGGGNCAAAGTCGCGCGGGGTTTGAGCATCGACACGTCGATCACNGGCTCTGCATCCCCCTCGGCCCCTGCGCCATTGGCGCGGATTTTGCCCGCTTCGACGGCAAAAGCAAGATCATGACCAAGCTCTTCNTNAAGCACTTTAACCAANCGTGCCAGACGCTTGGGNTGTTCGGCAAACTTATGCAATTCCGCCGCCGCCTTGCGGGTNTCNGNGCCATAGAGAAACGGAATTTTCGCCCAAGTGGCCAGATCGTTGAAGATCGCGTTNGGCGCGATGTGGGTGTCGCCTCCGAAAGCATGGCGAATTTCGCTGCCCATCCCAAGCTGCGGCATCACCCGCCCGATGGACAAGGANCGGTCNAAATCGGTCCCGCCAAGGCGGATGCCGTGGCTTTCCAAAATGTCGATCTCATCATTCCCGCGCTGGCGGAAAAGCGTGAAATCAGAGGTGCCGCCGCCGATATCGATCACCAGCCCCAGATCCCCCGGTCGCAGCGCGGCGCGGTTGGCAAGCGCGGCGGCTTCGGGTTCGTTCATGAAATCCACATGGTCGAAACCGGCCCGGCCATAGGCCTCGCGCAGGTCTGTCAGCGCTTGCGCATCGCGCGCGTCATCAGCTGAGTGAAAGCGCACCGGACGGCCAGAGAGTGCTGTGTCGAACTGCATCCCCGTGGCGGCTTCGGCTTGCGTTTTCACCCGCGCCAGAAACCGCGCCACAATATCGATAAAGTCCAGCCGTTCGCCCAAAAGCACCCGCCGCTCGCGCATCAGCCGGGTGCCAAGCAGGCTTTTCAACCCGCGCATATAACGGCCCTCGGCCCCGGCCAGCAGCGCGTCAGAGGCGGCGGCGCCGATCCGCATTTCACGCGCTTCGAAATCAAAAAATACCGCCGTCGGCAGGGTCTGCGCCTCGGCCTCTAATGCGATCAGTTGCGGGGTGCCGTTGACAGCGATGCCCGCCGCGGTGTTGGACGTTCCAAAATCAATCCCCAGCCTGGCCATGACGTTCTCCTAATGCCTTTTCACGGGCGGTCCGATGCGCAGCGCGCCCGTGCAAAGCACCCGCGATACCCTTCTCGCGCGGGCTTGGCAACGAAGGCTGGCGCGTCGCGCGGCTTTTGGCTAGCCTCGCAAAAAAATACGCCAATATGGGAGAACTTCATGAACCGTTTGAACCGTTTGATGACCGGTGTGGCCAGTGCTGCATTGGCTGTCGCCGCCACCAGCGCTTTCGCCAAGGACGACATCACCGTCGCCATGCAGCTTGAGCCGCCGCACCTTGATCCGACCTCTGCCGCGGCCGGGGCCATCGACTCGGTGCTTTATACCAATGTCTTCGAAGGGCTGACCCGTTTCATGGGCGATGGCTCTGTCGTGCCGGGCTTGGCTGAGTCCTGGGAGATTTCCGAAGACGGGCTGACCTATACGTTCAAGCTGCGCGAGGGGGTCACCTTTCACGATGGCACCACGATGGACGCCGAGGACGTGAAATTCACCCTCGACCGGATCAACGCCGAAGACAGCGCCAATGCCCAAAAGGCGCTCTATGCCGCGATTTCCGAAGTGAACGTCATTGACCCGCAGACCGTTGAGGTCAAACTGAGCGAACCGAATGGCAACATGCTGTTCAACCTCGCCTGGGGCGACGCGGTGATCGTGGCACCTGAAACGGTCGAGGCGATCAAGCAAACCCCGATTGGCACAGGCGCGTTCAAGTTTGAGAACTGGAATCAGGGCGACAAGATCACTCTGACCCGGAATGACGACTATTGGGGCGAGGCGCCCGCGCTGGCCAGCGCGACCTTCAAGTTCATCTCAGATCCGACAGCGGCTTTCGCTTCGGTCATGGCCGAGGATGTCGATGTTTTCACCGGCTTCCCCGCGCCGGAAAATATCCCCCAGTTCGAGGCGGACCCCCGTTTCCAAGTGCTGATCGGCTCGACCGAGGGGGAAACGATCCTGTCGATCAATAACAAGCGCGAACCTTTCGATAACGTCAAAGTCCGCGAGGCNGTGGCCCATGCCATCGACCGTCAGGCAATCATTGATGGGGCAATGTTTGGNTATGGCACGCCCATCGGCACCCATTTCGCACCGCATAACCCNGACTACGTCGATCTGGCTGAGATGAGCAGCTACGACCCTGAAAAATCCAAGGCGCTGCTGGCNGAGGCCGGTTTCCCCGATGGGTTCGAGACGACGTTGCACCTGCCGCCCCCATCCTACGCCCGCCGCGGCGGAGAGATCATCGCAGCCCAGCTGGCCGAAGTTGGCATCAAGGCGCAGATCACCAATGTCGAATGGGCACAGTGGTTGGAAACNGTGTTCAAAGGCAAGGATTTCGGTCTGTCGATCGTCAGCCATACAGAGCCGATGGACATCAATATCTACGCCAACCCGGACTATTACTTCCAATATGACAATGCTGAGTTCCAGTCGCTGATAACCGAGTTCAACAAGACGGCAGAACCCGCAGCGCGGACCGAGATGCTGGCCAAGGCGCAGCGCATGATCGCCGAAGACTATGTGAACGGCTATCTGTTCCAACTCGCTTTCCCGACGATTGCCAAGGCGGGTGTCGAGGGGCTTTGGGTAAACGCGCCCACGCAGGCCACCGACCTGACCGGTGTGAGCTGGGCGGAGTGATCCATAGGATTGCGTTTAAGCATTAAAAAAGGGCGCGCCNTGAGGCGCGCCCTTTTTAATTAGATGCGAAGACCTATTGGTCTTTGCCACGCAGGTTTGCTGCGGCTTCGCTTACCAGCGCGTCGGGGTTCTGGTTACAGACGACCATGAAGTCTTCCATTTTCTGCTCCATTTCCGTGTCGGCCATCTCGTCAGCTTCTTCGGAATCTTCGACGGCTTTTGTATTGTCGATCAGGGAATCTTCGGTTTCTTCAGCGTCTGTCGCTTCAGCAGCAGAGATGTCGCTCGGCTCGGAACCGTCGTTTTTGGTTTCGGTGATCATGGAGCCACCGTGGTCGCCATCTTCCAGTTCGGCAATTGCCATGGAAGAGACTTTCATTTTGTCTTCATCGCTCAATTCTTGGTACTGGGCGCAGGTCATGGTGGCCATGTCCATGTGAGCAGCGGCGAAGGCGGGTGCGGAAACGGTGCCCAGAAGGCCGGCGATCGCAAGTGTTTTCAGAGTCGTTTTCATTTTTATTCTCCAGTTTTATCTGTTCTCCCGAAGACAACACCGCATAACGGATATGGTTCCAGCGCATAGCGATTAGGAAAGGGAAAACGGCGGTTTCAGTGCATAACATGCTCACAATGCTGGATTCTTTCGATGTGGACCCCGGCCCCGCCCTACGTGGGCCTTAAAAATTCAGCAATTCTCTCTTTCTCCTCGGGGAAACTGCACGCGGGCTCTGGACCCTCCCGAGCGTGCCGCCTAACCTCCGCGCTATGTTGCGCTATGCGTTGAAAAGATTTCTCTCCCTGCTCATCAGTCTCGC
>NZSX01000049.1:18396-51903 GCA_002703405.1 Sulfitobacter sp. | reverse complement strand
ACGGGCTGCAAGGGGGGAATGGCTTTGACGGCCCCAGAAATAAGGGCGGGGCCGCCGGTTCAACCCTTACGGGCGGTGGTTTGAGTCTCTGTCGGGGCGAAAGGGCTTAGCCCGTGGAGGCAGCCCCTTCGGCGTTTAGAAAGATGCGCAGCGTGGCTTCGAACTCGCGCGGTTTCTCTGCGTGCAGCCAATGCCCCGCGCCGGGGATTTTGGCAAAGCGCGCTTGTGGGAACAGCGCCTTGATCGGCTCGCGGTGTTTGGGCTGCACATAGTCCGAGGCGCCGCCCGAGAGGAACAGGGTCGGCCCGGCAAATTGCCCGCTCACATCATCAGGCCAGCCGATGATCTTGGGCATCTCCGTCTCAAGCGCGTCGAGGTTCAGCCGCCAGCGTTTTCCGGGCACGTCGAGCGATTGGGTAAAGAAACTTTGCAACGCGCGCTCTACCCCGGCTGTGGCCAGTTGCGCTTCGGCGTCCGAGCGGCGTTCGATCTGGGTGAGGTCCACGCCGCGCATGGCGTCGATGAACATCTGCTGNGTGTGCCCNTAGGTGACGGGGGCGATATCNGCGANGATCACNCGGCGCAGCANNTCGGGNCGGGTNAGNGCCAGCATCATCACNGCNTTGCCGCCCATNGAGTGNCCGCANATGTCCACCGGNCCGCCNAGATGGGTGATCACCTCGGCCAGATCCTGNGCCATCTCGGGATAGCTNTGGGTGTCGTGATGCGGGCTGCTGCCGTGGTTACGCATGTCCACCGTGACGACGTGGCGATTGTCGGAAAGACGTTTCGCGATGACGCCCCAGTTGCGGCCAGAGCCATAGAGGCCATGAACGATAAACAGGGACGGACGGTCNGCGGCGGCTTCGCCATATTCGGTGTANTTCAACATGCGGTCAAATTACGGGCATTGCAGCCCGGGGACCAGAGCGATTAGATGCGCGCATGATTGACCGCCAAGATTTCAACACCCGNGCCGAGGCGCTGCGCCCCCTGTTCGAGGANNGGCTGCGCATCAAAGCCCGCGATCTGCGCGAGGCGTTTCACCGCGCCGGGCCGGAACTGCCGCGCGGCATTCGCGGCGATGGGGTGTTGCTGAGCAAGACCGANCATCTGGTCGCCAACCCTCATATCGCCCGCCAGCTGGAGGATGCCCCCGTNTGGGCGGCCTTCAACCGGGTCACGGCGCATTTGCGTGAGATCGACCCCAANGCCCGGCGGCGCGGNATCATNCTNGANCGNNTGGCNGNGGTGGCNTTNAACATNCTNGTGGTTTTNGNNGGCTTNGTGATCTGGCTTTGGTGGCGCGGCTACGTNTAAGCCGCCGCGCCNANGGGCTNAGGCCGGGTCGTAATCCGCGTCCGNNACCTTTTCCATCCATTCGACNGCCTCNCCGACCTGNGCCTCTTGCAGGGCGATATGGGTCATGGCGCTGTCNGGCGCGGCNCCGTGCCAGTGTTTCTCTCCGGGGCCGAACCAGACGACATCGCCTTTGTTCAGCGTCTGCACCGGGCTGCCTTCGGTCTGGGCGCGGCCGGTGCCTTCGGTGACGATCANGGTCTGGCCCAAGGGGTGGACATGCCACGCCGTGCGCGCTCCGGGCTGNAAGGTCACCGTCACNCCGCGCAGGCGGGCNGGGGCCGGGGCAGAGATCAGCGGGGNCATCTCNACCTCTCCGGTGAAGTAATCTTCGGGNCCGGGNTCAGAGGGGCGGCTGNCNTTGGGGTGAATGATCATGCGGTTCTCCTTTGCAGAAGAATGTGGCGCGGGGNGNGGGGATCGGCAAGGGGGGAGCGTGACAGAGCATNAGAGGGCAGCGCCCGACCGCGGGTGGGCATCGCAACCGCGCCGAGACCACTTTATTTCTCAAGTTTGATGTGGGGGTGATTTGACGTGCTTCGTCGCAGAAGCGCCCGCCCATGGGGCGGTCGGGCGCTGCCCGGCGGCGCAGGGCGCCTTGATTCCGGGCAAAGAAAGGCCCCCGCATCGCNGCGAGGGCCCAATTGCTTACAGGTTCGGATACANCGGGAAACGCTGGCACAGCGCTTCNACTTCGGCGGCGACTTTCGCCTCNACCTCGGCATTGCCNTCNGCACCATTGGCCGCAAGCCCGTCGACCACTTCGATGATCCAATCGGCGATCTGGCGGAACTCGGCNTCANCNAAGCCGCGCGTCGTGCCTGCGGGGGAGCCGAGGCGAATGCCNNNNGTNACCATCGGCTTTTCNGGNTCAAACGGCACNCCGTTCTTGTTGCAGGTGATATGCGCCCGGCCCANAGCCTTCTCGGTGTCGTTGCCNTTCACGCCTTTCGGGCGCAGATCGACCAGCACCACATGGGTGTCGGTGCCATGGGTNACNGTGTCGAGGCCNCCTTTGATCAACTGATCCGACAGNGCCTGNGCNTTGGCGATGACNTGCTTGGCGTAGGNTTTGAACTCGGGGCGCTGCGCTTCGCCAAAGGCCACGGCCTTGGCNGCGATCACATGCATCAGGGGGCCNCCCTGAATGCCNGGGAANATGGCNGAGTTGATCTTTTTCGAGATNGCTTCGTCATTGGTCAGGATCATGCCGCCGCGCGGGCCGCGCAGGGTCTTGTGNGTNGTGGTCGTCGCCACATGCGCATGNGGGAAGGGNGAGGGNTGCTCACCCGCNGCNACNAGNCCCGCNAANTGNGCCATGTCGACCAGCAGGTAGGCNCCNACNCTGTCGGCAATCTCACGCATTTTGGCAAAGTCGATCTGGCGNGGAATGGCNGAGCCNCCGGCGATGATCATCTTGGGCTTATGCTCAGCCGCCAGTTCGGCNACTTGGTCGTANTCCAGCAGGTTGTCCTGTTTGCGCACACCGTATTGNACGGCGTTGAACCATTTGCCNGANTGGTTCGGCTTGGCCCCGTGGGTCAGGTGNCCCCCGGCATCAAGGCTCATNCCCAGAATGGTGTCNCCGGGTTGCAGCAGCGCGGTNAAGACNCCTTGGTTNGCTTGGCTGCCCGAGTTCGGCTGGACGTTGGCGAANGCGCAGTCGAACAGCGCNCAGGCGCGTTCGATNGCNAGGTTNTCGGCCACGTCGACATGCTCGCACCCGCCATANTANCGACGGCCCGGATAGCCTTCGGCGTATTTNTTGGTCATGATGCTGCCCTGNGCCTCAAGCACCGCAGCAGAGACGATGTTCTCNCTGGCGATCAACTCGATCTCGTCGCGCTGGCGGCCCAGTTCGGCNTCAATCGCAGCGGCGAGNGCCGGGTCGGAATCAGCAAGAGATTTGGTGAAGAAATCGGACATCAGGGGATCCTCATTGGGGCTGGTTTCGCGTGTTGCCTATCGGAAACGCGGGCCGAGGTGAAGGCTGTAAACCGACAGGTTGCAAGATATGTGCGTCAACACTGGTGGCGCGCGGAATAATGTGGTTGTTTTGGCCCCAAACGCCGATGATCGGAAACTTCGNCNCGAATGAGCCNGCNGNCATGTCNNTNAANATNGCNTTTGTGGCCAGCCGNGCCAGCGTGGCCCANACGGCGCGGGCCGCTTTGATCGGGCGTTATGGTGATGTGCCTCTGCGNNANGCCGAGGTGATCGTAGCGTTGGGCGGGGACGGCTTTATGCTGCATACGCTGCACAGCACCCAAGATATGGACGCGCCNGTCTATGGGATGAACCGNGGCACCATCGGCTTTNTGATGAATGCCTACCGCGAGGGCGANNTGCAAGCGCGGCTGGCGGCGGCGGAAGAGGCGGTGATTAANCCTCTGGTCATGCGCGCCACCCATATCGACGGGACCATCTCAACCGCGCTTGCGATCAANGAGGTGTCCTTGCTGCGCGCGGGGCCGCAGGCGGCCAAGCTGCGCATCACGATAGACGGGCGGCAGCGGATGGAGGANCTNGTCTGCGACGGGGCGCTCGTGGCCACACCTGCGGGTTCCACCGCTTATAACTACTCCGCGCATGGGCCGATCCTNCCGATTGGGTCGGATGTGCTGGCCTTGACCCCGATTGCGGCCTTTCGCCCACGCCGCTGGCGCGGGGCGTTGCTGCCAAAACGGGCGACGGTGCGCTTTGACGTGCAAGAGCCGCAAAAACGCCCTGTGATGGCGGATGCCGACGGGCAATCGCACCGCGATGTGACCACGGTTGAGGTCTCTTCGGATCCAAGCGTGAGCCATCGGATCCTCTTCGATCCCGGTCATGGGTTGGAAGAGCGGTTGATCTCGGAACAGTTCAACTNACGTCCNNCGTCANTGCGGNNCTGCAGACNGCGTCTTTCCGCCNCTGCGCNCCTCGNGCNGGGAACCCNNNNTTCGCGNCAGCGTTGTNCCTGCAAGNGCGGGACAATCCCGCATCTTCACAGCCTATGAAAGGAGACCTGACATGAATTGGGACCGTATCGAAGGCAATTGGAACCAGATGACCGGCGCGGTGAAATCGCAATGGGGTGATCTGACCGATGATGAAATCACCGAAGCGCGCGGCAACCGCGAGCAGTTGGTGGGTAAGATTCAAGANCGCTATGGCATCGCCAAAGATGAGGCCGAGCGTCAAGTCGATGACTTCGCTGCGAAATACTGATTTTCGTAGCTGGCATTAAAAAAAGGCGACCCTCTNNGGGGTCGCCTTTTACGTTTCAGGAGAGGCTCAGGCCTCGTGCCAAGCGCGGTCGCCCTTGTNGTCTTNCACGCGGGTNGGCAGGCCGATGTCATCCAGCAGACCGAACAGCGGTTTNGGGTCCAGTTCTTCGACATTGACCATGGTGCCGCCATCATAGGTGCCATCGGCGATCAGCATCGCAAAGGCCACGGGCGGCACGCCTGCGGTGTAGGAAATGCCCTGGCTGCCGACCTCGTTATAGGCGTCCTTGTGATCGGCGACATTGTAGACAAAAACCTCAACCTCTTCGCCGTCCTTTACGCCCTTCACCAGATCACCGATGCAGGTTTTGCCGGTGTAGTTCGGCGCAAGGCTCGACGGGTCGGGGAGTACGGCCTTCACCACTTTCAGAGGCACGACTTCCAGCCCTTCGGCGGTGGTCACGGGCTGTTCCGAGAGCAAGCCGAGGTTCTGCAAGACGGTGAAGACGTTGATGTAGTGATCGCCAAAGCCCATCCAGAAACGCACGTCGGCGTGGGGGTAGTTCGCGGCTAGCGAATGCACCTCATCATGGCCCGACATATAGGCTTTCTGCTTGCCGACCACGGGCAGATCCCATTCGCGGCCCACCTCGAACATCTTGTTTTCCTTCCACTCGCCTTCTTGCCAGCTGTAAACGGTGCCGGTGAATTCGCGGAAGTTGATCTCCGGGTCGAAGTTGGTCGAGAAATATTTGCCGTGGTCGCCTGCGTTGATGTCGACGATGTCGATGGATTTGACCTCGTCCATGAACTCATCGACGGCAAAGCGGGCAAAGGCGTTGACCATGCCGGGATCGAAACCGGCGCCTAGAATCGCGGTAACACCCGCCTCGGCGCAGGCTTCGCGGCGTTTCCATTCGTAGTTGCCATACCACGGCGGCGTCTCGCAGATTTTGCGGGGGTCTTCGTGGATCGCGGTGTCGATATAGGCGGCGCCGGTCTGGATGCAGGCCTCAAGCACCGTCATGTTCACGAAGGGCGAGCCCACGTTGATAACGATCTGGCAGCCGGTCTCTTTGATGAGGGCGGCGACGGCTTCTATGTCCATCCCGTCGACGGCATGCGCCTTGAACACACCGTCCTGCTTCATCGCGCCTTTCTCATGCACGCTGGCGATGATCGCCTCGCATTTCGAAACCGTGCGGCTGGCGATGTGAAGATCACCCAAACGATCATTATTCTGCGCGCATTTATGCGCCACAACCTGTGCGACGCCGCCCGCGCCGATGATAAGAACATTGCGTTTCATAGTGTTGACCTCTCTCTTGTCACGACAGGGCGGCGGCGAAATCGTCATAGTCAAAATCGCGCACCATTCGGGTGGTTCCGTCCAACTCGCGGATCGCGATACCGGGCATTTTGACGCCGTTGAACCAGTTTTTCTTGACCATCGTGTAGCCAGCGGCGTCTTGGAACGAGAGCCGGTCACCGGCTTTCAGCGGCGCATCAAAGCGGAACTCGCCAAAGATATCGCCCGCGAGGCAGGACTTCCCGCAGATCATCCATTCGTGGTCGCCTGTGTCGGGCGCGATCTTGGCCGGTTCGCGGTAGATCAGCAGGTCAAGCATATGCGCCTCGATCGAGCTGTCGACGATGGCAAGGTTCTTGCCGTTGTGCATCGTGTCGAGCACGGTGACCTCCAGCGTCGCCGCCCCTGTAATCGCGGCCTCACCCGGCTCCAGATAGACCTGCACGCCAAAGGCTTCGGCGAAGGATTTCAGCCGCAGCGCCAGATCATCAAGCGGGTAGTCCGCGCCCGTGAAATGGATGCCGCCACCGAGGCTGATCCAGTCCATCTTGTGCAGCACCGCGCCAAAGCGGTCTTCGATCAAGGTCAGCATTTCGTCGAACCGCTCGAAACTGTCGTTCTCGCAGTTGTTGTGGAACATCAGCCCGGTGATCCGGTCTGCGACCGCATCAATCGCCGCAGGGTCGTGTTCACCCAGACGGCTAAAGGGTCGCGCAGGGTCGGCCAGATCGAAGTCCGAGGTGGAGACGCCGGGGTTCACTCGCAGCCCTCGTATATGCCCGCGCGACTGTGTGTCGAATT
The DNA here is from genome assembly GCA_002703405.1 of Sulfitobacter sp. Taxonomy (GTDB): domain Bacteria; phylum Pseudomonadota; class Alphaproteobacteria; order Rhodobacterales; family Rhodobacteraceae; genus Sulfitobacter. The sequence continues at coordinate 45,225 of NZSX01000049.1, read as the reverse complement.
TATCGAGCTGGCCGATGGAATTGAAGATGATCTTGTCGGCATGACCCAGCACCTCGTCGATCTCATGTTCGGCATAGGCGACGGAATAGGCATGGGTCTCACCGGGGAATTTCTCGGCCCCGAGCCGCACCTCATAGAGCGATGATGAGGTTGAGCCGTCCATATATTCCGACATGAAATCAAAGACCGACCATGTGGCGAAACATTTCAGCGCCAGCAGGCAGCGCGCTCCGGAGAGGGCGCGGAGGCGGGCGATCTTCTCCATATTGTCGCGGAGATTGGCCTTGTCGATCAAGTAATAGGGTGTCTGCACGTCGAAAACCTTTCTGCGCGGCCGGAGGGCTAGCTCCGGGAGGGAAAAGACCCACTGAATGTGCTGTCGTGGCTGGCCCCGGATGCGGGGCATTTCCGGTGGCGCTTCGCATATTTCGCGCAAGCAACGCAATTGTAAAAAACGCGCGGGCTGGTCTGCGCGCGCGTTTCCTTGAGTCTGAGTTTAGCGCCAGACCTGCATAGGTCCACCGTCATGAAGTTGATTGGTTACGACTGCGGGTAGCCGATACCCTTTAGCGCGTCACGGATCTCGTCCAAGATTGCCGGGTCGTCGATGGTTGCCGGCGGCTTGAAATCCTCTCCATCCGCGATTTTCACGATGGTCGCGCGGAGGATCTTGCCCGAGCGGGTTTTGGGCAGGCGGTCCACCACCACAGCCTGTTTGAACGCCGCCACCGGACCAATCTGCTCGCGCATTCGGGTGACGCATTCCGCGACGATTTCTTCATGCGGGCGGTCAACGCCTTTGTTGAGGCACAAGAAACCGACGGGCGACTGGCCTTTAAGGTCATCGCTGACCCCCACCACGGCGCATTCGGCCACATCGGGGTGGCCCGCCAAGACTTCTTCCATCGCGCCGGTCGACAGCCGGTGGCCCGCGACGTTGATCACGTCATCGGTGCGCGCCATGATCCAGACATAGCCGTCCTCATCAATCCGCCCCGCATCGCCAGTCTCATAATAGCCGGGGAAGGTGGTGAGATAGGATTTGCGAAAGCGGTCTTCGGCGTTCCACAGGCCGGGCAAGGTGCCGGGGGGCAAGGGCAGCTTGATGGCAATCGCGCCCAGCTCTCCGGCAGGCAGCGGTTCACCGCGCTCATCCAAAATCTGCACGTCATAGCCCGGCATCGGCACGGTGGGAGAGCCGACCTTGACCGGCAGCGCCTCAAGCCCCGCCGGGTTGCCGACGATGGTATAGCCGGTCTCGGTCTGCCACCAGTGATCGTAGACCGGTTTGCCCAGTTTCTCCTGCGCCCATTCGACAGTATCGGGATCGGCCCGCTCCCCCGCGAGGTAAAGCGCACGCAGGCTCGACAGGTCGTATTTCTTGATCTCCTCGCCCTTGGGATCTTCGCGTTTCACGGCGCGGATCGCGGTGGGGGCGGTGAAGAAGCTCGACACGCCATGCTCTTCGATCACCCGCCAGAAGGTGCCCGCATCGGGGGTGCCCACGGGCTTGCCCTCGAACACAACGGTGGTGTTGCCCGCAATCAGCGGCGCGTAGCAGATATAGCTGTGGCCCACGACCCAGCCCACGTCTGACGCGGCCCAGAAAACCTCGCCCGGATTGACGTTATAGATGTTCTTCATCGTCCAGTTGAGCGCCACCAAATGTCCCGCGGTAGGGCGCACCACGCCCTTGGGCGCGCCGGTGGTGCCGGAGGTGTAAAGGATATAGGCTGGGTGGTTCCCCTCAACGGGGACGCAAGGCGCGGGACGCACGCCGTCTTGGTCGGCGTACCAGTCGATGTCCCGCTCGGGGTTCAATTCGCAGGGTTTCTGGCCGCGTTGCAGGATGATGCAGGTGTCGGGTTTGTGCGTGGCCTGTTCAATGGCCCCGTCCAGTAGGGGTTTGTAATCGACCACGCGCGATGGTTCGACCCCGCAGGAGGCCGCAATGATCGCCTTGGGTTTGCAATCGTCGATCCGCACCGCCAATTCGCTAGAGGCGAAACCGCCGAAGACCACGGAATGGATCGCGCCGATGCGCGCGCAGGCCAGCATCGCCTCCACCGCTTCGGGGACCATGGGCATATAGATCACCACGCGGTCGCCTTTTTCTACGCCTTGGGCCACCAAAGCACCGGCGAGCGACGCGACATGGCCCTGCAATTCGCTATAGGTCAGGGTCGATTTATTGCCGGTGATCGGGCTGTCATAGATGATCGCCACGCGCTTGCCGTTGCCCTGCTCCACATGGCGGTCCACGGCGTTGTAGCAGGTGTTTACGCTCGCACCCGCGAACCACTCATAGAGATGCTCGCCCCGGTCGAACAGTGCGCGCGTTGGCGCGATGTCCCAGTCGATCGCCTCTGCCTGTTCCAGCCAATAGGCTTCCGGATCGGCCTGCCAGCGGTCGTAGGTGTCGCGGTATCCCATGGTGTTCCTCCTCCTGTTGCACTGTGCGGCAAACCCGCGGGCCGGGTATAGCTGTACTGACGCGCAAATATTTCCAGCCACTCTGGCCGCTTAGAAAGAATTCGGCAAGCGGATCGCTATTGTTCCTGTCAGTTGCGGCACGTCATGCTAGATTGCCTCGAAACCCTATTACCATTGGAGCCTGCCCACATGCGTCTCGCCCTTTCTCTGCCCCTTGCTTCCTGCCTCGCCATGGTTGCCGCGCTGCCGGTGGCAGCGCAGGACCGTTCCTTCAACTTCGCCCTGCGCGGCGGGGTGGGGGCGGCACCGGATTATCCGGGCGCCAGCAGCTACCGCGCGACGCCTGATCTGGCCTTTACCTTTGGTTCGCTCGAATGGGGCGGGCGCAAAATTGGTACCAACATCGGCGAAGCGCCCAAAACCGGTTTCGGCTTTACCGGCGCGTTCCGCTATCTGGGCGAGCGTGACAGTTCCGATCACCCCGAACTGGCGGGGCTTGAGGACATTGACGCCGCGGTCGAACTTGGTTTCGGCGTGGTCTACCGCGAGGTGAACTGGCAGGTCTTCGGCAAAGTGCGTCAAGGGTTTGGCGGGCATGAAGGCGTGACCGGCGACATCGGCGCTGACGTGATCTTTCGCCCCGATGAGCGTTGGACCATCACCGCAGGCCCGCGTTTCAGCCTTGGCAACGACACCTATGCCGACACGTACTTCGGGGTCGACTCGGCCACACCGACCTTGGCGGCCTATGAGGCCGAAGGCGGTCTGCTGGGGGCAGGCATCGAAGTGCAGGCGACCTACCGTCTAGATGAGGCATGGGCGCTGGAGGGGGCCGTGGCCTATCAACGTCTGCTGAATGACGCGGCCGACAGCCCGATCACACAGGCCGGTTCTGACGATCAATGGACCATGCGCATCGGTGTCAGCCGCGCGTTCAACTGGCGGTTCTAAGCGACATTGCGCCGCCTTCCGGGGCGGCGCGCCTTTTGCGACATCTCGGTCGAAAACGGATCAGTTTGCGGCAGGATTCTTGTCATGATGAAGCTAGGCGCGGCATGATGCCAGCGCCCCTCGCATGACAAAGGGCCCGACCATGGGTGACAAAATCGGCAACAAGAAGAAGCAAGCCAAGGCCGCGGCAAAACCCGCCGCCAAGGCCCCGTCCTCCGTCGCGGACATCAAACCCGCCACGCCCCGTAAATAAACCTATTCCCGACCACCTAGCGCCGTCCCCCGAAGGGGGGGCGGCGTTTTGCGCAGGCCTCAGCCGTAATGCGCGACCGGGGTGCCCGCGATGGCGCCCACGTTAAGCAGCCCGCGCGCGGTGATCGAGGGTGAGACGATATGCGCTCGGTTGCCCATCCCCATCAGGATCGGCCCAACCTCAAGCCCATCACCCTTCATTTTCAGGATGTTACGCACACCCGAGGCGGCGTCGGCATGGGCGAAGACCAGCACATTGGCGGCCCCTTCCATCCGGTTGCAAGGCAACAGCCGCGCGCGCAATTCTGGATCAAGCGCGGTGTCGATGTTCATCTCGCCTTCATAAACGAAATCATGGTTGCCCGCGTCGAGGATTTGCAGCGCCGCGCGCAGGCGCTTGCCCGACCCTTCGCCCTGATTGCCGAACTGGCTCTGCGAACACAGCGCGACTTTCGGCTCAATGCCAAAGCGCCGCACGTGGCGGGCGGCCCCGATGGCGATCTCGGCGATCTGTTCGGGGGTGGGGTGCAGATTCACTTGGGTATCCGCGATGAACAGCGGCCCGTCTTCGAGAATCATCATCGAAAGCGCGCCATGCGGGCGGAAGCCGTCGCGGCCCAGCACTTGATTGACGTAGTTCAGATGCCAGCCAAACTCGCCAAAGGTGCCGCAGATCAGGCTGTCGGCCTCACCACGGTGCACCATGACCGCGCCGATGGCGGTGGTGTTTGTGCGCATGATGGCGCGGGCGATGTCCGGGCTGACGCCGCGGCGGCACATCAGGCTGTGATAGGTCTCCCAATAGTCGCGGTAGCGGGGGTCGTTCTCGGGGTTCACCAGATCGACGTTTTGGCCCAGTTGCAGGTTCAGACCCGCCTTTTCGATGCGCCGTTCGATCACCTCGGGGCGGCCAATGAGGATGGGCCGTTCTACCGTCTCTTCGATGATCGCTTGAGCGGCGCGCAGCACGCGCTCGTCCTCGCCTTCGGCAAAGACCAGACGGCGCGGGGAGGAACGGGCGGATTCGAACACCGGGCGCATGATCAGCGCGGATTTGAACACCGACCCGTCGAGTTTACGCTTATAGGCGTCGAGGTCTTCGATGGGCCGTGCGGCCACGCCCGTCTCCATCGCGGCCTTGGCCACGGCAGAGGATACCACCCCGATGAGGCGCGGATCGAAGGGTTTGGGGATCAGATAATCGGCGCCAAAGGTGAGCTGCTCGCCCTGATAGGCCGCTGCCGCTTCGGCGCTTGTCGTGGCGCGGGCGAGGGCGGCGATACCGTCGATACAGGCAATCTTCATCTCGTCGTTGATCGTGGTCGCCCCCACATCCAATGCGCCTCGGAAGATGAAGGGGAAGCATAGGACGTTGTTGACCTGATTGGGGAAATCGCTGCGGCCTGTTGCGATGATCGCGTCGGGGGCCACCGCGCGGGCGAGATCGGGCAGGATTTCGGGCGTCGGGTTGGCCAATGCAAAAATGATCGGGCGTTTGGCCATCTTCGCGACCATCTCGGGCAAGAGCACGCCGGGGCCGGAAAGGCCGAGGAAGAGGTCGGCATCGTCGATCACATCGTCCAGCGTGCGCAGGTCAGACTTTTGCGCGTATTCGGCCTTGATCGGGTTCATATCCTCGGTGCGGCCCTCATAGACCAGCCCGTTGATGTCACAAAGCCAGACATTTTCACGCTTCACGCCCAGTTTCAGCAGCATATTCAGGCAAGCGATCCCCGCCGCCCCGCCACCGGTCGAGACGATCTTGATATCCTCGAACCGTTTGCCTGCGACATGCAAAGCGTTCTTCACAGCAGCACCCACGACGATGGCAGTGCCGTGCTGGTCGTCATGAAAAACGGGGATGTTCATCCGCTCGCGGCAGATACGCTCCACCGTGAAACAATCGGGGGCCTTGATGTCCTCAAGATTGATTGCGCCAAAGCTCGGCTCCATCGCGCAGACGATTTCGGCCAGTTTCTCGGGATCGGCTTGGTCAAGCTCGATGTCAAAACAGTCGATATTGGCGAACTTTTTGAAGAGCACGGCCTTGCCCTCCATCACCGGTTTGGAGGCCAGCGCCCCGATATTGCCCAGCCCCAGCACCGCGGTGCCGTTGGTGACCACGGCCACGAGGTTCCCGCGAGAGGTGTAGCGGGCGGCGGTGTCGGGGTCTTTTTGGATTTCGATGCAGGCTTCTGCAACGCCGGGCGAATAGGCCCGCGCCAGATCGCGACCATTGGCCAGCGGCTTGGTCGCGCGGACCTCCAGCTTTCCGGGCCGGGGGTGTTCGTGGTAGTTCAGTGCTGCTTGGCGCAAGTTGGGGGTGTCGGACATCGTTTATGCTCCTCCCGAATAATGGTTTAGCGTTAAACTATTTTTTGCGCGCAGGCAAAGCGGCATTTGGTGCCCCGGTTGAAGGAGGGTGACTTAGCGTCGTCCTTGCAGGCCATTCCACTAGAGATATGAGGAACGACTGGAATGGCGCGTGGTTTTGCATCGCACAGGGCGGGGCAATTTTCTATAGTCCGGAAAAAAGGAGATCATAATGAGCGATTTGCGCGAAGCGGCTGTGAAGGTGCGGGAAAATGCCCACGCGCCCTATTCAAATTTCAAGGTTGGTGCGGCGATCCGCACGGCGTCGGGCGCGGTGTTCAGCGGCTGCAATGTCGAAAACGTGGCCTACCCGCAGGGCACCTGCGCCGAGGCAGGCGCGATTGCCGCGATGGTCGCGGCGGGCGAGCGTGAGATCGCCGAGGTCTATGTCGTGGCGGGCAGCGATATGCCGGTGACGCCCTGCGGCGGCTGCCGCCAGAAACTGGCGGAATTCTCGGGCGGGGATGTATCCGTGACCATGGCCACCGTGGCGGGAAAGGAACAGCAGACCACCATGGGCGATTTGCTGCCGGGGGCCTTTGGCGCCGCCCACATGCAGGGTTAACCAAATGAGCGCGCGGGATATTCTGGCGCGGCTGCGCCATGGTGAGGCATTGGATGCAGAGGCCCTAACGTGGATGGCAGGCGCGCTGGCCGATGGCCGTGTCAGTGACGCGCAGGCCGGAGCCTTTGCCATGGGCATCTGCCTCAATGGCTTGGACCAGCCGGGCCGGGTGGCGCTGACCCTTGCGATGCGCGACTCGGGGCAGGTGTTGGACTGGGACTTGGACGGTCCCGTGCTCGACAAACATTCCACTGGCGGCGTGGGCGATTGCGTGTCGCTGATCCTTGCCCCGGCGCTGGCGGCTTGCGGGGCTTACGTGCCGATGATCTCGGGCCGGGGCTTGGGGCACACTGGCGGCACGCTGGATAAGCTGGAGGCGATCCCTGGCGTTAACACGCAGTTGGAAGAGACACAGTTTCGCGCGGTCGTGCGGGACGTGGGCTGCGCCATCGTCAGCGCCAGCGGCGACATCGCCCCGGCGGACCGGCGGCTTTATGCGGTGCGGGACGTGACCTCGACTGTGGATTCGCTCGACCTGATCACCGCCTCGATCCTGTCGAAAAAGCTCGCCGCCGGGCTGAATGGGCTGGTGCTCGACGTGAAGGTCGGCTCGGGCGCTTTCATGAAGGAACTGTCGCAGGCGCGCGCCTTGGCCGAGGCGCTGAGCGGCACCGCCACGGCGGCGGGTTGCCCCACGACGGCGGTGATCAGCGATATGAACCAGCCGCTGGTGCCGAGCCTTGGCAACGCGCTGGAAGTGGTCGAGGTGATGCGGGTGCTCACCGGGGCGGCCACCGGGCCAATCCTTGATGTGACGTGTGAATTGGGCGGTGGGCTTCTTGCCAACGGCGGTTTGGCCGCGACGGCTGAGGCCGGAGCCCGCGCCCTGCGCGCGGCGGTCGCCGATGGCCGCGCGTTGGAGCGTTTCTCCCGAATGCTCAGCGCCATGGGCGCACCTGCCGATTTCGCCGAAAACTGGGAGCGCATCCTGCCCAAAGCCCCTGTGATCCGAGCGGTCCCCGCGCCGCGCGGTGGCTACGTTAGCGCGATCGACGGCGCGGCACTCGGCATGGCGGTGGTCAATCTCGGCGGAGGCCGGGTGGTTGAGGCGGACCAGATCGACCCGGCAGTGGGCCTGTCGGAAGTGCTGCGCTTGGGCGATGAGGTCCGTGCGGGCCAGCCCTTGGCACTGATCCATGCGGCGGAGGACGTGGCTGCGGATGCGGCAGAGGCGGCGGTTCTGGCGGCGATCACGCTTGGTGACAGGGCGGTTGAAACGCCGGATTTGATCTTAGAAAGGATCGGCTGATGGGACGTGCATTCTTGGTCGTGATCGACTCCGTGGGCATCGGCGGCGCGCCGGACGCGGGGGATTTCTTTAACGGCGATCTGCCGGACACCGGGGCCAATACGCTGGGCCATATCGCGCAGGCCTGTGCCGCGGGAAAGGCCGAAGAGGGGCGGAGCGGAGCGCTTGCGCTGCCCAATCTTGTCCGGTTGGGTCTGGGCGCTGCCCTGAAGCTTGCCAGCGGTATGGAGGCGCCGGGTTTGAGTGCTGCGCCCGAAGGCCTCTGGGGGGCTGCGACGGAGGTTTCGCAGGGCAAAGACACCCCCTCGGGCCATTGGGAATTGGCTGGGCTGCCGGTGCCATGGGCTTGGCATTACTTCCCCGATGAGTCCCCCGCCTTTCCCGCAGACCTGACCGCAGAGGTCGCGCGGCTGGCGGGCACCGATGGCATCTTGGGCAATTGTCATGCCTCCGGTACGGCGATCATCGAACGGCTGGGGGCAGCACATTGCGAAAGCGGCTGGCCGATCTGCTATACCTCCGCCGACAGTGTTTTTCAGATCGCCGCGCATGAAGAGACCTTTGGCCTCGACCGCCTGCTGAAGCTTTGCGAAGACATCGCACCCCTCCTTCATGAGATGAAGGTGGGCCGTGTCATTGCACGGCCCTTCACCGGCGAACCGGGCGCATTCCAGCGCACCGCGAACCGGCGCGACTATGCCATCACCCCGCCCAAACCGGTGCTGACCAATTGGGTGCAAAACGCCGGNGGGCNGGTCTANGCGGTGGGCAAGATCGGCGACATCTTTACCATGCAAGGCATTGATGAATTGCGCAAAGGGCCGGATGCCAAGCTGATGGAACANCTGCATGATCTGGTGGNTGANGCCGAAGANGGCAGCCTGACCTTCGCCAATTTCGTGGAGTTCGACAGNCTTTANGGNCACCGCCGCGATGTGTCGGGCTATGCCCGCGCGTTGGAGTGGTTCGANGNNGAGATCGGCAAGGTNATCGCCGCNCTNCGNGACGGNGACATGCTGGTNGTNACGGCGGANCATGGCAATGATCCGACNTGGGCGGGCAGCGATCACACCCGCGAAAGGGTGCCGGTNCTGGTCGCCGGNACCGNGGCAGGGGNGNTGGGGCANATCGGCTTTACCGATGTCGCNGCCCTCGTNGCCNGGCATCTGGGGGTANAGGTGCCAGCNGTAGCCGCGCAGCCTTTGCTTGCGAGCGGGGCGCTTGTGCGGCTAGAAGCNNGNCAAATAAAGGAGCCTGCCGCATGACCGATACCCCCAATCANCTGACNATCGTNGACCANCCGCTGGTGCAGCACAAGCTGACCATCATGCGCGACAAANCCACNTCGACCGCCGNNTTCCGGCAGTTGCTGCGCGAGATCAGCCAGCTTTTGGCCTATGAGGTNACGCGCGGCCTNCCGATGACGACCAANCGGGTNGAGACCCCGATGCAGGAGATGGACGCGCCNACGCTCGACGGCAAGAAGCTTGCGCTGATCTCGATCCTGCGGGCGGGCAACGGGCTGATGGANGGGGTGCTNGAGCTGATCCCCTCGGCNCGGGTCGGTTTNGTNGGTCTNTANCGNGACGAAGAGACACTGCAGCCGGTGCAGTATTACTTCAAGGTGCCCGAAGGGCTGGATGATCGTCTGGTGATCGCTGTGGACCCGATGCTCGCCACCGGCAACTCCTCGGTCGCGGCGATNNANCTGCTGAAACAGGCGGGCGCCACCAACATCATCTTCCTTTGNCTGCTCGCCTCGCCCGAAGGTGTGGCCACGATGAAGGCCGCGCATCCGGACGTGCGCATCGTCACNGCCTCGCTGGATGAGGCGCTGAACGAGAAGGGCTATATCATTCCGGGTCTGGGCGACGCGGGCGACCGGATGTTCGGCACAAAGTGATCNGGTAAGTTTCGCTANTCAGCGCGTGGTGCTTTACTCAGGCCGCGCGCTGAGGCATCGTTCTACNAGATAGTGTGGGGGCATTAGATGACANTTACNAAAAGTATTGCCATGGCAGTGATCGTGGCCGCTTTGGGCGTCGGCGGATCGCAGACNCANGCNCAAGACAGCCGCAGCCAGCCNGCCGAATTTCCGCCGTCCTCTTACAAGGGCAAGCAATATGTNGACAGCGCGGGATGTGTGTTNATCCGTGCGGGCATCGACGGCGATGTGTCATGGGTNCCCCGCATGAGCCGCGCGCGCCAGCANATCTGTGGTTTCCAGCCCACGAACGGCGTNCAAGTGGCGGCTGCACAGGCGACANCNGCAGCGAAGACCAAGGTCGAAGCCGCCCCCGCCAAAACGCCGCCGNCCCGCGTCGCCGAAGTGCAAGCGCCCAAGGTGAAACCGCAAGCCCCCGTGGCCCGGCCCGCACCGCAAAAGGTNGTGCGCCGNGTGGCTCCGGCCCCGGTTCGCGCATCCGCCCCCAANGTCGTGCGCGAAACCGCACCGCGCCCCGTGCCNGTGGTGCCGANCCGACCCGTCGNTCTGGCTGCTCCGGCNCCGGCTNGGTTCGTCACCGCTTGCCCCGGCGCTTCGCCTCTGTCGCAGCGCTATATGCGGCGCGGGGATGGCTATAGCGTGCGTTGTGGCCCGCAGGCCGANCCNATCGTGACAGGCCGTCTTGCGCCCNCCACCCCACAGCGCGGCACGGCCCCTCAGCCTTACCGNAGNGCAGGGATGATGCCCGGNGTGGCCGCAGCGCCCGCACGTGTCGTCGCCCCCGCCGTGGTTGCCGCGCCGGTGGTCAGCGCGCCGCCTGCCCGGGCCGTGGGCACCCANACACGGATCGTGCCGAAACATGTGGCGATCAANCGNNTGAACACGACAAACGTCAAAGTTCCCCACGGCTATCGTAAGGTCTGGGAGGACGANCGTCTGAACCCGCACCGCGCCGAGCAGACCTTGGAAGGCCGCGCCGATATGCTGCTGGTCTGGACCCAGACCGTGCCGCGCCGTTTGGTGAACAAGGCCACCGGCGAAGANGTGACCGCCAAAGTGCCGCTGATCTACCCCTATCTTGATATCGAAACTCAGCGCCGCAAGCTGGGGGTGGTCAAGATTGTTGANCGGGACGGCCAAGTGGTGAAACGTGTTCTGCGCTACCGCAATGCCGCGCCGATCCACCGCGATGCCCGCCCCGTCAAGAGAGCGCCGGTGAAGGCNGCNCCGNTNAAGGCTGCACCGGTCTATTCCAGCCGGTCGGCCCCGGCNGCGCAGGTCAGCACCAAGGCAGGCTATGTGCAGGTTGGNGTCTTTGGNAGCCCNGCCAATGCGCAGCGCGCNGCGCGTCANATCGCATCCATGGGCATGCCTGCCCGCATCGGCAAACAGACNCGCGGCGGCAAGACCTATCACAGCGTTCAGGCGGGCCCCATCGCGGGTGGCTCGGCCCAAGCGGCGCTTGGTCAGCTGCGCCGGGCGGGATACCGGGANGCCTATCTGCGCCGCTAAGCGCGTNGCGATAGCAAGAAAAAAGGCCANCNGNGGTGTNCCCCGGCTGGCCTTTTTCATTGGCGNGTCGTTCAGTCAGCCGCCGCAGATGCTTTGCAGTCGCAGCCAATCGGCATCCGACATCAGCGGCGCGGTCAGCTTGCCGTTCATCGGGTCGCCTTCGATCAGGGGCAGGGTGCTTTCGCCGGTGATGTCGCGGGCAAANGCATAGGGTTTGCTGCGCAACTCGGCNTTGGCAAAACGTGCCAACTGGGCGTCGACTTTCGGTGTCGCGGCGGGGCGCATCAACAGTTGCTCGGCATAGGCGTCCAGCGCTTCCGGAGAGATATCGCCGGTGGTCAGCAGGCGGAAGTTTTCGCGCAGGCCCACGGCCTCTAGCAGCGCGCGCAGCGGGTCATGTTCGCTGCGTGCCACATCTTCGGTGAGCACATAGCCCGCGGCAACATCGGGTTCTTCGTAATCCTCCAGCACCGCGCGGTCGAGCACGATAAGACGCCCCGGCAGATGTAGGCTGGCACGGGTCATATCGGGCAGGATCGCCACGCGCCCCACCTCCAACCGTTTGGTGAGCCGCGACAGCGCCGCACTGCCGCCGGGGCTTTCGCAGGCGGGGCCGGACACCCGTTCAAGGCGCTTCAGCAGCGCCGTGCCCAATGAGACGCGCTTGACCTCTGGGACCACTTTAATCGCGTGATCGCGCAGCGCGCCGGGCATCCAAAAGACCGCCAGCGCCGCCACCACGGCGACAGAGGCGACCATGCCCACCCACCGCAAGCGGCCCGGCTTCGGGCGGCTGCGGTTAATGGCGCGGCGCAGCTGTTCGATGGCCTCAATCATCTCGGTTTCATTGTCGGGCAGTTCCAGCGTCTCTCCCGGATCGCCGTCAGGATGATAGAGCGCGGGGGTCTGGCCGGGATTGGTCCTGTCAACGGCTGCCAGCGACCAATGGGTTAGCGCCTGATCCTTGAGATCGCTGATCACCAGTGTCGCGTCACCGATAGAGACGATCACCTCGCGCCGCTGCGCATCGGGCGTGGCGCGCCAAAGGCCCGTCGCTTCGAGCCGGGCGTATTTTGTCAAGGCGGTCATGGGGTTCTGCTGNGGGCCTGTCAGTTTTCGCCACTCTACCACGCGCTGCGGGATCAGCAATGGCAGGTGACATAATGCCCCGCCTTAGAGGTCCGCCGCCTGCTTGCGCANNTCNAACTTCTGGATCTTCCCGGTNGAGGTCTTGGGCAACTCNCCGAAAANCACCCGCTTGGGCGTNTTGAACCCGGCAAGACGTTCGCGGGCAAAGGNGATNAGNNCCTCTTGGCTGGCCTCCGACCCCGGCTTCAACTCGACNAANGCGCANGGCACCTCGCCCCATTTNTCATGCGGTTGNGCCACCACGGCAGCCAGATTGACCGCGCCGTGGCCCATCAGCACGCCTTCGACNTCAACGCTNGAGATATTCTCTCCGCCNGAGATGATGATGTCCTTGGCGCGGTCGGCGATCTGGATATAGCCGTCNGGATGCTGCACCGCGATNTCGCCGGAATGGAAGTACCCGCCCGCGAAGGCTTCGGCGGTGGCCTCGGGGTTCTTGAGGTAGCCTTTCATCACCGCATTGCCGCGGATCATGATTTCGCCCTGTGCGGTNCCNTCGCGCGGGGTCTGGGCCATCTCGGNGTCCATCACCGTGATCTCTTCCATCATCGGCATGGCGATGCCTTGGCGGGCTTTGATCCCGGCGCGCTCAGCNTCGGGCAGCCCGTCCCAATCGCCTTGCCACAGACATTCGGTGACATGGCCAAAGGTCTCGGTCAGCCCGTAGACCTGCGTGACGTTGAAACCCANTTTCTCNATCTTCGACAGGGTTGCGGGGGCNGGNGGCGCGCCTGCGGTGAANACNTCGACGCGGTGATCGAAGGCGCGGCGGTCTTCTGCGCTGGCGTTGACCAGCATGTTCAGCACGATGGGCGCACCGCCGAAATGGGTGACNCCGTGATCNGCNATGGCGTCATAGATCGCGCCCGCTGTGATGTCGCGGCAGCAGACCAGCGTGCCGCCCANNAGNGGCATCATCCAAGTGTGGTTCCAGCCGTTGCAGTGAAACAGCGGCACGATCTGCATGAANACCGGGCGCAGNACCATCTGCCAAGAGANNACCGTGCCCATGGTCATCAGATAGGCCCCGCGGTGGTGATAGACCACGCCCTTGGGCCGNCCGGTGGTGCCNGAGGTATAGTTCAGCGCGAGGCTTTCCCATTCGTCGTCNGGCATGANCCAGNTNAAGTTCGGATTGGCCTCGGCCANCAGGTCTTCGTATTGCGGNTGCCGNCCGCTGGGAGGGAGGCCGACGGCGGGGTCGGGCACTTCGATGATCGCNGGGCATGTGCCNTCCATCCGCGCGCAGGCGTCTTCNGCCANCGGCAGGAATTCGGTATCNACGAGCAGCACCTTGGCCCCNCNGTGGTCGAGGATATAGGCCACCGTTTCAGGGTCGAGGCGNATGTTGATGGTGTTGAGCACGGCCCCGCAGGCAGGCACGCCAAAATGCGCCTCGGCCTGCGCGGGCAGGTTGGGGATCAGGGTCGCGACCACGTCGCCCGGAGCCACGCCGATCTCGGCCAACAAGGCGGCAAGNCGGGTGCAGCGGTCATGGTACTGGGCATAGGTGACGCGGTGGTCACCGTAGATCACCGCNGTTTGCCCGGCAAAGACCTCTGCCGCNCGGCGCAGATGCGACAGTGGCGTTAGCGCCACAAAATTCGCTGCGCATTTTTCAAGCCCGCGCTCNTCCGNCATCCACCCCATGTGACCCCTCCCAAGGCATTGGTTGCGATTTGGGGTTGAGTATTGCTGNNGGGACGTGACTTTGAAAAGAGGGCAGGAGCGAAAAGGAGGGCAGATGCAAGACGCAGCGGTGAAATCAGGCTTGGCGGCGCTTTGCGCCGTNAGCGGTATGGCGGCTTTGGGGCTTACGGATAACTTTGTTCCCTTCATAACCGAGCGCGGCTCGCTCTGGCAGTTTCATTTCGTGCGCGGTGTNATGGCGGTGGCCATTCTGATGGTGCTNGCAGCCNTTGGTTTCGGCATCCTGCGGCCAAGGCGGTTCTGGGCCGTGGNGGGGCGTAGCCTATTTCAGGCCGGGGCCATGTTGATCTATTTCGGCTGTCTGGCCTTTTTGCCCATCGGCGTNGTGGTGGCCGGGCTTTTCACCTCGCCGCTCTTNGTGCTGATGATCTCGGCCCTGTTNCANGGCAAGCGNGTNGGNCCNTGGCGGTGGGGNGCCGTGGCNGTGGGCTTTGCCGGGGCGTTGATGGTGATCCGNCCCNACCCGAGCGATCTNGACCCNGTGGCCTTTCTGCCGCTCTTGGCCGGGGCGCTCTATGCGATCGGCGCCGTGGCGACGCGGGCATGGTGCGAGGGGGAGAGCACGATGGTCATGACCGCAGGCTTTTTCGGCATGTTGGCGGTCATGGGCGGCATCGGTGTCATGNTTTTGCCGGGTGCGGAGGTGNCNGGGCCCGAAGGTTTCGTCAGCCGCACATGGGGGCCGCTGGATGGCGCGATGTGGTTCTGGATCGCGGTGCAGGCGGTAGGCTCGCTCATCGGCATCGGGTTTCTGGTGCGCGGCTACCAATTGGGCGAGGCCGGNCATGTCGCCATTTTNGANTACTCCCTGCTGATTTTCGCCAGCTTNTGGGCCTATGTCCTATGGGANCAGCAGGTGCCGNCNATGGGCTTTGCGGGCATGGCGNTGATNGCACTGGCGGGGGCGGTGATCGCGCTGCGNAGNGANGAGCCNTCTACCTTGCGCGCGCCGGAGGCGGTGGAGTGATCATNAGCCGGGGCCGTCGCTATGTCTTTNTGCATATCCCCAAAACNGGGGGCACCTCGCTGGCGCTGGCTTTGGAAGGGCGGGCGATGAAGGANGACCTGATGCTGGGNGACACGCCNAANGCGCTAAAGCGACGNCGGCGGTTGCAGGGCGTGCAGGCGGCGGGGCGGCTNTGGAAGCANTCAACGCTGGCGGATGNCGACGGGCTGCTGCGGCCAGAGGAGTTGGACGGGTTGTTTTGCTTTACGTTGGTGCGCAACCCGTGGGACCGGGTGGCGAGCTATTATCGCTGGCTGCGCAGGCAGGGGTTNGANCATCCGGCGGTGGGTCTGGCGAAGCAGTCGGATTTCGCGGGGTTTTTGCGGCATCCGCAGACGCNGGCNAGNNTNCGNGCNTGGCCNGCGCGGCGGTATATGNNGGATGCGGCAGGTCGCGAGCGGTGCGATCTTTATATTCGGTTGGAGCATTTCGCAGTGGATGCGCAGCCGTTGTTTGAGCACTTGGGGTTTGGGTTGGAATTGCCGCTGGTGAATGCCTCTGAAGGGGCGGTGGCCTATACGCCTGAGTTGCGCGACATGGTGGCAGATATCTGCGCCGAGGACATCGCGCGGTTTGGCTACGCTTACGAAGGGCACTAGTCCCGGGACAAGCCGCAGGCGCCGGGCCATCGCCTGCCCGCCCCCCGGGTAGGCGATGGCCCTCATGAAAAAGAAAAAGGGGCGCCGAAACGCCCCTTTCCCTTACGCCGCCTTGGCGTCCGGGTCGAACCGACCGTAGAAGCTCTGGTTCTTCTGTGCCATCTCGCGCAGCAGGTCCGGGCAAGCAAACCGCTCGCCATACTTCTCGGTCAACTGATCACAGCGCTCCGCCGCATAGGGCGCGCCGATCATGTCGAGCCAGCTCAGCGGGCCACCGGACCAAGGCGCAAAGCCCCAGCCAAGGATCGCGCCGACGTCACCCTCGCGGATGTCCATCAAGACACCTTCCTCCAGCGCACGCACGGCTTCCAAGGTCTGCGAGAACAGCAACCGGTGCTGCACTTCGATCAACTCGGGCTGTTCCTCGGCCACGGGATACTTGTCGCCCATGCCCTGCCACAGACCCTCGCGCTTGCCCTTAGCGTCATAGCTGTAGAAACCGGCGTTCGCTTTGCGGCCCAGACGGCCCTCTTTCTCCATCCAGAACACCAGCGGGTCGATATCGTCGTTGGGGTACTCATCACCCATCGCCGCCTTGGTCGCCCGTGCGATCTTGGCACCCAGATCAATCGAGGTCTCATCCATCAACTGCAATGGCCCCAGCGGCATGCCAACGAGCTTCGCGGCATTCTCGATCAGCGCAGGCTCGACACCCTCCTGCACCATCCGCACACCCTCGTTGATGTAAGGAATGATACAACGGTTGGCGTAGAAGAAACGCGCGTCATTGACTACGATCGGCGTCTTGCGGATCTGGCGCACATAGTCGAGCGCCTTGGCCACGGCCCGGTCACCGGTCTGCTTGCCCTTGATGATCTCGACCAGCAGCATCTTTTCAACGGGCGAGAAGAAGTGAATGCCGATGAACTGCTCCTGACGGCTCGACGCCTTCGCCAGATCGGTGATCGGCAGGGTCGAAGTGTTGGAGGCAAAGATGCAATCCTCGGGGATCACGGCTTCGACCTTCTGGGTCATCTCGGCCTTGACCTTGGGGTCTTCAAACACCGCTTCGATGATCAGGTCGCAGCCCTTGAGCGCATCCAGATCGGTGGTCGCGGTGATCAAGTCGAGCGCTTTGGCCTTCTTCTCTTCGGTCGATTTCTTCCGGGCGATGCCCTTGTCGAAATAGCTCGCGGAATAGGCCTTGCCCTTGTCGGCGGCTTCTTGGGTTTGGTCGATCAGCACCACTTCGATCCCGGCCTGAACCGAGACCAGCGTGATGCCTGCGCCCATCATGCCGGCACCCAGAACACCAAGCTTCTTGACGCGCTGGTCCGGCACGCCTTCGGGGCGCACGGCACCTTTCTCCAGCGCTTCTTTGTTGAGGAAAAGCGAGCGGATCATATTGCCCGAGGAGGGATTCATCAGCACATTTGTGAACCAACGCGCTTCGATTTTCAGAGCCGTGTCGAAAGGCACCAGCGCGCCTTCGTAAACCGCCGACAAAAGAGCCTTGGCCGCCGGATACACACCCTGCGTCTTGCCGTTGACCATGGCCGAGGCCCCGACAAAGGTCATGAAACCCGCTGGATGATAAGGCGCGCCACCGGGCATTTTGTAGCCCTTGGCATCCCATGGCTTGATCAGATCAGCGTCCTTGGCGCTCAACACCCAATCGCGCGCGGCGGCCATCGGGTCGTCGCTGACCTCATCAATGATCCCGGCCTTCTGTGCAGCAGCAGGCGCGACCATCTTGCCTTCCAAAAGGAAGGGCGAGGCCGCCATGGCGCCCAACTTGCGCACCATCCGCGTGGTGCCACCGGCGCCGGGGAAGATGCCGACGAGGATTTCCGGCAGGCCGATCCGCGCCTTAGGATTGTTGGCCGCAAACGTCCGATGCGTGGCCAACGGCAATTCCAAACCAATGCCCGCCGCCGTGCCGGGGATCACACAGGCCACCGGCTTGCCGCCCTTGTTGGTCTTTGGGTCCATGCCCGCGCGCTCGATCTTGCGCAGCAGGGCGTGCATTTTCATCGTGCCCTCGAACAGCCCCTTGGCCGGATCGTCGCCCGCGTCTTCTTTCATCTTCGCCAGCAGGTTCAGGTCCATGCCACCGGCAAAAGACCCTTCCTTGCCAGAGGTGATGATGATGCCTTTCACGGCCTCATCAGCCAGCACATCGTCGATGTGCTTTTCCAGATCGCGCAGGCCCTCAAAGGACATCACGTTCATGCTCTTGCCCGGCACGTCCCAAGTGATGGTGGCGATGCCCTCGGCGTCTTTATTCAATGTAAAATCGGTCATTGTTCTCTCCCTCAAATGGGTTAGGGGCGCTGAAACGTGTAGTCAGCGAATTTTTTCAGCAGCGTCTCGATCAGGGCCAGCGTGGCTTCGGGGCCAGCATCACAGTCATCGGCGCTGAGCAGGAGGCGTTTGGACTGGCCAAAGGCTTCGCGGTCAAAGCTGTCGCTGGGATCATCGCGGTGTTTAAAGAACAGAGCAGGATCGGTGCTATAGAGCCGCACATAATCGCCACCGCGTTCGACCTTGATCTGTAGGTCCGGCGTGCCACGGGTTGCGGCAAGCGCCGCAACCGCGTGGAAAGGATGATCCGAGGCCATTAGACGCGCTCGATGATGGTTGCGGCACCCATGCCGGACGCGATGCAGAGCGTGGCGAGGCCCACTTCCTTGTCCGCGCGCTCCATCTCATCGAGCAGAATGTCGATGATCATGGCTCCGGTTGCGCCGAGCGGGTGGCCCATGGCGATGCCGCCGCCATTCACATTCACCTTGCTGTCGTCCACATCAAAGGCCTGCATGAAGCGCAGGACCACGGCGGCAAAGGCTTCGTTGACCTCAAACAGATCGATGTCGCCGATGGTCATGCCATTGTCCTTGAGGATCTTCTCGGTCACTGGCACGGGACCGGTCAGCATGATGGTGGGATCGGTGCCGATCTTGGCGGTGGCGCGAATGCGGGCACGGGGCTTAAGCCCGTGCTGCTCGCCGAACTCTTTGTTGCCGACCAGCACCGCGGCAGCGCCGTCGACGATGCCCGACGAGTTGCCCGCATGGTGGATGTGGTTGATCCGCTCCAGNTGCGGGTATTTCATCAGCGCGACCTTGTCGAAGCCGGGCATGACCTCACCCATCTGCTGGAACGCCGGGTTCANGCCGCCAAGCGACTGCATGTCGGTCTGCGGGCGCATGTATTCGTCACGGTCAAGGATCGCGAGGCCGTTCTGNTCNCGNACNGTGATNACGGATTTGTCAAAGCGGCCCTCTTCCCAAGCNCGCGCCGCGCGCTGCTGGGACNGCATGGCCAACTGGTCGGCCTCGTCACGGGTGAAACCGAANTCGGTGGCNATGATNTCNGCCGAAATACCCTGNGGCACGAAGTATTTCTCCATCGCCAGCGTCGGGTCCACGGCAATCGCGGCACCGTCAGCGCCCATCGCGACACGGCCCATCATCTCGACACCGCCAGCGATATAACCATTGCCCGCGCCGCCTTTNACTTGGTTGGCNGCAAGGTTCACGGCTTCCATGCCGGAGGCACAGAAACGGTTGATGGCCAAACCGGGGATACGCTCGTCCAAATCGGACGCCAGCACCGCTGAGCGTGCCAGACAGCCGCCCTGTTCCATCACCTGCGTGACGTTGCCCCAGATCACGTCCTCAACGGCATGACCTTCAAGNTNGTTGCGCTCTTTCAGCGCGTTCAATGTCTGNGCCGACANCCGCAGCGAGGTGACTTCATGCAGCGCGCCGTCCTTGCGGCCCTTGCCGCGNGGGGTGCGGATCGCGTCGTAGATGTAAACGTCTTGGGTCATGTTCATGTCCTCCGAGGGTCAGGCGCGGTCAGCAGGGCTGCCGGGCATCAGGTCGTANGGGGCCTTCCAGCCCGGTGTTTCGCTCAAACGCGTGAGCCACGCGTCGATATGGGGCCAGTCGCTGCGGTCAAAGCCAAANGGCTCGGGGTAATAAAGATACCCGCAGCAGCTGAGGTCTGCGTTGGTNAANTCGTCGCCCACGATCCAGTCGCGGCCGTCGAGATGNTCGTTCAGCACGCCGTAGGCTGCCTTGAGCCGCCCTTGGCTAAAGGCAATAACCTCGGCGGGGCGTTTGTCTTCGGGCAGGAAATTCATCAAGAAACGNGTCATCCCAGCAACACCACTCAGCTTGTGGTTATCCCATAGCACCCAACGCATTATTTCACGCCGTTCCGTCGCGTCGCCGCCGCCGAATTTGCCCGCCTTTTCCGCGACGTAATCCTGAATCACGCCCGATTGCGTGAGCCGGAGATCGCCGTCGATCATCACCGGGGCCTCGCCCATGTTGTTGATCTGCGCGCGATAGTCGGGCTGCCGCGTCTGGCCGCCGAAAAAGTCGACCTTCACCGGCTTCCAGTCCAAGCCTGAGAGTTCCAAGGCAAGCGCGGCCTTATAGGCGTTGCCGGATTCGCCAAAGCAGTAAAGCTGGATGGTCACGTATCATTCCTCCTCAATCTGTCATCGTTCGCGGCACGGTCGGACGGTATTTGGNAAAAGGATGAAGAGGGGGTCTTGCGCCCTTATTTTCATCCTTTNTTAAATACCTCTGCGCNGCGGCCGGGGCTGGGCGCGCGGTCAGAGATTGCGCGCGATCAGTTCCTTCATGATCTCGTTGGTGCCGCCGTAGATGCGCTGCACCCGCGCGTCGGCCCACATTTCGCCGACCGCATATTCCTGCATGAAGCCGTAGCCACCGTGCAGTTGCAAGCAGACATCGAGCACTTCCCCTTGGGTGTCAGTGAGCCAATATTTCTGCATTGCGGCCTTATCGACGCTGAGTTCCCCGCGCAGGTGTTCGGTGATGCATTCGTCGAGGAAAGCATGCGATACGGCAGTCTTGGTTTTCACTTCGGCCAGTTGAAACCGGGTGTTCTGAAACTGTGTCAGCGGGCCGCCGAAGGCTTCGCGTTCTTTGCAGTATTGAATCGTGCGCGCCACGGCGCCTTCCATGGCGCCGACCGCACCGCAGCCGATGATCAGGCGCTCTTGCGGGAGTTGTTGCATCATCTGGTAGAAGCCTTGGCCTTCGTCTTGGCCGAGGATGTTTTCTGGTGGAATTTCGACATTGTCGAAGAACAGTTCCGAGGTGTCGGCGGCGTGCAGGCCGATCTTGTCGAGGTTGCGGCCGCGCTGGAAACCCTGTGCGCCGTCGGTTTCGACGACAACGAGCGAGACGCCTTTGGAGCCTTCCTTGGGGTCGGTTTTGGCGGCGACGATGATCAGATTGGCGTGCTGGCCGTTGGTGATGAAGGTCTTTTGGCCCGAGAGCTTATAGGCGTTGCCGTCGCGAATTGCCTTGGTTTTGATCCGCTGCACGTCCGATCCGGTAGAGGGTTCGGTCATGGCCAGCGCGCCGACCAACTCGCCCGAGACCATCTTGGGCAGCCAGCGTTTCTTTTGATCTTCGGTGCCATAGGCGAGGATGTAATGCGCCACGATGCCGGAGTGGATGCCGTGGCCCCANGAGGCGAGGTTGGCGCGGGAGCCTTCGATCAGGATGGCGGCTTCGTGGCCGAAATCACCGCCGGCACCACCATATTCTTCGGGCACCGAGGGGCAGAGCAGGCCGAGTTCACCCGCCTGTGCCCAAGTCTCGCGGTCCATCTGGCCTTGCTTGCGCCATTTCTCGAACTTGGGCGCCCATTCGGCGTTGATGAACTGCGCCGTCATATCGGCGATCATCTGGTGTTCGTCGGTCATCCAGCTGGATGTTTTGCCTTGCGTCATCCGCCCCTCCCCAGGGTTCAGCGTTTGCGGCTTTCCAGTTCGGCGTTGAACAGGCGCAGCCGCGCGGTCAGGTTTTCTTCGTTCATGACCGAGTTGAAATTCTCGAACAGGAACGACAGCGCTTCCCCTTCATCAAGACCTGCATCCGTGCTGAACTTCTTGAGCCTGCGGTAGCCTTCTTCGGTCATGGCGACGGGGAAGCGGCGGGTCAGGCGGAAGCGTTTGGGCATGGTCTCTCCGGGTGTTGGGCAGGGTGGGGGACAGGCCCCCACCACCCGTTTTAGAAGTTTGCGGCCTCCAGCGCCATGACAGTATCCGCGCCCGATTGGATGCGGGTCAGGTGCAACGCCGTGGCGGGCAGCTGCCGTGCCATATAGTAGCGCCCTGTGGCCAGCTTCGTCTCATAGAACGTGGCGTCGCCGCTGCCGTTCTTCAACGCCTCTTTCGCCGCCAGACCCATCTTGGCCCACATCAGGCCAAGGCAGACATGGCCGAACATATGCATGAAGTCGTTGGATCCGGCTAGCGCGTGGTTGGGGTTCTTCATGCCGTTCTGCATGAAGTACATGCCCGCCGATTGCAGGTCTTTGCTGGCCGCCTTGAGTGGGTCGAGGAAGGCCGCGTCGAATTCGGCATCTTGGCCCGCGTTGTCCTTGATGAAGCCTTTGACCAGATCGAAGAACGCCATCACATGTTTGCCGCCGTCTTGGGCCAGTTTGCGGCCCACGAGGTCGAGCGCCTGGACGCCGTTGGCACCTTCGTAGATTTGGGCGATGCGGGCGTCGCGGGTGAACTGGGACATGCCCCATTCTTCGATATAGCCGTGGCCGCCGTAGACCTGCTGGGCCTTCACGGTCATATCGTAGCCTTGGTCGGTCAGGAAGCCTTTGATGACGGGGGTCAGCAGCGACACAAGGCCGTCGGCGTCTTTATCCTCGGCGCGGTGGGCGGCGTCGATCATGGTGGCACCCCAGAGGATGAAGGCACGGGCGGCTTCGACAAAGCTTTTTTGATCCATCAGCGAGCGGCGGATGTCGGGGTGGACGATCAGCGGATCGGCGGGCTTTTCAGGGGCCACNGCACCGGTCACGGCCCGGCCCTGCAGGCGGTCGTTGGCGTAGATCACAGCGTTCTGATAGGCGACTTCGGCCTGTGCCAGACCCTGCATGCCGACGCCGACGCGGGCTTCGTTCATCATGGTGAACATGGCGCGCATGCCCTTGTGCTCAGTGCCCAGCAGGTAGCCAGTCGCGCCGTCGTAGTTCATCACGCAGGTGGAGTTGCCGTGGATGCCCATCTTCTCTTCGATGGAGCCGACGGAGACGCCGTTGCGCTCACCCAAGGAGCCATCTTCGTTCACCATGAACTTGGGCACGATGAAGAGCGACACGCCTTTGATGCCTTCGGGGCCGCCTTCGATCTTGGCGAGCACCAGATGGATGATGTTGTCGGCCATGTCGTGTTCACCCGACGAGATGAAGATTTTCTGGCCGGAGATTTTGTAGCTGCCGTCATCCTGTGGCGCGGCTTTGGTGCGCATCAGGCCCAGATCGGTGCCGCAATGCGGCTCGGTCAGGTTCATGGTGCCGGTCCATTCGCAAGAGACCATCTTGGGCAGATAGGTGTCTTTCTGCGCGTCGGTACCATGGGCGAGGATCGCCGAGGCCGCGCCGTGGGTCAGGCCCTGATACATGGTGAAGGCTTGGTTCGCGGCGGAGAACATTTCGCCCACGGCGGTGCCGAGGACATAGGGCATGTTTTGCCCGCCGTATTCTTCGGGCATATCAAGACCGGTCCAGCCGCCTTCTTTCACCTTTTCAAAGGCTTCTTTGAACCCTTTGGGCGTATAGACGACGCCGTTCTCCAAGCGGCAGCCTTCTTGGTCACCCACGGCGTTCAGCGGGGCGAGGACTTCGGAGGTCAGCTTGCCTGCTTCTTCAAGAATGGCGGAGGTGAAATCAGGCTCCAGCTCATCATAGCCGGGGGTCTTGCTTTCGGTCACTTTCAGCACGTCGTGCAGAACGAATTGCAGGTCTTTGGTGGGGGCTGTGTAACTGGGCATCTTTGCTCTCCGGGTCGTCTTTTTATGGATGTGGGTGCGGGCCTTGCCGCCGGGGTTATTCGGCTGCGTTTATTCAGCGGCGCGGCGGGGTTGGTTCATGGAGGAGATCATCTTTTCCCCCCATTTTAACTGGTCTTTAAGGTCTTCGATTGCTTCATTCAGCTCTTCGCGGCGCGATTCGAGGTCGGCCAGACGGGCGCGGGCGATTTCATAGGCTGCGGCGATTTGCGTCTGCTGCTGGTCGCCCATGTGATAGAGGTCGAGCAACTGACGNATNTCTTCGAGGCTGAAACCAAAGCGTTTGCCGCGCAGGATCAGCTTGAGCCGGGCACGGTCNCTTTTGGTAAANAGGCGTTTNTGGCCCTCGCGCANCGGAAAGAGCAGCTCTTTCGCTTCGTAGAACCGCAGGGTCCGCGGGGTNACTTCAAAAGCGTCGCACATCTGGCGAATGGTCAGCGTGTCGGCGGTCATCTCTTCACTCTCCAATCGTCGTTTCGAGACTTCAGTTGGGGGCTGACCNTGCTGATACAACGGGAGTTGACGTTGACGTAAGCGATACGTTGCGTCACTTTATNCGCGGGGGAATTTNCTNTAGGTTGGGACAGGCGGGGCGCCCCCGCCCCCGATGGGCTTGGGCATCAAAGTGGGTAGGAGATGGCAAACCTCGATCAAAACGGGCCGAAAACGCTGGACGAACTGGTNCACTGCGCGCAGAACGCCACCTCCGCTGCGGGTATTTTGGCCTGTGGTCTAGGCTATTATCAAGGGCTTGGGATTGATCTGGTCAGCTATCACGGGGACAGCCCCGGCGCGCCTGCGATCCTCTANAAGTTCAACGGCAANGGCGCGGAGGGGCCGCAGTGGCATTCGCAATTTCTGGATGTAGAGAAGCTGCGNGAAAGCCCTGTCGAAGCGCTGGCCCGACAACAGGTGATGCCGCTNTACTGGTCGGATGTNGCGGGCGNGGCGCGNCTAACCCCTGCGGAAGACCTCTATATGAAGGGGNTNATGCGGCGCTACCCGAATGACGGCATCTCCCTCAAAGTGCATGGCCCGGGCGGGGATTCCGCCGTTGTGGGGCTGGGGTTTGCCGCCAAACAGGCGCGTCTGTCGCCGGGGGCCTTGTACAAACTTCTCAGCGCGGCCCAAATCGCGCATCTGCGCTATTGCGCCTTGGCCGAAAGCCAATCGGCACGCGATTTCGGCCTTTCCCCGCGCGAAGTTGAGGTGCTGGANTGGATNGCCACCGGCAAGAGCAACAGCGTNATTGCCGAAATACTGGGGATTTCGCCTCATACGGTCGATACGATCGTGCGGCGGATCTTCTCCAANCTTGANGTGAACGACCGNACCACCGCCGCCATCCGGGGCNTGGGCGCGGGGCTGCTGCGCCGTCCGAANGAAGGNCCGCCCTAGGCGGTATGCNNACCCNGCGTCATTGTCGCGTGACTGCGTGACATGACCCTGCGTCGGACCGGCTGTAGGTGCGGGTCCTTCACCCAAAGAGGTTCGAAGCATGTCACAAAAACAAGAACAGACAGGTAATGGGGCTGGCAACGGTTCNGATGCGCAGACGCGCNTACGCGTGGTCGCGGATTTGAAAGCCGCNTCNGAAACCATCGAGAACAGCGCATTCGATCTGGCGGGCGANGCGAGCCCCGATGTGGTTTCNGACCTCATCCGCATCACCGCNGATTTGCAGATGCTGATCGCGCAGNTGTCGCAGCCCGGCNGCCGCTGAGGCTGCNGGTCAGCCCTCNTTCGAAGCGATTGCCGCGGCGGTGTCGTCGCGCAGCTTTTGCAGTTCCGCCATGGCTTCGTCCAACTGGCGGCGCTGCTCGGCCAGTTCNTCNAGCTGACCATCNGCCATGGTGACCCANGNNCGCATCTGCGCCTCNGTCCCCTCTTTNTCNTAGATCAACAGCCACTGNCGGATGTCTTCCANCGCNAAGCCGAACTTGCGGCCNCGCAGGATCAGCTTCATCCGNGCNCGTTCNCGCGGGCCATANAANCGNGAGCGCCCCTCGCGGTGCGGTTGCAGCAATTCGATATANTCGTAATAGCGCAACGTNCGNGGCGTCACGTCAAATGCCGCGCACATCTCTTTGAATGTCAGGCGTTCATCGTCCAAAGCATCTACTCCCTTNNNGCAAACTATGGTCACGCGCGGGGATGCGCAACAGGTGGTCTTGCCCTTTCGCCATCCCCCCATGATAAAGGTCNAAACCAGACGCAAAGGGGTGGGCTGCATGTCNGANAAGTTGAAAATGGCGCGACAGTTCATTCAGGCGCTGCCCCATTCCATGGCGCTNGGGATGGAGNTNCAGGAGTTGGGCGATGGCTCTGCCGTGATCACCATGCCCTATGATGACAAACTGGTGGGCGACCCCAAAACCGGGGTGATCAGCGGCGGGGCNGTCTCGGCCCTGATGGANACTTGNTGTGGNGCGGCGGTGATGAGCCACCCCAGCAATCCNTCGGCCACCGCCACCATGGANCTGCGGATCGAATANCTGCGCGCNGCCACGCCGGGCCANACGATNACCACNCGCGCGACCTGNTATCACGTNACNCGCTCGGTCGCCTTTGTGCGCGCCACGGCGACGGATGAGGANGCCGAGAATTTCGTGGCCACNGCCACNGGAACCTTCACCGTGGAGGGCCACAAATGACCAANCATCGCAAGCCAGAGCCGGTTCAGGTGATCAAGCAACGNCGCGACGGGGTGCTGCGCGCCATGGTNGAAGGCGTGCCCTANATNCGNTTTCTGGGCATCGAGTTTGANCGTCGNGGNGATGAGNTGACNGGCNTCATGCCNTTNTCNGANCAGTTGATCGGCAACCCGATCCTGCCTGCGNTGCATGGCGGGGCAACGGCGGCNTTNTTGGAGGTGACCGCGATCATCACCCTAAGCTGGGGGCTGATCTGGGAGGACATGGAAAGCGGCGCGCTTGATCTGGACAATCTGGATGCNGANCANTTGCCNCGGCTGCCCAANACGATCGATTTCACNGTGGATTACCTGCGNTCNGGNCTGCCGCGCGATGCCTATGCACGGGCGCGGATCAACCGNTCGGGGCGGCGCTATGCNNNNGTTCATGTNGANGCNTGGCAGGACAACCGNNNCCGNATTTTCGCNCAGGCCACGGGCCATTTCCTGATGCCGCANCGGCGTGGCTGA
>NZSX01000049.1:0-18389 GCA_002703405.1 Sulfitobacter sp. | reverse complement strand
GCNGANNCNGAGCCGCTNANCGANGCAGAGGTGCGCGCGGTNAAGCGNGGCACGCTGGNNGCNCGNGATGTGGTGACNCANCGCCGNGTGCTNAAGATNGCCNTNCCNATNGTNATTTCCAACGCNACCGTGCCNATCCTNGGCGCGGTNGATACCGGCGTNGTNGGGCAGNTNGGGGCNGCGGCACCNATCGGCGCNGTNGGGCTGGGNGCGATCATCCTGTCNGCGCTNTACTGGATTTTCGGNTTTCTGCGGATGGGCNCCGTNGGNCTGACCGCGCAGGCGGCGGGCAATGGCGAAGAGGGNGAGGTCGCNGCGCTNCTNACNCGCGGNCTGCTGATCGGCGCGGGCGCNGGNCTGGNGCTNATGGCNCTGCAANNGCCGCTCTTNTGGGCNTCNTTTCANNTNGCCCCNGNNTCNNCNGANGTNGANGGGNTGGCGCGGCAATATATGGCGATCCGCATCTGGTCCGCGCCTGCTGCCATCTCGATCTATGCGATCACCGGCTGGCTCATCGCGCAGGAGCGCAGCCGTGCCGTGCTGGTGTTGCAGGTCTGGATGAACGGGCTGAACATCCTGCTGGATCTGTGGTTCGTGCTGGGCCTTGGCTGGGGTGTCGAGGGCGTGGCGATTGCCACCTTCCTCGCGGAATGGAGCGGGGCGGCCTTGGGGCTGTGGTTCTGCCGGGCGGCCTTTGCCGGGGTAGCCTGGCGCGATTGGGTGCAGGTCTTTGACGGACCGCGCTGGACGCGCATGATGCGGGTGAATACCGACATCCTGATCCGCTCACTGCTGTTGCAGGCGATCTTTGTGTCCTTCCTCTTCATGGGGTCAGGCTTGGGGGATGTGACGCTGGCGGCCAATCAGGTGCTGCTGCAATTCCTGATGATCACCTCCTACGGGCTGGACGGTTTTGCCTTTGCCGCCGAGGCGATCATTGGTCGGGCCTACGGCGCGGGGCAGCGTGATGTCCTGCGGCGCGGGGCGGTGCTGACTTCCGCTTGGGCGCTGCTGGTCAGCCTGCTGCTGGCGGTGGTCTTTGCTGCCAGCGGCGGCGCGATCATCGATCTGATGGCCAAGGCCCCGCAGGTGCAAGACCTCGCGCGGGTCTATTTGCCCTATATGGTTGCGGCTCCGATCTTGGGCTGCGCGGCCTATATGCTGGATGGAATTTTTATCGGGGCCACCCGGTCGCGCGATATGCGCAATATGATGCTGGTGTCGTTCCTGTTCTATGTCGCCGTGGCGCTGCTGCTGGTGCCAAGTATGGGCAATCACGGGCTGTGGATTTCGCTCTTGGTGTCCTTCGTGGTGCGGGGCATCACACTCGGGCTGCGCTATCCGGCACTGGAGCGCGCGGCGGGCTAGAGCAGCCTTTGCACCGCTTCCGGCGGGCGCCCGATCACGGCGCCGCTTTGGCCAAAGGCGATGGGGCGTTCGATCAGGATCGGATGGGCGGCCATGGCGTCGATCAGCGTCTCTTCGGGGCTGTCCTTGGTCAGACCCATCTCTTTGAACACCTTCTCACCGGTGCGCATCATCTCAATCGTGCGGAGGCCAAGAACGTCGCGGGCGGCGATGATCTCATCCCGCGTCGGGGCGTCTTCGAGGTAATGCCGGAGGCTCACGTCCACGCCCGCCTCTTCGATCAAGGCCAGCGCCTGCCGCGATTTCGAACAGCGCGGATTGTGCCACAGGGTGATCAAAGCCAATCCTCGCGTTTGCTGCCCACGGCCTCGGCCACGGTGGCGAAACCATCGCGCGCCAAAAGCGCATCAAGCTCCGTGGTGATCTCGCGCACCAGTCCAAGACCGCCAAAGACTAGCGCGGTGTAGAGTTGCAACGCCGAGGCACCGGCGCAGATCTTGGCATAGGCGGTCTGCGCATCCGACACCCCGCCAACGCCGATCAACGGAATATCCGTTAGCCCCGCCAGCCGCGCCAAGACGCGAGTCGACCGCTCAAACAATGGCGCACCTGAGAGGCCGCCCGCCTCAGCCGCATGGGCGCTGGCAAGACCTGTCCGGTCGAGCGTGGTATTGGTCGCAATGATGGCAGCGACGCCTGAATTTTGAGCAACCTCGGCCACGTCCTCAATCTCGGCTTCGCTGAGATCGGGGGCGATTTTCAGGAAAACGGGCGTGGCACCGCGCACGTCCATCACCCCTTCGAGCAGGGCGGAAAGCGCCGCCTTGCCCTGAAGATCGCGCAGCTTCTCGGTGTTGGGGGAGGAGACATTGACCGTCGCGAAATCGACGTGATTGCGTGCGGCGGTCATTACCCGGGCAAAGTCGGCAGCGCGGTCGGGGCTGGTCTTGTTCGCGCCGAGGTTCAGCCCCACCGGAACGCCAGAGCCGCGCTGTGACAGGCGGGCGCAGATCGCCTCCATCCCNTCGTTGTTAAAGCCGAAGCGGTTGATCGCGGCGCGGTCTTCGGTCAGGCGAAACAGACGCGGGCGCGGGTTGCCGGGCTGGGGCAAGGGCGTGGCGGCGCCCACTTCGATAAAGCCGAAACCGGCGCGGGAAAGCGGGGCGACCGCGGTCGCGTTCTTGTCAAAACCCGCGGCCAGCCCGACGGGGTTCGGCAGNTCCAGNCCAGCAANCGTTGTGTGTAAGCGTGCAGAGGTCTGCGGCCCGGGGGCCGGGGCCANACCCGCCCGCAAAGCCCGGATCGCCAGCCCATGCGCCGCTTCGGGGTCAATCCGGTGCAGCGCNNTAAGGCCCATTTTTTCGATCACCGGCATCATGCGCTTGCTGCGCCCAGACCGGCGGGGAATTCATGNGCGCCATCCACCAAGGGCAGGGGCTGTGCCCAGACCACGTCTTCGATCTTGAGCGGGCGGTAGAGATGCGGGAAAAGCGCACCGCCCCGCGACGGCTCCCATTTCAGCGCATCGCCCAAGCTTTCGGCCTCAAGAGCGAGNAGGAACAGACCCTCTTCGCCTTTGAAATGCTTGGCGGCGGTTTCCTCGGCCTGTTCGGCNGTGGAGAAATGCACGTAGCCATCGGTGACATCAATCGGCGCCCCGTCTGAGACCCCGTTCTTGCGCAGCGCAGCCCATTCGTCTGCGCGGAATATNTTGAAAATCAGCATNNCTTNTGATGCCCGCCGGGCGGGGCGGGGTCAAGACCCGCGGGTGACCATAGGGCAGGNGATATGANCTTTGACACNGANCAAACCCCGCGCCACGATACCGGCATAACAACCAACAGGGGAACTATCATGAAACNATTNCTGACCGCGACCGCAGCGCTNGCTTTGACCAGTGGCATGGCGGCGGCTGAATATAATCTGACCATTTTACACACCAATGATTTCCANGNNCGGTTTGAGCCGATCAGCAAATATGACGGNCCCTGCNGNGCCGANGACAATACNGCNGGCGANTGTTTNGGNGGCTCTGNCCGNCTGATGACCGCGATCNCCGAGGCGCGCGANCGGGCNGGCAACAGCATCCTTGTGGANGGCGGTGACCAGTTTCAGGGCACGNTNTTNTACACCCAGTACAAGGGNNCANTNGCCGCNGAGATGATGAACCAGATGGGCTATGACGCGATGACCGTGGGCAACCATGAATTCGACGATGGCCCCGAAGTGCTGCGCGGCTTTATGGATGCGGTGGAATTCCCGGTGCTGATGTCCAACGCCGATGTNNCGGNNGANCCGCTTCTGGCCGANAAGCTGGCCAAATCNACCGTGATCGANAAGGGNGGNGAANANATNGGCNTGATCGGNCTGACNCCNNAAGANACNCATGAGNTNGCCAGCCCCGGCGACAATNTCACCTTNTCTGANCCNGTNGCNGCNGTGCAGGGNGAGGTNGATCTGCTNATNGCNANNGGCGTGAACAAGATCATCGTGCTCAGCCACTCNGGCTATNGCGTNGACCANAANGTNGCGGCNGANACNACNGGGGTCGATGTGATCGTGGGCGGCCANACCAACACGCTGCTNAGCAACACGNANGNGCGNGCNGAGGGCCCCTATCCGACNATGGTGGGTGAGACCGCGATCGTGCAGGCCTATGCCTACGGCAAATTCTTGGGTGAGNTGAATGTGACCTTCGATGATGNGGGTAATATCANCAAGGCCGAGGGCGAGCCGCTGATCATGGACGCGGCTGTGACCGAGGATCAGCCCACCGTTGACCGCATCGCCGAAGCNGCCAAACCGCTTGAGGAAATTCGCAATCGCGTCGTCGCTGAAACCGCCGAGGCGATTGATGGTGAACGCGGCAACTGCCGCGCACAGGAATGNTCAATGGGCAACCTTGTGGCTGATGCGATGNTNGACCGGGTGAAGGATCANGGNATCGACNTNGCGATNNCNAACNCGGGCGGNNTGCGNGCNTCNATCGACGCGGGNGAGGTGACCATGGGCGANGTNCTNACCGTGCTGCCGTTCCANAACACGCTGTCGANCTTCCAGNTCANNGGNGCGCANCCTGATCGAGGCGNTGGAGAANGGNGTGAGCCAGNNNGANGANGGNGCNGGCCGNTTCCCGCANGTGGCGGGCATGTCCTTTGCCTTTGACCCCAAGGCCGAAGCCGGCAGCCGGATCAGCGATGTGATGGTGGCAGGTGAGCCGATTGACCTTGAAAAGACCTATGGAGCAGTCTCGAACAACTACGTTCGCAATGGCGGCGATGGTTACGCGATGTTCAAGGACGCCGCCAATGCCTATGACTATGGCCCCGATTTGGCGGATGTCACGGCTGAGTATCTGGCCAAGGATGGCACCTATAAGCCCTATACCGACGGTCGTATCACCATGAAGTAACGACAGGTTACGACCTGATCGGAAAGGGCGCGTCCTGCAAGGGGCGCGCCCTTTTGATTTGATGATCCGAGAGGAACGTCGCGCCCTTGCACCTTCGACCGGGCAGGCTACACAGGGCAGCAGATAGATAGGAGACCACCCATGCTGACCCCCTTCCACCTTGCCTATAACGTTCGCGACCTTGAGGAGACCCGCGCCTTTTACGGCGATGTATTGGGCTGCACCGAGGGCCGCTCGACCGAGACTTGGGTCGATTATTCCTTCTTTGGCCACCAAATTTCGATGCATCTGGGGGAGCCTTTTGCCACGCAGGCAACCGGAAAAGTGGGCGAGCATATGGTGCCGATGCCGCATCTGGGCGTGGTCTTGCAGATGGACGATTGGAAGGCACTGGCCGAGCGGCTGAAAGGCGCGAAGGTTGATTTCGTGATCGAACCGTCGCTGCGTTTCGAAGGGGAGCCGGGTGAGCAGGCGACGATGTTCTTCCGCGACCCTTCGGGCAACCCGATCGAGGTGAAAGGCTTTGCCGATATGGAACGTGTCTTTGCTCAGTAAGGCTCAGCGATGAAACACCAAAGCCCCGCGGTTGAGGGCGGGGCTTTGGTAAGTCTGAATGGGCCGCGCAACCGCGGGGCCGGTTAGTCGAAACTGATCGCCCCTTCAAAGGCAGGCTCTTCCAAGGTCTGGCCGCTGAAGGTCGTCGGGGTCTCAGCCGTGATGTCGAGCGTATAGCTCCCGTTCACGGGGATCGCGTCACTGGTCCAGGCATCGCCTTCACCGGTGATCGTGTGGCTGCCCGTGGCATTGTTGGTAAAGACCACCTGATCGCCCGGCTGCACATGTGAAAGCGCTGGGAAATAGGCGCCGTCAACGATCAGCACGTTGCGGTTCTCGGCCATGGCGCTGGCTGCGCAAACGCTCAGGGCGAAGGCCAGAGCACCGGCGCTTTTGCGGTATGAACTTAGCATCATCTGCTCCTTTGGATCGCCCGATGCGGGCGGGTTAGCCGGTTTTGTACAAGGTGAATGCGGCATAACTTTGGCCGGTTCGGGCTGTATTATTTCTCTGTCGCGGGCTCTGCCTGCTGGGCCAGCCAGCCGCGGAAAGACGCGAGCGCCGCGGTCTCATCCCGGTCTTCGGGCCAGACGAGATAGTAATTGCCGATGCTCTGCGTGGTTTGCGACGCGGCCAGCACCAATTGCCCGTCGCGCAGGTAGGGGCGGGCGAAAAAGGTCGGCAGCAGTGCCACCCCCAACCCGTGGATCGCCGCCTGCGCCATGGTCGAGAATTGGTCGAACATCATGCCGCCGGGGGGCTCATCGGTCACCCCCAGCGATGATAGCCACCGCGCCCACCCGCGCGGGCGGGTTTCCAGATGCAACAACGGCAGATGCCGCACATCACGCGCATCCTCCAGCGGTTCGGCCAGCAAATCGGGCGCACAGACCGCCACCACCGTTTCCGGCATAAGCGGCAGATAGCGCACGCCGGGCCAGTCTTCATGACCAAAATGAATGGCGGCGTCGAATCGGCTGCCTGCAAAGGCGAAGGGCCGCAACCGGGTTGAGAGGTTGACTGTCACCTCAGGATGATCCCTTGCGAAATCGCGCAACCGGGGGGCCAGCCAATGCATGCCGAAGGCGGGCAAGATCGCCAGATCCAGCGTGCCGCCCGTGGGGTTCGTCCGGGCCGAAACCGAGGCCTGCGCCAGCCGGTTCAGGATGTCGCGCACCTGCGTTACATAATCTAATCCCGCCTGCGTCGGGCTAAGCCGCCGCCCCTGTCGGATCATCAGCGACACGCCTAGCTGTTCCTCCAGCGTCTTGATCTGGCGGCTTACCGCGCTCTGCGTCAGGTTCAGTTCCTGCGCCGCCGCCGTGGCGGTGCCCAGCCGCACCACAGCCTCGAAAGACAGCAGGGCCGAGATCGACGGCAAGAAGCGGCGCGGGGCGATCATATGACTTTTTCTCATGAACTCAGGACAAAGCAGCGATAGAGTTCGCGTCGCCAATTTGCAATACTGCCGCAAATCACATCACCCGAAAGGATGCATCATGACTGCAGACGCCCCCAAGCTGCGCGCCAAGGACAAACCCGATCTTGGCACCTTCGATTGGCAGGATCCCTTCCGCCTCGATAGCCAGTTGAGCGAAGACGAACGCATGATCCGCGACAGCGCCCGTGCCTATGCGCAGGAAAAGCTGCAACCGCGCGTCATCGAAGCCTTTGCCGAGGAAAAGACCGACCCCGAAATCTTCCGCGAGATGGGCGAGATGGGCCTTCTGGGTGTCACCATCCCCGAGGAATACGGCGGGCTGGGCGGCAGCTATGTCTCCTACGGCCTCGTCGCGCGCGAAGTTGAACGGGTCGACAGCGGCTACCGGTCGATGATGTCGGTGCAGGCGAGCCTCGTGATGTATCCGATCTACGCCTATGGCTCCGAAGAGCAGCGCCAGAAGTATCTGCCGAAGCTCTGTTCGGGCGAATGGATCGGCTGCTTTGGCCTGACCGAGCCTGACGCAGGTTCTGACCCGGCGGGCATGAAAACCCGCGCCGTGAAGACCGAGAATGGCTACAAGCTGACCGGCTCCAAGATGTGGATCTCGAACTCCCCCATCGCCGATGTCTTCGTGGTCTGGGCCAAGTCCGAGGCGCATGACGGCAAGATCCGCGGCTTCGTGCTGGAGAAGGGCATGAAGGGCCTGAGCGCGCCGAAAGTGGGCAACAAGCTCAGCTTGCGCGCCTCGATCACCGGCGAGATCGTGATGGATGGCGTCGAAGTGGGCGAAGACGCGCTGCTGCCCAACGTGCAGGGGCTGAAGGGGCCGTTTGGCTGTCTGAACCGCGCGCGCTACGGCATCTCTTGGGGTGCGATGGGTGCTGCGGAATTTTGCTGGCACGCCGCGCTGCAATACGGGTTGGATCGCAAACAGTTTAACAAGCCGCTGGCCCAAACCCAGCTGTTCCAGAAAAAGCTGGCCGACATGATGACCGAAATCTCGCTCGGCTTGCAGGGCTCGCTGCAAGTGGGTCGTTTGATGGATGCCGCCAATGCCGCACCCGAGATGGTTTCGATCGTCAAGCGCAACAACTGTGGCAAGGCGCTGGACGTGGCGCGCATGTCGCGTGACATGCACGGCGGCAACGGCATCTCGGGTGAATTCCAAGTGATCCGTCACATGATGAACCTTGAGACGGTGAACACCTATGAGGGCACCCATGACGTGCACGCCCTGATCCTGGGTCGCGCCCAGACTGGCCTGCAGGCGTTCTTTTAAGAAACGGTTTGGGGGGATCACTTCCCCCCATCTCGCCTCAGCAAAATCTCTAAATACCAAGAGGCCCCATGGACCGCGTTGCCATCGTTCATGAGAACTTCCTCCGTCGCGTCGCGGCGGGGGATTTTCCCGTTTCCACCTCCGACAAAAAGGCGCTTGATCGTGCCGCGTTGGAGCAGCTCTACCGCGCGCAGGTGCTGAGCCGCGCGCTCGACCTGCAAAGCCGTGGGATGCAGAAAGAGGGGCAAGGGTTCTATACCATCGGCTCGTCCGGGCATGAGGGGATGGCGGCGGTGGCGGCGGCCCTGCGCGTGGATGATATCGCCTTCCTGCATTACCGCGATGCGGCGTTTCAAATCGCCCGCGCCGATCAGGCCGAGGGGCAGGACATGCTGCGCGATATGCTCTTGAGCTTCGCCTGTTCGGCTGAAGATCCGATCAGTGGCGGACGGCATAAGGTGCCGGGCTCGCGGCCCCTGATGATCCCGCCGCAAACTTCGACCATCGCCAGCCATCTGCCCAAAGCTGTCGGGGCGGCGCATTCCATCGGCATGGCACGGCGGAACCGGCCTGAGCATGCGATCCTGCCGCGCGATGCAATCGCCATGTGCAGCTTTGGCGACGCCTCGGCCAACCACTCCACCGCACAGGGCGCGATCAATGCCGCCTGTTGGACCGCCGTTCAGGGCGTGCCGCTTCCGCTGCTTTTCGTCTGTGAGGACAATGGCATCGGGATCTCAACCAAGACCCCGACGGGCTGGATTAAGGCGTCTATGTCGGGCCGGCCGGGCTTGAAGTATTTCGAGGGCGATGGGCTGGACCTTCATGCCGCTTTTGCAGCGGCGAAAGAGGCGGCGGATTATGTTCGGGTGCACCGCAAGCCTGCCTTCCTGCATCTGCGCACCGTGCGGCTTTATGGTCATGCGGGGGCGGATGTGGCGACTTCCTATTTGCCGCGCGCCGAAGTTGAGGCCGATGAGGCGAATGATCCACTGCTGCATTCAGCGCGGCTTTTGGTTGAGGCGGGGATGGACGCCGAGGAGGCGCTGGCGATTTATCGTGAGACGCAGGATGCTGTGGCGAAAGCGGCGGCAGAGGTGGTCAAACGCCCGCGGCTCAAGACTGCATCGGATGTGATGGCAAGCCTCGTCCCGCCCAAGCGGGACTGCGCACCTAGCAATGGGCCAAGTGCAGAGACGCGCGCCGAAACCTTCGGCAGCGACATGGCGCAGATGGACAACCCGCAGCCAATGTCGCGGCTGATCAACTGGGCACTGCACGACCTGATGCTCTCCCATCCCGAGACCATGCTGATGGGCGAGGACGTGGGCCGCAAGGGCGGGGTCTATGGCGTTACGCAGAAGTTGCAGGGGCGTTTTGGTCCGGGGCGTGTGATCGACACGCTGTTGGATGAACAGAGCATTCTGGGCCTCGCCATCGGTATGGCGCATAACGGTTTCGTGCCGATGCCTGAGATTCAGTTCCTCGCCTATCTGCACAACGCCGAAGACCAGTTGCGCGGCGAAGCGGCCACCCTGCCGTTCTTCTCGGACGGGCAATGGACCAATCCGATGGTGCTGCGCATCGCCGGGCTGGGTTATCAGAAAGGCTTTGGCGGGCATTTCCACAATGACAACTCGCTGGCCGTGCTGCGCGACATTCCGGGGATCGTCATTGCCTGCCCCTCCGCTGGGGATGACGCCGCGATGATGCTGCGCGAGGCGCACCGTTCGGCGCGTGAGGAGCAGCGGGTGGTGGTTTTTGTCGAGCCGATTGCGCTCTACCCGATGCGGGATTTGTTGGAGGCCGGGGACGGCGGCTGGATGCGGAATTATCCGGCACCAGATCAGCGGATTGGTCTGGGCGAGGTTGGTGTCACGGGCGAGGGGGCCGATTTGGCGATCGTGAGCTATGGTAACGGGCATTACCTGAGCCAGCAGGCGGCGCATGATCTGGCAGAGCAGGGTGTCGCGGCGCGGGTGATTGACCTGCGTTGGCTGGCTCCGATGCCAGATGAGGCGTTGATGGCGGCCATCGGGGATCGGCCTGTGCTGATCGTTGATGAATGTCGCCGCACCGGCGGGCAGGCCGAAGCGTTGATGGCGCTGATGGCAGAGCGCGGGGTTCAGCGGTTCGCGCGGCTAACGGCGGAGGACAGTTTTATCGCCACGGGTCCGGCCTATGCGGCGACCCTGCCCTCGCGCGAGGGGATCGTTGCAGCGGCGCGGGAGTTGTTGGGGAGGGCGTAGGTGCCACCCGGACTGGATTCAAGCGGCAGGCGCCGACCCGCAGGCAGGCTATGGCCCTCGGTTTTCCGTGGCCCATAGCCCTGCGCGCCTAGTGGCTCTCTGCCGGCGCACCGCCCTGAAAATTATTCCCATTCACATAGTCACAAGGCGCTTCGCGCATCTCAAGATGCAGACCATCGCCTGTGTAGGGATGCGCGCGGGCAAGGTCTTCGTCCACTTCGATCCCCAGGCCGGGCGCGTCGGGGGCGGTGATGAAGCCATCCTCCACCCGGATCGACCCTTTGATCAGCCTATCGTGGAACGGCGTCTCAATACATTCGCACATCAAGATGTTCGGGATCGCGGTGGCAAGCTGCACATTCGCCGCCCATTCCACCGGCCCGGCATAGAGATGTGGTGCCACCTGCGCGTTATAGACCTCGGCCATGGCGGCGATCTTTTTGGCCTCGGCGATACCGCCCACGCGGCCAAGCGCCGGTTGCAAAATCTCCGCCGCCCCGGCACGCAAGAGCGGCGCAAACTCGGCCTTGGTGGTCAGCCGCTCGCCGGTGGCCACGGGGACGCGCACGCCGCGCGCGACCTTAGCCATCTGCTCAGGCGCGTCTGGGGGGATCGGCTCTTCGTACCAGAGCGGGCTGTAGGGCTCTAAAGCTTGCCCCAGCCGGATCGCGCCTGCGGTGGTGAACTGCCCATGGGTGCCAAACAGCAGATCGGCGCGGTCGCCCACCGCTTCGCGGATGGCTTTGCAAAAGGCCACGGAGGTGCTGATATCCGACATCGCNGGCATATGNCCGCCGCGCAGCGTATAGGGGCCAGCGGGGTCGAATTTCACCGCCGTATAGCCNCGNGCCACGCANTCNGCCGCCGATTCCGCNGCCATCTCGGGCGAGGTCCAAAACTCCGCCATNNNGTGATGCGGCAGCGGGTAGAGGTAGGTATAGCCGCGCACCCGGTCATTGGTGCGCCCGCCGATCAACGCATGCACCGGACGGTCGCGGTCTTTGCCAAGGATGTCCCAACAGGCGATCTCTAGCCCCGAAAANGCGCCCATGACGGTNAGGTCNGGCCGCTGGGTGAAGCCCGATGAATAGGCGCGGCGNAACATCANCTCNATNTTCTCGGGGTTTTCGCCCTGCATNTGGCGGGCAAAGACATCCTCGATCACCGCGCGCATCGCNTCGGGCCCGACGCTGGCGGCATAGCATTCGCCCCAGCCGGTCACGCCGGTGTCGGTGGTNACNTTGACCANTATCCAATAGCGCCCGCNCCAGCCGGGGGCGGGCGGGGCCGTCACGATGATNTCGAGNNCTTGTAGCTTCATGACGGTCTCTCCTGCGCGCTTGATCAGGTCTCTTTTTTGTCGTCGACGATGGTCATCTGNGCAATGCCGCTTTCGCCCAGATCGACNTTGGCNAAGGGGCCNCCGTGGCACATCTGNCCGGGNTCGGTNATGTCGACNGGGCCTTCTTCGGCCAGCACTTNTTCGGCGAATTGCTCGGCGTTGTCCTTGGGNCGGTAGCCGAGGAANGCGGCCTTGGCATTGTCNACCGGNGCGCGGTCGTTGTTCGACACNCCGTAGATNACCGAGAANCCGACCGAGGGNGTGTCGACNGCGCGGGTCACNAGNTGGATCAGATCGTCATANNNNAGCCACGAGCCNAGCGCGCGGGAGTTGTTGACCTGNGCNGCNCTNAGGATGCGCAGATGCACGGATTCAAGCTGGCGTTTGTCCCAATACATNGAGCCGAGNTCTTCGGTGAANCATTTGGCGAGGCCGTAGAANGTGTCAGGCTTGTGGGGGGCGTCNATGCCGATGAAATCGGATTTCTTNTGCATCCCCACGGCNTGGATCGAGGAGGCATAGACGACGCGGCGTGCGCCTGCNTGATAGGCCGCTTCCCACACGTTGTAAGAGCCGACGAAGTTCGGNCCGAGCANNTCCATNAAGGGTTTTTCGTCCACGATGGCNCCGAAATGCACCACCATGTCGGCCCCTTCCATCAGGGCNGCGACCTGATCGTATTCNGCCAGATCGGCCTTCTGATAGCGCTCGCCNTCATANAGNTTGCCGATGTCCTCGGCGATGTCNGAGCTGACCAATTCTTCNCACATCGCGGCCAGCGGCTCNCGCAGGTANGAGCCAAGCCGACCGGCNGCNCCTGTCAGGACCAGTTTCTTAAATTTCATAACATCTTCCTTTCACGTCTCAGAAATCTTGTCGCGCACTTGGGCGCGCAGGGCATCGGCCCCTTNGGCCAAAAGNCCCACATCCGTGCCNCAGGCGACAAAGGTGAAGCCTTCGTTCNGCAGTTCGGCGGCGAANTCGGGGTCGGTGACCAGCGTGCCCACGGGAATGCCCTTGTCCATCAGCAGNTTGGCNGCGGGGCGGATNACNTCCCAGACNTCNGNGTGCAGGGTCTGGCCCAGATGGCCCATGTCNGCNGCGATATCGGCGGGGCCAAAGAAGATNCCGTCGATCCCCTCNACCTCNGCAAAGGCGGCGGCGTTTTCGACGGCGGCGCGGGTTTCAAGCTGGATCAGGATGGCGGTCTGGTTCTCAACTTCGGTGTTGTAATCCTCGACCCGGCCAAACTGGTTGGCGCGGTTCAGCCCGGCCACCCCCCGGATACCGCGCGGCGGGTAGCGGCAGGCGGCGACGGCGGCGCGGGCCTCTTCAGGCGATTGCACCATCGGAAACAGCAGCCCCGGCGCGCCGAGATCCATCAGGCGTTTGACCTTGACCGCATCGTTCCAATCGGGCCGCACCATCGCCGTGGTGTCACTGCCCGAGAACGCCTGTAGCTGTCCCAGCACCGATTTCATGTCGCTCGGCGCGTGCTCCATATCCAGCATCACCCAGTCATAGCCCGCATGGGCCACCACCTCGGCGGCATAGCCATCCGAGAGGGAGACCCANAGGCCCANNTGCTTTTTCCCGGCGCGGATGGCCGTNAGGAATGTNTTCTCGGGGTGCTTCATATCACGGCCTTTTCGATNAATTTCTCNGANCGCNNNATNCGCNCGTANTCCAGCGGCGTGAGGTCNAGCGTGCGATAGGCGCCATGGGTNATCAACTCAGCCGTGCCGCGCCCGATGGCGGGGGCTTGCTGCAACCCATGGCCGGAAAANCCGTTCATAAAGACGAAGTTTTCGACCTTGTCGTGCCGNCCGACNATTGCGTTTTGATCCACAGTGTTNAAGGCGTANTGNCCGACCCANTCNTTGATCACCTTAACCCGCTCAAAGGCCGGNACGCGGGTGGCGATGATGGGCCAGACTTTTTCCTCCCAGATCGAATGGTCNAAGGTGAAATCGTCATAGGCCGCGTCNTAGTCATCTTCGGGCGGGCAGCCNGCCATATAATATTTNCCCTCTTGGCGCATNTGCACGCCGCTGGGGTCGATGGTCAGCGGCAGGTCCATNTCNAGCGGCTCGGCGGCGTCAAAGATGAAGGTGTAGCGNTTGCGNGGCACNACGGGCAGGGTGATNCCCGCCATCTGCGCCGTNGCNGCCGCNCGGGGGCCNGANGCNTTGACCACCGTGCCACANGNGACCTTTGCGCCGGANTTNANCNTNACNGCATCCACNGCGCTGCCAGCCGCGTTCAGGGTCATNCCCGTCACNTCNTCGTGGATAAAGGTCACGCCNCGCCGCTTGGCCATACGTTTGAACCAGTCNAACATNGTGCCGCCGTCNAAGTAGCCTTCGTTCACCGTGTTNTGGTTGCCCGCGATCACGTCGTCGAGCATGTAAAACGGATANCGCGCGGCGATNTCATCCTTGGTCATATGCTGGGTATGCGCGCCCATGGAGGCCTGAATNCTCTGCGCCTCNCGCANNGTCTGGGCNAACNCGGGCGTGTCGGCAAGGTAGAGNTAGCCAAAGCTNTGCAGCGCCAGTTCCGGCACCTCGGGATCGTCATGCATGAANTGGCGGAAGTTNNNNATNAACTCGGCCCCGAACTGCGAAATCTGNATGTTNACCGGNGCGNTGAANTGCTGGCGNATGCANGAATTNGTGTGGCTGGTNGAGGCNAANTCATAGGTGGGGTCACGCTCCACCACCANCACTTCGCCGTCAAANCCCGGCGTGTTGGTCANCCACCAAGCCAGNGCCGAGCCGTAGATGGCCCCGCCCACGATCACCACGTCATANGACGTCTCAAGCGCGTTTTGCATGCACAGTCTCCCTTTGCGCATTCCCCTCTGAATNGTGGGTAGCCTAAGCATCCAGAGCCTGCAATCTTTGTGAANNGCNGNGCGANTTTTCGTTTTNCNGCNNTGGGTTGCGCNNNNGCCNANGGATGNGGCAGGATGGCGTTCGAAAGATGCGGTTCTATTGCATCGTTGACTTTTGCAGCGGCTGTCNCACCATGANNGCNNTGCCGNAANANANNTNANCGCCCAAAGGAGTGNCCCTTGGACAGCGACCGNGAAGAGATTGANCGTCTGATTGCACAGGTTGCAATGGGGGATCGTGCCGCCTTTGAGGCGCTTTATGATCGGGTGTCTGCGAAACTATTCGGGGTCTGCCTGCGTGTGTTGGATACACGGGCCGCAGCAGAGGACGCCATGCAGGACAGTTTCGTCAAAATCTGGAACCATTCCGACCGCTATCAGGCCAATGGCCTGTCGCCGATGACGTGGCTGATCACCATTGCGCGCAACACTGCGATCGACCGGCTGCGCGCCACCCGCAAAGGCCATCAGAATATCGATACGCCGGGGCTGGAACTGGCCGCGCCGGGGCCGAACCCCGAGCAATCCGCCGTGGCCGCATCCGAAGCGAAGCGCCTGACCGGCTGCCTCGACGATTTAGAGGCCGACCGGGGCGCTGCCGTGCGCGGTGCTTATCTTGACGGCGACAGCTATGCCGACCTTGCGCAGCGTTTCAACGTGCCGCTCAATACCATGCGCACTTGGCTGCGTCGCGGGTTGATGAGCCTGCGGGAGTGTATGAGCGCATGAGTGACACCCCCATC
Organism: Sulfitobacter sp.; assembly: GCA_002703405.1. Lineage (GTDB taxonomy): Bacteria > Pseudomonadota > Alphaproteobacteria > Rhodobacterales > Rhodobacteraceae > Sulfitobacter. The sequence goes on along the minus strand of NZSX01000049.1, from coordinate 3,101 downwards.
ACCCCAGCCGGAGACGACGATCTTCTGGCCGCCGAAGTGGCCTTGGGCCTGCTGGAAGGCGAAGACCGTGCGGCGGCGCGCGCGCGCCTACTTCAAGACCGTGATTTTTCCCGCAGCGTCGCCGATTGGCAGGAGCGTTTCGTGGCGATGACCGACGATATCGCGCCCGTCGACCCGCCTGCGAAACTGCGCCGCACGCTGATGTCGCGGCTCTTCCCCGCGCGGCAGGTGCCGTTGATGCAGCGGCTCTGGCTCTGGCAAGTGATATCGGTTGCGGCACTCGCCACCGTGGCCTTCCTTGCCCTGCCGGTGCTGCGCGAGGCACCGGTTCAGTCGCCGGGCGAAGTCTATGCCACCCGTATGGCCGCCGAAGACAGCGCGCTGGAACTGCTGGCCGTCATGGACATGTCGCGCGGCGATATCGCGCTGCGCCGGGTCTCGGGCACCGCACCCGAAGGCCGCGTGCTGGAGCTTTGGGCCATCCTGCCGGACCGCGCGCCGATCTCTTTGGGCGTATTGCCTGAGGGTGAAGTCAACCGCGTGGTCTTGCCCGCCGATCTGGCACCCGAGGCAGCGCAGATCACACTGGCCATCACGGATGAGCCACCGGGCGGCGCCCCTGACGGCGCCCCCACCGGCACCATCATGGCTGCCGGTACCGTCGCCGAACTCTAGACCCCGAAACGCCCTTCTCTGATCGAGTGGGGCGTTTCGATTTTCTAGGGTAAAACAACGCGCTACAACTTTATTTCGAATTTTTTGAACCATTCTGAAACTCCTCTCACTCTTGGCCCGTGGGTCCAGTATCGCCGCCCACAACGGGGGGCATCTGAGGAGGAAACCAGATGAAAACGCTCAAGACATTTGCCGCCGCGACCGCCACTGCTGCCCTGTTGGCCACCGGTGCCATCGCTGCCAATCCCGAGGTGGGCGGCGCGCCCATGTTCGAGAACAAGAACATCGTCGAGAACGCCGTGAACTCCGCCGATCACACCACACTGGTCGCCGCTGTGAAGGCCGCCGGTCTGGTCGACACGCTGGCCTCCGAAGGTCCGTTCACCGTTTTCGCCCCGGTCAATTCCGCCTTTGATGCGCTGCCCGCTGGCACCGTCGACACGCTGCTCAAGCCCGAGAACAAAGACATGCTGACCAAAGTGCTGACTGCGCATGTGGTCGCGGGCAACTGGTCTGCTGCCGACATCGCCGCCAAGGCACGCGCCTCCAGCGATGGGTTCTACCACTTTAACGCCGTGTCCGGCGACGCGCTGTCGGCACAGGTGAAGGGTAACAACGTCTACATCATCGACGAGAGCGGCAATGCATCGCGCGTGACTATCGCAGATGTGAACCAGTCCAACGGCGTCATCCATGTTGTAAACAGCGTGCTGGTGCCCAAGTAATAGGCAACCCGCACGATGTGGCCGGACCAGTACCTCCATGCTGGTCCGGCGTTGACCTAATCCGAAAGCGAGGAGTAACACCATGAACAGACGTCATTTTCTGACATCGACCTTTCTGGGCGCCACCGCCATCGGGTTGGGCGCACGCGGCGCTTTGGCAGCCTATGTCGAAGGCGATTTTGAGGTTGAGCGAACGGAAGCCGAGTGGCGCGCCATTCTGAGCGATACCGAGTATGCGGTCATGCGCGAAGGCGATACGGAGCGCGCCTTTACCAGCCCCCTGAATGATGAGACGCGCGCCGGGACGTTCATTTGCAAGGGCTGTGACCAGCCGCTCTACGATGCCGCGACCAAGTTCAAAAGCGGCACCGGCTGGCCGAGCTTTTACCAACCGCTAGAAAATGCGGTCGAGACGATGTCCGACAACAGCTTTTTCATGCGCCGGACCGAGGTGCATTGCGACCGTTGCGGCAGCCATCTGGGCCATATCTTTGATGACGGGCCCGAGCCTACGGGCAAGCGGCATTGCATTAACGGCGTCTCGTTGAAATTCACCGCCGCCTGAGCACGGACGCTCTGACGATTAGACCGCGCGCCGCTTTCGGCGCGCGTTGTCGTTTCAGGTGCCGCGCGGTTTGGCCCGCAGGGTCGGGTCCGCGACCGTGGGGTCTTCGGGCCACGGGTGGCGCGGATAGCGCCCGCGCATGTCTTTTCGCACATCCCCGTAGGAACTTGCCCAAAATCCGGGGATGTCCATCGTGACCTGCACCGGGCGCTGAGCGGGGGAGAGCAGGGTGACCTGCAATGGCTGCCCGCCNACCGTTGGATGNCGGGTAACGCCGAACATCTCTTGNAGGCGCANGGCNATGCCGGGGGTCTCACCGCTGTAGTCAATGGCCACNCGCCGCCCCANNGGGGTTTCGAAATGCGCGGGCGCGTTGCGGTCNAACTCTTGCTGTTGCTCCCACGTCAGCCGCGCCTTGAGCGCCGNGGTGATGTCGANCNCNTTCCANTCGCCNGTGCTGCGCACACCGGCCAGATGCGGCAGCAGCCAGTCGTCCAGCGTCTCCATCAGATNCGCTTCGCTGAAATCGGGGAAGGGCGCGGGCATCAACCGGGCGCGGGCCANAAACAGCGCCGCCGCCTTGCCGGGGTTCAGCCCCAATTGCCGCACACCGTCAAGCATCGCGACCGCCACCGCATNNGCNGGCGCATCGGGCCATGTGCGGTCTTCGAGTACCAGCGCNCCGAACACCTCNTGCCGCCGGGTCAGCACGCGCCCCTCGCGGCGCGACCANATNCAGACCTCCTGCCAATGGATTTGGTCGGCAAAAGTGCTGCGCANCTCAGCGTCCGAGATCAGCGCCGCCTGCCGGATACGCGCCTCNCGCGGGTCGCCGTCAAGGTCGGTGGCCACCAGCAATCGCGTGCCTGCCATCGGGTCNGCCGCGGGCAGGATCGCGCCCTTGCCGCCCGATAGGACATAGCGCGGTGCCTCGCCCTTGCGGCGCAGCCCNACGCGGTCNGGNTANGCNAGNGCNGCCAGCACGCCCNGNCCGTCCGGNCCNTCGCCCTTTGTCATCCGGCCCAGCCGCTTGGCCTCGGCCTTGATCCGCGCCAGNGTCGGGGCATGGGGCGGGGTGGCGCTGCGCTTTCCGTCCAATGCATCCATCCTGAGCGACAGGTCCACCGGCGCGCCGC
>NZSX01000048.1 GCA_002703405.1 Sulfitobacter sp. | reverse complement strand
GCTGCGCTTTCCGTCCAATGCATCCATCCTGAGCGACAGGTCCACCGGCGCGCCGCGCATCGGGTCGCGCTCGGCCAAAAGTGCGGCGAGCAGCGGCGCACGCGGACCGCCGCGCGCGACCATATGCGCCAGACGCGGGTGTAAGGGCAACTTGGCCAATTTGCGGCCATGGTCGGTGATGCGGCCCGTGTCGTCCAACGCACCGAGCATGCGCAAGACCGCCTGTGCTTCGGCCAAACGGCCCGCGTGGGGTGGGGTGACAAAACTGAGGTCTTCGGCTTGCGCGCCCCAAAGCGCCAGTTCCAGCGCAAATCCGGTGAGGTCACCCGCCTCAATCTCCGCCGGGGGGAAGGCGGCCAGCGCCCCTTCCTCGCCGCGCGTCCAGAGTTTGTAGGCCACGCCCGCCTCAACCCGCCCGGCCCGGCCCGCGCGTTGTGTGGCCTCGGCGCGGGTCACACGCTCGGTGACCAGCCGAGACATGCCCGAGGCCGGGTCAAACAGCGCGCGGCGCGAGCGGCCAGCGTCGATGACGATGCGGATGCCTTCGATGGTCAGCGACGTCTCCGCGATGGAGGTCGCCAGCACGACCTTCCGCCCCGACCGGACAGGCGCGATGGCGGCCTGCTGCGCTTTGAAATCCAGCGCACCGAAGAGCGGGGCCAAGGTGCAATCAGCCGGCAGAGCAGGCCGCAACAGCGCTTCGACCCGCCTGATTTCGCCTTCGCCGGGCAAGAAAACCAGCGCCGATCCGGGGGCTTCGGCGAGCGCTTTCAGCGTCAGGTCGGCCACTGCATTCTCCAGCCGCTGCTTGCCCATCGGCTTGTCGAGCCAGCGCGGCACCACCTCAAAACTGCGGCCCTCGGAGGTGACGATGGGGGCCTCCATCAACTCTGCCACCGGCGCGGCATCAAGCGTGGCGGACATGGCGACGAGCAACAGATCGTCCCGCAAGGCACCCGCGACTTCGAGGCAAAGCGCGAGGCCCAGATCGGCGTTCAGCGAGCGTTCGTGGAATTCGTCAAAGATCACCGCGCCGACGCCGGGCAGGTCGGGGTTGTCTTGCAACATGCGGGTCAAGATGCCTTCGGTGACGACTTCGATGCGGGTATTTTTCGACACCGCCGAAGCGCCGCGCACGCGAAAACCGACCGTCTGGCCGGTCTCTTCGCCAAGGCTTTCGGCCATGCGCGCAGCAGCGGCGCGGGCGGCGAGGCGGCGCGGCTCCAGCATCAGGATGCGGCCTTGGGTCAGGCGAGCGTCGAGCATCGCCAGCGGCACGCGGGTCGTCTTGCCCGCACCAGGGGGCGCTTGCAGCACCACGCGGCCCGTGTCGCGCAGGGCGGCGATCACGTCAGGCAGAACGACGTCGATGGGCAGGGCGAAATCAGCGTTGGACATGGCGCGGTTATCGGGCAAAGCCGCCGCCGCGCCAAGGGTGGGGATGGACAATTCCGCGCCGCCCCCGCAAAAGTTGGCGCATGAATATCGACGATCTGGCCGAGGGCATCATAGCAGGCGAGCGTCGCGCACTGGCGCGGGCGATTACGCTGGTGGAATCGAGCCGTGCGGATCACCGTGCGGCGACAACGGAGTTGTTGGCAAAACTGCCAACTGACCGGCAGGCGCTGCGCATCGGGCTTTCGGGCACGCCGGGGGTGGGGAAGTCCACCTTTATCGAAAGCTTTGGCATGATGCTAACGGGGCAGGGCAAGCGCGTCGCGGTGCTGGCGGTGGACCCCAGTTCGGCGCGTTCGGGCGGGTCGATCTTGGGCGACAAGACGCGGATGGACCGGCTCAGCCGCGACCCTAATGCCTTCATCCGGCCCTCTCCCAGCCAGACCCACCTCGGCGGGGTGACGCGGCGCTCGCGTGAGGCGGTGCGGCTCTGCGAGGCGGCGGGTTTTGACGTGGTGCTGATTGAGACTGTGGGCGTCGGCCAGTCTGAAACCGTGGTGGCCGAGATGTCGGATGCTTTCGTACTGTTGCTGGCCCCGGCGGGCGGCGACGAGTTGCAGGGCGTCAAACGCGGCATCATGGAGATTGCCGATCTGATCGTGATCAATAAGGCCGACGGCGATTTGAAATCTACCGCCGCGCGCACCCGTGTCGACTATGCCGGGGCCCTGCGCCTGCTGCGCAAACGCCCGCAAGACCCCGAAGGTTACCCCCGCGCCACCGCTGTGTCGGCGCTTGAGGAAGACGGGCTGGACGAGACTTGGGCCGCGCTGCAGGAGTTAATCGAATGGCGGCGCGCAAATGGCTTTTGGGACCGAACACGCGCCGCACAGGCGCGCTATTGGTTCGAGCAGGATGTGAAGCACCGGCTTTTGGCGCAGTTGGAGACACCACAGGCGAAGGACGATCTGGCACGGCTCAGTGACGCCGTGGCCGAGGGCGCGCGCGATCCGGCAGAGGCGGCGGCTGAGTTCGTCCGCCGCCTGCGGGCCGATTAGGACGGGCGGACAGGCTCCGGCACCGGGAAGATCACGTCGTAGACCCAGTTAAAGACGAAGGCGTAGATCAGGTAGAACAGCGCAAAGCTCACGTCGATCAGGAAGGCCTCCATCAGCGAGATGCTCAGGTACCACGCGATGAAGGGCATCAGCACGAAGAGCAGGCCAATCTCGAAGGTCACGGCGTGAAGCGCCCGGATCGGCACCGTCTTACGCACCGTGCCGCGCAGGCGGCGCAGCGCGTGGTCGAACCCGAGGTTGTAAAGGTAGTTCCATCCCGTCGCGATGCTGGCGCTGACGATGGTGACAACGCCGATCTCATGCAATGGCTTGTCAAAAAGCCATGCGCCCATGGGCGTGACGATTAGAAGGGCGAGAACTTCAAAGCTGATGGCGTGGCGGATGCGGTCTGCAGTACTGCGCATGGGGGCGGTCCCGGTATCGGTCGGGTCGTCCCGAGTGTGTTCCCATATGGGGGAGGTCGTCCTCGCTTGGCTCCAATATGGCGATTGGCCCGCAGGGTGCAAGAGGGTCAGCGGCCCGCTTTGGGATGGGCGTTGTTATAGACTTCCATCAGCCGCGCGGTGTCGACGGCGGTATAGGCCTGCGTGGTCGACAGCGACGCATGGCCTAGCAATTCCTGAATCGCGCGCAGATCGCCGCCCGCGTCGAGCAGATGGGTGGCAAAGCTGTGGCGCATAGCGTGGGGCGTGGCGGTGGCGGGCAGGCCTAGCTGCATCCGCGCATCGGCCATCACCTGCGCTACGGCGCGGGCACCCAAAGCTCCGCCGCGAATGGCACGGAACAGCGGGGCCTGCGGCTCTTGCGGGTAGGGGCAGAGGGCGAGGTAATCTTCGACGGCAGCACGGGCGGCGGGCAGCACCGGTACAACCCGTTCCTTACCGCCTTTGCCGATGATGCGCAGACTATTTGGTAGGGGCGCATCGCCNCCTTTAAGGGCGAGCGCCTCGGAAATCCGCAAGCCGCAGCCCCACAGCATCGTCAGCACAGCCACATCGCGCGCCGCGACCCATGGGGCGCGGGCTTGGGTTTCGACGCAGTCGATCAGCGCGCGGGCGGNATCTTCGGCCAGCGGGCGNGGGAGTTTTTTCTGAAACTTGGGCGANCGNGCNAGNAGAACGGCGGTGGGCTCNAACCCCTCCCGCTCGGCCAGCCANCGGTAGAAGGCTTTNACCGCNGANAGTTTGCGCGCCACNGAGCGTGAGCCGACCCCNCCGCTGCGCGTGCTGGCCATCCANGCGCGCATGTCGCTGATGGTGATTTTNGCCAGCGCGCCAAGGCCTTGGGTGTCGCCNTTGTGCAGCGTCATNAAGGTGAGAAACTCGGTCACATCGCCCCGATAGGCGATGATNGTATTCTCTGCNGCGTCCTTCAAGGCGCTCTGGTGCTCCAGCCANGTCTGAAGCGCGTCCCGCGCGGCGGGGCTGANCAGCAGNGGATTTGCCTTCTCGCTCAAGACAGCCANCGGCGCATGGNNCGNTCCAGCACGCCGGTAAAGAAGGTGAGCAGATCGGTGCCCTGNTGCGGGCCNAACATATGCGGGTCTTCGGCNCCCATGACCAGNANGCCNGGCAGGCGGCCCGCGCCGAAATCGAGCTTCAGGCAGGCTTCGGANCGNATCCACCCTGCNTTGGTGCCATATAGCGCCTCGGCACCATCTTGAATCGCACGCAGGGTCACTTGCCGCACCAGACCACCGCGGCCCTGGCTGAGGTANTCGTCGATGAAGCCNGGCTCGGCCACNGTCANCACNTCGCCCANNCGNTGNACNGCCGGATCATTGTCGTTCTGGGTCGATTCCAGCACCAGTTTNACCGCATCAACGCGCAGGATGTCGGCCACTTCGCCACCCAGATTGCGNAGNAAGGTCTCNAANTCCACCGGGTCCAGCATCTGCAGGATCGCGCGGTGGATCTGNTTGGTCCCGGCGAGGTTNTCATANGCCGCNGCGATGACGCTGCGGTGGGTGTCTTCCAACCGATCAAGCCGGGTTTCCAAACGCTCCATCGCNATGCCGCGCAGATCGACGATNTTGCCGCCCATGGCCTTTTCATTGGCCGCAATCAGCGCCTGCATCACNTCGCTGTCGTCAAGGATGACATCGGGCGCTGAGATGATCGCCTCGCGCAGGGCGTCGTCGATTTTGGGGCTGCTGCTCATGGGCGTCTCTTTTTGATTTGCGGTGTCATAGCATGGTGGGGCGTCAAGATCTGCCCCCAATTGGTNACGGNTCTNGCCGCCTGCGGTCTTTGTTGCCGCCTTGCGTCAGGCCGGGATGTAGAACGAAGCNCACGGGAACAAAAGCGGCGCGGGTGTGTTGGCCCCGGTCGACGCGCGGATTTCAGCCGCAAGGCACGCGCGCCTGATCGAAGCCTGCTGCATATCCCCGGATGNGGCGAAATGGCCCNTGCCGGGAGAGGAAATCTTACATGGAACATGTCTCTGTCGATCTTTGGGCCGCCAACCTTCAGGTCACGCCGGATTCGCTGCAAAGCTGGCTTGCCAGTGTGGAACTGCGTCTGCAACANGCCGCCGCGCGCGAGGCGCAGCTTTTGGTGATGCCNGAGTTTTGCTGCGCACAATGGCTGAGTTTTGCCCCGGCGGACCTGCCCGCAGAGCAGCAACTGGGCTGGCTCGCGCAGACCGCCGCGCTGGCGCTNGACCCGATGCGCCGCATGGTGGAGCAAACAGGNGTCGCCCTGCTGCCCGGCACNTTTCCNGTGGCCTTTCCATCGGTCGACGCGCCCGAGGGGTATCTNAANCAGGCGTGGTTCCTGACCCCGGATGGCGGAATGCAGGTGCAAAACAANCTGAGCCTGACGCCGCTNGAGGCAAATGGCGCCAGCGGNGTGACCATCGCNGGCACCGGGATCAACCTGTTCGANTGGAACGGGCTGCGCTGTGTCATCGCGATCTGTCTGGATGCGGAATATACCGCGCTCTGGTCGAAACTGGGNGAGCTGGACCTNGATCTGGTNATNATCCCNGCCAAGACCGACATGATCACNGGCTACAACCGNGTGTTNAGCTGTGCACGGGCGCGGGCGATCGAATTGCAGACCGCCGTGTGCTGTGTCGGCGCGGTNGGCGCGCCGTTGACCCCNTGGCAAGAGGATACCGGCGTGGGCGGGGCGAGCGTCTATCTGCCCTGCGATGTGTCGGTGGCCTTGGACGGGATGCACGCGGCCTTGCCGCCCCAGACGGCGGCGCAGGGCATGGATCTGGTGTTGCAGGCTCCGGCGATTCCCGTGGGGCAGTGCCGTCGCATNCGNGCAGGCGCGGCCGAGGCCGAGGTGCGCCCCGGCCTNTGGTCGGGCGATCACCTGACNGTNGAAGGCAACGCCGCATAGGGCAAAGAAAAACCCCCTCCGCCANGGGCGGAAGGGGTNTGATGTCTTGGCGCTCAGGCCGGATCAGAGGATGTTCTGACCGGTCTTTTTCCAATCGGCCATGAACTGCTCCAGACCTTTGTCGGTCAGCGGGTGCGNGGCCAGCTTCTTGATCACTTCTGGCGGCGCGGTCATCACGTCGGCACCGATGCGCGCGGCGTCGAGCACGTGATTCACGCTGCGGATGGAGGCCGCGAGGATCTGCGTCTCGAACCCGTAGTTGTCATAGATGGTGCGNATGTCTTGGATCAGGTCCATGCCATCNAGGTTGATGTCGTCCAGACGGCCAATGAAGGGCGAGATGAAGGTCGCNCCNGCTTTGGCNGCGATCAGCGCTTGGTTNGCCGAGAAGCAGAGCGTCACGTTGATCATGTGACCTTCGCCCGACAGAACCTTACAGGCTTTCAGCCCGTCCCANGTCAGCGGCAGCTTGATGGTGATGTTNTCGGCGATCTCGGCCAGTTTGCGGCCTTCGGCGATCATCGCGTCGGCTTCCAGCGCCACNACTTCGGCNGANACGGGNCCGTCGACGAGGTCACAAATCTCTTTGGTGACCTCAAGGATGTTGCGGCCCGATTTCAGGATCAGGGAGGGGTTGGTTGTNACGCCGTCGACCATGCCAAGGTCATTGAGTTCGGCAATGGCGTCGATCTCGGCNGTATCTACGAAGAATTTCATGGGCTTTCCTTCCGGGTTGGAATGTGANCGCTAACAGGTCTATTGCTTGCCTTGGCTTTACCGCATGATCTGCGATGCTTAAAGCCTCAATTCNCCCTAGCGACNCGGAGCATGCGGCAGACATGGCTGAATTCTACCATCATGGCGAGTTGCTGTCGGTGATGACCACCCAGCCTTTGGGCCGCGCGCTGGACTATCGCGCGCCCGAAGGTGGCTGCCATGCGGGGGCGTTTGTCGAGGTGCCATTGGGCCCGCGCAAGGTGATGGGCGTGGTCTGGGGGCCGGGGGCCGGGGATTACGACATCAACAAGGTGCGCCATGTGATCCGCGTGCTGGACGCCCCGCCGATGCGCGATGAGATGCGCGAGTTTTTGCTGCGNTCNGCCGCCTATACGCTGACCCCGCTGCCCGCGATGCTGCGGTTGGCCACCCGTGCGCCGGGTTTGGGCGATCCGCCGTCNATGCGCAAGATNTACCGNGCGGGCGANGGCNTGCCGNCCCGCATGACNGACGCGCGCCAGCGGGTNATGGCGGTGTTGGAGGAATACGGCGATCTGGCCTTCACGCTGAAGGAGNTNTCGGAGATGGCCGGNGTNACCTCTTCGGTGGTNAAAGGNTTGGTCGATCAAGGTGCCGTGCGCGAAGAGGAAAGCCCCCGCGATCTGCCGTTNCGGCGGCTGGATCCATCGTTGCCCGGCAAGGCNCTGACCGAAGATCAGGCGACAGCGGCGGCGGTTTTGCGCGAAGGNATCAAGGCAGAGNCCTATGGCACGACCCTGCTGCGCGGGGTCACCGGATCGGGCAANACNGAGGTCTATCTCGAAGCCGTCGCCGCNGCNGTGCAATCCGGGCGGCAGGCGCTGGTGCTCNTGCCGGAAATCGCNCTGACCGAACAGTTTCTCGACCGGGTCGAGGAGCGCTTTGGCGCGAAGCCNGCCGANTGGCATTCCGGNGTCACCATGACCGANCGCCGCCGCATNTGGCGCATGGTGGGNNAGGGCAATGCGCAANTGGTGATCGGNGCGCGCTCGGCGCTGTTCCTGCCGTTTCAGAACCTCGGGCTGATCGTTGTCGATGAGGAGCACGATACGTCCTACAAGCAGGAAGACGGAGTTCTGTATAACGCCCGCGACATGGCGGTGCTGCGCGCGTCAATCTGCGGCGCGCAGGTGGTGCTGGCCAGTGCCACGCCAAGCCTTGAGACCTGGGCCAATGCCGAGGCGGGCAAGTATCGGCGGCTGGAACTGACCTCGCGCTTCGGCCCGGCGGTGATGCCGAAGATGGGCGCGATTGACATGCGGCAGGCGGGTTTGCCGGGGGATAAATGGATCTCGGGCGAGATGAAGCGCGAGGTCGATGCGCGGCTGGAGCGCGGCGAACAGGCGATGCTGTTCATCAACCGTCGCGGCTATGCGCCGATCACGCTCTGCCGCGCCTGTGGCGAACAGATCGGTTGCGATCAATGCGATGCGCGGATGGTGGAACATCGGTTTCTGAAACGCCTCGTTTGTCACCAGTGCGGCGAGACCAAGCCCATGCCCGAGGTTTGCCCCTCTTGCGAGGTCGAAGGCAAGCTCGCCCCCATCGGCCCCGGCGTAGAGCGGCTGGGAGAGGAAGCGGCTGCGCTCTGGCCCGACGCGCGGATCGCGACCCTGAGTTCGGACATGTACGGCTCGGCGCGGGCGCTGAAGGCCGAGATCGCGGGCATCGCCGAAGGGGCGGCGGACATCATCATCGGCACGCAGCTGGTCGCCAAGGGGCACAACTTTCCCAAGCTGACGCTGGTGGGGGTGATTGATGCTGATCTCGGACTCACCGGGTCGGACCTGCGGGCAGCGGAGCGGACGTTTCAACTGATGCGGCAGGTGGCGGGGCGAGCAGGGCGGGCCGAAGCGCCGGGGGCGGCCTTGTTGCAGACCTATCAGCCCGAGCATCCGGTGATCCGGGCGATCTTGGCGGGCGAGGAGGAGAAGTTCTGGGCCGCCGAGGCGGGCGAGCGACGGCAGGCCGGGGTGCCGCCATACGGCCGTATGGCAGGGATCATCCTCAGCGGCAGCGATGCCGCAGCGGTGTTCGATCTGGGCAACCATCTGGCGCGGCATGATGGGCCTTTGCGGGCGGTGGGGGCGCAGGTTTTTGGCCCCGCGCCCGCGCCGATCGCACGGGTGCGCGGGCGGCATCGGGTGCGGTTGTTGGTGAAGGCGGATAAGGGCGTGGCGCTCCAAGAAGCGCTGAGCAAGTGGGTTGGTGCGCTGCGGCTGAAGGGGGATTTGCGGTTGGCCGTGGATATCGATCCGCAGAGTTTTTATTGAGGCTCAAAGGCGGTGGGTTGGAAACGAGGGCCAGCGCCTGCCCGCGGGTCGGCGATCCAACCGTTTGTCGCTGCCACTTTATGGCTCGACATGATGTGCTTTGGCAATGTCCCACCCAGCCTCACCAAATCGCCTACCCGGGGGGCGGGCAGGCGATGGCCCGGCGCCTGCGGCTTGATTCCGAGCTGGGGGAAGAAAGACGCGTTAGAGCCCCGCCTTTTCTCTCGCCATTCCCAAAACCCCGGCGTAATAAATTCCCATGACCCGCTATATCACCCTCGAAGAGGCCAAGCGCCTGCCGTTCTGGCGCCGCCCCGTGGCTCTGCTGTTCCTCATGGCGCTGGCCATGCCCATCGCGTTCAACACGTGGTCGGCGCTGCTGAATAACTTCGTCATCGAGGTGGCAGACTTCGACGGGTCCGACATTGGCCTGCTGCACACGGTGCGCGAAATTCCCGGCTTTCTGGCCATCGGGGTCATCGCGATTCTGCTGTTTGTGCGCGAACAGGTGCTGGGGCTGGTGTCGCTGGTCCTGCTCGGCGCAGCCACCGCGATTACCGCCTATTTCCCCTCCATGGGCGGCATCCTGACGATCACCATGCTCAGCTCGATCGGCTTTCATTACTACGAGACGGTGAACCAATCGCTGCAACTTCAATGGCTTAAGATCGAAGACGCGCCGCGCATGATCGGCTGGCTTATGGCGGCTGGATCGCTGGCGACGCTGGTGGCCTATCTGGCGATCATGGCGCTGTGGGAAACGCTGAACCTGAGCTACGGCATCGTCTACATGATCGGCGGCGGCGTCACCGTTGCCGTGGCCATCATCGCCATGCTGGCCTATCCACAGTTCGAAGCGCCCACGGCGCAGAACAAAAAGATGATCCTGCGCAAGCGCTACTGGCTCTATTACGCGCTGCAATTCATGTCAGGCGCGCGGCGGCAGATTTTCGTGGTCTTCGCGGGCTTTATGATGGTCGAACGCTTCGGTTTTGACGTGCATGAGATCACCATGCTCTACCTCATCAACCTTATCGCCAATATGATCTTTGCCCCGCTGATGGGGCGCGCGGTGGGTCATTTTGGCGAACGCCGGACGCTCACGGTCGAATATGTGGGGCTGATCCTTGTCTTTCTCGCTTACGGCGGTGTCTATTACCTCGGCTGGGGCGTGGTGATCGCGGCGACGCTTTATGTGCTGGATCACATGTTCTTTGCCCTCGCACTGGCGCTGAAGACCTATTTTCAAAAGATCGCAGACCCCGCAGATATCGCACCCACGGCGGCGGTGGCCTTTACCATCAACCACATCGCGGCGGTGTTCCTACCAGTCGGGCTCGGCCTGCTGTGGCTCGTCTCGCCTGCGGCGGTATTCTTCCTTGCCGCAGGGATGGCGGCAGTGTCGCTGATGCTGTCACTGTTGATCCCGCGCCACCCGGCACCGGGGCATGAAACGATCTTTCAAACTGCTGTGCCGCAGGCCGCCGAATAGGCCGCGAAACCCAGCATGGCTTGACCCGACACGCGCGCGGCCCTAGGCGAAGCACAACCGCACCGCAGCAAAGGACCGCGCCATGCCTACTTTCACCGCCCTCACTACCCTTACGGGCCGCGACCCCGCCTATGCCTTGGGCGAAGCGATGGAGCGGCTAATCCCCGAGCCCACCGGCGTTGGCGTGTTTGAGGTCGAAGACGGCTCGGGCCTGTGGGAAGTCGGCGGTTATTTCGAAGAAGCACCCGATACGGCCGCGCTGGCGGTGCTGGCCAAGGCGATGGGCGCGAAAGATTTCACCGTCTCCGAACTGCCGGAAACAGATTGGGTCGCCCATGTGCGCCGTGAATTAGACCCGGTCGAAGCGGGGCGCTTTTTCGTCTACGGCAGCCATGACGCTGACAAGGTGCCCGACGATTGCGAACCGCTGCTCATTGAGGCTGCGATGGCCTTCGGCACCGGACACCACGGCACAACGCTGGGCTGCCTGCGCGCGCTGGACCGTCTGGCTGGCGAGGGGTTCCATGGCAAGAAGGTTGTCGACATCGGCTGCGGCACCGCCGTGCTGGCCATGGCCGCCGCCCGCATCTGGCCCGAGCCGGTATTGGCCAGTGACATCGATGAGGTCGCGGTCGAAGTGGCGCAGGCGAATGTCGATGCCAACAACCTGTCGGGCCGTGTGGCCTGTGTCGAGGCCGCAGGCTTTGATCATCCCCAATTGGCCGAAGCTGCCCCCTTTGATCTGGTCTTTGCCAATATCCTCAAAGGGCCGCTGGTCGCCTTGGCCCCGGATATGGCCGGGGCGCTGCAACCTGCGGGCTATGCGATTCTCTCGGGCCTTCTGAACGAGCAGGCCGATGAGGTGATCGAGGTTTATGCACGATCTGGCATCAATCTGATGCACCGTGAGAGCATTGGTGACTGGACGACACTAACGTTGCAAAATAACGCATAATTCACGCCTCATTTTCGTTGCATTTGACCCTTTTGCCGCTTTGTTGCCACAATTTGCCTTTATTCAAATTGGCAGCAAACGGTGGGGGCCGGATTGCTACGGAGGCTGTGATGGCTGAAGGACACGCTCAATTCGCGAAACGGATCGAACTTCTGGGTCGCAAGCATCGGAAGATGGAACGGGGATATGTCACCCGCGTCGGGCGCGACGGGTTGATCTCCGTCTTGCCGAAACGTGCCCGTCGGGGGTTCCCGATGATGGGGTTTTTCCTGATCGTTCTGGTATTTTTCGGCTTCAAAACCTTCACACTCGCCGCGATCGGCCCGGTGACCTATAACGAACGCCTGTCGCGGCTGGCCAATGGTTCAAACCTAGAGCAGATCGGCGCCAAGATGATGGCCATCGACCCGCTGACCAAGGCAGTGGCCGGGCTGACTGGCCCCATCATGCGGTGATCTTAAGCCACTGACCTTTGACATGAAAAAGCCGCAGCGGATTGCCTTCCGCTGCGGCTTTTTCTTTGGATAGGTATTGATGCGGGCAGGCGCAGGCTTAGCGCACGAAGTGGTTCTGTGCGACGAGGTCAATGTCACCCCGGATCAAGCCGATGTCCTGCAATTCAAGATCGGTCAGGTCCGACAGCGCCTTGCGGGTCGCGCGGCTGTCTTGCCAATCTTCGACCGCCGCGAAGAACGCGCCGAAAAAGCCAAGGATACGTGTGACGGCCGAGGTGGAGCCGTAAGCGGTGCGGGTGGTGTCGAAAGCTGCCATGGGGCCGTCCTTTGTTTGATCGTCGGTTGTGTCTGCAGGGGCCGAGGAAAGCGCGCCGTGCAAAACGTGATTTTCGGCAATTATGCCTGAAAAGCGCCCCGCGCAATCCCTCAAAAACGACAGCGTGCCTTGCGTTTTGTGCATAGGTCGAAATGACGGCTAACCCACTATCTTTACGGGAAAATTTCCGGCTTCCTGATGTCGGTTTTGCAGCATGGAGAGGCGCAATCCGACACCGCGGTTCAAAAGCGACAGGATGCATGTCGTAAAGCGCCCGCCGCGCATCAGGGCTTTGCGATGTTCGCGTTTCGTGCTAGTGCACCAAAAAAGCAACAATTTTAACGAGGGCAGAGATGATACGGGTGATCGGCATAGATCCGGGGCTGCGCAATCTGGGCTGGGGCGTGATCGATGTCTCGGGCAGCCGAATCGCCCATGTGGCCAATGGCATCTGTCATTCCGAAGGCGACGACCTTGGCGCACGGCTTTTGTCCTTGCACGGGCAGCTGACGCGCGTGCTGACCATGTGGCAGCCACAGGCGGCGGCGGTTGAACAGACTTTCGTGAACAAAGACGGGGCCGGGACCCTGAAGCTGGGTCAGGCGCGGGGCATCGCGATGCTGGTGCCTGCGCAGTTTGGTTTGACGGTGGGCGAATATGCCCCCAACAAGGTCAAGAAAACGGTGGTCGGCGTAGGCCACGCGGATAAGGGACAGGTGGCGCATATGGTGAAAATGCAGATGCCGGGGATCGAGATTGCCGGCCCGGATGCCGCCGATGCGCTGGCCATCGCGATCTGTCACGCGCATCACGGCGGGGCCAGCACCCTCGCGCAGGCGGTGGCGAGGGCGAGCGCATGATCGGCAAACTCTCGGGCCGCATTGACTACCGTGCCGCCGACCATGTGCTGATCGACGTCCGCGGTGTGGGATACCTCGTCTATGTCTCTGACCGGACCATGGCCGCGCTGCCCGGTGTGGGCGAAGTCGTGGCGCTTTATACCGATCTGGTGGTGCGCGAAGACCTGATGCAGCTCTTTGGCTTTCAAACGCTGGTGGAAAAAGAATGGCATCGGTTGCTGACCTCGGTTCAGGGGGTCGGGGCAAAGGCGTCGCTGGCAATCCTCGGAACGCTCGGCCCGGATGGCGTGAGCCGCGCAATCGCGCTTGGCGATTGGAACGCGGTAAAGGCCGCCAAGGGCATTGGCCCCAAAATCGCGCAGCGTGTGGTGCTCGATCTCAAGGATAAGGCCCCCGGCGTGATGGCGATGACCGGCACCGTGGCCGACGCTCTGGGAGAGGCGCAGGCCGCCGCCGATGAGACCGTGATCGAAGCCGCCACCCCACGCCCCGCGCCAAAGGCCGCCGCGCCGAATGCATCGGCTCAATCCGAGGCGCTTTCGGCGCTTGGCAACCTTGGCTACGGCCCCGGTGATGCGGCGGGCGCCGTGGCGCAGGCGGCGGGCGAGATGCCAGAGGCGGACACGCCGACGCTGATCCGCGCGGCGCTCAAGCTGTTGGCGCCCAAGGGGTGATGCCCCCTCTGGCAGAACCCTCCGCCCTGCGCCATAACGAGGCCCTATGACCGACATTGACCCCACCGTGCGGCCCGAGCCGATGCCCGAAGACTTTGACCGCGCTTTGCGGCCACAGATGCTGGCGGAATTTGTCGGGCAGGCAGAGGCGCGGGGGACCCTTGCCGTCTTCATCCAATCCGCCCGCCAGCGTGGCGAGGCGATGGATCACACGTTGTTTCACGGGCCTCCGGGCTTAGGCAAAACTACACTGGCGCAGATCATGGCGCGGGAGTTGGGCGTGGGCTTTCGCATGACCTCAGGGCCCGTGCTGGCCAAGGCGGGCGATTTGGCGGCGATCCTGACCAACCTCGAAGCGCGTGACGTGTTGTTTATCGACGAGATCCACCGTCTGAACCCGGCGGTGGAAGAGGTGCTGTACCCCGCGCTGGAGGATTTCGAACTTGATCTGGTGATCGGTGAAGGCCCCGCCGCGCGCACCGTGCGGATCGAGTTACAGCCCTTCACGCTGGTCGGAGCCACCACCCGCATGGGCCTGCTGACGACGCCTTTGCGCGACCGTTTCGGCATCCCGACCCGGCTGCAATTCTACACCGAAGACGAGCTTTACATCATCGTCGACCGTAATGCCCGCAAACTGGGCGCGCCCGCCGACGAAGGCGGTGCCCGCGAGATTGCGAAGCGCGCCCGCGGCACGCCGCGCATCGCGGGCCGCCTGCTGCGCCGAGTGGTGGATTTCGCGGTAGTTGAGGGCGATGGCCGCGTGACCCGTGATTTGGCCGACATGGCCCTGACGCGGCTCGGGGTCGATCATCTGGGCCTTGATGGCGCTGACCGCCGTTACCTCAAGCTGATCGCAGAGAACTATCAGGGCGGGCCGGTGGGGATCGAAACCCTCTCCGCCGCGCTGTCGGAAAGCCGTGATGCGCTGGAGGAGGTGATCGAGCCGTTCCTGTTGCAGCAAGGGCTGATCCAGCGTACCCCGCGCGGCAGAATGTTGGCGGCCAAGGCTTGGACCCATCTCGGCATGGCCGCGCCCAAAGGGCAGAGCGACCTTTTCGGCTGACGCCCCGGAGCGAAGGTAAGACTGATGACAATGACCGCAGAGCAAATCGAAACCCTTTTCACCCGCCGCGATGGGCAGTTCGCCTTTGCCCGCTGGGGCCGCCCGATTGCGCCGGTGGCCTTTGGAATCGAGGAGGCGGCGCTGCCGGTGGTAAAAGGCGCGCTTGAGGCTGTCGCCAAACTCGCCGGTCACGACATGGTCGAGACCGATCCCGAACTGGGAAGCAATCTGATGATGTTCTTCTTCGCAGATTGGGCGGAGTTGCTAGACGTGCCGGGGATGGATGGGCTGGTGCCGGACCTCGCAGGGCAGGTCGAGCGCTTGCAGGCCGCTGGGGCCAATCAGTACCGTTTCTTCCGCTTCGAAGAAAACGGCGCGATCAAGGCGGCCTTTGTCTTCCTGCGCATGGACGACAGCCTGCGCGATATGTCCGCGCAAGTCTTGGCGCTGAGCCAAGCGGTGCAGGTCATCCTGCTCTGGTCCGAGGACGCCTTTGCCGAGCAGTCGCCGCTGGCGCTGGCCGATGAGGCGCTGGTGCTGCGCCCCGAAGTGGCCGACGTGATCCGCGCCGCCTATGATCCGGTGATGCCGCCCGCCGCCAATGACGCAAGCCATGCGCTGCGCCTTGCTGCGCGGGTGCAGGTGTCGGCATGAGCCATACCTTTCCAGTCCGCATTTTCTACGAAGACACCGACATGGCAGGCGTGGTCTATTACGCCAACTACCTGCGCTATATCGAACGGGCGCGGTCGGATATCGTCGAACAGATTGGCCTTGATCAACGCGCCATGCGAGACGAAGGGCTGGTCTTTGTCGTGACGCGGGTAGAGGCGGATTATCTGGGTGCTGCACGCTTTGGCGACCGGTTAGAGGTTCAGACCACCCATCAGGCCGAAGGGCCGGTCCGGTGGGTGTTCGACCAAGACGTGCTACGCGATGGCAAGGTCATATTCCGCGCCAAAGTTACCGCCGTTTGCATGACCACGGCCGGGAAACCCACCCGTTTGCCAGCGAAACTCCGCCTGTCAGACGGGGATCCTGCGGCCTGATACCATAATTCTGGCAATCTCGGTTGCAGTCCGTTAGCTTTGCTCCAAATTGAGGCCAGAAAAATACGGCCCGAGAGGCAAATTGCCCCAAAGGGGCGGCAGTAAAAGAGCATAGTTAAATGGAAGCAGAGACGCTGGCATTGGCTCAGGGGATGGATTTTTCCCTGTGGGGTCTGTTCGCGAAGGCGACAGTCACGGTCAAACTTGTAATGATCATGCTGATCGGGGCTTCGTTCTGGTCTTGGTCGATTATCGTTCAAAAGACCATCCAGTACCGCAAAGCCCGTGCTGAGGCCGCGCAGTTCGATCAGGCGTTCTGGTCGGGCGAGCCGCTTGACGGGCTCTTTGACACCATCGGCGCTGACCCGGATGGACCCTCAGAAAAAATCTTCGCCGCTGGCATGTCGGAATGGCGCCGCTCGCACCGCGAAGATGGCGCGTTGATCCCCGGCGCCACCGCACGGATTGACCGCTCCATGGATGTGGCGATCTCAAAAGAAGCTGAGCGTTTGCAAAAGGGGCTGCCGGTCTTGGCGACCGTGGGCTCAACTGCACCGTTTGTCGGCTTGTTCGGGACGGTCTTCGGCATTATGAACTCGTTCATTGAGATCGCCGCGCAACAAAACACCAACCTCGCGGTCGTCGCCCCCGGTATTGCCGAGGCACTGCTGGCGACCGGTATCGGCCTCCTCGCCGCGATCCCGGCGGTTGTGTTCTACAACAAGCTGAGCGCCGACAGTGACCGCATCCTTGGCAATTACGAGGCTTTCTCGGACGAATTCGCCACCATCCTCAGCCGCCAGTTGGACAGCTAAGCCATGGGCGCAGGTGTCATGAAAAAACAGGGCGGCAAGGGACGGCGTCGCGGTCGCGCCCAGCCGATGGCCGAGATCAACGTCACGCCTTTCGTCGATGTGATGCTGGTGCTTTTGATCATCTTTATGGTCGCGGCTCCGCTGCTGACCGTGGGCGTGCCGGTGGAATTACCCAAGACCGCCGCCACGGCCCTGCCATCCGAGCAGGAAGAGCCGCTGACCGTTACGCTCACCGCCGAGGGGGCCGTGCAAATCCAAACTACCGACACGCCCCGCGACCAACTGATTACCAAGCTGCGGGCGATTGCCTCTGAACGGGCCAGCGACCGGGTGTTTTTGCGCGCGGATGGCAAAGTGTCTTATGCGCAGGTCATGGAAGTCATGGGCGCGCTCAACGCAGGCGGCTTTTCCAACATCGGTCTGGTGACCGACATCGGTGGCCCGGCGTTGGACGGCAGCGACACGTCGGGTGGCTGAGCGGTGCATACCGGGCATTACATATCAGGTGCCGGGCATCTGGGTCTTATCGGCTGGCTGTTGTTTGGAAGCATCTTCACCTCCGAGCCCGAGCCCGTTGAGATGACCGAGGTCTCGGTGATCTCGGCCGCCGAATATGACGCGCTGGTCGCAGCCCAGCAGCCGCCTGCCTCGGCCACCGAGGTGGCCCAGCCCGCGCCGCCCGAGGTAAGCGAAGAGACCCCCGAAGTGACGGCGGAGCCGGACACGCAGATCGAACAGCCAGAGCCGGTGCAGACCGAAACCTCGCCCGAAGACCTCCCCCCCGAGGTGACGGAGTTGGAGTTGCCGCCGCAGACCCAGGTGGATGACACGCCGCCCGAAATGAACGAGCCGGTGGGCGATACCGCTGTGCTGGTGCCCGAAATCGCGCCCGAAGCCCGCCCGCGCGAAGCACCCCGCGTGGCCCCCGAACCGGTAGAGCAGCCCGACCCTGAACTGCGCCCCGATCTGGACGAGCAGCCCGCCGTCGCGCCCGATGCCGAAGCCGAGGCGGAAACCGTCGTGGAAGAGCCGCAAGAGGCCCGCACGCCCGAGGACAGCACGACCGAGATCGTCACCGAAGCCGACAAAGCACCGGCGGCCTCTGCGCGTCCGCCCGGCCGCCGCCCGACACCGCCGCCCCCTGTCGAGGTGGCCGAGGCACCGGAAGAACCCGCCGAGACGCCAGCGCCCGCCCCGACGCCCGCCCCGACGCCCGAGCCTGAGCCAACCCCGGAGCCCGTTGAGGAACCCACGACCTCCAGTTCGACCGAGGATGCCATCGCGGATGCGCTGAGCGAAGTCTTGGGCCAGCCTGAGACAACCGCGCCCGTGCCAAGCGGCCCGCCGCTGTCATCGGGTGAGCGCGAGTCTTTGCGCGTTGCGGTATCGGCCTGCTGGAACATCGGCGCGCTGTCGACCGAAGCGGCGCGTACCACGGTCGTTGTCGGCATGCAGATGAACACCGACGGCACGCCCGTGGCCAGTTCGATCCGCCTGCTGAGTTCCAGCGGTGGCAGCGACACCGCCGCACGTCAGGCCTTTGAAGCCGCGAAACGCGCGGTCATTCGTTGCGGCAGCAGCGGTTACAAACTGCCGCAGGAAAAATACAGCCAATGGCAAGACATCGAGATGACATTCGACCCAATGAGGAGCCGATAACATGCTGACTAGACTTCTGGGACTACTGGCGCTCTGCGCCACGGCGGCCACGTTCACCCTGGCCCCCAATGCGTCGCAGGCCCAACCGCTGCGCATCGTGATCGACGATCCGACGATCGAACCCTTGCCCTTTGCCGTGCCCAGCTTTCAGCCTGAAAGCGGTGAGGCCGGGCAACTGGCCGTCGATCTGGCGCGCGTCGTCTCAGAAGACCTGACCGGCACGGGCCTTTTCCGCGAAATCCCGGCCAGCGCCTATATCTCGACCGTCAGCGACTTTAACGCGCCGGTGGAATACGCCGACTGGAAAGCGATCAACGCGCAGGCGCTGATCACCGGGGCGGTCAATGTCACCGGCAACAGCGTGAATGTGAAGTTCCGCGTCTACGATGTCTTCTCGGGCGAGGAATTGCTCGACAGCAGTGGGCAGGGCGGTCTGCAATTCAGCGGCACCGTCGATGGCTGGCGCCGCATGGCGCATAAGGTAGCCGATGCGGTTTACAGCCGGATCACCGGCGAGGGCGGCTATTTCGACAGCCGTGTTGTCTTTGTTTCCGAAACCGGGCCGAAGGACGACCGCCAGAAGCGTTTGGCGGTAATGGACTACGACGGGGCCAACCTGAAGTACCTGACCGATTCAGGCTCCATCGTGCTTGCCCCGCGATTCTCTCCCAGCGGTGACCGGGTGCTCTACACCAGCTATGAAAGCGGTTTTCCGCGCATCTATGTGCTGGACATCGGCACCGTCCAACGCCGCGCGCTGCAAAGCGCCGAAGGCTCCATGGCCTTTGCGCCACGCTTCTCGCCCAGTGGTCAAACGGTTGTCTATTCGCTGAGCCAAGGCGGCAATACCGACATCTTTTCGATGGATATCAACAGCGGCCAGTCAGTGCGGCTGACCAATACCCCCGCCATTGAGACCGCGCCCAGCTTCTCTCCCGATGGCAGCAGAATTGTCTTTGAAAGCGACCGTTCCGGCAGTCCGCAGCTTTATGTCATGCCCGCCACAGGCGGAGAGGCGACGCGAATTTCCTTTGGCGAAGGGCGTTATGGCACGCCCGTTTGGTCGCCGCGCGGGGATTTGGTGGCTTTCACCAAGCAGAACAAGGGCCGTTTCCACATCGGCGTGATGCGGCTTGATGGCTCCGAAGAGCGCCTGCTGACGGCCTCTTTCCTTGATGAAGGTCCGACTTGGGCGCCCAATGGCCGGGTGATCATGTTCGCCCGCGAAACCCAAGGGGCAGGCGGGTCATCCTCGCTCTATTCGGTCGATATTTCGGGGCGCAACCTCAAGCCGGTGCGTACACCCGAAGGCGGCTCTGACCCCTCTTGGTCACCGCTGCAGCAGTAACGTATTCCAGACCTCCCATACGGGCGCGGGCAATTCCAATGGTCCCGCGCCTGTGTTAACACCAGCAACAACAACGCCACCACAGAGAAGGCAGACCCCCATGAAACGCATTTTGACCAGCACGCTTTTGATTTCCGCATTGGCCGTGTCGGCCTGTACAAACCCCGACCGTTTTGGTGCCGATGGCATGGGCGGGGCCGGGGCCAATGCAGGCGCAGGGGTCAACGCCGGCGTGGTGCCGGGCAGCGCGAACGACCCCACCTCCACCGCCTATTTCCAGCAGGCTGTCGGCGACCGGGTGCTGTTCCTCGTGGACCAATCCACACTGACCGACCAAGGCCGTGCCACGCTCGACGGGCAGGTGGCTTGGCTGCAGGCCAATACGGATTATCAAGCCGTGATCGAAGGTCACGCGGATGAGCAGGGCACCCGTGAATACAACATCGCGCTTGGCGGTCGTCGTGCCAATGCGGTGCGGGAGTATATGATTTCCCGCGGTGTTGCGGCATCGCGCCTCAAAACCATCAGCTACGGCAAAGAGCGCCCGATCGAGATTTGCTCGGAAGAGGCCTGCTATGCCAAAAACCGCCGCGCCGTGACCGTTCTGGCCGGCGGCGCACTGACCAGCTAATTGCGGCGCCAGCCCAAGCAATGACCAATCCAAGGAGGCCGATGTGCTGAAGCGATATATCTTCGTGGCGGTGATGGGGCTGATGACCGCCCCCGCCGCGCTTATGGCGCAGGACAACGATCAGACGCTGGCGGACATCCGCCAGCAGTTGACCGTGCTCAGTGTCGAGGTGCAAAAGCTGCGCCGCGAACTTTCGACCACGGGCGGCGGCTCGGTTGAGACCGGCGGGAGCTCTGTGCTTGAGCGTGTCGGCACCATGGAAAGCGAATTGCAACGCCTCACCTCCAAGACCGAGGAGATGGAGAACCGGATCAACCGGATCGTGGCCGATGGCACCAACCGGATCGGGGATCTGGAATACCGTTTGGTCGAGCTTGAAGGCGGCGATCTGGGCGCGCTTGGAGAGACCTCGACCCTCGGCGGAGGGGAGGCTCCAACCGTGGTCGCACCCGCCCCCGAAGCCGACCGCGAGGTGGTCGAGATGACCCCCGGCAGCGGTGGCGCGGCACCTTCAAACGGCATCATCACCCCCATCAACGAGGCAGAGCTGGCGGTCAGCGAAAAGACCGATTTCGAGCGGGCGCAGGGGGCGCTCGCCTCCGGTGACTTTCGCAGCGCCGCCGATCTCTTTGCGACCTTCAGTCAGACCTACCCCGGTGGTCCGCTAGCCGCCGAAGCCGAGATGCGCCGCGGCGAAGCCCTGACCGGATTGGGCGACAACCGCGAAGCGGCCCGTGCCTTTCTTGCGGCCTTCAGCACCGATCCCGAAGGGCCGGTGGCACCGCAGTCGCTGTTTGAGTTGGGGCGCGCGCTTGGCGTGTTGGAGCAAACACAAGAGGCCTGCGTGACCCTCGCGGAGGTTGCCGTGCGTTTCCCGGGCGCCCCGCAGGTGAGCCAAGCCGAAGCGCAGCGCCAGACGCTGGGTTGTTCCTAACCGCTGATGACTGCGCCTGCCGCGACGGCTGATGCAGCGCTGGCCAAGGGGCTGCTGGCGGGGCTGGGCGGTGCGCTGCCCCCCCGCCTTGGCGTTGCAGTCTCGGGCGGGGGCGATTCCATGGCTCTGCTGTCGCTGTTGCATGGGCTTTCGGCAGCGGCGGGCACAGATCTTGAAACCGTGACTGTCGACCATGGTCTGCGCGACGAAGCCGCCGGTGAGGCCGCCTTCGTCGCGCGGTGTGCCAGCACTCTGGGCCTGTCGCATGAAACACTGCGCTGGCGGGGGTGGGACGGTCAAGGCAACCTCCAAAACGCGGCGCGTGAGGCGCGGTATCGGCTGATGGCCGATTGGGCAGAGCGGCGCGGGCTGCCCTGCGTGGCGCTTGGCCATACGGCAGATGATCAGGCCGAAACGGTGCTGATGCGATTGGCCCGGCGGTCGGGGGTGGACGGCCTGTCGGCCATGGTACCGCGCAGCAACCGGCACGGCATCACATGGCTGCGCCCGCTGCTTTTTGCCCGACGTGAGGCATTGCGAGGGCATCTGAGGCGCGCGGCCGTTGAGTGGGTCGACGACCCCAGCAACGATGACCCGCGTTTCGCCCGCATTCAAACCCGTCAAAGTCTTGCCGCCCTCGCGCCGCTTGGCATCGACGTAGAGGCCTTGGCCGAGGTGGCGCGCAACATGGCCACCGCCCGGGAGGCGCTGAAAAGCCAGACCGACAGAACGGCAGGCGATATTCTGCGCATGGAGGCGGGCGCACAGGTGATGCAGGCCGAGGGCTTTTTTGCCGCGCCCGAAGAGATCCGCCGCCGCTTGATGATTCATGCGCTTGGGCAGGTCAACGGCGGCACCTATCCCCCGCGCCGCGGCCCCGTGGCGGCCCTGATCGCGGGGTTGGCCGAGGGGCAGGCGGCCACGCTGGGGGGCTGTCAGGCGCTGCTTCGGCGCGGTGAAATCTGGGTCTTTCGGGAATATAACGCGGTGCGCGACCTGCGGGTGCCTGCGGATCAGCTGTGGGATGGGCGCTGGCGTGCGACGCCCCCAGAGGGGCTGCCGCAGGGCGCTGAATTGCGGGCCTTGGGGGCCGAGGGCCTTGCCCAATGCCCCGATTGGCGCCGCCTTGGGCGGCCCCGTGCCATGCTGCTGTCGACCCCGGCGATCTGGGAGGGCGCGCGCCTGCTTGCAGCGCCCCTTGCCGGGCTGGTCGAGAAATGGCATGTCCAGCGCGAAAGCGGCGCGGAATGCAACGAAACCGCGCCATTATCGCATTGAACATGAGCGCATCATGTCTATCTTAGTATGGTGGTTGCCCGAACGGGCGCCCCTTGGGTTGCGGGACTTGCCCGCGGCCATGTGAATTTAGGAGAATTCCCTTGGGAAATGTTCGTAACCTCGCCTTCTGGGTTGTCCTGATGTTGCTGGTACTGGCGCTGTTCAACCTGTTCAGCGGGTCCAGCGGGTCGCTGCAAAACAATGAGGTCAGCTATTCCGAATTCGTCACCTCCGTACAGGATGGTGATGTCCGTAATGTGACATTGGATGGCGAGCAGGTTCGGTTCCGCAAGGCGGATGGCGCCGACTACCTGACGATCAAACCCGGCGATGCCGAGTTGACCCAGCTTTTGATCTCCAACGATATTCCGGTCAAAGCGCGTCCGCAGCAACAGTCTGGTTTCCAGACCTTCCTGATGTCGCTTCTGCCCATCGCGCTGCTGATCGGTGTGTGGATCTACTTCATGAACCGCATGCAGGGCGGCGGCAAAGGCGGGGCGATGGGCTTTGGCAAATCCAAGGCCAAGATGCTGACCGAAAAGCAGGGCCGCGTGACCTTTGACGACGTGGCGGGCATCGATGAGGCC
Source organism: Sulfitobacter sp. (assembly GCA_002703405.1). GTDB lineage: Bacteria > Pseudomonadota > Alphaproteobacteria > Rhodobacterales > Rhodobacteraceae > Sulfitobacter. The sequence goes on along the minus strand of NZSX01000048.1, from coordinate 4,224 downwards.
AAGGAAGAGCTTGAGGAAATCGTCGAATTCCTGCGCAACCCGCAGAAATTCTCGCGCCTTGGCGGCAAGATCCCCAAAGGCGCGTTGCTGGTGGGCCCTCCGGGCACCGGTAAGACGCTGCTGGCCCGCGCCATCGCGGGTGAGGCGGGCGTGCCCTTCTTCACTATCTCCGGCTCCGACTTTGTCGAGATGTTCGTCGGCGTCGGCGCGTCCCGCGTGCGCGACATGTTCGAACAGGCCAAGAAAAATGCCCCTTGTATCGTCTTCATCGACGAGATCGATGCCGTGGGTCGCCACCGGGGTGCCGGTTATGGCGGCGGCAACGACGAGCGTGAGCAGACCTTGAACCAGCTTCTGGTCGAGATGGACGGTTTTGAGAGCAACGAAGGTGTCATCATCCTCGCCGCGACCAACCGCCGTGACGTACTTGACCCCGCGCTGCTGCGTCCGGGCCGCTTTGACCGTCAGGTCACGGTGCCCAACCCCGACATCAAGGGCCGCGAAAAGATCCTCTCGGTTCACGCGCGCAAGACCCCGCTGGGGCCGGATGTTGACCTGCGCATTATCGCGCGCGGCACGCCGGGCTTTTCGGGCGCGGACTTGGCGAACCTCGTGAATGAGGCTGCGCTGATGGCTGCCCGTGTCGGTCGCCGTTTCGTCACCATGGTCGATTTCGAACAGGCCAAGGACAAGGTGATGATGGGACCAGAGCGCCGCTCGATGGTGATGACCGCCGAGCAGAAGGAGATGACCGCCTATCATGAAGCCGGTCACGCGCTGGTCGGCATGACGCTGCCGAAATGCGACCCGGTCTACAAAGCCACGATCATCCCGCGCGGCGGCGCGCTTGGCATGGTGATGAGCCTGCCTGAGATCGACCGGCTGAACATGTTCAAGGACGAATGCCACCAGCGTTTGGCCATGGCCATGGCCGGCAAGGCGGCGGAAATCCACAAATACGGCCCCGATTCCGTGTCCAACGGCCCGGCGGGCGACATCCAGCAGGCCAGCGCTCTGGCCCGTGCGATGGTGCTGCAATGGGGCATGTCCGATAAGGTCGGCAACATCGACTATTCCGAAGCCGCGCAGGGCTATCAGGGCAATACCGCTGGGTTCTCCGTCTCGGCCAACACCAAGGAGTTGGTTGAAAAAGAGGTGCAGCAGTTCATCCAAGACGGCTATGACCATGCGATGAAAATCATCTCGGAGAAAGAGGTGGAGTTCGAGCGTCTGGCCCAAGGTCTGCTGGAATATGAGACCCTCACCGGCGATGAGATCAAACGTGTCATGGATGGTCTGCCGCCTGCCGAAGACTCCGATGACGACAACTCCGACGCGGGCAGCGCACCCAGCGTCACCGCGATCCCCAAGGCGAAGGGCAAGAAAACCCCGCCGAAGGATGGCGGAATGGAGCCTGAACCTTCGGTGTGATCCGGCCTGCGACCCTATGAAAAACCCCGCTTCGGCGGGGTTTTTTCGTTTTGGGCTGACCCTTGGGCAATGGGCGGAATTTCCCCTATCGCTTCACAGCCGCCAGCGCGTTAGACAGGGGTGGAATTCCTAACCTGCCGGGGGTCTTATGCGCCGCATCCTTTCTGCCCTTGCCGTTCTCTTTGCGGTTACTGGCGGTCCGGCTTGGGCCGATCCGCAGACCTACGCCGTGGCATTGGGCGGGCGTCAGTTGGGCACGTTGCAGTTCAACGGTCAAAGCCGGAACGCCGCGTTTTTGTTGTCTCTCAACAACGCTCCTTTCGGCATCAAGAACGGCAGCTTCAACGCGGTCACCCAATCTAACGGGAACACGGCCAGCTATCTGGGTGCGAACCGGGGCAGCGAGACGCGCGATATCGCGATTGACCGAACGGCGGGGCGGGTCACTTCGGTTGAAATCACGCCGTCTTCGGAAATGACGGAACTGTCGGATGCCAAAGCGGTGCCGCCCGGCGTTCTTTTCCCGCCTGAGCTTTTCGCCGCCCTTGCCACTGGCAATAGCTGCCCCTCTCCGCTGGCGCTCTACGATGGCCGCCGCGTGGTCCAAGTCGCGACCCAAGAGGTCCGTGAGGAAGGCCCTGCCGTGCATTGCGATATGTCTTACCGCGTTGTCATGGGGCCGGGCTATGTCTCTCCCTTTTATCTAAAATCCTTCGGGATGGCGCTTGTCTATACCGCGGGCACCCTCACCAAGGCCTCATTGAGCGGTGGCGGATTTAAGGTGCATTTGATCCGACAGTGAGCCTAGGGTTCAGCAGTCACCCAAACCACCCCGAAGGACCGCACGATGCCCGAGCTACGCAAGACAGACCATGTCGCCGAAATCACTTGGCTGGGTATGGTCCCTCAGGATCGCGAAAACATCCGCTCGGTCGCGATGGATCAGGCGCGGGCGACCTATGCAGGCTTTGAGGGGGATTTCCACGCCGGGCTGACCCGTCCGGCCTGCGTCCGCGTGCGCAACCTGCATCCTAAGGGCACGGAAATTCGCAATACCCGCCAGTTGTCTATCCTCTCGGCCGAAGAGATGGCGCAGATTGCCGCCGCCATGGACCTGCCTGAGCTTGACCCGACCCTGCTGGGCGCGTCGATCATCCTCAAAGGCATCCCGGACTTTACCCTCGTCCCGCCCGGATCGCGGCTGCAAAACGCCCATGGCGCCACCTTGGTGGTGGATATCGAAAATGGCCCCTGCAATCTGCCCGCGCGTGAGATCGAGGCTGACGCCCCCGGCCATGGCAAGGCCTTCAAACCCGCCGCGCAGGACAAACGCGGCGTGACCGCTTGGGTCGAGCGGGAAGGGCCGCTGGCCGTGGGCGACAGGTTGACGCTTTTCGTGCCGAACCAGCCCGTCTGGCCCCACCTCGGCTGACCGCGCGCCGTTTCGCGATGCTTGAGTGTCGGAAACACGGCCCCCCGTCGGGGTCTTGTCGCGCTATGGCTAAGGAATAAAAATCGCCACCAACGGCAACAGGGGAATCTCATGGCTTTCAAAACCGACATTCAAATCGCCCGCGAAGCGGCGAAACGCCCTATCCAAGAGATCGGCGAAAAGCTGGGCATCTCCAGCGACGACCTGCTGCCCTATGGCCATGACAAGGCAAAGGTAAGCCAGACGTTCATCGATTCCGTCCAAGACCGGGCGAACGGCAAGTTGATCCTCGTCACCGCGATCAACCCCACGCCAGCGGGAGAGGGCAAGACCACCACCACTGTTGGGCTCGGCGATGGATTGAACCGGATCGGCAAAAAGGCGGCGGTCTGCATCCGCGAAGCCTCCCTCGGGCCGAACTTTGGGATGAAGGGCGGGGCAGCAGGCGGCGGCTATGCCCAGATCGTGCCGATGGAAGAGATGAACCTCCATTTCACCGGAGATTTCCACGCGATCACCTCGGCGCATAACCTGCTGGCGGCGATGATCGACAACCACATCTACTGGGGCAACGAGCTTGAGATCGACACCCGCCGCGTCGTCTGGCGGCGCGTGGTCGACATGAACGACCGCGCCCTGCGCCAGATCACCGCATCCTTGGGCGGCGTGCCCAACGGTTTCCCGCGCGAGACGGGGTTCGACATCACCGTCGCTTCCGAGGTCATGGCGATCCTCTGCCTGTCCAAGAACCTCAGCGATCTGCAAGAGCGCCTTGGCGCGATGATCGTGGCCTACCGCCGCGACCGCAGCCCGGTCTATGCCCGCGACATCAAGGCGGATGGGGCCATGACTGTGCTCTTGAAAGACGCAATGCAACCCAACCTCGTCCAAACGCTGGAGAATAACCCGGCCTTCGTGCATGGCGGCCCATTTGCCAATATCGCGCACGGCTGCAACTCGGTCATCGCCACGACCACAGCGCTGAAACTGGCGGATTACGTGGTGACAGAGGCGGGCTTTGGTGCCGATCTCGGGGCCGAAAAATTCATGAACATCAAGTGCCGCAGGGCGGGGCTCGCGCCTTCGGTGGTCGTGGTTGTGGCCACGGTGCGGGCGATGAAGATGAACGGCGGCGTGGCGAAAGCGGATCTCGGGACGGAAAATGTAGAGGCGGTGCAAAAAGGCTGCGCCAACCTTGGCCGCCATATCGAGAACGTAAAATCCTTTGGCGTGCCCGTCGTCGTGGCGATCAACCATTTCGTCACCGACACCGACGCCGAAGTGGCCACGGTCAAAGACTATGTCGCGGCCCAAGGGGCCGAGGCGATCCTGTCGCGCCATTGGGAGTTGGGTTCCGAAGG
>NZSX01000047.1 GCA_002703405.1 Sulfitobacter sp. | reverse complement strand
GACATCTTGACGTTGGCAAGATCGACACCGCTGCCGTCCGCTTTCACGCGGACCTTCACGTTGTAGTCGATCACGCGTTTGACAGGCACGAGTACCTTCATTGGGCGTTTCTCCTTTCGTTATCTTGTCGGCACCGGCGTTTCACCACGATAGTCGTAGAATCCACGCTCGGTCTTGCGGCCCAGCCACCCGGCTTCGACATATTTGGTCAGCAGCGGGCAGGGGCGGTATTTCGTATCGGCCAGCCCATCATGCAGCACGTTCATGATCGCCAGACAGGTGTCCAGACCGATGAAATCCGCCAGTTCCAGAGGGCCCATCGGATGGTTGGCCCCCAGCTTCATCGAACTGTCGATCGACTCGACGTTGCCGACCCCTTCATAAAGCGTATAGACTGCCTCATTGATCATCGGCATCAGGATGCGGTTCACGATAAAGGCTGGGAAATCCTCGGCCGAGGCGGCGGTCTTGCCCAAGCGGTCCACCACGGCTTTGCAGGCGTCATAGGTCTCCTTATCCGTGGCGATGCCGCGGATCAGTTCGACCAATTGCATCACCGGCACAGGGTTCATGAAATGAAAGCCCATGAATTTCTCGGGGCGGTCGGTGCGGCTGGCCAGACGGGTGATTGAGATCGAAGAGGTGTTCGAGGTCAGGATCGTCGTCGGTTTCAGATGCGGGATCAGGTCTTCGAAAATCGCCTGTTTCACCGTTTCCCGTTCCGTGGCGGCTTCGATCACCAGATCGCTCTGACCCAGATCGCTCAGCGTCTGGGTCGTGGTGATGCGCGCCATGGCGGCGTCGCGCTCGGCGGCGGTGATCTTTTCGCGGCTGACTTGACGGTCCATATTGCCGGTCACGGTTTTCATCGCTTTGGCCAGCGCATCGGCGCTGACATCGTTCAGCAGCACGTCGTAGCCCGCCAGCGCCATGACATGGGCGATCCCGTTGCCCATTTGCCCTGCTCCCACGATACCGATTTTCTGGATGTCCATGGCCTGTCCTTTGCTTGAGTTCGGCGCACAATAGGGCGCGTGGCGGGGGTGCCGCAAGGGCAGCTGTTTACGAAAACTCACGGCAAATTCGCCCNTTAACAGAATCGCAGCCCCTACCGTGCAATCTGGCTTTGGGTGAACAACAAAGGTGGGTTCAATGACCTATGACGCANTGGGGCCAGCGCCTCTGGACTATTTGCCATGCCGCTATGGCACCTCAAAGCTGATGTTTCGCGGCCCCCGCCGCAGGCTGGAGGCGCCNTATATCGCCTTTCTCGGCGGNACGGAGACCTATGGNAAATTNATTGAGGAGCCGTTTCCCGCGCGGGTCGAAGCCGAGATCGGCAAGACCTGCGTGAATTTCGGCTTTCCCAACGCGGGGATCGACGCCTTTGCGCATGATCCTTTCGTCGCGCAGGCCGCTTCGCAGGCGGATGTGACGGTAGTTCAGGTCATGGGCGCGCAGAACATGACCAACCGTTTCTATTCGGTCCACCGGCGCCGGAACGACCGGTTTGTTGGGGCCTCCGCGCTGTTGCAGACGATCTACCGCGAGGTTGATTTTTCCCAGTTCCACTTCAACCGCCACATGCTGACCCACCTCATGCAAGTCTCGCCCGAGCGGTTTGAGGCTGTGCGCGCAGAGCTGCAGCAGGCCTGGCTGGCGCGCATGCGCTTGATGCTAGGGCAGATACAGGGGCGCACGCTTTTGCTTTGGCTGGCCGACCGCCCGCCGGTCGCGGAGGCAGAGCAGCCGGTGGGGGAGTTGGGCCATGATCCGCTGTTCGTGACCCGCGAAATGTTGGACGCGGTGGCCCTACATGCCACGGCCAAGATCGAGGTCGTCTCTCCCAAAGACCCCTTTGCCGGGCCGACCGCTGGCATGGTGGTCAGCGAATTCGAGGCGCAGGCTGCGTCGGAAATGCTGGGCCCCATGGCCCATGCCAATGCCGCCGCCGCCCTGACCGATGCGCTGCAAAGCATGTCCTGACGCTCCCGGTACAGGCGCATGCAATGAAAAAGGCCCGCCGAGAACGGCGGGCCTTTGGTGTTTCACGTGAAGAGCTTTACAGCTTTTCGATCAGTTCCGGCACCGCGTCGAAAAGGTCCGCCACAAGGCCATAGTCGGCAACTTGGAAGATCGGCGATTCTTCGTCTTTGTTGATCGCGACGATGATCTTGGAGTCCTTCATCCCCGCAAGGTGCTGGATCGCACCGGAGATGCCGACCGCGATATAGAGGTCAGGAGCCACGACTTTGCCGGTCTGACCAACCTGCCAATCGTTCGGCGCATAGCCCGAATCGACCGCCGCACGCGACGCGCCAACAGCCGCGCCAAGTTTGTCGGCCAGTTTTTCGATCAGGGCGAAGTCCTCTTCGGAGCCGACGCCACGACCACCGGAAACCACGACGCCTGCGCTTGTCAGTTCGGGGCGGTCCGATTCGGCGACCTTGTCTTCGACCCATGTGGACAGGCCGGGGTTGTCGGCAGCCGAGATGGTCTCGACCGAAGCAGAGCCGCCTTCACCTGCGGCATCGAAGGTCGATGTACGGAAGGTGATGACTTTCTTGGCGTCGTTGGATTTTACGGTCTGCACCGCGTTGCCGGCGTAGATCGGGCGCTCGAATGTGTCGGCATCGACAACGCCCGAAGCATCCGAAATCACCATGACATCAAGCAGGGCCGCGACGCGGGGCATGATGTTCTTGGCATCCGTGGTGGCAGGGGCAACGATGTGGTCGTAGTCACCAGCCAGCGACACGATCAGTGCTGCGGTGGCTTCGGCCAGACGGTGGCCCAGCATCTCGTCTTCGGCGACCAGCACCTTGGAGACGCCATCGATCTTGGCCGCCGCTTCGCCTGCCGCCGCGGCAGAGCTGCCCGCCGCCAGAACGGTCACGTCGCCCAGTTTCTTGGCCGCGGATACCGCCTTGGCGGTTGCGTCCANCGACANTTCGCCGTCGGAAATCTCTGCAATCAGAAGAACAGCCATTACACAGCCCCCGCTTCTTTGAGTTTCGCCACAAGCTCGTCAACCGAACCGACCTTGATGCCAGCGGCACGCTCGGCNGGNTCNACGGTTTTGACGATTTCCAAGCGGTTGGAGACATCGACGCCGTAGTCTTCGGCGGTCTTTTCATCCAGCGGCTTTTTCTTGGCCTTCATGATGTTCGGCAGCGAGGCATAGCGCGGCTCGTTCAGGCGCAGGTCCACGGTGACGACTGTGGGCATGGAGACTTCGATGGTCTGCAAGCCGCCGTCGACTTCGCGGGTGACTTTTGCCTTNTCGCCTTCGATGGCGATTTCNGAGGCGAATGTNGCCTGCGACCAGCCCATCAACGCCGAGAGCATCTGCCCGGTGGCGTTCATGTCNTTGTCGATCGCCTGTTTGCCNCAGAGCACGAGGCCCGGCTGCTCTTCGTCGACNATGGCTTTGAGGATCTTTGCCACGGCCAGCGGNTCGATGTCCTTGTGNACATCGTCCGATGCGACCACGAGGATCGCGCGNTCCGCACCCATGGCGAGCGCGGTACGCAGCGTTTCCTGCGCTTGCTTCACACCGATGGAGACAGCGACGACCTCTTCAGCCTGACCGGCTTCTTTCAGACGAATCGCTTGTTCAACGGCGATTTCGTCGAAGGGGTTCATCGACATTTTCACATTGGCAAGATCAACACCCGATCCGTCCGCTTTGACACGAACTTTCACGTTATAGTCGATCACGCGTTTGACAGGCACCAATACCTTCATGAGCGGTCTCTCTCCTCAGTTTGCGACGCGGGCTGGTGGCCCGGTCTCCCTAATTCTCCACACGGGTGTAACGAAGCGGATCGGATCAAAACAGGCCAAAATCGGCAGGTCNGCAGTTTTGAACGCGGCGTTTTCCCCGATTTTCGACTGTTAGCGCTATTTTATGCGCGGTTCGCGCCCGGCACCCAGAGCACGTCTTCCTTGCCCGCGTTATTGGCCATACGCGCGGCAACGAAGAACCAGTCGCTGAGACGGTTCAGATAGGTGACACAGGCCGGGTTGATCGCCGTTTGCTCTGACAGCAGCACTGCCAGCCGTTCGGCGCGGCGCGCCACGGTGCGGCAGACATGCAGATGTGCGGCCAGCGCGCGGCCACCGGGCAGGATAAAGCTGCGCAGCGGCTCCAACTCGGAGTTCATCACGTCGATCTCGCGTTCAAGCCGGTCAACCTGTTCTTGCGTGACCCGCAGGGGCGGGTACTCTGCATCGCGGTCGGCCGCCATATCGGGGCGGCAAAGGTCGGCGCCCAGATCAAAAAGGTCGTTCTGGATGCGGGCCAGTGCTTCGTCCGTCGCGCCGGTGGCTTCAAGCCGGGCAACGCCGACAAAACAGTTCAACTCATCCGAGGTGCCATAGGCCTCGACCCGCGCGTCATGTTTGGCGACACGTTCGCCATTGCCAAGCGCAGTCGTGCCCTTGTCCCCGGTGCGGGTGTAAATCTTGTTCAGTACAACCATCAGATCGTGCCCCCTCGGAAATAGACATAGGCAAGGATCAGCAGCACGGCGATGAACTGCGCGATAATCCGCCAGCGCATTAGCTTGTTGGCGTTGCGTTTGTTGAACTTGCCTCCGGTGGCAAAGCCGCCCAGCCCCATCAGGAGCACGACGGCGACCGCCACGACGGAAAGCAGGACGATCACGAAAAACGGATCATTTGGCATAGGCTGTCCTTTCGTTGCCCCCGAGATGTAGCGGCGCAGGACAGTCGCGCAACCAAAATCAGCGGCTGGTGACCCAATCCAGCGCCCGCGTCGGCAGGATACGCCGCAAAACACCGGCGATGTGGGTTGGGGTTGTGACGAAATAGCGCGGGCGGGGTCGGGGGGACTCGACGGCATGGGCCAGCTTTTCGACCACCGCCTCGGGCGGAAGTTCGAAACGGTCCTTTTTGCCACTATCGTCATAGAGCCGGGGGCGCATGGTGGCCTCATACTCCGCCGCGCGGGGGCTGTTTTTCCAGTCGATCCAACGCTCGAAGCGCGGGATCGCCTTGGTCCGCAGCTTTGAGGTGACGGGGCCGGGTTCGATCAGGATCAACTCAACCCCCGTGCCGCGCATTTCAAGCCGCAGGGTGTCGGTCAGCCCCTCCAGCGCGAATTTCGTGGAGTTATATGCCCCGCGCCACGGCATCGCCACCATGCCAAGCACCGAAGAACATTGCACGATCCGCCCATGCCCTTGATTGCGCATCACCGGGATCACCGCGCGGGTCAGGCTGTGCCAGCCAAAGAAATTCGCCTCGAATATCTCGCGCAGCGCATCGGTGGGAAGGTCTTCGACCAGTCCGGGCGTGGCGTGGGCGCCGTTGTTAAAGACAGCATCCAAGGTGCCGCCGGTTTGCTCTAGTACTTGGGCGAGGGCCGACTGGATGCTGGCCTCATCGGTATAATCGAGACGGGGCGCGTCGAACCCTTCGGCGCTCAGCCGGTCGCAATCCGCTTGTTGGCGGCAGGCGGCAAAGACGCGCCAGCCGCGGGCGCGCATGCCATGGGCGGCGGCATAGCCGATGCCGCTGGAACAACCGGTGATGAGGATGGAACGGGTCGCAGACATGCAAAGGGCCCTTCATTTGAAAGGCCCTTCATCGCGCGATGCTGTAAGATTGGCAAGTTAGCCGTTGTTGAGCAGGAAGTCCGCCATCCAACCAGATGCCGTGCCGTCGACGCTGCGAAAGCGCACCCAACCGGCACCGTTGTCTTCGACCACCTCTACGGCGTCACCTTTGCCCAGTTTCCCGACCACACCGAAATTGGTGCCCGGCCCACCGCGGACATTGACGCGGGTGCCATTCACTTTGCGGATGTCGGCCTGCGTCGTGCTGACATAGGTCGTGCCGTTGTCGGTGGCGTTGATCAGGCTTGGAATGACGACCGGCGCATTGGCGCTTGTGGTCGAATAGGCGGCCTTTTCTACTTTGGGGGTGCTGGTGCTGACGGCTTTGACGACTTTCGCGCCAGCGCGGTCCGCGGGGGTGGCCACGGCTTTTTGCACCATCGCGTCATTGGCCTGCGGCAAGTCGCTGAGGGTCGTAAGGTTCAGCGCCACACGGGTCGCAGTCACATCCCGTGCCGGTGCGCGCTCGGCGAAGGGGGTGATGGGGCTTTCGGCCTTGCGGGCTGCATTTGCCGCGGCGGCGGTGACAAGGGTGGACGAGGATGTGCCAGCTTCTGCGCTGGCGATCAGCGCCGAGGCTGCCGTCTCAGAGCTGGCCATCTGCGGGCCTGCTGGCACGAAATCCGCCCCGCCGCTCATCTCGTAGAATGCCCAGCCCATGAAACCAAATGTCAAAAAGATGAACCGTTTCATTTTGCTGTTCCTTGTCCCGTGTCAAAACCATGTTGCTGTTGAGAGACCAACGCGAAACTTCGCGAATGGTTCAATTCCGATTGGCAAGAATTCGCATATCCGGAAAGTATTGCTTTTTTCTCACTTGAAACCGTGTTGGCGACCTTTTTCCCGAGTCGACTGCGGGCAAACGGCGGGCAATCTGTCGCTTGCCCGCTCTGCCGTGCTTGGCTAAAAGACCCGTCATGTCAGACATAAGCACACCCCCAGAACTCGACCCGAATGACCTGTCCGAGCCGCTGCGCCGCGCCTTGGGAGAGCGGTATCTGACCTATGCCTTGAGCACGATCATGCACCGGGCGCTGCCGGATGCGCGCGATGGGTTGAAACCGGTGCACCGCCGCATCCTTTATGCCATGCGCGAGTTGCGGCTGTCCTCGACGGGCGGCTTCCGTAAATCGGCAAAGATTTCGGGCGACGTGATGGGGAACTACCACCCGCATGGCGATGCCGCGATCTATGACGCGATGGCGCGGTTGGCGCAGGATTTCAACGTGCGCTATCCGCTGGTCGACGGGCAGGGCAACTTTGGCAACATCGACGGCGATAACCCTGCGGCCTCGCGCTATACCGAGGCGCGGATGACCGCCGTGGCCGAAGCCATGCTGGAAGGGCTGAACGAGAACGCTGTCGATTTCCGTGAGAACTACGACGGCACATTGACCGAGCCGGTGGTGCTGCCCGCGCAGTTTCCGAATCTGCTGGCCAATGGTTCTTCGGGCATCGCCGTGGGCATGGCCACGAACATCCCGCCGCATAACATTGCCGAGCTGTGTGACGCCTGTATTCACCTGATCAAGACGCCCGACGCCCGCGACGAGACGTTGTTGAACTACGTCCCCGGCCCGGATTTTCCCACCGGTGGCGTGATCGTCGAGCCGCCTGAGAATATCGCCAATGCCTACCGCACGGGCCGCGGCTCCTTCCGGCTGCGCTGCCGTTGGGAGGTTGAGGACCTTGGCCGGGGCGCCTGGCAGATTGTCGTTACCGAGATTCCCTATCAGGTTCAGAAATCCAAGCTGATCGAAAAGATCGCCGAACTGATCCAGACCAAGAAGATTCCGATTCTTGCCGATGTCCGCGACGAATCTGCCGAAGACATCCGCATGATCATCGAGCCGCGCTCGAAGAACGTCGATCCGAACGTGCTGATGGGGATGCTGTTTCGCAACTCGGACCTTGAGGTGCGCTTCTCGCTCAACATGAACGTGTTGATCGATGGCCAAACGCCCAAGGTCTGCTCGCTCAAGGAAGTGCTGCGCGCTTTCCTCGACCACCGGCGCGAAGTGCTGCAGCGTCGCTCGCGGCACCGGATGGACAAGATCGACCACCGGCTTGAGGTGCTGCAGGGCCTGATCACGGCTTTCCTGAACCTTGACCGGGTGATCGAGATCATCCGCTACGACGACGACCCCAAAGCCGCCTTGATGTACGAGGATTGGAGCCGTGCGCATCAGGATACGCTGAGCCGCGCGATGGACGAATCCGCCTATGTCTCGCCCTTGGCGGGGGTCGATGTGTCGAAACTGGCNGTCATCGCGGATGCCGAGGCCGAAGCCACCGGCGTGCTGACTGAGAGCGGTGACACCCGCGCCATCCCGCACAGCTATGCGGGCCGCGAGAATGGCCTGTCGGATGTGCAGGCCGAGGCGATCCTCAACATGCGCCTGCGGTCCTTGCGGCGTTTGGAAGAAGACGCGCTGGTGAAAGAGCGTGACACGCTGATGACCGAACGCGCGGGGCTCGAAGACCTGCTGGAAAGCGACGACCTGCAATGGTCCACCATCGCCGACCAGCTGCGCGCGACGAAAAAGCAGTTCGGCAAGGACTGGGTGATCGACGGCATCAAACGCGGCCAGCGCCTGACCGAATTCGACACCGCCGGAGAGGTTGAGGATGTCCCGATCGAGGCGATGATCGACCGCGAACCGATCACCGTGGTCTGCTCCCAGATGGGCTGGATCCGCGCCATGACCGGCCATATCGATCTCGGTCGTGAGTTGAAGTTCAAAGACGGCGACGGCCCGCGCTTTATCTTCCACGCCGAAACAACGGACCGGTTGCTGGTCTTCGGTTCGAACGGGCGTTTCTACACCGTCTCTGCCGCCAACCTGCCCGGCGGGCGCGGCATGGGCGAGCCTTTGCGTCTGATGGTTGATCTGCCCAACGAAGTGCAGATCGTGTCACTCTTTATCCACCAGCCGGGGCGCAAGCTGTTGGTTGCCTCAACGGCAGGCGATGGTTTCGTGGTGCCCGAGGATGACGTCGTGGCCCAGACCCGCAGCGGCAAACAGGTGCTCAACGTGCGTGGCGAAGGCGTCTCGGCGCTGGTCTGTCATCCGGTGTCGGGCGACAGCGTCGCCACCGTGGGCGAGAACCGCAAGGTGCTGGTCTTTGGCCTTGATGAATTGCCCGAGATGGGCCGGGGCAAGGGCGTGCGCCTGCAGAAGTACAAGGATGGCGGCCTGTCGGACGCCACGACCTTCACACGGGAAGCGGGCCTCAGCTGGCAAGACCCGGCGGGCCGGACACGTACCGAGGCCGATCTGGCCGAATGGACCGGCAAGCGCGCAAGCTCGGGCCGGATGGCGCCGCGCGGCTTCCCGCGCGACAACAAGTTCACGTGAAACAGCCGCGCCTTTCGGGGCGCGGTCAGTCCAGCGGCTCGGCGGTCATCCAGACGCCGCCTTCGGGGCGCAGGGTCAGGATCATCACCGGCTCCGGGTCCTTGCCCGGCACAGGCGTGAACTTGAACCGCCCCAGCAGGGTGGCGAGGATGATCACCGCCTCCTGCAACGCAAAGCTCGCCCCGATGCAGATGCGCGGTCCGTCCCCGAAGGGCAGATAGGCATAGCGATCAATCGCCTTGCGGTCGGCAAAGCGCTCGGGCCGGAAAGCATCGGGATCGTCCCAAAGCAGTTCATTGCGGCCTAGCGCGTAGATCGGGATCATCACCGTGTCGCCGGGGCGGATTTCGCGGTCGCAGAGCCTGTCGTGCTTTTGCGCCGTGCGCGAAATGATCCCGGCGGCGGGGTAGAGCCGCAGCGCCTCGTCGATGATCATCCGCACCAAGGGCAGCTTGTCCACATCGTCGCCGGTGCAGGCACGGCCTTGCAGCACATCGCGCACCTCTGCGCGGGCGCGCGCCTGCATCTCGGGGTCGAACCCCATGAGGTACATCGACCAAGCCAGCGTCAGCGCCGTTGTCTCATGCCCCGCGACGATGAAGGTCAAAAGGTTGTCGCGTAACTCTCCGGTGTTCATCTGGCGCTTGGTCTTGGGGTCTTCGCCCTCCAGCAGCAGGTCCAGCAGATCGGGCGTGCCGTCATGGCCGCGCGCNACNCGNGCNTCGATCGCCTGATCGGCCATCGCCTTCATCTGCTTCAGCGCCTGACCGGACATCATCCGCCCTGGACGTGGCAGCCAATCGGGCAGGCCCAAGATATCGAAGAGGCTGATCTTACCCGCCTCGGCGATATAGTCGTCGATGGCGCCATGCACTTTGTCGCGGTCGAAGGTGCCATCGCCCGAGAAGGTCACGTCGCCGATCACCTCAAAAGTCGTCGTTACCATCTCATCGAGCATGTTGACCGCGCGCGGCCCTGCAGCGGCGATGCGCTTGGCCGAGCGGTCAGCGGCGGCGCTCATCACCGGGGCGAGGTTGCGCACGTTGCGCTGCGAGAAGACGGGGGCGGCAGCGCGACGCTGCCAGCGCCAATGCGCCCCTTCTGCAATGAAAAGCGATTCCCCGATGGCCGGGCGCAGCAGGTTCTTGGTGACATCGGACTTCGGGTAGTCCTCCAGCCGGTCGAGCAGGATTTCCCGGATAGCACCCGGGTCCATCACCATATGCCAGCGCTTGCCGGTCTTGCCCGAAACCATGGGCTGGGTGGTGGCGATCTTAGGGATGATGCTCAGCACGTTGCGCCGCGCCATTTGTAAGCTGCCGAGCATTCCCACAGGCTCGGTCACCAGCGGTACGCGCACGGGCAGGGGGGATGGTTGGGTCATGATGCTGTCCTCACTCATATCCAAGATAGACCGGACCGGCAGGCGCGCAACTGCGGCAAATGATTGCGCCCCTCCCGGCCATCGGCTACCCCTTTTCGAAATCTTAACGCCCCCGAAGGATTGCCCATGTTCCGAGTTCTTGCCCTGTTGACCTTCGTCGCGACGCTGGCCGCCTGCAACGGGGCCTCCGACCTCGACAAAGCGCCGACCCCGCTGGGGGACTTCAACCTGCACCACAATATCGTCGTGGCGCCCAAAGCGCAAAAGGGGCCGCTGAGCCGCGAGGTCAGCAAAGAAGAACTGGCCGAGGCGGTGCGAGCCGCCACCGCTGAACGCTTTGACCGCTACGATGGGGAGCGTCTCTATCACTTCGGCATCAGCGTCGAAGGCTACGTGCTGGCGCAGCCGGGCATCCCGCTGGTCTTTGCCCCGAAGTCGATCCTGATCCTTAACCTCACGGTCTGGGATGACGCGAAGAACATGAAGCTGAACCCCGAGCCGCATCAGATCACTGTCTTCGAATCCCTCGATCAGGGCCCGGTCGTGGGCTCGGGCTATACCAAATCCGCCGAGGAGCAGCTCAAGAACCTCAGCCAGAACGCGGCCAAGTCGATCGAGACCTATCTGGTCAAGCAAAACCGCGAAGAGGGTTGGTTCAGCGGTGGTGTGGCATCGTCGCCTGCCGGGGAGCCAGAGGATAAATAACCCCCGTCGGAACGCGCCGAACCGCTGCCGCATGGCCCCGATGGGCTTTAAGTGGCCCCAAGACGCAAGTCACGCTTGATTTTACCGCCCGAACCCAATACATCGCCCGCCAGATAGGGTTCGGGTCCCCGTTGGGGCCCCTCAATTAAAAGGGCGCCACCATGGCAAAGGCAAAGTTTGAACGTAACAAGCCACACGTCAACATCGGCACAATCGGCCACGTTGACCACGGTAAAACCACGCTGACCGCGGCGAT
>NZSX01000046.1 GCA_002703405.1 Sulfitobacter sp. | reverse complement strand
GCGCTGCACAACTACTTTGCCCTTGCCATGCCCACCCCCATCGACGCGCTGACCGCCCGCGCGCAGGCCGAGGTGATACGCAAAGGCGTGGCGGGCACGGCAGACAGCGCATTGCCCATCCTCGCGGCCACGGCGGCACACACGGCGGGCGGGCGCGGCGGGCCCGAGCATTTTCTGCATATTCCCCCCGGTGCGGTGCGGCGCCGCCATATCACCGGGCTTGTCCCTTATCAAAACGCGGTCTGGGCGCTGCGTATCACCGGGGCTGACCTCCGGCGACGGCTGGAGAAAGCGACAGAGGTTTACACTCAACTCATCAGTGGGACAGGTCCGCTTCTCGACCCCTGCCGCCCGCCCTTTCACTGCGATACGATCTACGGCGTGACCTATGCAATCGACCCGCAGCGCCCCCGTGGGGCCCGCATCACCGCGCTGTCGTGGCAGGGGGCTCCTGTCGAGCCGGACCAACGGTTTCTATTGGCAACCAACCAGTTTCGCGCAGCGGGCGGCGGCGGATTTGACCGTATCCCCATCGCAGATGTCGTCCTGCGCAGCTCGCTGCCCCTGACAGACGCGCTGATTGCCGCCCTCGCCACGGGCCCGGACCACCCGTGGTCGGATGCCGTCCCATGGCACTTCGATGCGACCGGAGCGCAAGCGGTCCACTATACCTCACCGGGCGCGCTGCCCTTTCTTTCAGATATCGCGCATCTGTCGCCCGACCCCCGCGGAATCACGGCGTCAGGCTTTGCCCAGATCCGGATCCGCTTGTGAGGCTTGCACTTCGATCCTTCCCCTCCTATATGGGCCTTGAGAGGTTGGTGCGGGCAAGCGCCTCGCCAACCCGGTCAGATCCGGAAGGAAGCAGCCGTAACGAGCCCCGCTTGGGTCGTTATCAGCCTCTCACCACCGTCGCATTGTGCGGCGATGCGACGCCCCGGCAGTCGTTCCGCAGGAACGAAGAAAGGGTTCGATTCTCCAAAGAAAATGACGCGGTTGAGAGATAACAGGCCCGCCGACATGCCCCACCCGTTGGCACCACGGGCATCGCCCCCTAGGGTGGGCGCCGCCCTTATCGTCTTACAGCCTATCCGCCTCAAAGGTATCACAGGCCGCGATCTCGCCGCTCTCAAAGCCCCGTTCGAACCAACGTGCGCGTTGCTCTGACGTGCCATGGGTAAAGGTATGCGGTTGTGGCACCTGACCGGCCTGCCGTTGCAAATGGTCATCGCCGATCATCCGCGCCGCATTCAAGGCTTCCTGAAGGTCGCCCTTCTCCATCAACCCTTCGACGTTCGACGCCCAGATCCCCGAAAAACAATCGGCCATCAGCTCAAGCCGCACGGTCAGGGCATTCGCCTCTACCTGAGAGGACTGCTGCCGCATCCGGGCCACCTGCGGCAAGACGCCGATCTCATTCTGCACATGGTGAGCGACCTCATGGGCGATCACATAGGCCGCCGCGAAATCGCCCTCTGCACCAAGGCGTTGGTCCAGTGTTCGGAAAAAGGCAGTGTCGAGATAGGCCATGTTATCCGCCGGGCAGTAAAAGGGGCCTGTTGCGCCGGAGGCACCGCCACAGGCGCTTTGGGTGACGTTTTCGAACACGACAAGCTTGGGCGGCGTATAGGTTTCCCCCAGTTGCTCTTGGAAAATACGGCTCCAGACCTGTTCTGTCGTGGTGAGCACGCGGGCGGCGAAATCGACTTGCGGGTCTTCGCTGTCGCTCAGCGGGCGTGACTGTTGGACCTGACCGCCGCCTTGGCCGGTCAGCAGCGGGGTCACGTCGATCCCGGTGAAATATCCGATGGCCATAACCGCCAGAACGCCCACCAAACCAAGCCCGCCAGCCTTGCCGGCGCCTCCGCTACGACGAATGACATTCTTGCTCCGCCCAATTCCCCGCAACCGCATAAACCGTCCCCCGCTATGTCAAAGCTTATTGCCACATGAACGCGCAAAGCGCAGTTTGGTTCAATGAGTGATAAGAATGACCTAGCCGAAGACCGCACCGATTGGGCCGAGGATCGTACGATTCTGGCCAATGAACGCACCTTTGCAGGCTGGATGCGCACCGGTATGGCCTGTGTGGCCGTAGCAATCGGTCTGCGCGCCGTGTTCGGAGAGTTCGAGCCGACATGGGTGGCCAAAGCGGTGGCTTCGGTTTTCATCCTCGCCGCGCTTTACGTCTATTGGGCGGCGCAGGTCTCGGCGGCGAAAACCCAACAGCGGCTAAGCGACCACCATGCCAATGCCCAGCCCAACAGCCGTATGAAAATTCTGGCCGCGATCCTTGCGCTTGCCTCAATCGGTGTCGGCGCAATCCTTTGGATGCTCTGACCCGTCCCCAAGCACGGTGGACGCCACGGCGCGGAGCGCCTAGTTTACGGCCTTGACCGAATCCGATCTGGGGCACCATGACAGATACATCCGCCTACCGCGTTCTGGCCCGCAAATACCGGCCCGAAACCTTTGCCGATCTCGTCGGCCAAGATGCCATGGTGCGCACGCTCAAGAACGCTTTTGCCGCCGACCGGATCGCGCAGGCCTTTGTGATGACGGGCATTCGCGGCACCGGCAAAACGACGACGGCGCGGATCATCGCCAAGGGGATGAACTGCATCGGGCCAGACGGCAACGGCGGGCCGACGACGGATCCTTGCGGCGTATGCGAGCACTGCACTGCGATCATGGAAGGCCGCCACGTCGATGTAATGGAGATGGACGCCGCCTCGAACACAGGTGTTGCCAACATCCGCGAGATCATTGATTCGGTGCATTACCGCGCCGCCTCGGCACGCTACAAAGTCTACATCATCGACGAAGTGCACATGCTCTCGACCGGTGCGTTCAACGCGCTGCTGAAAACGTTGGAAGAGCCACCCGAACACGTCAAATTCATCTTCGCCACCACCGAGATCCGGAAGGTGCCGGTGACGGTGCTGTCACGCTGCCAGCGCTTTGATCTGCGCCGGATCGAACCCGAGGTGATGATCGCCCTGCTGCTCAAGATCGCGACGTCTGAGAATGCCGAGATCACCGACGACGCGCTCGCACTCATCACCCGCGCCGCCGAAGGGTCGGCCCGTGACGCGACCTCGCTGCTGGATCAGGCCATCAGCCACGGCGCGGGCGAGACGGGCGCCGAACAGGTGCGCGCGATGCTGGGCCTGGCGGACCGAGGCCGGGTGCTGGACCTCTTTGACATGGTGCTGCGTGGTGACGCAGGCGCGGCGCTGACCGAACTTTCCGCGCAATATGCCGATGGGGCCGACCCGATGGCGGTGCTACGCGATCTGGCCGAGATCACCCACTGGGTGTCGGTCGTGAAGATCACGCCTGATGCCGCCGAAGACCCCACCATCGCCCCCGAAGAACGCGCCCGCGGTCAGCAAATGGCCGAGGCCCTGCCGATGCGGGTGCTTACGCGGCTGTGGCAAATGCTGCTGAAAGCGCTCGACGAAGTCGCCGCCGCCCCCAACGCGATGATGGCCGCCGAAATGGCCGTGATCCGTCTGACCCATGTGGCCGACCTGCCGTCGCCCGAGGAACTGGTGCGCAAGCTGCAAAACAGCAGCCCGCCCCCTGCCCCCGTTGGCGGCGGTGGCGGTGGCGGCGGCAATGGCGCGGCCCAAGGCAGCAGCGGCGCGCAGGCTGTACAGCACGCACAACAGCGCATGACGTCGAACCCCGGCCCGCAGGGGCAGACCACGGCGCTGGCGCAAGACCTTGACGCCGCCCTCGCCCGCTTCCCGACCTTTGAACATGTGATCGAACTGATCCGCGTGAACCGCGATGTGAAACTGCTCGTTGAGGTGGAAACCTGCGTCCAGCTTGCGGCCTACCAACCCGGTCGGATCGAATTCGTGCCCACCGACGACGCACCCCGCGATCTTGCGCAGCGGCTTGGGCAAAAGCTGCAACTCTGGACCGGCAACCGCTGGGCGGTATCACTGGTCAATGAAGGCGGTGCCGAGACCATCGCGCAGATCCGCGACGCGCGCGAGTTGGCGCTGAAAAAACAGGCCGAGGAGCATCCGATGATGCAGGCCGTGTTGGCGCAATTCCCCAAAGCCCGGATCACCGCGATCCGCACACCCGAAGACATCGCCGCCGCCGCCACGGCAGAAGCGCTGCCAGAAGTCGAAGACGAATGGGATCCGTTCGAGGACGGTTGATCCACGCCCCCTCACGCCACATATAAACGACAACGCAACAAGGAGACCCAGATGCTCAAGGGATTAGGCGGCCTCGGCGATATGGCCGGGATGATGAAAAAAGCGCAGGAAATGCAGGGCAAGATGGCCGAACTGCAAGAGGAGATGCACAATATCACCGTTGAGGGTGAATCTGGTGCGGGCCTCGTCAAAGCGACCTGTAGCGCCAAGGGTGAGTTGAAGGGCCTCGATATCGACCCGTCGATCTTCAACAAGGACGAGAAGGAAGTGGTCGAAGACCTGATCCTCGCCGCCATCAAAGACGCGCAGAGCAAAGCCTCTGAACGTGCGCAGGCCGAGATGAGCAAGCTGACCGAAGGCATGGGCCTGCCCGCAGGTATGAAACTGCCCTTCTAAACGGTTGGGGCGGAAACGCCCCTCCCCCCCCCCTCTTCCCACAGGTGCCATTCTTGAGCTCTACCCGCGACATTGACGCTTTGATCGAGCTGATGGCGAAATTGCCCGGCCTTGGCCCCCGCTCGGCCCGGCGCGCGGTGCTGCACCTGATCCGCAAACGCGCGCTGTTGCTGACGCCCCTGTCTGACCTGATGCAGACCGTCGCCGCCACGGCGCGCGAATGCCTGAACTGCGGCAACGTGGGCACCGCTGATGTCTGCGACATCTGCACCTCTGAAAAACGCGCCAATGGCGAGCTTTGCGTGGTCGAGGATGTGGCGGACCTTTGGGCGATGGAACGCTCTGGCGTGTTCAAGGGCCGCTATCATGTGCTGGGCGGCACGCTCTCGGCGCTGGATGCCATCGGCCCGCAGGAATTGCGCATTCCGCGGCTGGTCGACCGGATCGACACCGAAGGTGTGAGCGAAGTGATCCTCGCGCTCAACGCCACGATCGACGGGCAGACCACGGCGCATTACATCGCGGATCAGTTGGAGGATCGGGTGCGGCTCACCTCGCTCGCGCAGGGCGTACCGATTGGCGGGAACTTGATTACCTCGACGACGGGACGATCACCGCCGCAATGCAGGCGCGTAAGGCGCTTTAGGTCTCACCGGAATTGCAGCCCGAAATCAAAACCCGCGTCCAAGCCCAGAATTAAAGATCAAAAACAAAGCGGGCCGCCCGCTCCTCCCAAAGCAGACGGCCCTTTTCCGTGGCGACGCAGATCGTGCTTTCAGAGCACGATCACATCAAGCGGCGGAAATCCATTGAACCCAACCGAACTGTAGGAACTTGTGTAGGCTCCGCAAGCGCGAATCATCACTTTATCGCCATCGCGCAGGGCCAAAGGCAGATGAATCGGTCGTTTTTCATAAAGGATATCCGCCGAATCGCAGGACGGGCCAGCCAAAACGCAGGGTCCGGTCTCTTCGCCGTCGTGCGGGGTGACGATCTGATAGCGAATCGCTTCGCCTTCAGTCTCCGCCAGACCCGAGAAACGACCGATATCCAGATAGACCCAGCGGTGCAGATCATCCGCGGATTTACGGCTCACCAGCATGACTTCGGCGGCGATGTGACCGGCCTCGGCCACCAGACCACGGCCCGGCTCTGCCATCACCTGCGGCACGTCACCAAAGCGGGCTTTGACGGCGCGCATCACAGCGGCAACATAGGCGCGGGGCGCTTCGATGCTTTCACCGTAAAAGGCCGGGAAGCCGCCGCCGAGGTTCAGCAGTTGCAGGTCATGGCCATCCGCACGGGCGGCNTGCCACANNGGCGCNACNTGNTCCANCACCGGGTTCCANAACTCNGCCTTGCGGGTNTGCGAGCCGACGTGGAANGACAGGCCGAANGGCACNAGGCCCACGGCAACCGCNTGGTTNAGCANCNCAGGCAGCGCGGAACCGGCACAGCCGAATTTGCGGCTNAGCGGCCAGTCNGCCATGGAGTTTTCAACGATCAAGCGCAGGTAGACCCGCGCGCCCGGTGCNTGGGCGGCGATNTTGTCGAGTTCGGCTTCGCTGTCGGCNGCGAACAGGGTCACNCCTGCGGAATGCGCGAAAGCNATGTCNGAGGCGCGTTTGATGGTGTTGCCGAANGANATNTTTTCCGGCTTCGCACCTTGGCTGAGGCAAAGCTCAATCTCNGCCCGCGAGGCCGCGTCAAAGCCAGAGCCCTTTTTGACCAGCANACGNATGATTTCNGGCGCCGGGTTTGCCTTCACCGCGTAGTGGATATGCGCCTCGCCCAGCCCTTTGTGCAGCGCGTCATATTGCGCGGCGACACGGTCGCGGCTGATCACCAGCGTTGGTTTGTCAAAGCTGTTGGCAGCGATATAGGCGGCAGCCGGNTCGGCGAATGCAGTGGATGCGGTGCGCAGGGCACCGGGGACTGTAGCGTTCATGGTCATCTCCAAAGAGCAGGTGGGGCTGGTTCCCCGCGTGTCGTTTCAAGAGACGTTACCGTCGCTACATAAACGCGGGTCAGTCAGAGTAGGAACTGACCGGCCAGAGGCGCGTGCGTTGGCGTCTGTAATGCGCCANATACGCCGTTTTAGGATTCGTACAAGGGGTAAAATTANCCGANANGCAGATTGTNAGNNTTNCTCNTCTTCCCAGTCACTNCCGATGGGGTCGCGGTCTCTTTTGCGTTCTTCTTNNATCATATCTTTGGTNTCNTGCTCCTCTTCTNGATCGGTTTCTTCGGGGTCACTTTCGGCGGCTTCGGTCCGGGCCAACGCCAAGACAAACCACATGGGGAAGTGATCCGACCCGATNTTATCNAGNCGGTCCATCTCAAGCAGGCGGAACTGCGGGTCGTGGAACAGGTGATCGAGCGGCCAGCGCATCCACGGCATCGTCGCGCTAAAGGTGTTATACATGCCGCGCCCCACGCGCGGGTCCAGCAGGGCAGAGAGCCGTTGGAAGCGCCGCGTCGTCGTGGACCAAGCTACATCGTTCAGATCACCGGTAACAACGGCGGGCAGCGGATCTTTCTCGGCCTCGATACCGACCATCGCAATCTCGCTGTCGCGCCCCTTGGTATCATGTTCGATCACAGGCGGTTCGGGGTGCACGACATAGAGGCGGAAATCCTCCCCCATCGGCAAATGCACCCGGGCGCGGATCGACGGCACGTCGCGCGTCACCAACTCCCGCACCTCGACCTCCGACAGCGGCAGTTTCGACATCACGCAAAGCCCGTAGCCATTGTCGAGCGGCACCTCGATGCGGTGCTCGTAGTTCTTGCCCAGCCCGGCATCCAGCGCATCAATCCAATCCTGATCCACTTCGATGGCCATGAAGATATCCGGCACCCGCGCCTCAACGAGGGCGATGAGCTTGCCATAGTCCCGGTTGGATTTCTTGACGTTAGCCGCCAGCAGGCTGAAATGGCGGTCCGTCTCGCGGCGCAGCTCGGGCGAAGCGGCGAGCGATTGCTTGCGCCAGATCGGGGTGAACTTGGTGATATAAAGCGCCTGAAGCGCTGCAACGCCCAGCATGAGTGCGATGCCAATCATGCCCGAAGTCGTTGTCGGCCCCTGCACCAGCGCAAAGGCGGCGGCCAGCAGCAGCGCCAGACCAAGGAATTGCTCACGTGGAAAGGCCAGCCCCCGGATCGCCCCAAAAGGCAGCTTACTCAGCGGCAGCAGGCTGCACAGTATCAGTAGCCCTGCCAGCCCCCAGATCGTCCAGTCCAATGCCGTTTCCAAATCCATCCCCCGGCGCAAAGCGCCTTTTTAACAAAGAAAAACAGGGCGCCGAAGAATCCGACGCCCTGTCACTTTAACACATCCTTGTGGCGAAAGTTCCTTCCGCCACACCGCCCTGAAGGGGCTTAGCCCTTGGCCTTGTCGTCATCCTCGTCGTCTTCATCGGTGCTCTCTGGCAGCGAGAAGAAGCTGTCGGCGTCGGAGTAATCGCCCTTGGAATGATCATCTTCCTCTTCGTCGTCCGTGCTGTTGCCGGAGAGGGTGAAGGTCTCCAGACCTTCGATGGCCGTGGGGATTTTGGGCTCGTTGTCCATGCCGAGGCTCTGCTCGGTCGACACCAGCTTGCGGCGCTCGTCGTCGTTCATCACTTCGCCCGCAGCGGCCTTTTTCGCGGCGGCCTTTTGCACGGCGGCGTCAAGCTCGGACTGTTTGCACAGGCCAAGGGCAACCGGGTCGATCGGCTGNATNTTGGCGATGTTCCAATGCGTGCGCTCGCGAATCGCTTGGATCGTCGGCTTGGTGGTGCCCACCAGTTTGCTGACCTGACCATCGCTAAGCTCGGGGTGGAACTTGACCAACCACAAGATCGACGCCGGACGGTCCTGACGTTTGCTGAGCGGGGTATAGCGCGGGCCGCGGCGCTTCTCTTCGCCTTCAGCGGCGGCGTTGAACTTGAGCTTCAGCTTGTGCAGAGGATTGTCCTGCGCCGCGTCGATCTCTTCTTGAGTGAGCTGGTTGTTGGCAACCGGATCAAAACCCTTCACGCCCTGCGCCACGTCGCCATCGGCGATGCCCTGCACTTCCAATTCATGCATGCCGACGAAATCGGCGATCTGCTTGAAGCTGATGGTGGTGTTGTCCACGAGCCAGACGGCGGTGGCTTTGGCCATAATCGGTTTTGCCATGTCACTCTCCTAAAAACGCAATTTTCCCGTCGCCTGAAAGGCTGTCCTGCTTGGCAGAACGGTCTTCATTGTCGGGGAAGTTGGCGGCTGTATACTGTCTCAAACATCATAAGGGAAGACCCAATGCGGCCACTGCGCGCCTGTCTGCTGATCCTCGGGCTGATCGCCCCCGCCCCCTCTCTGGCCGAGGGGGAGCGTTCGGGTGAATTCGACTATTACGTCATGTCCCTGTCATGGTCGCCCAATTGGTGCGAATTGACCGGCGACGCGCGGCAGTCTCCGCAATGCGATGCGGATAAGGACCACGGCTGGACCCTGCATGGGCTTTGGCCACAATTCACGCGCGGGTATCCGTCCTATTGCCAAAGCGGCCAGCGCCCGCCCAGCCGCGCACAGACCGGGGCNATGGCCGATATCATGGGCACCGGGGGCTTGGCATGGCATCAATGGAAGAAACACGGCTCTTGCAGCGGGCTGGACTCCGCGGATTATTTCGCCCTCTCGCGAGAGGCCTACGCCCGCATCAACCGCCCCGAGGTCTTTCGCAAGCTCGACCGCGCCGTTTCCCTGCCCGCCTCCGTGGTAGAGGAGGCATTCCTCAAAGCGAACCCCGACCTGACAGCACAGGGGATCACCATCACCTGCAAGCAAGGCCACATCCAAGAGGTGCGCATCTGTCTGTCTCGCAGTCTTGAGTTCATCCCCTGCGGGCCAGACGTTCGGCGGGACTGTACGCTTGATAATGCCCTGTTCACCCCTTTGCGCTAAACCCATCGGGGCGGGTAACTGGGCGAAAACGGGAGAGGCGTAATTTCCTCCCCCGCATTCAATGCCTTTCGGCTCTCTCTCCAACACGGGTGGCTGGCGTCCCGGCCACCCGTGCTATCAGTAAACGAATTACTGGTTAACAATTCGTTACTAATTCAAATTTTATTGGTCTGCCTCGGCGTCCAGCGCGCCACCGACCTTTAGAACGATCTTGCCGATATGGCCGCTGGCCTCCATCCGGCGGTGCGCGTCATTCGCCTCGGACAGGTCATAGGTGCTGTCCATCACCGGGGCGACGCGGCCCTGCTCCAACAGGGGCCAGACGTTTTGCAAAAGCTCCTCTGCAATCCGCGCCTTGGCCAGATCGCTTTGCGGGCGCAGGGTCGATCCGGTCATGGTCAGGCGGCGGGTCATCAGCGTGACAAAGTTCACCTCCTGTTTGGCCCCCTGCAGGAAAGCGATCTGCACCAGCCTGCCATCTTCGGCCAAAGCCTTCAGGTTGCGGTTGATATAGCTGCCCCCGACCATATCGAGAATCACATCCGCGCCGCCCTCGGCCTGCAGCACGTCAACGAAATCCGTATCCCGATAGTTGATCGCCACTTCGGCCCCCAGCTTCATGCAGGCCGTGCATTTGCTATCCGTCCCTGCGGTCACAAACACCCGCGCACCCAAGATACGGGCCAGCTGGATTGCCGTCGTGCCGATGCCGGAAGATCCGCCGTGGATCAGCACTTTCTCCCCAGCCTTAAGCCCGCCCCGCATGAAGAGGTTGGACCAGACGGTAAAGAACGTCTCGGGCAGGCAGGCCGCTTCTTTCAGCCCCATGCCTTCGGGGATCGGCAGGCAATGCGCCGCGGGGGTGGCGACATATTCGGCATAGCCACCGCCGGGCAGCAGGGCGCAAACCAGATCCCCCGGTGCCAGTGTCGTCACGCCGGGGCCGACCTCGACCACCTCGCCCGAGGCCTCCAGCCCCGGCAGATCGCTGGCGGTGGGCGGCGGCGCATATTTGCCCGCGCGTTGCAGCGCGTCGGGGCGGTTCACCCCGGCATAGGCGACCTTGATGATGACCTGCCCATGTTTCGGTTGGGGCCGCGGGCGGGTGGTGCCCTGAAGAACGTCCGGACCGCCGGGTTCGGTGATTTCGATTGCACGCATGGTCTCTGTCATGTCTGAAGTATCCTCGGGTCTGGTTTTGCCGCAGCCTAACGGGCGGCCCCGGGGCGTGCACCCGGAATTTGAAACCCGGCGGAAGTGGGAGAAGGCGGATGCGCGCGCAAGGCAGTTTCAGATGGCATCAGGACGCACGGCTTTTCGCGGGACAATCGGAAGTGCCCCGCGCGCCCGAAGGCCAGCGCGACAGCTTCCGCGCCCTGCCCGCAACCCCGACCTTCGACGCGCTGACGGCCCTTACCACAGCGATCAGCCAGCAGGCCCCCTTTTGCCTCAGCGACCGCCCTCTGCCCGATGACATCGCCTGCCCGCCCGGCGCATTCCTTACCCTCACCGGCGGCGCGTCCGGCCAGCCCAAGGCCGTGCGCCGCAGCCAAACCTCTTGGATCGCCAGCTTTGACGTGAATGCCGATCGCTTTGCCCTAACCCGCCGCGACAGCGTTGCCGTGTTGGGGCGGCTCAGCCACTCCCTGTCGCTCTATGCGGTATTGGAGGCGCTGCACCTTGGCCTCGACGCGCATGTTCTGGCCGATCAGCCCCCCCGCCAGCAAGCGTCGCAGATTGCCACATCGGGGGCGACGATCCTCTATGCCACGCCGACGCAATTACGGCTGCTGGCCCGTGGGGCCGCCGCCCCGCTGCCCTCGCTGCGGCTGGTGCTTTGTGGCGGCGGCGCGCTTGATGCGGCGACGCGGGCGGCGACCGGGCGGCTTTGCCCCCATGCGGCGGTGCACGTGTTTTACGGCGCGGCAGAAACGAGCTTTATCACGCTGGCCGATGCCGCCACGCCCGAAGGATCGGTTGGCCGCCCTTATCTCGGCGTCGAACTGCGGCTTTTGGATGCGGCGGGGCAACCCACTTCAGACGTGGGTGAAATCTGGGTGCGCAGCCCGTACCTTTTCGATGGCTACGCACAGGGCTGCAGCACCGAGACCCGCAGGCAGGATGGTTTCGTGACCGTGGGCGAGATGGGCGAACTGGATGACAAAGGACAGCTGTGGATCGGAGGGCGGCGGCAGCGCATGGTGCAGATTGCCGATCAACTGGTCTTCCCCGAAGCGGTGGAGGCCGTGATCGCCGCGCATACNGGNCTGCCCTGCGCGGTTCTGCCNCGTGACGATGCNCTGCGGGGGCAACATCTGNTTGCNGTTGTCGAAGGCACCGCAGAGGCGGCGCGCCNTNAGGAAATCATCGCNCATTGCCGCGCAGCNCTCGGCCCACTNGCCGCCCCCCGTCGCGTCTATTTCCGCNCCGAATTGCCNCTGCTNCCNTCGGGCAAGATCGACCTTNNCGCCCTCTCNNACTGGNTGGAGGGNCAANNATGACCNGCGCCTACATCNTTTCNGCCTGNCGCAGCCCGGTNNCCCCGCGCGGCGGNGCCTTGGCGCANCTNNCNNTNCCCGANCTNGCCGCNCCNNTNCTNNNCGCNGCNCTTGACCCGCGCNGGNNTNGCNCCTGCGCCANGTNGANGANGTGATNTGCAGCACCGCCCTTGGCCCCGGCGGCAACCCGGCGCGCAGCATCGCGCTNGCGGCGGGACTGCCTGAACATGTCGCGGGTCTCAGCATCGACCGGCAATGCGCGGGGGGCTTGGATGCGCTAGCCTTGGCGCGGCAGATGNTNCTCAGCGGTGCGGCGGATATCGTCGTGGCGGGCGGNGCGGAAAGCTATTCCCGCCAACCGCTGCGCTACCGNACCTTNGCCGATNGCCGCCCGCCNGANNCCTATACNCAAGCGCCCTTNACCCCNTGGCCCGNACGTGANCCCGACATGNCNNANGCCGCCGCAGNGCTTGNCCGGTCGCANGGCATCNCCCGNNAGGCGCAGGATGANTGGGCGGTGGAAAGCCACGCAAAGGCCNGCGCGCAGCNAGCGCCNAAGGCGGAACTCGTANCGCTCGCAANCATCGAAGCCGATACATTCACCCGCCGCCTCACCCCCGCGCTNTGCCGCCGGGCCAAGGTGCTTTCCGGTGAGATCACCGCCGCCAATGCCGCCGTCGCNGCCGATGCNGCGGCCTTTTGCGTCGTTGTCTCAGACCGGGTGGCGGCTGAACTNACCCTGCCAAAGATCGAACTNATCGCCACNGCTACCAAGGGCAGCAAACCCGAAGAGCCGGGGTTGGCACCACTGGTGGCGATTGGCGAAGTCTTTCGCCAAACGGGATTAACCGCCAGCGANCTGACCCTCGCCGAGATCATGGAGGCCTATGCCGTGCAGGCCATCGCCTGCGTCACNGGCGCGGNGGTCGCGCCNCNGATCGTCAACATCGGCGGGGGTGCCTTGGCACGCGGGCATCCGATTGGTGCATCGGGTGCGATCAACGCGGTGCGGCTCTGGCATGAATTGGTGGCGCGGGGGTCAGGCACCGGATTGGCGGCGATTGCCGCAGCNGGGGGGATCGGCTCTGCCGCGCTGATGCGACTGTAGNGGCCCGCCCCCTTTNGGNGGNGCGGGCCAATCGTTTTAGCTGCGCGACANCACGCTTGCGGGGCGNGCCTTGGCCAGACCGGAGGTGATGAAACCNGCCAGAACGGCTTTGATCAGGTCACCGGGGATGAAGGCTTGGACCAGCAGGGTCGCCTCAAGCAGNGNNTTGTTCAGCGTCATCATCATGCCGAAGATGCCNAAGGCATAGACCACAAGGATGCCGCCCAAGACNGCCGANACCCCNGCNGCNAGACCCACCGGCGCGNTGCGCCACTGGTCCATGATAAAGCCAGTCACAAAGGCACCGATCGGGAANCCAACGAGGAAACCNACNGTCGGCGAGGCAAAGACGCCCAGACCGCCACGGCCNCCGGCCANAAGCGGCAGACCNAGCGCCACNAGNGCNACGAANAGCAGNGCNGCAAGNCCNCCGCGCCATGCGCCCAGCACCGTGCCACANAGCATGACGCCNAGNGACTGCGCGGTGATCGGCACNCCGAAGCCAAGCGTNAATTTCGGNATCANGCCCANTGCCGCAATCAGCGCGGCGAAGAGGGCGATCATNGTCAGATTGCGTTCCATCGGGAGGGTCCTTGAATTAAAGTTTCCAATGCCTAGGCCAGCCCTCTTCCCCGGTCAAGCAATCACAGCCCGCCCCGCGCGCGCAGCGCCTCGGCCACATGTTCNGCGTCGTCGATGGCCAGCACGGTAAAGGGCATCACAATCCGCCAGCCCGCCCGTCTGCGCGACCGCGCGCGCCACGCCAGCGACAGCATCTGCCCNTTGGCNGCCAGCACCGGGGTGAAACGCACCACCAGCGCCACGGCCAACTCAAGGCTACGGGTCCGAACCCCAAAGCGGCGCAGGGGCNCGGCCAGCCAACGCACCACCGCCATCATATCGCTGAGTTTCGTGGTCATGGTCACAAGATTNGCCAGCCCCACNGCNGTGANCATNCGNANCACGATGACAANGCCCGCNTCNGCATCGCNGNTCAGCACATGCCACANCAANATCANNGCNACAAAGGGCCAGAGCATCCNCAGCCGCCCCAANCCGNCCTTTAGAAAAGCCCGCCCCGGCAGGGCGTAAAGCAGCAACATCCCGGCACAAAAGGCGATCTGCNAGACCNGATCNTCNACCCCNAANAGNAACAGTGTCGCNGCACAAAGCGCCCCCAGCTTGGCCCCCGCGGGCCAGCCGTGGGCGCGGGTCTCAACCGGCGAGGTCAGAGAGATCATCNNTCGCNCCCAGTTCTTTCATCCGNGTCTCNAAGGCGCGCAGCACCGGNCGCGCGCTGCCCTGCTGNGCGACCTCGCCGCGCTCCAACCAGAGGATGTGATCGTAGCCCGCCACCGCTGCCGGATCGTGGGTNATATGCACCAGCGTCANGTCGAGCCCGGCCAANACNCGTTCAAGATGCAGNCGCGTGGGGATGTCGAGCCCGGCAAAGGGTTCGTCCAGCACCAGCACCCGNGGNTGCATCGCCAGCACCGCCATCAGGCANACCAACTGCCGCTGNCCTTGNGAGAGNTGGTGGATCGACGCCTGCGNCCAATGCCGCTTGTCAAACTGACCNAGGATNGCNGCCACGCCNCGNGCCGCNTCNGCCTTAGATTGACCCATTTGCAGNAGGCCAAAGGCNATTTCNTCTTCCACNGTNGGNAAGATGATCTGATGGTCGGGGTTCTGGAAAAGGATGCCCACAGCGCCGANGGCGCGGCGGCGGTCACGGGCCACGTCGATCCCGCCGATCCGCACCTGCCCCTCATCTGCGGCCACCAACCCAGACAGAACCCGCGCGAAAGAGGTCTTACCCGACCCGTTGCGCCCCACGATGCCGATCCGCGAGGCATCTGACCTGAGGCTGACGTCGCGCAGCACCGGCGTGCCTGCGGGGGTGTAGCACACCTTTTCAATATCAATGAGCGGGAGCGTCTGGCTGGTCATTCGGGGCCTGTATGAAACCGGGTGCCCCGACCTAGCACCTGCCGGGCGGGCGGGGAAGCCCGCAGTTCGCCCGCAGGTTGCGTCAGCTCGGCGGCGTCCAGCGGCCCGGCAGATCAGGGTCCTGCTGCCCTCGCGGCGCTTTGATGTGGCTCAAAAGCCAGTTCGGCCCGGCCATCAGTCGGCTGAGCGTCGGGCTTTCGCGCACTTGGGCTTTGAGTTTTTCGATCTGCATCACATCGTCGATCCGCCGGTCCAAGAAAGACCACGTCGCCTGATGCCCCTCGCTGGCATCCCCCAGCCAATAGAGCAGCGTGGCAGAATAAACCCCAGACAGCGTGGCGCGTTTGCTGTACCAGTTAACATCATCCGATGTATCGCCNAGNGCNGTCCAGATTTTATCGCTGGTCTCCCAGATCAGGCCTGCCCCTTCGGGCGCGTGATGCGGCAGGGCGAAAAGCGTGCTGCCCCGGCGGATCGCCTCACGATCCCCGGCNTCNAGNCGCAGGCGCACGNCCTTGGCGATACGGTCCCTGAACCGNAGNTCCGACAGATCGGCCTGCGCCAAACCTTCCAACATCTTNGCATCGCCGCGNCGGTGATAGGCCACNGCCAGATCGACCGCCCCGCGCGGGCAGACCGCACGGGCCAGCGCCGGGTCCAGACCGCTGTCCCTGATCGCGGCATTGAAGGTCGCGGGCGACCAGCCGTCAAACGGCACATGCATCAATGCGGCATCCAGCAATTGGTCCTTTGGGTCGGCCTTGGGCGGGGTCATGGCGGGCTCCTATCGGGGCGTGATGGGGTGGACAAAGGAGATATAGGCTGTTATAGGCCCATTTCCTGCAATTCCTTGCAACTTTATCCTAGAAAGGTGGTGACAACCACATGCAGGTTAGTGTTCGCGACAACAACGTCGATCAGGCCCTTCGGGCTCTGAAGAAAAAGCTACAGCGCGAAGGCGTTTTCCGTGAAATGAAGCTCAAGCAACATTTCGAGAAACCGTCCGAGAAAAAAGCGCGCGAGAAAGCTGAAGCGATCCGTCGTGCCCGTAAACTGGCACGCAAAAAAGCGCAACGCGAAGGTATGATGTAAATCATTCCCGCGACCGCGACAGATATAGAACCCCCGGTGCCCTTGGCAGCGGGGGTTTTGTTTTGTGGGGGAGCGCAGCGGAGCCGGGCAACGCCAGACCGCGGGGTGGCGCTCGAAATCCCCCAATTAGGCAGTTTATGGTAGCTGCGCTTGGGAAATACCTCAGGACGGCACGACCTCAGCAAAAGCGCCAGCCCGTCCGGGCGGTCTGGCGCTGCCCGGCGGCCTTCGGCCTTGATTCCGGGCTGGCGGCGCGGCGGCGCAGATCGTGTGGAACCAACTACACCGGCAGTGCCGTCGTCTTACACACCGTCCTAAGCGCAAAACTCGACTGCATCTGCGCCACCCCCGGCAACCGCGCCAAATGCTGGCGATGGATCCGCGCGAAATCCTCGGTGTTCTCCGCCACGATCTTCAGCAGATAATCCGCCGTTCCCGCCATCAGATGACATTCCAACACATCGGGAATACGCGAGACCGACTTCTCAAAGGCTTCCAACACCTCTTCGGCCTGCGCCTGCAGGGTGATCTCAACAAACACCGTGGTCGGCATATCCAACTTGCGCGGGTCCAGCAGGGCGACATAATCGCGGATATAGCCCTCTTTCTCCAGCCGCTGCACACGGCGATGACAGGCCGAGGGCGACAGATGCACCACGTCCGACAATTCGGCATTGGACATCCGCCCGTTGCGCTGCAAAGCGCGCAGAACACGCCGATCAATCTCATCCAAGGCCATATGCGCAATACTTTCGCGTAACAAAGCGTTCAAACGCGATTATATTCGAAAAATGAGCCCCATGGCGACCCCAAATTCGCAGCGATATGCACGACGGCTGTGATAATCCTGTCCCACTACGGAGGAGGAGTGACCCCCATGAAAATCGGATGCCCGACAGAAATCAAACCGCAGGAATTCCGCGTCGGCCTGACGCCCAATGCCGCACAAGAAGCCATCGCCCACGGGCATGAGGTCATCGTGCAGGCAGGGGCGGGCGTCGGTGCGGGCTTTGAAGATGCGGATTATACCGCCGCAGGTGCCACCATCATCGACACGGCCAAGGAAATCTTTGCCAGCGCCGATATGATCGTCAAGGTGAAGGAGCCACAGGCCGGCGAACGCAAGATGCTGCGCGAAGGGCAATTGCTCTTTACCTATCTGCACCTCGCCCCCGACCCGGATCAGACGCATGATCTGCTGGCCTCGGGCTGTACCGCGATTGCCTATGAAACCGTGACCGACCGGAATGGCGGGCTGCCCCTCTTGGCNCCGATGTCCGAAGTCGCGGGGCGTCTGGCACCGCAGGTCGGCGCTTGGACGCTGCAAAAGGCCAATGGCGGCCGGGGCGTTTTGATGGGCGGCGTGCCCGGCGTCGGCCCGGCCAAAGTTATGGTCATCGGCGGCGGCGTTGTCGGCACCCATGCCGCCCGGATCGCTGCCGGTATGGGTGCGGATGTGACTGTGCTTGATCGGTCGCTCCCCCGGATGCGCTATCTCGATGACATCTATGGCGGCACCTTCAAGACCGCCTATGCCAGCGCGGGCAACACCATCGAATTGGCGCGCCAAGCCGATATGATCATCGGCGCGGTGCTGATCCCCGGCGCGGCGGCCCCCAAACTGATCAGCCGCGCACAGCTGTCCGAACTCAAACCCGGCGCGGCGCTGGTGGATGTGGCCATTGACCAAGGCGGCTGTTTCGAGACCTCCAAGGCAACCACGCACCAAGATCCGGTCTATGAGGTCGACGGCATCATGCACTACTGCGTGGCCAACATGCCCGGCGCTGTGGCGCGCACCTCGACCATCGCGCTTGGCAATGCCACCATGCCCTTCATGCTGGCACTGGCCGATAAGGGCTGGAAACAGGCCTGCGCGGATGACCCCCACCTCAAGGCCGGGCTCAACGTGCACGCGGGTAAGCTGACCTATGCCGCCGTGGGCGACGCGCTTGGGATCGACAGCATCACCGCAGATCAAGCCATCGCGGGCTAAACGCCACCGGTGAGACACGAAAGGCCCGCCAATCTGGCGGGCCTTTCTCATTCGATAGCGCCGCTTAGCGCGTTTTCAAAGCATCCCGAATTTCCAACAATACATCAAGCTGCGATGGACCGGTCTTGACCTCTGGCGCCACCTCATCAGGTTTTTCCGCAGCCGATTTTACGCGGTTCACCATCTTCACCAAGATGAAGACGACGAAGGCGATGATGAAAAAGTTGATCACGGCCATCAGGAACGAGCCGTAAGCAAAGACCGACGCGCCCGCCTCTCGGGCCTGCTCTAGCGAGGCATTTGCGGGCACATCGCCCGACAGCACCGCGTAGTTGTTGGTGAAATCCACCCCACCGGTGAAAAGCCCGACAATCGGGTTGATCAGGTCGGCCACCAGCGACGACACGATCGCCGTAAATGCCGCCCCGACGATGATACCAACGGCCATGTCCATGACATTGCCCTTGGCGATGAAATCCTTGAATTCTTGAATCACAGTTCTGTCCCTATTCCACGTCGTGCTGATACCCCCGCCGTCATATCCGATAGTGGGGACTGCGGCACAGTGGGGTCAATAAAGTTTTCAGTTGAACCGCCCGAATTGCAGCCCCGAACACGCCTATTGCCGAAAACAGACCCGCAAAAGCGCGCCATTGGCGCTGAAATCGGTGCTCAGCCGCCCGCTTAGCTGTTCAGCCGCCGTCGCCATCAACATCCGCCCGAGGCCGGTGCTATCGGCCCCCGACACGGCTCCGTCATGCCCGCGACCATTGTCCCGACACTCCAAAAGCCAGCTCTCGCCCCCCTCCTGCCGACGCAGAGAGATCCTGATCTCTCCTGCCCGGTCCCCAGCAAAGGCGTGTTTGATCGAATTGGCCACGAACTCNCTCACGATCATGCCAAGCGCCGAGGCTTGNACGGCCTGCAACTCGCCCGGCTCGGCNNCGCAAAAGATGGTGACGTGATCCGGCGCNCTGGCGGCGAGAAGTTTGTTCAACTGCTCAAGGTAGGAAGAGGTTTGCACCTTGCCTNTGCCGCCCTGCCCCATCAATTCGCTGTGCAGCGATGCCACNGCNCCGAAACGCCGNTCNACAAGGGCGAGCACATCCTTNGCNTCGGGGTCNTGCACCTTGCGCGTNGCCATCCGCAGCAGTGACGCGATGGTCTGGAACGAGTTTTTCACNCGGTGGTCCATCTCGGCGCGCAGGGCGGCCTCGATGCGGATTTTCTTGCGCAGTTCCAACTGCATCATCACGTGACGCGACAGGGTTTGNAGCGCTTGNCGTTGGAANTCGTTCAGGGTGCGCGGCTTGGTATCCANCACNCAAAGCGTGCCGATCGGNTGGCCGTTCGGCGCGACAAGGTTCGCCCCGGCATAGAATTTCACCCGCGGGTCGCCGACATAGAGTGGATTGTCCGCGGTGCGCGGATCGGCCCCCATNTCCGANATNTCGGTANANCCCCCATCAANGATNGCGTGAGANCAGACCGATTGATCCAANCCGGTCTCCTGCGGCTCGAACCCCACACGGGCCTTGAACCATTGACGTTTTTCATCAACCAGACTGATCAGAGAGACGGGCGTTTCGCAGATNTTGGACGCNAGNTCGACNATNTCGTCGAAATCCGCTTCGGCTTCGGTATCAAGAATATCATAGGAATAGAGCGTCTCAAGACGCGCGTCCTGCTCTGCGGGCGTGTCGGCTAAAATGGACCTTCTCCTTCCAAAGTTAACCCGCCACGCAACTTTGGCACGGCAGCGGGGGTCGGATTTGGCCTGCCTTTCGGGGGCAGATCAAGGCTGATGAACCTCCAGCTAGTGAAGGTTTAGCCCGCAAGGCAGCGGCGTCCACTACGCTGCCGAATCGATTCGCACTTAAGCCCTTGNTAGATGTTAAATTTTAAGGCGGCTAGCCCNGCTGCCGCGTCACCCCGGCAGGGTACCGGTGAGNACATAGCGCAGAATCTCGACCACCTGAGCNGGTTCGGAGGCCACGGCCAGCGCCGCGGCATCGACTTCCTTCAGCGCATGGGCATGGTCGGGGCCGTGCAGNATGATCAGCGATTTGCCCAAAGCGGCGGCATAGCCCGCGTCAAAGGCCGCGTTCCACTGCTTGTATTGTTCGCCAAAGCGCACCACGACCACATCCGCTTCGGCAATCGCCTTGCGGGTGCGAATCGCNTTGATCTGCGCGCCCTTGCGGTCGTG
Organism: Sulfitobacter sp.; assembly: GCA_002703405.1. Lineage (GTDB taxonomy): Bacteria > Pseudomonadota > Alphaproteobacteria > Rhodobacterales > Rhodobacteraceae > Sulfitobacter. Next base: position 17,147 of record NZSX01000046.1, on the reverse strand, counting down.
CCAGAACTTGTCGGCCTCTTCCCCAAGGATCGCCACGCCGCAATCGTCGCTGGCGGCGTGGTCGGTGACCGGCGCGGTGAAGGTCACCTCAAGGCTGCGNGCCCCTTCGATGATCTGTTCGCGCCAATCGGTGTGGATTTCACCGGAGAGATAGACTTTCATCGCTCGTCCTTTCGTTCAGCCGCGCAGNACGCCGCCCGTGGCTTTGGTCACTTTCTCGACAACCTTAGCACCNACGGCTTCGATGTCTGCATCCTTCAGCGTCTTGTCGCTGGGCTGCAACCGCACAGTGATCGCNAGGGATTTCTTGCCCTCGCCAAGGCTGCCGCCGATNAACTCGTCNAAAACGCGCACNTCTTCGATNAGGTTCTTNTCGGCCCCCTTGGCCGCATTCACCAGCGTCAGCGCCTCGACATCCGTATCGACGACAAAGGCAAAGTCACGCTCGACCGCTTGCAGGTCACTGATCTGTAGTGCCGGGCGCGTGGCACCGGATTTGCGCGGCAGCGGCACTTCGGCGGGATANATGGTGAAGGCCATCGCGGGGCCTTTGACGTCCATCGCGGCNAGCACGCGCGGGTGCACTTCGCCAAAGATGCCGAGCACTTTTTTCGGGCCNAGGCAGACCTTGCCGTGACGGCCCGGATGCCACCAATNCGTCCGCGCCGCGCAGGACCTGCACCTTGGCGGGCGCNCCGATNGCNGCNAGCACNGCTTCNGCATCGGCTTTGACGTCATAGACATCCACNGCCCGCGCCGCGCCATGCACGTCNCGCGGACCGGTNCGGCCCACCAGCAGGCCGCTGACCATGATCNGCTCTTCGCCCGGCTCNCCGCCNNNGAANGCNGGGCCGACCTCAAACAGCGCCATATCGGCAAANCCGCGCGCCTGATTNCGGGCNGCNGCCTGCANCAGACCGGGCAGCAGATCGGGGCGCATGTGGCTCATGTCCGACGANATCGGGTTTTCNAGNCGNGTCTCNTCCGTNCCNCCNCCNAACAGCGCNGCAGAGGCTTGGTCGATGAANCTGTAGGTCACNCATTCGTTGTAGCCGAGCGCCGCNGCCGTGCGCCGTGCGGTCACGACGCGCCGCTGCATGGGCGAGAGCACGGGGCGCGGCACGCCCGTNGTCAGACGNGGCAGCGGCTTGCCTTCGAGCTTGGTGAGCGATGCAATCCGTGCAACCTCTTCCACCAGATCGGCCTCGCCCTGCACGTCAGGGCGCCAGCTTGGCACCTGAGCCATGTCACCGTCGAGTTGGAAGCCAAGCGCGGTCAATGTCTGGCGCTGATCGTTTTCGGGGATCGTCATACCAACCAGCGACTGCACCTTCTCGGCGTCCAGCTTGTAGGCGCGGCTGGTGTCAGGCACTTGGCCCGCGACCACAACCTCAGACGCCTCGCCGCCGGCGTGATCCAAGATCATCCGCGTGGCGTGCTCAAGGCCATAAGGCGTCCACGCCGGGTCCACACCGCGCTCAAAACGGTAGCGCGCGTCGGAGTTAATCTTGAGCGCACGGCCCGCATAGGCGATCTGCACCGGGTCCCAATAGGCGCTTTCGACAAAGACATTCACCGTGTCTTCGGTCACGCCTGTGGCCTCACCGCCCATGATGCCCGCGATGCTTTCCACGCCGCTGTCGTCGGAGATGACCATCTGGCCCGCTTGCAGGGTATAGGTCTTTTCATCCAGCGCTACGATCTCTTCGCCGCCCTTGGCACGGTGGACGCGCAGGTTGCCTTTGACCTTATCCGCGTCAAAGACGTGCAGCGGGCGGTTGCGGTCGAAAGTGAAGAAGTTGGTCACATCGACAAGGAAAGAGATCGGACGCAGCCCGATGGCGCGCAGGCAATCTTGCAGCCACGCGGGGCTGGGGCCGTTCTTCACGCCCTTGATCACGCGGCCATAGAACACCGGGCAACCGTCGAGCGTATCATCGTCGATGCTGACAGAAATCGGCGCGGCAAAGTTACCTTCAACCGCATCGCAATCGCGAGGCTTCAGCTTGCCCAAGCCCCGCGCCGCAAGGTCCCGCGCAATGCCGCGCACGCCAAGCGCATCCGGGCGGTTCGGGGTGATGGCGATCTCGATCACCGGGTCGACCTTGGCGGAATCATTCTCGGCCAGCCAATCGATGAAACGGTCGCCGGGCTTGCCCGAGGGCAGCTCGATGATGCCGTCGTGCTCTTCGCTCAGCTCCATCTCGCGCTCGGAGGCCATCATGCCAAAGCTCTCCACGCCGCGAATTTTGCCGACGCCGATGGTCGTGTCGATGCCCGGCACATAGACGCCCGGCTTGGCCACGACAACGGTGATGCCGGCGCGGGCATTGGGCGCGCCGCAGATGATCTGCATCACGCCTTCGTCGGTTTCCACCTGACAGACGTTCAGCCGGTCGGCATCGGGGTGTTTCTCGGCGGATTGCACATAGCCGAGGGTAAAGTCGGCAAGCTTCGCCGCCGGGTTCTCGACGCCTTCGACTTCGAGGCCGAGGTCGGTCAGGGCATAGGTGATCTCATCGATCGACGCTGTGGTGTCGAGATGGTCCTTGAGCCAGGAGAGGGTGAATTTCATAATCGTTCCCTAATTCTCGTATCGTTTGGCCAGATCGGCCATGTCGCCCATCCGATAAAGTTTGATTTCGCGGATCACCCGCAGGCACGGCTTGGCGGCAAAGAAGATCGAGCCAATCAAAAAGAGCCACGTCGCGCTGGTCTGCGTGCTCTCGAAGAAAAACAGCGCCGAACCTACGACAAAGCAGATCGCAGCGCAGAAATCCACAAAGGTGTAGGCCATCTCGAACTTCGCATAAAGCGCGCGGGAGCCAGCGCTATTCTCGCGGTTTTCGTGACGAAAGAGTTTCATTCTAGACCTGTGTTGCGATGCGTTACGCAGTTTCTGAGGTTTCTATAGCGACCGTGTCGCGCTGAACGCGTAGCTTAACGCGACAACCCACCATGCAAATTCGGCTGATCCAAGCTCGCGAACCCATAATGCCGCAACCAGCGCAAATCTGAATCAAAGAACGCCCGCAAATCAGGAATCCCGTATTTCAGCATCGCGATCCGGTCGATCCCCATGCCAAAGGCAAAGCCCTGCCACTTGTCGGGGTCGATCCCGCCCGCCTGCAAGACCTTGGGGTGCACCATGCCGGAACCCAGCACTTCCAGCCAGCCGTCGCCCTCACCAATACGCAACTGACCGTCGACCCAAGAACACTGGATGTCGACCTCAGCCGAAGGCTCGGTGAAGGGGAAGTGCGACGCGCGGAAGCGGGTCTTGATGCCGTCGATCTCGAAAAACGCGGCGAAAAACTCCTCAAGCGTCCACTTGAGGTTCGCCATCGAGATATCCTTGTCGATCGCCAGACCTTCGACCTGATGGAACATCGGCGTGTGCGTCTGGTCGTAGACAGCGCGATACACACCGCCAGGGCAGATGATGCGTAGGGGCGCGCCTTCGGCCTCCATCGTGCGGATTTGCACTGGCGAAGTGTGGGTGCGCAGCACGTGGGGGGCGCGGTCGTCGCCCTCGGCACGGGCCATGTAAAACGTATCCATCTCGGCCCGCGCGGGGTGGTGGCCGGGGATGTTCAGCGCGTCGAAGTTGTACCAATCGGTGTCGATGCGCGGGCCTTCGGCGACCGAGAAACCCATCTCGGCGAAGATTGCGGTCAACTCCTCGGTGACTTGGCTGACCGGGTGGATGCTGCCCTGACGCTGGTGCCGCGTCGGCAGGGTCACGTCGAGCCATTCGCTGCGCAGACGCTCGTCCAGCGCGGCATCACCAAGTGCTGCCTTCTTGGCGGACAGCGCTGAGTTGATCTCATCCTTCAGCGCGTTCAGCGCGGGGCCAGCGACCTGCCGTTCTTCGGGGGTCATCTTGCCCAGCTCGCGCATCTTCAGCGCCACTTCGCCTTTCTTGCCCACGGCAGCGAGCCGGATGTCTTCCAATGCGGATTCGTCACCGGCATCGGCGATTTGGCTCAGGTACTTTTGCTTCAGATCGTCCATGACAGGCCCTTGGAATAATACCCCGTCCTGCTAGCCCTCCCGCCTTGCGAATGCAAGCCGTAGGGGTTGTGACGGCATGGGGGAACCACCACCTCTGCTAAACGTTAGCCCGCATCCCCCGGCGCGCCCTCAAGGCAGCGGCGCGCCCAAACTCCCCCGAAAGGAGAGACTATGAAAATCCTGATGGTTCTGACATCGCATGACGAACTGGGCGACACCGGCAATAAAACCGGCTTCTGGCTCGAAGAATTCGCTGCGCCCTACTACGTCTTCAAAGACGCGGGCGCCGACGTGACCCTCGCCTCGCCCAAGGGTGGCCAGCCACCGCTTGACCCCAACAGCGACAGCGACGACGCGCAGACCGACGCGACCCGCCGTTTCAAAGACGACGACGCTGCGCAAAAAGCGCTCGCCTCGACCAAAGTGCTGGGCGACGTGGATGCCGATGGCTTCGACGCGATCTTCTACCCCGGTGGCCACGGCCCGCTGTGGGATCTCGCCAATGACGCCGACAGCAAACGCTTGATCGAGACCTTCTGGGCCTCCGATCGCCCGGTTGGCGCCGTTTGCCACGCGCCTGCGGTATTCAAAGACACCCAAGCCGACGGTAAACCGCTCGTTTCCGGCAAGCGCGTCACCGGCTTCACCAATACCGAGGAAGAGGGCGTTGGCCTCACTGACGTGGTGCCCTTCTTGGTCGAAGACATGCTGAAGAAAAACGGCGGCGACTACAGCAAGGGTGACGATTGGGCGTCTTACGTGCTGGTCGACGGCAAGCTGGTCACCGGCCAGAACCCCGCCTCTTCGGAAGAAGCGGCGAAAGAGATGCTGGCGCTGTTGAAGTAACGGCATGAGGGGGCGCAGCCGCGCCCCCTTCCCCGCCCGGAGGAACCGCCGGTGGTCGCGGCGTGTTTTACCTCTGAAAGGAGCCTCCGACATGGCAGATTATGACCGCAGCACCGGCGCCCCATGGAGCGCCGCAGACCTTGAGCAGCTTCGCATTCTGGCGGCAGAGGGCACAGCGCCCCCCGTGATCGCCGTACAACTGGGCCGCAGCGAAGAGGCGATCGCCCATCGGGCCGCGCAGGACGGCATCAGCCTGACCCCCGCCAGCCTGACCCCCTATGACCCCGACACGTTAGACCGATAGCAACGCGCGCCCGTTCTTCTTATGCTTTTCGATCAGCCGTTTTTGCACCGCCCCGGGTGGGATCGGATGCGCGGTTGCGCCGAAAGCGTCACCCACGACCAAGGTGGGAAAGAGCGCGGCAAATTCTTCGCGCTGCGTATGACTTAGGGTGCCGATCGTTTCGGCGGTCAGCAGGAAGCTCTCGCTCGGTGCGCCCTCGGCATAGACGACCTCGTGCTGCTTGAAGATCAGGTGGAAATATTCCACCTGCGCCACACTATCGTCGACATGCACCCCCGGCAGTTCGGCCAGCCGGATGGCGGCGACGAGCACCGCCATGGCCCCGCAAACCCGTTTCACGATGCCCGAGCGCGCAACCATGCGGTGCTGCCGCGAGACCATGAGATCGCGTTCGGGCAGGCCCGCGCCCAATGCCCCAGCGGTGATACGAATGGGGTAGAGCTTCGGGTTCCTCGCCAGTTCCGACGCCCCGACAGAGCGGCGCAGTGCGGCGACAAGCTCTTGATAGCCACTGCCTTGGGTCAGCACGCGCGCGCCGGGGGCCAAGGATTCGACGGGCAGATCGCCCTTGTCGGTGGTGATCAAGGTACCGCGCGTGAAACAGGCCACACCGGTCGAGACGAGATCCCCCTCCTCGCGCATCGTGTCGATGTCGGACTTCCAATCCATACTTCCCACAAGCCCACCCTCCGGCAGACCAGAGAAATCAACGGTCATGGTGGTGAAAAGATCCCCCGCAGGCGGGCTGCCCGCCAGATTGACGATGCCAGCGTAGGTCACCTCAAGATCACCGGCCAACTCCCGCGAGTCCGCGTTCAACCGGAAGGGAAACCCCTCTAGCGAGGTGGGGGTAGAGCCGCCATTCGGATCGTCATCCGGGGCTGTGGTGGTGTCGAAAACCGAACTGGCGGGCTGGAGGTCGATCTCCATAGTGGCCAGAGGTTTGGTCGTTTCCAGATGGTGCCAGTCATAGCCAAAGGACATCTGCGTGTTCTCGCCAACCGCAGCGCCATTCGTATAGGGGTCTGTCGCGTACCAAGTCAGCGTCTCGGTCGTGCCATCCGCATAGGTCAGCGTGATCCGCGCCCCATCCAGATCGACACCGCGCGAACTGGTATCGGCGCGGATGCCGTGGACCGTTTCATGGGGTCTTCGTCCAACCTATTAATTACAATCGCGGGCATAAACGTCCCCCCCTTTTTTAAATTACCTGCCGACAAACAGCACAAATTGCCGCGCCACCCGCGCGGATAGACTCCACAGGGACCTGTCGTCTGGGCACATTGTCCAAGGCCTGGGGAATGGGCATGACCATGCCAAGGGATTATCGGGGCAAGATTATGGCAAGCCCCGCACGCCCGACCCAAAAAGCAGATACCCCAAACGCAAAAAGCCCCGCCATCAGGCGGGGCTTTCGCACATTCAAAACAACGTCAGCTTAGGCTGCCAGTGCGTCCTGCGCCTGTTTGACGATCGCGCCAAAGGCTTCGGGCTCATGCACGGCCAGATCGGCCAGAACCTTACGGTCCACTTCGATACCGGCCAGCGACAGACCGTTGATGAAGCGGCTGTATGTCAGCGCTTCGTCATGGCTGCGCACGGCGGCGTTGATCCGCTGGATCCACAGAGCGCGGAAGTTGCGCTTGCGATTCTTACGGTCGCGTGTTGCATATTGGTTGGCCTTGTCGACCGCCTGTGTGGCGACCTTGAAGACGTTCTTGCGCCGACCATAATAGCCTTTTGCGGCTTTGATGATCTTCTTGTGACGCGCGTGGGTGACTGTACCACCTTTAACTCGGGACATCTCGGTACTCCTATATCAGCGGGCGTAGGGCATGAAGCCCTTGATGATCTTTGCATCGGGCTCGGACAGTGCTGTCGTGCCGCGTGCGTTACGGATGAACTTGTTGGTCCGCTTGATCATACCGTGCTGTTTACCAGCTTGGCTGCCGATGACCTTACCAGTCGCCGAGACCTTAAAGCGCTTTTTGGCGCTCGATTTCGTCTTCATCTTGGGCATTTCCGTCTCCGTCTTTTGAGTTCGGTATAAACACGACTCGGCATGCCACTTGAGGCCGGTCGTGCAGGCTAAGATGCGCCGTATAGGCGCGCTCGGGCAAGGATGCAAGAGGTTTTGAGCAGCGCGGTAGACGCGCCTAAGGCAATAGGTCCGCCGCCACGGAAACGAAGACATCCGGCAGCGTCTCGAAGGAATAGCGCCCCGGATTCTTCTGCAAAGCAAAGACGATCAGCCCGGCAGCAATCAAGATCGTGATGGCCGAGGCGCGCGGCGACCGACGGTCGGTCACCGCAGAGAGGATCGAAGGGATCGACAGCACCGCCAGAACGATGCCGACCACCATTGCCAAGTCTGAGTTCACACGCAACATCCCCCTAGTTGAGGAAAGGCTACTCCGGATCGGAGGCGTAAATCAAACGTTCGTCACAGGGCGCCACGCGCAGAATATTGGTGCTGCCCGGCACGTTGAAAGGCACACCGGCTGTCACCACGATATGATCCTCCGGCCCGGCGTAGCCCTCTGACAATGCCGCCCGCGCGGCGCTGAGGACGGCCAGTTTGAACCGGTCATGCCCATCGGTGATGATGCAATTCGTGCCCCAGCTCAGCGCCAGACGGCGCGCGGTATTGACCAGTGGCGACAGCGCGATGATCGGCACGCGGGGGCGTTCGCGCGCGGTTAGCAGCGCGGTGGTGCCCGATTGGGTGAAACAGCAGATCGCCTTGATGTCCGTCGTCTCGGCAATCTCACGGGCGGCGGCGACGATCCCATCGGCCACGGTGGTACGGTCCGCAGTGCGCGAAGATTCGATGATCTGCGTATAGGTCGGATCGGCCTCGACCTCTTGGGCGACGTTATCCATCGTCGCCACGGCCTCCAGCGGGTAGTCCCCGGCGGCTGATTCCGTACTCAGCATCACCGCATCCGCGCCTTCGTAGATCGCCGTGGCCACGTCCGACACTTCGGCGCGGGTCGGCATCGGGCTTTCGATCATCGATTCGAGCATCTGAGTCGCCACGATCACCGGCTTGGCCGCGGCCCGGCATTTGCGCACCAGACGCTTCTGGATCGGCGGCACGTTCTGCACGGGCAGTTCCACGCCCAGATCGCCGCGCGCCACCATGATACCGTCGCTGACATCCAAGATCGCCTCGAAACGCTCCACCGCGGCGGGCTTTTCGATTTTCGACAGGATCGCCGCCCGGCCTTTGACCAGATCGCGCGCCTCGGTCACATCCTCGGGCCGCTGGACAAAGCTGAGGGCGAGCCAATCGACACCCAACTCGCACACGAATTCCAGATCAGCGCGGTCCTTCTCGGACAGGGCGGCCAAGGGCAGCAGCACGTCGGGCACGTTTACGCCCTTACGGTTCGAGATCACACCGCCTGTGACCACTTCGCAATCGGCGAAATCCGGGCCGCAGTCGCGCACCTTGAGGCGGATCTTGCCGTCATTGACCAACAGGCTCGCGCCCGGCTCAAGGGCTGCGAAAATTTCGGGATGGGGCAGGCAAACACGGGCCGCATCGCCCGGCGCCTCATCAAGATCCAGCCGGAAGGATGCCCCTTCTTCCAAGGTCGGCCCGTCGCCCTCGAAAACGCCCACGCGCAGCTTCGGCCCCTGAAGGTCAGCCAAAATGCCAATCGCGCCGCCGGTCTCTTTCTCGATCTCGCGGATGATACGGTGCTTTTCGCGGATCTCTTCATGGCTGCCGTGGCTCATGTTAAGCCGGAAAACATCTGCACCGGCGTTGTGCAATGCCGCGATCACCTCTCGGGTTTCGGAGGCTGGCCCGAGTGTGGCCACGATCTTTACATTGCGCAAACGTCTCATATCTGTTCCTTCGTGTCCTATGTCCCCAAAGCGAATGTTAACGATAACATCGCCTATCCGGTGGCCTAGCGCCCCCATGAGTGCCTGTCAAAGGTTTCATCAGAATGACGGTCCCTCGCGGTTCCGTCCAGTGATATGAGAAGGAAGCTGTCATGCCCAGCCAACAAGAGATCGAACTGCAAGCCGCCGCCTTTCGCCGGTTGCAGAAACACCTGATGGAAGACCGGACCGATGTGCAGAACATCGACATGATGAACCTCGCCGGATTTTGCCGCAACTGCCTGTCGCGCTGGTATCAAGAGGCCGCCAACGAGCGCGGCATCGACATGGGCAAAGACGAGGCGCGCGAGCTTTTCTACGGGATGACCATGGACGCATGGAAAGCCAACTATCAGACCGAAGCGAAAGACAGCCAGAAAGAGGCGTTCAAGACGGCGTTTGAAGAGAACGTCGGAAAAGGCTAACAGCCCTTCGAGCTGAAACAATTCACCGTCAAACGATGACATTGACCACGACGGCGAAACACTCACCACCTGCGCGGCGTGAGTGAAACCGTCAATCGGCGGGGCATTCGGGGCTTTCTTTTCAGCGGCCCCTATGCCCTTTTCGCCTGCATTGCTGAGCTTCGGCCCCCACCGCCCCGAAGGGGGCGGCTCAAAACATGTAGAGCACCAGCCAATCGGCCTTCAGCGCCGGGCGTTCTGCCCCCTCAATTTCAACCGTCGCGGCGAAGCGGGTCATCAGATTGCCGCGCCCCCGCGTCTGCGCCTCAGCCAGAGTAAACCGCCCCCGGATCCGCTTGCCGGAATGCACAGGCGCGATGAAACGCACGCTGTCGAACCCGTAGTTGATCGACGTTTTCGCCCCCGTCATCACCGGCAGCGCACTATAAGCCATGCCCGACATCATCGACAGTGTCAGCATCCCATGCGCCACGGTGCCGCCGAAATCAGTTTCAGCTGCGCGCACTGGATCAACATGGATGAACTGATGATCTTCGGTCACATCGGCAAAGGCGTCGATCCGCGCCTGATCCATCATGAACCACGGCGAGACGCCTAATTCGCGGCCCACGGCTGCTTCCATCTCTGCCCGGTCAATCTCGTTGCGCATCACTGCCTCCTGCCCCACGCCACCCTAGCCACGATCCCCCGCCCGGCGAAAGCCCTTGCGTCCGGCGGGCCATCTTACATGCTGGGTGAAACCAAAGCGGAGGCATCATGAACACCCCAATCCTCGCCCTTATCGTCGTGGCCATTGCGGGCGCGGCTGTCGCCCTGCAGACCCCGATCAACGCCGCCTTGGGCCGCAACATCGGCAGCGGGGTCGCTGCGGCGGCGGTGTCCTTTGGCGTGGGTTTCGCGATCCTGCTGGGCGTGCTGCTGCTGCGCGGAGAGTTGGGCGCCCTGCCCCGCGCGTTTTCCGCGTCGCCGGTCTTGCTACTTGGCGGTGTGCTGGGGGCGTTCTACGTCTGGTCGGTGCTCTGGGCGATCCCGACGCTGGGGGCGCTGACCGTGATCTCAGCCCTGATCCTTGGCCAATTGAGCGCGGCGCTGGTGATTGATGCGACCGGGTTTTTGGGTCTGACGGTACAGGCCATCACCCCCACCCGCATCGCCGCCGCCGCGCTGGTGGCGGCGGGGCTGGTTTTATCGCGGTTCTGAGCGTCAGATCGCGGTTTTACGCATCTCTTCGAGATAGATTTCGCGCAGACGCGGAGCGAGCTTGCCGGGCGTGCCGCTGCCGATCTTGGCCCCGTCAATCTCAACCACAGGGGTCACAAAGGCGCTGGCCGAGGTAACAAACGCCTCATCCGCCTGCTGTGCCTCTTCGATGGTGAAGTTGCGCTCTTCCACCTGCATCTGCGCCTCACGGGCCAGTTCCAGCACCGCTTTGCGGGTGATGCCGTGCAGGATATCGTTGGAGGTCTCGCGCGTGACGATCTTGCCGTCCTTAACGATATAGGCGTTGTTCGAGGTGCCTTCGGTGACGAAACCGTCTTCGACCATCCAAGCGTCTTCGACACCTGCCTTCTTGGCCATCATCTTGCCCATCGATGGGTAGAGAAGCTGCACCGTTTTAATGTCGCGACGGCCCCAGCGGATATCTTCGATGCTGATGACGCGGATGCCATCACGGGCGGCAGGGTTGTCGGCAAGGCCCGGTTTCGACTGGGTGAACAGCACCAGCGAGGGCGCGGTGGTCTCGGGATCGGGGAAGGCGAAATCGCGGTCGCCATCCGACCCGCGCGTGACCTGAAGGTAAATCAGCCCGTCTTTGATCTCGTTCAGCCGCACCAGCTCGCGGTGAATTTCCAGCAGTTCCTCGGTGGTCGCTGGCGCGCGCATGTCGAGCTCGTTCATCGAGCGGGTCAACCGTTCGGCGTGGCCGTCAAAAGCGATCAGCTTGCCGTCCAGCACGCTCGTCACCTCATAGACCCCATCGGCCATCAGGAAACCCCGGTCAAAGATCGAGACCTTGGCTTGATCCTCGGGCAGGTATTCGCCGTTTACATAGACAGTTCTCATGGTCACCCCCAGAGCGCGGCCACGGGGGGATGCACGCCCGCGCCGTCAAATTTCAATGCATTCTCGCGGTCTTCGGCCAGAAGCAGCGGGCCGTCAAGATCAACCACCTTTGCGCCTTGAGCCACAAGCGTCGCGGGCGCCATGGCCAGCGACGATCCGACCATGCAGCCGACCATCACGTCGAACCCTTCGGCCCGCGCCGCATCGCGCAACGCCAGCGCTTCGGTCAGCCCTCCAGTCTTGTCGAGCTTGATGTTCACCACATCGTATTTGCCCTTGAGGCCGGGCAGGCTGGCGCGGTCATGGCAGCTTTCGTCAGCGCAGACCGGCACGGGGCGATCCATACCCAGCAGCGCGTCGTCTTCGCCCGCGGGCAGGGGTTGTTCGACCAATGCCACGCCAAGGCGCACCAGATGCGGCGCAAGGTCGGCGTAGACCTCGGCCGACCAGCCCTCGTTGGCGTCGATGATGATGGTGGCATCGGGCGCACCTGCGCGCACGGCTTCGAGCCGGGGCATGTCGTCGGGGGTGCCGAGCTTGATCTTCAACAGTGGCCGATGCGCATGTTTCGCCGCCTGCGCACGCATCGCCTCGGGTTCGTCCAGCGAGAGGGTATAGGCCGTGATCTCCGGCCCCGGCGCGGTCAGCCCGGCCAGTTCCCACACCCGCTTGCCCGCACGTTTGGCCTCCAGATCCCACAGCGCGCAGTCGACCGCGTTGCGTGCGGCTCCGGCAGGCAAAAGGTCATAGAGCGCCTGGCGGGTGATATCGCCGGGCAAGCCGTTAATCTCAGCCGTGACCGATTCGAGGGTTTCGTCATAGCGCGCGTAGGGCACGCATTCGCCCCAGCCGCTCACGCCGTCTTCGGTCGCGCGGACGGTCAGCACCTTGGCCTCGGTCCGCGAGCCGCGGCTGATGGTAAAGACCTGCGCCAGTTTGAACGTATCTGCGGTAACGTCGATCTGCATGATCACAGCGCCGCCAGCGCATCGGCCAGTCGTGCAGCACCCTGACGGAAGGGATCAACCGCAGGCAGGCCAAGACGCTCTTCGACCTCGGCCAGATAGGCATCCGCCTCGGCCTCAGACATGTGGTAGGTATTGACCGAGATACCAACGACCTTGCAGTCGGGGTTAGCCACCTGCGCCAGTGTCAGAGCCACATCACGCACCGCCTCCATGCTGGGCAAGGAGTATTCCGGCAGGCCGCGCATATGGGTCCGGGTCGGCTCATGGCAGAGGATCAGCGCGTCGGGCTGGCCGCCGTGGATCAGCGCCATGGTCACGCCTGAGTAGGAGACATGGAACAGGCTGCCCTGCCCTTCGATGATGTCCCAATGGTCATCGTCATTGTCAGGGGTGAGGTATTCCACCGACCCGGCCATGAAATCGGCGATCACGGCGTCCAGCGGCACGCCTTCGCCGGTGATCAGGATGCCGGTCTGGCCGGTGGCGCGGAAGGTGCTTTTCATGCCCTTTTCGCGCATCGCCTCGTCCAGTGCCAAAGCGGTGTACATCTTCCCGACCGAGCAATCGGTGCCCACGGCCAAGACCCGCTTGCCGCTGCGTTTCTTACCGTCCGCAATGGGATATTCGACACTGGGCACGCGCACGTCATGCAGGGTTGTACCGCTCGCCTTGGCGGCGGCGACCAGATCGGCTTCGTTGCGCAGCAGGTTGTGCAGGCCCGAGGCGATATCGAAGCCCATGTTCAGCGCCTCGATCAGTACTTCTTTCCAAGCCGCGCTGATCTTACCGCCACGATTGGCGACGCCGATGACCAATGTCTCGGCCCCTGCCTCGCGCGCTTCGGCCAATGTCATGTCTTGCAGACCGATGTCGGCCATGCAGCCTTCCATGCGGAACTGACCGACCGCATTGTCGGGCCGCCAGTCTTTGATGCCTTGGGCGACTTTGGCGGACAGAGAGTCAGGCGCGTCGCCCAAAAACAGCAGATAAGGGGTTTTGATCATGGCAAGTCTCCGGCATTGATTTTGTCCGCATATTGCGCGCGAGAATACGCAAGTGCGTGGCGTTGTCGACGTATCAGCATACAAATGCGCAGCATTTCCCGCAAATTACCGTTGACTGCGCAAAAATCGTGCGCTGCGCCGTGAGGCCACAAAAATCATCGAAATGCTGCGACTGCGAAAACCTCCTTGCGATTGACGGCGCAATTTCGTACCAGAATAGAGAGTTATGATGAAACAAAATTACCCATAGGTGCCCCATGAGCTTCCGCATTCAGCCTGCCGCCCCTGCCCGTCCGAACCGCTGCCAATTGTTCGGCCCCGGCTCCCGCCCGGCAATCTTTGAAAAGATGGCGGCCTCGGATGCCGATGTGATCAACCTTGACCTCGAAGACAGCGTGGCACCTTCGGACAAAGACAGCGCGCGCGCCAATATCATCAAGGCGATCTCGGAGATCGACTGGGGCAAGAAGACGCTTTCGGTGCGGATCAACGGGCTCGATACGCCCTATTGGTATCGTGATGTGGTGGAGCTGCTGGAACAGGCGGGCGAGCGGCTCGACCAGATCATGATCCCCAAGGTGGGCTGTGCGGCGGATGTCTATGCGGTGGATGCGCTGGTCACCGCAGTGGAAACCGCCAAGGGCCGCGAGAAGAAGATCAGCTTTGAAGTCATCATCGAATCCGCCGCCGGTATCGCCCATGTGGAAGAGATCGCCGCCGCTTCGCCGCGCCTGCAAGCAATGTCGCTGGGGGCCGCGGATTTCGCCGCCTCCATGGGCATGCAGACCACCGGCATCGGCGGCACGCAGGAAAACTACTATATGCAGCGCGGTGAGCAAAAGCATTGGTCGGACCCATGGCACTGGGCGCAGGCCGCCATCGTCGCCGCCTGCCGCACCCATGGCGTGCTGCCGGTTGACGGGCCCTTTGGCGATTTCTCGGATGACGAGGGTTTCCGCGCGCAGGCGCGGCGATCGGCCACGCTGGGCATGGTGGGCAAATGGGCGATCCACCCCAAACAGGTCGCACTGAGCAACGAGGTTTTCACGCCTTCCGAGGAGGCCGTGGACGAGGCGCGGGAGATTCTCGCGGCGATGGAAGAAGCCAAGGCGAAGGGCGAAGGGGCGACGGTCTATAAGGGGCGTCTGGTGGATATCGCCAGCATCAAACAGGCCGAGGTGATTGTGCGCCAGTCCGAGATGATCGCCGGGGGCTGAGCGACTGCGGCCAGCCGCCGGGGGCGCTGCCCCCGGACCCCCGAGGGTATTTGAAAAAGGATGAAGTGGTAAGGGCGTGCGCTTGCCTGCCTGTCAAACCCGCGTTGCAAACCGGCGCGTTGCGCTCCATATAACAGGGCAACAAGCCGGAGCATGCAATGACCCAATATTTGGATTTCGAAAAACCGCTGGCCGAGATCGAAGGCAAGGCGGAAGAGCTGCGGGCGCTGGCCCGGTCCAACGAAGAGATGGACATCACCGATGAGGCCCGCGCGCTGGACAAGAAAGCGGCGGGGATGCTCGAAGACCTTTATGGCTCATTGACGCCATGGCGCAAATGTCAGGTGGCGCGTCATCCAGAGCGGCCCCATTGCAAAGACTATATCGAAGCGCTTTTCACGGAATTCACACCGCTGGCAGGCGACCGCAATTTTGCCGATGATTTGGCCGTCATGGGCGGGCTGGCGCGGTTTAACGATACGCCGGTGGTGGTTATTGGCCATGAGAAGGGCAATGACACCAAGAGCCGGATCGAACGCAATTTCGGCATGGCGCGGCCTGAGGGTTATCGCAAGGCGGTGCGTTTGATGGAACTGGCGGATAAGTTTAACCTGCCCGTGGTCACCATCGTCGACACGCCCGGAGCCTATCCCGGCAAGGGCGCGGAGGAGCGTGGCCAGTCTGAGGCGATTGCCCGCTCGACGGAAAAATGTCTGCAGATCGGTGTGCCCCTGATCAGTGTGATCGTCGGCGAAGGCGGCTCTGGCGGGGCGGTGGCTTTTGCCACGGCGAACCGCGTCGCGATGTTGGAACATTCGGTTTATTCGGTGATCACGCCCGAAGGCTGTGCGTCGATCCTGTGGAAAGACAGCGAGAAGATGCGCGAAGCGGCTGAGCAGATGCGTTTGACGGCGAATGAGCTTAAGACCCTTGGTGTCATTGACCGGATCATTCCCGAGCCGATGGGCGGCGCGCATCGTCATGCCGAAGAGTCGATCAAGGCGGTAGGCAAATCGATCGAAGCCATGCTCAAGGAACTCGACGGCAAGGACGGCAAGACTTTGGTCAAAGAGCGCCGGACCAAGTTCCTTGAGATGGGCCGCAAGGGGCTGGCAGCCTAAGCCAGCCGCCGCCGAAAACGCCGATCAGGCGTGATTTGATCGAAACCGGCGGCGCGGTAGAACCCCTGCGCGCGCCGGTTTTTTGTATCTGTTCCCACGGTCACATAGCTGCAGCCCTGCGACTTGGCGTGCTCCAGTGCTGCCTCCACCAGTGCTTTGCCGATGCCGCGCCCGCGGGCGGTGTCGCAGACAAAGAGGTGGTGGAGATCCATCCCCCTTGCGCCGAATTGCAACTGCATCTGCGGGCAGAGCGTCGCATAGCCATGCAGGCCGGTCACGCCTTCGGCCACCAAGAGTGTCAGCCAAGGCGCGGGGCCAAGACAGTCTCGTTCCAGAGCGGCCAGCGTGAGTGTTGCGGTGTCGCCGTGGTAGGCGGCCAGCGCATGGGCCAGATCGAGGACCATTGGTAGATCGGATTTTTGGACGGGTCGAATGAGGGGCATGTCGTCTCTTTCTGTGATCGCCACAGGGAGACAAGCAAAGCCGCGCTGTGGCGGCTTTTAGATATGGGTATAGGTGCCGCGCCAGTTAGGAGCGGGGATAATAGACTGTTGTGAAGCTGGTCTGTTCCATGAAGCGTAGATGCGCCTCTGCCGCGCACCTGTCAAGCGCCGCATATGTGAGCCGGTGTGATTTGCAAACGGCCCCGACTCAGCCGATATTTATACTACAGGGCGTCTGCGACACCCCTGTGCCGCCGGATGCCCTTGTTGACCACAGCACAAGGGAGCCTGTCATGTATAAACGTATTCTCACCGCCGCCCTGCTCTTTGGCATGGCCTGCACCGGGCCACCGGTCTTTGCTCAGGCTCTGGCCTGCGCCCCGCGTGCGGCGCTCGCTGCGCAATTGGAAGCCGCCTATGGCGAGACCTCTCTGCGCGGGGCTTGCAAAGCCCGAACGCGCTGATCGAAGTCTTTGCCTCGGCTGAAAGCGGCAGCTTTACCGTGTTGATAAGCAGGGCTGATGGCATGAGCTGTATTTTATCAACCGGCACGCATTGGATGGTCGAACCTGTCGCGCCGCCAAAAGAGGGCGCGGCGAGTTGAGCAAGGGGCGGCTGTTAGCTGGCCAGCATCCGCAGACCTTGGGTGACATCAGAGCGCACCGCCAGTCGCAGCCCCGGCTCATCCCCGGCGCGCAAAGCGGCGATGATCAGCCGGTGGAAATGCGGCGGCTCGGTCCGGCGCAAGCGGCCATAGAGCGCGCGCATGGTGGGGCCGAGTTGCAGCCAAACCGTTTCCGCCATGGCGAGCATGGCGGGTGCTTGGGCGCGCAGATAAAGCGTGCGG
>NZSX01000045.1 GCA_002703405.1 Sulfitobacter sp. | reverse complement strand
ATCCACTGCCTCACGGCAACGCGTCACAAGTGGGCGGATACCCCGGAATAGGTGGGCGCATGTTGTCGGAATGAGTGGGCGGATACTCCGGAATACGCACTTGAGGGCGGTGGGAACCGCAAAAGCGTACTCTGTGTTTGTTATGGGAGAGACTGTCGTTGACCAAAACGCCGAACTGAGCCACGCTTTTAACGTGTCGAGACGCCTCGAGACGACAATGACCTGGTGCCATATCAGCCGATTATTCCGCGCATAGGACGTTATCCGACCTTATGAATGCGGGCGGGCCGCATAGAATGAACAAGTCAGTCAAGGCATCGACCACGTCCGTTGGATTAAGACTGCGTTTCACCAGGATCACCAGCGCCTCGTTCGTGAACTTGTCTATGATGTTGAGTGTGCGGAATATCCGTCCGTCGTGGGCCCGGTCCTGGACGAAGTCATAGGACCAGACGTGGTTCGGCCGTTCTGGCCGTAGCCTTACGCAAGATCCGTCGTTCAGCAAGAGCCGACCCTTCTTGGGTTGCTTTTGTGGGGCCTTCAGCCCCTCCCGGCGCCAAATTCGTTCGGCCACTGCCCGGCAGTTGCTGTTTGCAGCGATGAGAGGGGCGCTTGTGATTTACATGCCAGCCGCTATTGTTCAACATTCCGGTGATCATGCGGTATCCATAGCGTCCGAACCCTTCAGACAGTGCGAAGATGTCCTCGGTCAGCCGCGCTTCGCCCGGCAGACCGCAGGGCACCTTGCGCTGCGTGGAGCGGTGCTGACCCAATGTGCGGCAGACCCTGCGCTCAGATATGCGGAGGGTTTGCCGCACGTGATCAATGCATTGCCTACGGCGGGAAGGGCTTAAAAGTTTCCCCGTGCCGCCTCAGCCAGGATCATTTTGTCCAGCGTTAGATCCGACACGGCACGTCTGAGCCGAGTGTTTTCAGTCTCCAGCTCTTTTAGCCGCCTGAGCTGATCACAACTCATGCCGCCGTATTCTTTACGCCACCGATAATAGGTCTGAACCGTCACGCCGATTTGTCGCACGGCTTCCGCAGTTGACCGCCCTTGCCCTTGCAGCACTTTGACTTGTCGCAGCTTCAGCACGATGTCCTCGGGCTTCTCTCGCTTGCCCGTCATCTCGTCGTCCTCCTAAAAAGGGAATAATTCTATCCCAAAAGGCGGACCACTTCAGGGGGGGGCATTCCGCCGCCGGATGATCGCTGTGCAGAACAGGGAGCTAAAATCAGATAACCTAAACCCGGTAAATCACAAACGCGTCTATCACATCATCTTGGGGCGTAAGCATTAAGGACGACCGCAATGTTTATAAATTGTGCAACGCGAGCCATGCTGTTCCTCCGCTGACCATGACAATGACACAAATGGAGACGAATGTATAAGGGTTAACGATCACTGCGTGGCTCCACCGTCCTTGAGGGCGATTAAAGATGGCTGGCAGAAAGTCACCCGGAATCCTGCAAAGCACCACGCCGGCCACAGCCGCAATTGGCCCTATGGCGGTGCCCAAAAAATAAACCATGGCCGGGGCTAAAAGGCCAGGTATGACTTGCCCTATGACATTGACCATGACGTTGCCTGTGGCCACACCCAGAAAAAACGCAGGTGCAGACAGAATAGCAAATCCCCACATGATCGCCATAAGTGCCGAGATATAGATGAAAGTGTAGTTCACATCCCCAAGCCAAAGCCATGATATAATAGGAGAACCCAAAGCAACGGTACACATCAACACGCTCGCCGCCAAAGCCGCCGTGCGGCAGACTTTTGAAAATAGCATCAGGATCTCGTCTGACTTGCGCGCGGAAAGTTCGGTGAATGCTGGCACTGTTGTTTGAATGGCTAGGATAGCAACGTTGCGCACCTGATAGGCCATCCGATAAGCCATTTCGAAGATGCCAAGCATCGCAGTTCCCGCAACCGCACCGAGCACAATCTTGACCACGGGTTCAAACATCAGATTAGCGATTGTGCCAATCTGCAGTTTGACCCCAAAGCCCAACATTTCTTTAAATTTTCCTGCGCAAAACCAGCCGGACACGCTATCCTCACGACGCCGGATGCGGGCGAAGGTCACGAGGAACCCAAGCGACATGATAAAGGCTAGCAGGAACTGCGCCGCTTGTGCCCAAGCTAGACCAAACAGGCCAAACCCGCTGACTAAGGCCAGAGAGGCCGCCAGTTGAAAAATCATTCCAATCATATTTGAAATGGCGCGGAGATCCGCACGATGCACGCCTAAGAGGCACGCATCCATGACGGACTTCAGGTTCAGCAGCCAAAAGCTCAGAATGGCCCAGGGCAGCAGTTGCCGCGCCAGAACCAGTTCCGTTCCATCAAGCGCAATCGCCAGCGCGTACCATAACGGATACCATAGGATCAGGGCGACCCCGCCCATGAAGATGGCAACCGCGACGAACCCCGTGCGCATGTAAAGAATGGCCTGTGCTGGTTCCTCATTGCCCAAAGAGCGGGCCACGAAACGGGATAGGCCAGATGTAATCCCTACATCCGCCGCCCGTCCGAAGGCTGTCGTGGCCAGTACTAGCGACCAGATGCCCAGCATCGAAACCCCTAGCTCCTGCACTACATTGCGATAGATGAAAAACAGCGCGAGCCCGTTGACGACCACTTCAAAGCCGGCAAAAGCGCTATTGCGCTTAAGGTTGAACATCATTGCGCAGCACGTTTTGGGTTTAAGTGCCCCTTCAGCGACAATGCTGGCTTTTCAATCAGATGCCATGACAAGGCTGCGAATGGTAGCGTAATAAGCAGGCTCAACAGGGCGTTTTCCAACCAACCCATTTCAGGCATCAAGTCTTCAACAAACTGTTGAACAGGGAACGCGTAGATATAAATGCCATAGCTGTAATCGGGCATGCTACGAAACGACACTAGCCAAGGATGTTGCAGGAACGCGAGATAGAACAGTGTTACGGAAGTTGTAGTGACAAGGGCTGTCAGGAATAACGGCGTGCTAAAGAACACTACGCAAAGCGCCATTGAGGCGAAAACCATCCAACCTTTTGGCCGGAAACAATGCACATATCGGCCCATCACAATACCAAGGAAGAATGCAAAGAAGAGGCGATGCAGTTTAGCAAAGTCGCTGCCGTCATACAGCACGGTATCCAGCGTCCCGGTCATGACTCCAAGTCCAAGAAAGCCAAAATATCCGACAAGGACGATTAGGCACATTGCGACGAACTGCTTTTCCGTGCGGTAAGCGCTAACCAGAAATAGCAGTAGCGTTATGATATAGCACGTAAATTCGAACCGCAGCGTCCAAAGGGACCCGTTGACAGCTGGCATTGGATTGGTTTCGAACAGACCCGGCAGAAGATATTGCGGTACATACAGGATTGCATTCCCAATAATGTACTGAGACACTTCTGGATTACGAAAGAATGAACCAGGCGGTATAGTCGAGATGAGAAAACCCAGAATGCCGACGCTGATTAAAAGCCTCACCCACGGTCCCGGGAAAATCCGCAGACTGCGGGCCACGACATAGTCCCAAACGCTCTGGCTCCGCACGACTGACTGGTAAATAAGCATTCCGCTGATTGAAAAAAAGGCGCTAACGGCTACCCATCCGATAGAATAACCGATCAACTGAGCGAAGATATCCTTTTCATTCTTCGTGATATCCGTGGCATGCGAAAAAATGACCGCCGAAGCGGCAACCAGATGGAGGATATTGAAGTTATTCTCACGCGCATCACTTAGATTAGACATATAGGGGCCTCAACTATTGCCGATTGCGCGGTCGAGGCGTCGCAATGCCCGGAACACTGATTCGAAGGCAGGGTATTTCCATTTCATCAGCAACATGGTTTGGTGTAGGTTCAGGCGAACCAGCTTCCATTTCACACCGTTCCAGATCCGAGAAGGCAGATATTTCTTAAAGACCTGTGTCAAAGGTAGTAGGGGCAAGATAAACGATATCCGTCCCGTCAGTCCCTGTTTGCGAACAAAATGCCTGCTAAACCGCTCAAAATACTTTCCCGGAGGATTAGCCGTGCGGACGAGTTCGCAACCCTCGGCTTCAATATGGTCACCTTCTAACATTGACAGTCCGACAACCATCCAGTCGTAGCCGAAGACGCTGACATCTTCAGGATAGGCCCGGCGGAGCCCCTCGGCCCGGTAAACACCATACAGTCGCGCGCTGTCACGCGGATTGGACAAATAAGTCTTCATTCGCTCTAGCGATGTACCGGTAATGGTGAAGGTTCCACGGGCGTCGTATTCCGCGCCCGTTTCGGTGCGGAAGCGCACCTTGGTGCAGGCCGCCACAGCGTTAGGGTGGCGGTCCAGTTCAACAATGCAATTTTCAGCAAAATTAGGACCCCAAACATCGTCATCAGTTGCCCACATGAACAACTCACTCTTAGCAGCCATCAGTACGCCGCGAAAGTTTGCACTTTGGGAGATTGTCTCTGGATGGATCACGTGGCGCACACGTGGATCCTTAGCGGCATATCTGGCGCAGATTTCTGATGTGCCATCCGTCGAGGCATTATCAAAGATCAGCAGTTCGAGATCTTCATAGCTTTGGGCAAGCAGACTCTCGATGCTTCGGCTTATTTGGCCGGCGCCGTTATAGGTAATTAGACCGATGGTCAGGCGGGGCATGGCTCAGGTACCCTGCTGTTGATCAAGCGCATTTTGCATCAAAGTCTCCATAACGGCGCGCAGAGACTGGTTACCCCGGCTCAGTGGCGAAACCGTGTTGTAGTCGAAATCAGATCCCGGTGTGGGGGCCTGAGGTGCAACGCGGGTAATATCGCAAGGGGTCCCGGTCACCGTTTTCGACATCTCAGCGCAAATCTGGGCAAATTCGAAAACCGTTGCGGTCAGCGCCCCCAACGGATTTATCCCCGTCCATCCAGAAGGTGTGCTTTCCAGCCATTTCTGGCAGCAGTCAGCAATGTCTTTGGTTCCAACGAAGTTCCTGCGCTGCTCACCCGTTGAACGGATGACAATCTTCTTTTCGACCACCGCATCGCGCGGGAACGAGAAGGGGATTAGCGACCAGCGGCGGAAGCTCTCGGGTTCGACGAGATTGCCAAACACTGCACATGGGCGCAGCGCTGCCCCCGCGACGCCGGCTCTAGTTTGGCGGCGGAAAACCTGCTCGGTAACGAAATGCGCGATCGCGTAGTTTGAAACCGGATTGTACGGGGTAGTTTCGTCAACATGGCCCATCAAAGGGCCGTAGACATGCGCCGAAGAAATATAAACCAGTCGTGTCGCCCCAGCGGACACAGCCTTTTGCGCTAGAGCGTCTGCCCCAAACATTGCCATGTGCATGGCGCGCTCAGGTGCCTCCCGGAAATCCTCGTCAACGACGCCAGCGCAATGCACCAGGGCATCGATAGCCGGCAGTTCCAAAGCCGCAATTGCTTTGGGGTCGGACAGATCCGCCTGAAAGTCAGCCGAAGCCCGACGCCCAAGAGTCAAGATCTTATGGTCCGCGCTTAAATGTTTGGCCATGGCTGAACCTATTAAGCCGCTGGCTCCGGTGATCAGGATCCGCATAGCTTCAGTCTCCTTTGAGGCAATCAGTTCGCCCTAGATGCCAAGCCGGATCAAAGTCTCGTGCGTTGGCATCCTTCTCCGAAATCAGTGCAGGTTCAAAGGGCAGCTCGATGCCGAATTCGGGGTCATTCCAGCGCACGGATCGCTCGTTCTGAGGATCGTAGAAGGCGGAGACAAAGTACACCATTTCAACATCTTTGGTCAGCGACATAAAACCATGTGCACAACCACGTGGCACATACATCATGGTACGGTTGTCCGCGCTTAATTCTGCAGCAGTCCACTTGCCAAAGCTGGGGCTATCTTCGCGCAGATCCAGCACCACGTCCAAAAGCGTGCCCCGGATCACCTTAACGACTTTCGCTTCGGCGTTTTCTCCGAGCTGATAGTGCATACCGCGAAAGGTGTGCTTGATCCGGCTAAACGAGGTGTTGAACTGAACGAATTCGGTTTCCAATCCGCGCTCAGCGAAGTCGTCACGACAAAACACTCGCGAGAAGAACCCGCGATCATCTCCGCGGGGGTCCAGATCGATTGTGTAAACCCCTTGCAAAGTGGTTTCAGTAAATTTCATGACTAACTCACTTCGATAATTATTTCAGCAAGGCTTCGTATTGGTCGATTTGACCATCCACCGCGTCCTGCGGGGAGATATCATTCTGCGTCTGACGCATCCACTCGGCCGTCCATTCAATGGCCTGACGACCGGTCAGCTTAGGTTCCCAGCCGATGGACCTCTTGGCAAGACTGGCATCGAGCGTCAGAAGATTCATTTCGATGGGTTGAGCGCCTACTGCAAGCCTCCAGGGTTTGTCGATCCCCATGGCCGCGCCGAGGGTTTCGGTTACCTCTTGCACAGTCATCGGGCAGTCGGCTGCCGGTGCAAAGTTCAACGCGCGCGGCTGATCGGCCCAGTCGCGGGTTGCAATTGCTTGGACATAATCCAGATATCCAGAAACTGGATCTAAAACATGCTGCCATGGACGCACGGAAAGCGGGTTGCGCAGCTCAACGGCATCTCCTCTGACCATGGCGCGCCAGATGTCGGGTACTAGGCGGTCTTCGGACCAGTCGCCACCGCCTACGACGTTCCCCGCGCGAGCAGTTACAAGCGGAATGTCGGCGTTGTTGTAGTAGCTCTGACGGTAGCATGAGACGACTTCCTCACATGCTGCTTTGGAGCTAGAGTAAGGATCGTGCCCACCTAGCGCGTCGTCTTCCACGAAAGCATGACCGCTGTCATCATTGCGATAGACTTTGTCCGTCGTGATAACGAGAACTGCCTTGAGATTGGGCGCATGCAAACGCAGGGCGTCCAGTACGTTCAGCGTGCCCATTACATTGCTGGCATAGGTCTCAACCGGCTCACGGTAGGAAAGGCGCACAAGGGGCTGTGCAGCCATATGAATAGCAATGGTCGGGTCGCAGGCCTTTACTGCGGCTACCAGCGACGCAGGATCGCAGATATCTCCAATGACCGAAGTCAGGCCGGGGATATCCAATGCAGGGAAAAGAGCCGGGTCGGTATTCGGTTCCCGAGCGTATCCAACCTGCGTTGCGCCCATCCGTGAGAGCCAGCGGGCAGTCCAACTGCCTTTGAAACCTGTATGGCCGGTCAGAAAAACCCTCTGGTCAAGCCAGAAATCGCGCGTCGGCATGGCTGCTTACTCCCACACTTTCCAGGGAGCTTTGCTCTCTTTCCAGAGTCCATCAAGGTACATCTTGTCGCGCAGAGTATCCATCGGTTGCCAGAATCCATCATGGTCAAAAGCGGCCAACTGTTCGTCCTTCGCCAGACCTTCCAGCGGTTCGCGCTCCCAAATGGTATCGTCGCCAGCGACCCGGTCGATGACGCGGGGATGCAGAACGAAAAAACCACCGTTGACCTGCGCACCGTCGCCGGCAGGTTTTTCTTCAAAACTCATGACGCGGCCGCCATCGATCAGTGTGGCGCCAAAGCGGCCCGAGGGCCGTACAGCAGTCAGGGTAGCGTCAAGGCCATGGGAATTGTGAAAGGCTAAAAGCGCGGTGATGTCGATATCTGCAACACCGTCACCATATGTCATGCAAAACGGCTCGTCATCAGGCAAGTAGGAACGGACCCGCTTCAGGCGGCCCCCCGTCAATGTTTCCGACCCAGTATCAATCAACTGGATTTTCCAGTCGGGTAAGGCGTTCTTACCCAGAAAGGTCACGGAGCGGTTGTGAATATCCACCTCAATCGAGGAATTGTGCATCGCATAGTTGGCGAAATATTCCTTTATGAAATACCCCTTGTAGCCAAGGCAAACAACAAACTCGTTTATGCCATGGTGAGAGTAAATATTCATGATGTGCCACAGAATTGGGTAACCACCAACTTCAACCATAGGCTTTGGGCGCATGGAGGTTTCCTCCGCAAGACGAGTGCCCAAACCACCTGCTAAGATAACTGCTTTCATTTCACGCTCCGACTAATACCTTTTATTCAAATAGAAGCTCTTAAGCGGCATGCGGTTGCATTGCCCCCGAAGAGTCTGATGCACTTGTGTTTATGCACAAGTGCATCGCATAGTTGCCTGCTAACATCGACGTATGTTGTTTTTGCCGAGGAACGAAAAAGCAAAATATAATAAACACAACGAAATAAGGGTATAGTGGCCATCTTGATGTACATAAAGGCAGGACGAAAGTGACATTGAGCTTAGTAACACAAACGCCCGGCTTCACAATGGCGTTTTCACCCTTCTTTGGCTTCGTTGCACAAATCCTCGGGTGGGGTTCACTGTATGAATCCAGAATGATAAATGGAAGGCATGAGCAGTTGGGCTCCTACCAAGTATAAGACAACGAATTGATCATCCTACGATGACAGCTTGAGGTAGCGCGGATCGTTCGCGATCTTGTTTGATCCTGAGATGGTTTGGACGTCTTTGCCAAGCGGTAATCGTGGTCGGCAACAGCAATTCAGTAACGCCCCAGTTCAAACTTGCCTTACGCTGAAGGTCTTATTTGGTATGCCGCATCAGTGGTCTTGTCGCGGTTACGTTCCGGTCTCTTTCGAGCAATGTTTGCTATGAAGGAGATAGGGAATGGCAAAAACATACACAGACGAGTTCCGGCGTGATGCGGTGCGGATGGCCGCGACCAGTGGCTTGACGCGGCCCCAGCTTTCATCAGATTTGGGTGTGTGGGGGAGGGGGCGACGCTGAACAAGTGGGTCGGTAATCCCCCCCCCCAAATTATCTGTGTTCAAAAGTAGAGTTTTCTCGGCAAGATATCTGAGGAGATTTACGATGAAGAACGGACGATACAGCGACGCGCAAATCATGGCAGTGTTGAAGCAGGCGGAGGGCGGTGTGCCGGTCTCTGAGCTGTGCCGTGAGCTTGGCATGAGCAGCCCCAGTTTCTATAAGTGGCGCGCCAAGTTTGGCGGCATGGACGCGTCCTTGATGTCCGAGATGAAGGATATGGCGAAAGAGAACCGTCGTCTGAAGCGCATGTATGCCGAGATGAGCATGCAAAATGATCTGCTGGAGGAAGCCCTTAGAAAAAAGCGTTAAGGACGTCTCTGCGACGAGAGATGGCCATGAATGCAGTCGCACGACACGGCGTAAGCATCGCGTCGGCGTGCCGGGCGTTCGAGATCGGCGAGACCTGCTACAGATACAGTCCTGTAATGAGCGATGAGAATGAAAAGATCGCCGATTGGCTGGAACGTCTGACTGCAAACAGGCGCAACTGGGGCTTCGGCCTGTGCTTTCTGTATCTGCGCAACGTCCAGGGTTACGGCTGGAACCACAAGCGGGTCTATCGGATCTACTGCGAGCTGGAGCTAAACCTGCGTATCAAGCCCAAGAAACGCTTGAAGCGGGATAAGCCGGAACCCCTGTCTGTGCCTGATAAGCCCAATGAGACATGGTCGATGGATTTCATGGAGGATCAACTGGCAGATGGCGCTCGATCAGGACATTGAACGTGCTGGATGACTTCAATCGTGAGGGCCTATGCATCGAAGTGGACTTCTCGCTACCCGCGGAGAGAGTGGTCAGAAGCTTAAACCAGATCATCGAATGGCGTGGTCAACCGCAGACAATTCGCATCGATAATGGCCCAGAATATATTAGTGGTAAGCTGATGGAATGGGCCGGAAAACGCAATGTTCGACTGGAATACATCCAGCCAGGCAAGCCACAACAAAATGCCTACATTGAACGCTACAACCTCACCGTTCGCGACGAATGGCTTGGGCAATACATCTTCGAAACCATCGAGGAGGCACAAGACCAAGCAACTGAATGGCTCTGGACTTACAACAACGAGCGACCCAACATGGGTATCGGCGGCATGACACCCGCCATGAAACTGAAAACAGCCGCCTGAATTCTACGGCTGGACCCCATTAAAAATGGGGGGATTACCGGTTCAGCAACATCAGCACGAGGATTTGATGTCTGGTCCGCATGAAAGCGTTGAGGAGGAGAACACCTGGCTTCGCAAAGAAGTCCGACTTCTGCGCGAGGAGAGGGAAGTGTTTAAAAAAGCGGCGATCTTCTTTGCAGGCCAAAGCCGGTAAGGTTCGCCTTCATTGACGCCTGGAAAGAAGTTTGGCCCGTGGAATTTCTCTGCCGTATCATGCAGGTCACATCCCGTGGGTTCCGTGCTTGGCGGATACGCCCGATGAGCTAACGACAACGAGATGATATGGTGCTTTTGGCCCACATTCGTGAGCAGCATCGGCTTAGCTTGCAAAGCTACGGGCGGCCCCGGATAACCGAAGAACTGCAAGAGTTGGGGCTGAGCGCTGGTCACGGTCGTGTGGGCCGCCTGATGCGTGAGAACGGCATCAAAGTCATCAGAACGCAGAAATACAAGGAGACGACGGACAGCAATCACACGTTCAACATTGCACCCAACCTGCTGGATCAGGACTTCTCAGCGGATGGCCCCAATCAAAAGTGGGCCGGAGACATCAGCTACATCTGGACCAATGAGGGCTGGCTTTATCTGGCCGTCATCCTTGACCTGTACTCTCGCCGCGTAATCGGTTGGGCAGTTAGCAACCGGATGAAGTGGGATCTGGCGATCAGGGCGTTAGATATGGCCGTTGCTTTGCGACAGTCGCCCGAAGGGTGCATTTATCATACGGATCGCGGGTCGCAATCAAATCCATTAAGGCTGAGCTGATCTGGCGGAACCGTTGGGGAACACGTCGTGAGGCCGAAGGCGCGATATTTCAGTCCATTAACGGCTTTTATAACCCGCGCCGTCGCCACTCATCGCTCGGCGGCAAAAGCCCCTTGGCTTTCAAGCGAAAGGCCGCATAAATGAGTTGAGAGACCGGAACGTAAGCGCGACAAGACCACTGCACTTGGCATACCCGCCAGCGAGCCCGTAGGATAAATCCGTCCGGGGAAAGTGGCAACTTGCCTAGCATCGGGTTTGTACATGTATGGATGCCACTATTGGTGCAAGTGATTTTTGAACGGTGCAAGGGTGTGATCGGGTGCGGTCATGTATCAGGCCTCTGTGTGCGGTGATATATTGACCGCAGGCCGGTATGGCGATGCGCGGATCAGAGGCATATCAACAAACCGAGCTCGATGGCTCCTGCACAAATGCTGCTTTCTCTGACCCGGATCTGATCGATCCTTTGCCCTTACTGTTCGGTGACCTCCTCACACTCCCAACTTACCGGAACGCCGTAACACCCAGTCTTCGCTATGCCATCGTCGCCGCCGAATTCCGATAATCCGCGTGTTTCGTAATCATGGCCCAGATACCACGCGCTATTTTGTTGGCCAGCGCAATTGCGGCGACCATGCGTGGCTTGCGCGTAAGCAGGCGTTTCAGCCAGCTATTGTTTGGTGTGTCGAACCGCTCTACCGCCTGAAGAACCGCCATAGCACCAGAGACTAGAGGGGTGCGTATGTCGCGCTGTCCCATCTTCGAGGTATTTCCGAGCCTGGCTTTTCCGCTCGTCGAGTGCTGTTTCGGCACCAGCCCAAGCCACGCGGCAAAATCGCGACCGCATTTGAAGGTGGCCAAGTCTGGGGCAAACGTCTCGATCGCAAGCGCCGTGACAGGACCCATGCCCGGCATAGTTTGTGCGCGACGCACCAAGTCCGCATTCTTGGCAGCAGATATCATCTGTGCATCAAGCTCTGCAACACGCGTATTCATTCCCTCGATCTGCTCCAGATACATCCGGCCAAGTTCGCGAAACTCAATGTCCAGCGCCGTGTCATTATCTGCGAGTGCGTCGACAAGCTGCTTGAGATGGGCAGGCCCCCGCGTCGCAATCAGTCCATGTTCGGCAAAATGGCCCCGCAAAGCGTTGATCATCTGAGTGCGCTGACCAACAAACATCTGTCGGGTGCGAAACAGCATCGCGCGGGCCTGCTGATCTTCAGTCTTCACTACCACAAAGCGCATGGTCGGACGCATTGCAGCCTCTACGATGGCTTCTGCATCAGCCACATCGTTCTTTTGGCGTTTGACGAACGGCTTCACATAGGACGGCGGAATTAACCGCACGTCGTGCCCCAGTGCTTCAAACGCCCGACCCTAGGCATGCGCCGTCGCACATGCTTCCATAGCGATCAGGCATTTGGGCTGCTGTGCCACGAACGCGATCAGCTGCCCCCGCGACAGCTTCTTACGAAATGCAACCGACCCGTCAGCGTGAGCACCGTGAAGCTGGAAAACGCGCTTTGCCAGGTCGATACCGATTATAGTAACTTCGGACATGGATGCTCCTTCCTTTTGTGATGGCTTTAACACTCACCACAATGGCACATTGCGATGCCGTCGGGAGGGGCATCCACGCCATCAACAAAGCCTTCACGCAGTAAATACGGCACGCCAGAAGTCGCGTAGCTATTTCCCCGCTCAATGGGCCTATTCCAGAAGTCCAAGAGTGTCACCTCGGATCACTGAGGCAAAATTCTCGGCCCGGCCATGCCAAGAGTATGCCTCAAGACAGTCCGCAAAAGCCCGGTTCTGCAATGCGTTCAGGCAGGCGGGATCATCGATAACTTCCATGACCAGATCAACTAGGCTTTCAAGTGCCGGCGCGCCCAAGTACCCTTCGCCATCTGACGTGGGCAAGCCATTAATTGCATCCGATAGGCCCACGATAGGCAGGCGCTCGAACACATGGCTGAGCAAGCGCATCTTGAAGCCTCCTCCCACAGTATCGGCGATAAGACCAATGCGAGCCGAGGCGATTAGGGTCCCGAGGTCGTCCACGAAGCCCAGAACGCGAACACCAGGATAAGTATTTCGCAGTTGCTCGCGCAGGCTTTCCTCCACGTCGCCGACAATCACGGTTTCGATGCCGGCGGCGTCCAACCGCGCATATGAGACTTCCATCCAGTCCATCAGGATCTGACGCTTCTGTGTCGAGCGACGCCCTCCTAGCAACAAAACTCTTCGCGGGGTTGCGATGGTAATGTTTCGGTTGGCCACGACAGGACCGCTATAACCCGGCGTCAGGGGCAAATACTTGGGCTCGGGCGCGATTTTCTTGAACGGGACAATATCGTCGGTGTTGATTACGGTAACAATATCGCAACGAGCTAGCAGGGCTTCTTCGCAAGCCTTTACCTTGCGGAGATCCCGCTCTACCATAACGCGCTTGGCCAGGCTCAGCTTGTAGGCCCCATATTTAGCCGCACGTGTCGGATATTCGTATTCGTGAGAGATATAGATCAGCTTGGTGCCGGGGTTGGCATTTCGGTAGGCCTCGGCCTGAGGCAACGCATGAGCCAGACCCAGATTGTCCAGCACGATGGCGTCCCATTTCTCCGCCAGCAACGCCTTGTAAGCGGTCAGGTAATCGGAGGTGGCGCTTTTCCAAGCGATCAGCGGCCAGCGGGACAGCACAGAACCCGCACTTCCGGTTCGTTGCGGACCTTGAATGCGCCAATCGATGTCAGGGACGTGTTGCCGCACTGCGCCGCTGTCGGCGCAAATCACCGTAACATTGCAGGTTTTCGACAAGGATTCGATAATACCCCGTGAATACACCGCATCTCCTGCGTTGGCCGGTGGGTAGGGATAGACTTTAGTTAGATACAAAATGCGGGAAGGAATGGTGCCAGCAGAACTGCTCATGAAGGAAGTCTCGTTACCTAGAATTGATGTCACGGGTTTTGGCTGGGGCCCAGGTAACAAATGTCTGGCCCCGGACGGCACGGATCACGCCGATCAATGTGGCCAACAACGCTAGGACAATCTCCGTAACCGTACTGATTGGCCCAGTCTCAACGCGGGGTGCGGCGACCACGGCGCTCGCAAGTACCACTAGGCCCACTGGGCCCAAAACCGGTGCAATCAGTGTCATAGAAATTAAACCAAAAAGTACACCAAGCAGCAAGAAAAGCCCGCCGAACCAGCGCACCATCTTGCGAGAGATATATTTGAACTTGTCTGTTCCGCACATCTTAGCCAATTGTGGACGCAGGTGCATATGAGTGTGGAAGGCGCGTGCAGATATGCGCACCTTGCGAGAGAACTCTTCGCCCCGGGCCGCCACAAGGCGCTCGTAAGCGACCACATCCTCAACTTTAAGCAGGCGCTTGTTCGCAAAAACTGCTGCCATTGATACGGTTAGATCGTCCAAGACAGTGTCGGGAAACTCGGGATAGAGTTCCCGGCGCAGAGAAAAGATTGAGCCATCCGCCCCCATCACGTTGCCGGTACGCGATTCTTCTGTTTTCAGTTTTTCTTCCAGACGCCAATAGGCACCACCCACAGAAGCGGTTGTGCTGTCCTCGGCGCCGATATACTTCAGCATGCCGCATATACCGCCAACCGCGCGGTCGGCATACCAGGCCATTAGGTTATCAATGGCGTTTTCATCCAGCAGCACATTGGCATCGGTAAAAATAATGATCTCACCCTTGGCCTGAGAGGCCAGGCGTTTCATACCATTGGCCTTTCCGTTCCGACCGCCTCCTTGGATTACGGTGAGCAGATCGGGACGGGCCAACATTTGCTCACAGGTGTTGTCGGTGGAACCATCATCAAAGGCCAGCACTTCAAGATCGGAGTGACGGGCTTTAAGCGCTTCAATATTGGAAAGCTTCTCCGGCATCACGTTGCCCTCGTTATAGGCGCAAAACACCAGTGTGGCAGTGCAGCGGTACCTCGGATCGCGGGCCACCGGGCAATCAGGTAAAATTTTCAAAATCATTGGATAGATAGCGTAGGGGTAGATGACTAGAAGTGCGCAGGCGAGAAAAAGAAAGATAAATAGCGTCAACATGTAGTTATTCTTTTCAATACATTACTGGGCCACAAAGACACCTATTGTTAATAGGCAGGTTATATCGTTACAATTGATGCCCCGTGAATCTGACTCCTGCGGGCTTTCAACGCTTTTCGGGAAAGACGGGCCCCTCTAATAGCATGGAAAGTGGGTTCGCTGCTTGGAAGAAGGGTGCCGTATTCGGAGCTCGCATTACATCGCCATTGGCAAGGCCTTGTTAATTTATCCGTCGTCGACTAGCCGAAGATACGCATATCGGCAAGATGCCATCCATGGCAAAGGACGTCAGAACTCCATACCGCAGAAACTTTACATTGGGAACGCGGGTGCAGGGGGAATGCAACCATTTTGCTGGTCACGGCATATATTAAGTTCCGTTAGTAAAATGTTTACTTTTGCGGGCCCTGGTGCAGGAGGCAGGCCTTACGGACCTGGTTCATAGCCTTGGGCTTGTGACGTTAAGGGCGCACGGCTAAGAGGGGCTGAATTGCGCACGGCAACTGCGCCCCCTGTCTCGGTGCTTTGATATGAACAAATTTCAACGCCTCTCTATCTTGGCCCGCGCAGCGGCTCGAATGTCGCCCCGCATGGCGATCTATATGGTAAGGCGCATTGCCCGCAACAGGCTTGCCCCGCGCTTTGCCCAAGCCTATCGCAATCGACTGGCAGGCATTCAGGCCTCCTTGCCTAAGCTGCGGGCTACCCCCGAAGAGATCTCGCCAGGGCTGGTGGCCATGGCTGAATTCTATGCTGCCGAATATCGTGATATGATCGACGGTGCGGCTGAAGGGCGCATCGTGCTTCAGGGCCGTGGAGTGGATTTCGGCAGCCCTGACGCCATCGATTGGAACCGCGAACTACCCGAAGAAGGTGACCACCAGATGTGGCGTATCAAGCTCGCCCATATGGGTTTTTTAAGCCCGATGATAACTGAGGGTGACGTGCGCCATCAAGCGGCAATAGCTGCTGTGGTGCGCAGCGCACAGGCTAGCACTGATCCCGCGACTCCCGGCGCATTTAACGCGTATTGGTTCCCTTATGCAGCTTCGCACCGGATACTATCGCTGGCGTCGGGCCTTCTGGTGGCACGGGCCAAAGGCGGCCTGCCGGCTGACGCTGATGAAGCCTTGACCGATCTTCTGCATGAGAACGCCGCTTTCGTGCTCGACAATATCGAACACGAGCTGGGCAATAACCATGTTGAGCGTAACCTCGCTGCGCTTTGCCTCTATTTCAGTTATGCTGGCAATGTGCCCAAGACCGTTGCCGACCGGCTCGAACTGGATATTTCGCGGCTGGTGCGCGCGACTATTCTCGGCGACGGCTGCCAAATCGAACGGTCGCCTATGTATCAGGGGCTATCGGTTGTCTCGCTCGGGGTCATGGCTGAGGCGCCCTTCCTATCACAAGGGCTGCGAGATTTTCTAACCGAGACACATGCTAAAGCACAAAATGCCTTTGCCGCGCTTTGCCATCCTGATGGCGAAGTGGCGCTGTTCAACGATGCTTGGCACCATGAGGTGCCTCGCTGGAACGGGCCGCGAGCGTTGGATGGGCGGATCCTGTTTGAACAGGGCGGCTATGGTCGTTTGGCCGAGGGGGGCGATGTCTGCATTCTAGATGCTGGGGCCCTAGGTCCGCGCTGGAACCCGGGTCATGGCCATGCGGATTTCTTGTCCCTTGAACTGAGCCTAGGCGGAGCACGGTTGCTCGTAGATCCTGGCACCTCGCGCTACAACACAGGGGCGGAACGCGCCCGTGAGCGCTCGGCCCGAGCGCATAACGGACCGATCTGGCTGGACCATGAACCGGTTGATTTTTTGGGCTGTTTCAAGGTGGGGCGCTTGGCCCAAGCGCAGCTTTTGCCAGCTTCCGTTCTGCCCGAGAATTGCATAGGCGGCTTCTTTGATACCGGCCCCGGCCGTCTTGTGCGGGCGGTGCAACATCTGCCGGGCCAGGGGTATCTGGTTCTTGATCTGTGGCTTGACGCCGTACAGCCCGGTCAGGTCACTTGGCTGATTCCCGCACTGTGGGAGGTGACGCTTGATGCGAGCGACGGATGCCTGTCGCTGCGCCTTCAAGGCGCTGCGCCTGTGTCTGCACGCATTGAAGTGCTGACACCGCTTAATGCGCAGATCACACCAATTCCTGCAGTACATGCGCATCATTATGGCCATGTTGAGCCCGCTCATGCTATAATCCTGCAGCCGCGCAGGGCAGGCTGTGAACAGCTAACCCTTGCCACCTGGATCGGTCATAGTTCCGCACCTGGTGATGTGGCAGCGCGCATCGTCGAGCTACGTGAAGCGATGTCTTTTGCACTTTCTCATGCTCAGTAACTCAACGGAGAGTTCAATGGTCGACGTTCAGGCACCCAATCTTGTAGATATGATGTCCCCTGACGCCCTTAAGTTAGGCCTTGGATGCAGTCGTCTTGGTTCAGTGAACGGTGCGACGGGCCCCGAAGCGATCAAGATCCTGCACAGGGCGCTGGATGAAGGCGTGCGCTTTTTCGACACATCAAATATCTATGGTCAAGGCGACAGCGAGCGTTTGATTGGTGAGGCTCTGAAAGGCCGGAACGACTGTGTGGTCTGCTCAAAAGGGGGCAAATACCTTAGCCTTAGGCGCCGGATGTTGGTACCCTTCAAGGGGGTGCTGCGAACCCTGGTCCGCGGTTCGAAACATGCCCGCGCCGGCGTCGCCAACGCCCGTGCCAACCCGATGCCCACCCGCTGGGATGGCGCTTTTCTGACCGCCAGTCTCGACGCCAGCCTGCGCCGCCTCAAGCGTGAGCGCATTGAGATGTTCATGCTGCACAGCCCGGCCGCTTCGGTGATTGCTCGAGGTGAGGCCATTTCCGCATTGGCTGCGGCGCAAGATGCGGGGAAGATTGGCATCATCGGGGTGTCCGTAGATGATGTGGCTTGCGCCGAAGCCTGCCTAGCCGACCCGCGCATTCGTGCACTACAGGTGCCGCTGCTTCCCGGCGTAACCGAGTTCGAACCGGTACTGGCCCACGCTGAAAAAAGTGGCGTGTATCTTGTTGCGCGAGAAATCCTTGGCGGGGCATCCGCCGTCGCCGGTGCCCAGGATCCAGCCACCTATGCGCATGGGCGGATTATCGAAGTGATGCGCCGACCAGACGTGGCTCTCCCGCTTGTCGGCACCACCAAGCTTCAGAACCTTCTGGCTTCAACCGCGGCCGCGAAAGCCATTTGAACACGAGACAGAGGTGCGGAGATTGCCCCAGAACCTAGCGACCTTTTGGAACGGTTTGGCCCAGCAACCAAACGCTGGCGCAAGACACAACTGCAGCACAGATTCATGTGCTCCAAGTTTCGCGGCCTATGATCTAATTGAAGACGCGCGCCCAAACTAGGTAGGATATTTAGTTGTCCACTATACACTGATCACGCCCTGCAGATTAAGCAATTGAGGTGCGACCTGGACCCTGAGAAAACGATCACCAAAGAAACTAAGTTGCCTAAACTATATGTAACTTGGATTTCAGGACCAAGTGTCAGACGCTGCCAGTTGATGGGATAAGCGCTGCTGTTCCGCTCAGGGACAGAGCTTTATAGGGTTGCGTGGCCAGGCCCAAAACAACGCTAGTCAGAACCGCCAGCGCTGCATGCAGCCACTGCCAAAATGCTGCTGACAGTGTTCAAAGAAAAGGGTGCTACAACGGACAGGAGGCCAAGAGTCCGGTTGCCGAACTCGCTGATAACCGAAACAGCGATTTTCCTGAATTCATGCGTTGTAAGCCATTCTGATGAACGAGAATGATTAACATCGTCGCTTTGAACCACAGATTGACGCTGGTCCGCCTCGTGACAAAATAATGGGACTAATGAATTTGGCTTTAAGGAAGTGTGGGTTTCCAGCTGCAACGTTCAATGATGCCTGCATTCCGGATAAGCTGCCAAGATGATAGGAAAATTAGTCCGGGCAAGGGGTAAAAAATGCTGGTACCATTGTGTGAAAAGCCACAAACTGGAAAGCAGTGATAACAGGCAGAAATGCGATGGCTTGATCCTGTTAGGGCGCCTGCTTAATCGTGTGGAAACCTTTACGACAGAAGTGCTTCAAGCAGACCGGGTCGGGCGAGCTTGCTATAGTTTAGAGTAGATTGGGTGCCTGGGATCGGGCCGAGAGGCTCAAAACTTGTTGCGGGCTTAACGGCGATGCCATTAGGGCCTGCGCCCTGGGTCAGTAGTGTCAGCTCGTTCAAATGCATAACAAAGTCCGGTGACAGATATTGTGGCTGGCTGTCCCGAATCTCGCGAGCCATCTCAGCAATGCCAATAAATTTGTCCTGAGCATAGACCTCGCGGCGGCGAACCCATTCCACAATGCGTTGTTTAAACGAGGACTTCATCTGCTGGTTGCTCTCGACGGCGGCGGATTTCCAGTTGCGTACCAGAGGCACACGGCGTCCGCCGATACCAAACAGGCGTCCCAGGCGGGGTCGTGCTCGCAGGCTCTGGAACTTGCGGGCATTCAGGCTGCCTTTAGAGTAGCGCTCTAGGAACACGGGGGATTTATAATGGCGATAGCTGTCGCCTGTGACCTCACCTTCATGGCCGATGATCCGCATTCGGTGATCGCGGGGCGCCACCACCGAACACGTGATTCGAGCTGATGCGCCATTTGCGAAGTGCAGATTGGCCACTGAATAATCAGGCGTGCCTGACAACCCGGGAACACTAGCAGTTTTATCTGTGATCAGTTCACTGGAATAGGCGGTCACCGAGACGGCTGGCCCCAAGAGGCCGCAGATCCAAACCAAGTGATATCCTAAGTGTTCATAGGTGCAGCCTTCGTGGATTTCCTCCCTCAAGGGCCAAGCCGCACCGGTGGGGCTTTTAACCGATTCGAAATCCATGAAGTGAATCGGATTGTCGTCAAGCTCGGCATAGATCAACAGCGGCTTACCAACGGCCCCGTCCTGCACCGCCTTGAACATGGTACGCATGGTGTCTGAGTAGATATTGCAAGGCGCGGCATAAAGGCGCACGCCTCTGGCGGCTGCGATTCCGAACAACTCGCGCGATTGCTCGACGTTCTTGGTCAGGGGCTTTTCGGAGTAGACGTGCTTACCGGCCTCTAGCGCATCTTTCGTAACCGCATAATGGGCACGGATCGGGGTGAGGTTGATGATGGTATCTACCTCGGGGTCGACCAGAAGGGCCTTGTAGCTGTCATAAGTGTGAAAGCCATAATGGCTTTTTACCGCCTGCATCCGCTCAGGCTGGATATCAAAAACCCCTGTTATCGTCAGATCGGGGTGGGCTCGCAAAGTACGCATATAGATGTCAAATACAAAGCCGCAGCCGACAAAAGCAATTTTCATAAGTCACATCAATTGTACGCGATCGCAGGCTTTAAGTGGCCCGAGATGTGGCAGGGGAATACAGGTTAAACCTCTCTTCACAACCCGCTTGTCGTTTGTCAAGCATGCCTAAAAGCGGCAGCGCGCAATATTTAAGCAAACGATCAGAAATGGACCGTTACAAGTGCTGCATGGGCGTCGACAAGATCCCCATAAGTAATCCTTTCACTGATACCGGTTCCTTGGCTGACGGGGCTGCCCCAATAGCCAAGATACTGGGGCGTTGAAGGCGCACGCATAGATATTGGCTTCATCGGCGATCCGTTTCCAAGCCTAATGCTTGTTGCAGCATGCGATTTCCCTGAGCGGGAGTGAGCTAATGGGATGAACTGCCTTCCTGGCAAATCGCAGCTATTGTTGCGGGCATAGGTGGAGAGAGAGAGAGAGAAGCATGACGCGGGCCAGGTCGGTAAATCGCCCGAAGCCGTACTGCATCTTCCGCGCTCAGAATCTGAATCCGACTCCCTGTCGTTGCCTCAATTGCTTTTGGTCCATTGGCCCAATGAAGCGGTAGCCGTAGTTGCAATATATTTACGAAGCGAGGTGCTAACGTGGTTGAAAAGGGTTTGCTCTACTCGATCCATCTTGCTGTGCCCAGATGCCCCATGCGGCACCTACATCTCCTTACGGCTGTCGGATTGCATGACGCAGGGCGAAATGATCTGACGAAAAGTGCCTCGCGCGCCATCGTCATTCCGCCTTATAAAGACCTATGATCATTTCACCCGCAATCCCAGTTGTACTTTGCCAAAAGACGCCGCCACTTCGGTTGCCTAGCGTAGTACGGGTCTAAGCGGCGGATGGTCGATAAGCTCACCCAGCGGGGCTCGTCGCCTTGTCCCACTTCTTGTCGTGCTGCTTCATATTGCCTGTCAAACTCGCGGGCTCTAGCTGCCATCGATCCGACACCGTCGACTAACATTGGGCAATCTTTCCGGAAGTAGTCCCAGCACTGGTCCTCAAATTGATAGTCCAGGCCAACGCGCTTTGCAGCCCATTTTCTCAAGATGCCGTACATATGAAATATTGGGTCGCCCTGGGCTGGCTTCAGGAACAGCGGGGGCACAGTGGCTGGGCCTTCCCCGCGCGTTCTCCAGATGTGTAGGGTCGCAGGTGTGACATTGATCAAGGCGGCGGCCTGCGGTGATGACAAGAGCCACCAGGGGGGCATCACTGGCCAACGGGCTGCATCCTTGTAGAGTTTAGCACCAGGTTGTTTGGGCATTATTTTACTTTGCTATTTTGACATGCGGGGCGGAGGTTGCGTGTAGGACGTGCTGTCCTTGAACCTAACTTTCCCAATAAGTTTCAAACTTAAAAAGTTAGAATAAAGAGCTACACGTCCTACACGGGTTAAAGTTGCGGCGGCCGCATGCCGACCCCTGGCCACTCCTGACCCTTGTTCGTACGCCTCTGCTGTATCCCTGTACGTTTTATAATTTCCTGCTTGAAGATCGGCTGGCTCAGGGGCTTTGTGCCGTTCGAAACAGACCAACCTTGATAGGCATCATAGAGGTAGCGCGCAGGGGTGTCTCATCCTCCCCAAGTCTACACACGTCGTCGAGAAACGCCCGGATGAGGTCAGATGAGGCAACATACTTATCAACTTCATCAGCAACCTGTTTGGGGATCTCGAGCCCAGTCCTCTGATAGGCCGCTAGGCCTTCAATCAATCGGTTGAGGATCCCACTTTTCTCAGTCCTGAGCTTGGTTGGTAGGTTGGGGTCTCGTTGCCCTGCTGATATGGTGTTGTTAAAGGGTACCGTGACCAGACGCCTGGCCAATGCTTTATCGCCGCCGTCTATTACTGGCATCGCGTTGGTTGTCATAAATATAACAAACTGGGGTCGGAACTCAAAATGCTCCCTATAAAGAGCCCGTGCTGTAATTGTGTCGCCACCTGTCATGCGTTTAACTAATGCGGCGTCAAGTATCTCTCCGAAGGCGAGTTCTGATGTGGCAACCACTCGAGGGCCCCTGAGGCGCGCAAGATCATCCCTTACCCCAGCATTTTTTTGACGGATGAAAGAACTGGGTTCGACGTTTGTCGAATAGTCCCCGAGAACGCTTGCCACTACATCGACCAAGGTGGATTTACCGTTGCTACCGTGCCCATGGAAAATCGTAAATATCTGCTCCTTGGGGGTTCCAAGCAGTGCATAGCCAAAAAGACGGAGCACAAAATTCCTGAGTTCCTCTGGAAGTACTGCTGCAAGAAACTTGTCGAATTCAGGACAGGTTGCATCAGGATCAAACGCTACATCCGCCAACCTTGTGATGCAGTCGGTTGGTGAGTGCGGGCGTAAAGAACGTTCCAACAAGCACAGTGTCCCATTGGCCAAATTAATCTCTGATTCTTGTTGATCGAAATCGCCAAAGTCGCGAAAGATTTTGGGGTCAGTTGAGACCAGATCGAAGACTTTTCTTATTTTAGTCGCCGTACGAAGTGCGCGGGCCTGTTTGATGATTTCTAGATCACCCGACGAGACTGCATCTTGATAGAACTGCTCCAGGCGTGTCCTGATCTGTTCTTTCGCATGCGCACCTTCTGGGTCATTCGCAAAACGTTTTCCATCAAAACGCATCCACCCCGTGGCAGGAGTTCTACAGGAAGTTTCCGCGACAAATGGGGCCAATACCTTCGCCAGCGGTCCGTCATCATATTCAACGCGTGTCTTGCCGGGGTAATTTGAGATGCTACGAGCAATACCTGCGACTTCATCTTCCGAAAGTGGTGACAAGCCTATAGCATTCAGTGAAAGTAACGCGCTCTCCAGCTGTGCTCCGTTCAGCCCGTGTTGGCCACGGAAGTACCCCGCAATACTGGCCAATTTGTTGTTGCGTGACCCCTCAGATAGAAATTGTCCAGGTGGCGCATTGGAGTTGGCTGACGATACTTTTTGTTTGGTCAGTTTTTCTATGAGCCCGACGGGCGGCTCTGGCATTGGTTCAGTCATACGTGACGCTCCATTCATAATTAAATCCGGAAATGTGGGATGAGGGTGGCGCAACGACGTAACCTCCGTATGCGCGTACATCGAGGTTCTTACCAAGTTTCCCGGCGCTACTCGGAATTGGCAGTTCCGGCATTCGGAGATATATGTGATACCCGCCGCCTCCAGTCAGAACGATTATATTTCGAGGCAATGGGCCAACTTCATCTTCCAAGGATTGTATAGACTCCTCCCCTTCTTTTTCGGCCCCAAGGTCTACGTCGATGACAAGCAGACCAGACTTTGACCCTGTGGCGATGCCGATATTTGGCAACG
Organism: Sulfitobacter sp.; assembly: GCA_002703405.1. Lineage (GTDB taxonomy): Bacteria > Pseudomonadota > Alphaproteobacteria > Rhodobacterales > Rhodobacteraceae > Sulfitobacter. The sequence continues at coordinate 42,558 of NZSX01000045.1, read as the reverse complement.
GTTCTTGGCTCCACCAAGCTCGTATCTTCTCTAGATTTTTGGTGGCATTTTTGGATCCACCCAGCGCCCTCGGGTGTTTGCCAGGGCTGCCGCAATCGGCTTTTTTACAGCTGCAGCATCCGTCGATCACGCTGTGAAGCGGAAAGACCGCCCATCCTTGCTTGGCGTACTGTAGGGCGTAATCCAGAGCATTCATTTCGCACCTCCCGCGAAAGTCGTGACGGGCTGGGTCTCATTGGCGCACAGCCAGGCCTCTAGGGCGTCACGACGGTACAAAACTGTCCGGCCTACTTTGCAACGAGCTGGGCCGACACGCAGCGCGTGCCAGCGGCTCAGGGTCCGCTGAGAGACGCCGAGTATTTCGGCGACGGCGGTGGGTTTCAGGTGGGTGGTACGATGAGACATTTGGTTTCCTTCATTGGCTGCAATGTAGGAATGCCACGTACGGTTAATCGTCGCTCGCGAATGAAATGTCACAGACGGGAGTGTCGTCGCTCAGCTGTCGGTCAACATTGGAGAACACGCTGAGAAACTCCTTGATCGCTGCGATGCCACGGTTTGAGCTGATTGGCCCGCGATGATCCCAGAGGTCAGACCGGTCTTCTAGCTCGGTAAAAAGGTCTTCAGGGTCTACTGCGGTTTCAAAGACACCATGAGCGAAACCAACTGCCAGAAAGGCGTAAACTTTTGGGCCCATCTTCGGCTGTTCGCCTCCTGATTGAGAGGTGAGCTCCAGCAACCTGTTCGCGTCTGTGGACTTTAGCGTGATTTCTGTGTGTGCTTGGTTGTTCTGACTATCAACTAAATATAGGCCTTTTTCTCCATCTACCTTTAATGAACAGGATGCCCATTCCTCAGTTGTGAGGGAATGTTTTGAATTATCCGTCCGGACACAATCTTGGCCAACGAGCAGGTTTATACAATACGCAGTGCTCCCAATCTGACCCAGCCTCAAGGCGCTGAGGATCGTATCAAATTCGTTTCCTGTAACCTGTTTGTAGATTGCGTCTAGGGTAACACATCGGGTGCTAAACATTTATCTAGTCACCTCTTTTGAAAACTTAGAGGTAGCTCGTCGAAGGGGATCATCCATGAGGTGGGCGTACCGCATCGTTGTCTGATGCTGTGAATGCCCCAGCAGCTTCCCGATGGTTTCAAGAGTTTCGCCGCTGGACACAAGTATCGATGCAAACGAGTGGCGAAGGTCATGAACTCTCAAATCTGGCATTCCCGTTTCCGCCCTGAGCCAACGCCTAGGGCGATTGATGTCCGGAAGGGGTCTACCGGTGGAGGTGGGGAAGAGAAAGCCGCCGTCCGCAGTCTCACGCATCGTGCGCAGGAGGACGAGCGCCTCATTGGACAGAGGGATCCGCTTCCGTTTCCTGTCTTTGCTCTTGTGAGGCGGCCTGTTCCATATCCCCAAATCCAAGTCGAGATCTTGCCATTCAAGCCCCAATACTTCGCCACGTCGCGCACCGGTCAAGATTAGGAGCCGAATAGCGTTCGCAGCCTTTCGATTAGGCATCTTGTCCAAGGCAATGAACACCCTCTCGTACTCGTCCTTCGTAAGGTATTTTTCGCGGGAGTGTTCCGCGTTTCTACGGAAGCCGTCGGCAGGGTTCTTCTCGATCCACCCCCATCGGATTGCAAGGTTGAGCGCTTTCCTAAGTACCTCAAGCACGCGGTTTGCGCGGGTAGGGGTGGCATCGCTGATGGTAGCATGTAGGCGGTCGATCTGACGGCTCGTGAGATCCCTGATCGCTATAGGGCCCAGGGTGGGAAGGATGTACTTCTGCCACATCCCACGCTGGTCCGTCTGACTACGGGGCGACAATGTTGGGAGGTGAACCTTTTCATATTCAGACCAAAGATCAGCGACGATTGGGGCCTCACGGCGTTCATTGCGCTCTTCTAGGGGATCTACACCCTGATCGATGAGCCTACGCAGATCCCTAGCCTTCTCGCGGGCGGCTGCCGCGCTCCAGGCGGGAAACTTTCCGATCGTATAGCGGCGCTCCCGACGGTTGATGTGATAGTTCAGGACGAACGCCTTGGCGCCGGCCTTCGTGGCTCGTAAGCCGAACCCTGCGATGAGGTTGTCATAGTGAACCTTGCTTCCCATCTCGGGAAGAGGCACTTTCTTGGCAAACGTCTCGTTGATCTTTGGCATCCTGTGTCCGTCTTGTGTCCGGCATAATGTTGGAAATACCTGACACCCGGTGTCTTCAAGTGTCAATCTAGATGCCCTGCGTTACACTGTAATACCTGGATTTATTCGATATTTCCTTAGGAAAGGAAGCTCGCGACACGCAGGCTCATAACCTGAAGGTCGTAGGTTCAAATCCTACTCCCGCAACTGGACTATCCAATAGATTTAGTCCTCTGACGCCCTGCAGGGCGCGCTCTCACTTGCGTTGGAATGGGCAATTCCTCCCACCCATCGGGGCCTACCCCTCACGCCTTCCCGCGCTAACGCCACACCGGCCGTCCCCATCCGACATTCCGCTCCTACCGCAAAACAGCGCGCACCCCATACGCGAGTTGCCCAAAATTTCACAGTTCAACTGCCAATTGCCCAAACATACAGCACCCTTTCTGCGGTGCAGAAACTTCCTCGGGGTCAGGGCTTGCTGGCTCGGCCCTCTGAACTGAGGCTGCAGAGGCTCCGCTACGGGGCGTCGCGAACGGAGAAGTCCGGCAAGGGGGCCATCCGCGCGTAACTATAATAAACGCTGTGTGGAAAAGCATTTGGCCTTTGGCATGCTTGCGTCTCCGCTCTTCCGCACACCAAACGGGGATACCGTAATGAGACTTTCCACCAAACGTACACTTACTGCGACCGCCGCCCTATTGATCGCAGGGTCAGCCGCCAGCGCGGAATGCGAGGACCCGATCAAGGTTGGCGTGCTGCACTCTCTGTCCGGCACGATGGCCATTTCCGAGACGACGTTGAAAGACACGATGGAGCTTTTGATCACGCAACAAAACGCTGCGGGCGGTCTGTTGGATTGCGAAATCGAAGCCGTTGTCGTGGATCCCGCCTCGGACTGGCCTTTGTTCGCCGAAAAGGCGCGTGAGCTTCTGACCGTGTCCGAGGTGGATGTCATCTTTGGCTCCTGGACATCTGTTTCGCGCAAATCTGCATTGCCTGTTCTGGAAGAGTTGAACGGTCTGATGTTCTACCCGGTTCAGTATGAGGGCGAGGAAAGCTCGCGCAACGTGTTCTATACGGGCGCGGCCCCGAATCAGCAGGCAATCCCTGCGACCGATTATTTCCTGGAGGAACTGGGCGTCGAGAAATTTGCTCTGCTCGGCACAGACTATGTCTATCCCAGAACCACCAACAATATCCTTGAACAGTACCTTTTGGACAAGGGCATCCCCAAGGAAAACATCTTCGTTAACTATACACCTTTCGGGCATTCGGACTGGTCCACCATTGTGGCGGATGTGGTCGAACTGGGGGCGGATGGCTCTCAGGTGGGCGTGATCTCGACCATCAACGGCGACGCGAATATCGGCTTTTACAAGGAGTTGGCGGCTGCCGGTATCTCGGCTGATGACATCCCGGTCGTGGCATTTTCGGTCGGGGAAGAAGAGCTTTCGGGCCTCGATACCGCCGACCTTGTCGGCCACCTCGCTGCGTGGAACTACTTTCAATCCGCAGAATCCGATGCGAACGACGAATGGGTCGCCGCTTGGAAAGAGGCGATGGGCGAAGACCGCGTGACCAATGACCCGATGGAAGCCCATTATATCGGCTTCAACATGTGGGTGAATGCGGTCACCGAGGCGGGCACCACGGATGTGGATGCGGTGCGTGCGGCGATGTATGGGCAGGAATTCCCGAACCTCACCGGCGGGACGGCTGTCATGCTGCCCAATCACCACCTCGCCAAGCCTGTCTTGATTGGTGAAATCACCTCTGACGGCCAGTTCGACATCATCAGCCAGACCGAAGAAGTGCCCGGCGATGCATGGACGGACTTCTTGCCTGAATCGGCTGTTCTGGTCTCCGATTGGAAAGAACTGGAGTGCGGCATGTACAATACCGAAACCAAGACCTGCGTTCAGTTGACCTCGAACTACTAACGCCAAGCGTCGGGCGCGTCCTCAACCGCGCCCGACGCTCTTTCTGAACACACTTACCGTCCGAAAGCCCCATCTCTCATGGTTCGAATACTGCTCAGCCTGATGTGCTTGCTGACATCCGTCAGTCTTGCATCCGCTCAGGAACTTCAGTCTGTCTTGCAGACCCACGCCGAAGAGGTGGCCAAGCCATCGCGCAAATCGGTCGGCGTTTTGCTGGACGATCTGGTGGCATCAGGCCTGCCGCAGGTTCCTGTTTTTCTTGAGCAATGGGCCGAGCGGAGCGTCTGGCAAGACGATGCAACTGGCCTGTTCTACTTTGCGAAGGAAGCCGGCGATACACTCACGCTGCGCGACGTTGATACGGGCGAAGAGACAACGGCTTCATCGGACAGTTTCAGCCAACTGCGCCCCAACGGCGGTGTGCGGCGTGTCATCGGCACGGCATTGGTGCAGTTCCAACTGTCTGATCCCGACCCCGAACGCCGCAGCGCCGCCCTTGAAAGCATCGCGCGACGCAGCGATGCCAGCCAGCTTGACCCGCTCTTGGCCTCGCTCGAAGGGGAGAATGATCCCATCCTGCGCGCCCGCAAAGAGCAACTGAGCAATTTCTTGACCGCGCGCTTCGGAGCGGCCCCCGAGGCGCGCATTCGTGCGATCGAAAGCCTGTCTTCCGACACCTCTCTCGAAGCCCGCGCGGTGCTGAGCCAAATTCTATCTGTAACGACAGGCGTTGCGGCAGAACAGCCCGAGGGTAACATCGCCCGAATTCTTGACCCCATGGTGGCCCCTTCGGCAAGCTATGAGGCGCTGGTCGAAGCCGATCTTGGCCCTGCAATCGTGCCGCCCAGTGATATTCGCGCTGCCCTTGAAGCCAATATCGTCGATGGCCGCGTCGGCGGCATCCCTCTGGCGCAATTGGACGACCCGGACAAGCGGATGGATGCGTATCGCGCGCTTGCCGAGGCGGGGACCGTCCCGCCGTTGGTAACGCCGGATGATATCGACACCGCCCTGCAGAATGCCGTCTTCTATGAACGCTACGATGAGGATGACAGGGCGATCACCGACGCTGCCCGCACCACGCTTGACGCGGTTGAGACGCGGGTCGGCTGGGCGCAGACCTTTGATTTGACGTTGGACGGTTTGTCGCTGGCCTCGATTTATTTTCTTGCAGCGATTGGGCTGGCGATTACCTTTGGGCAGATGGGGGTCATCAACATGGCCCATGGCGAGTTTATCATGATGGGCGCCTATACCGGCTATGTCGTGCAGCTCATCGTTCCTGACTACACGGTCTCGCTGTTCATCGCGCTGCCGCTAGCCTTTGCCGTTACCTTTGGGGCGGGTGTCGCGATGGAGCGGCTGGTGATCCGGCATCTCTATCACCGCCCGCTTGAAACCTTGTTGGCGACCTTCGGCATATCGATCGCCTTGCAACAAATCGCCAAGAATATCTTTGGCACTCAGGCCCGCCCGCTGACATCGCCTGAATGGCTTCGGGGCGCGCTCGTGATCTCGGATGTGGTTCAAATCAGTTACATCCGCATCGCCATATTCGTGCTGGCGCTGATCTTTCTGTTTTTGCTGCTGTATATCCTCAAGCGCACGCGCCTTGGCCTGGAGGTGCGCGCGGTGACGCAAAATCCCGGCATGGCGGCCTCAATGGGCATCAACCCTGACCGCATCAATATGATGACCTTTGGGCTGGGATCGGGGATCGCAGGGGTCGCGGGCGTCGGCATCGGCCTTTATGCGCAGGTCACCTCTGAGATGGGCGCGAACTATATCGTGCAAAGCTTCATGACCGTCGTAGTGGGCGGTGTTGGATCGGTATTCGGTACGCTGGCCGGAGCGGGGCTGATTGGCTTCCTGCAGAAGGGGATCGAGTGGCTGAACCCGTCCAACACACTGGCGGCACAGACCTACATGATCCTTTTCATCATCCTGTTCATTCAATTCCGGCCCAAGGGCATCGTCGCCCCCAAAGGCCGGGCAGCGGCGGATTGAGCCATGACCCAGACGCACAGCCAACGAAGGTCTTTCATCGGGCGCAATCCTTCGGTTCTCTACTTCCTTGCCGCGCTCGGCCTCTTTTCAGTCCTTGTGACGGTAATGTCCGAAGCCGCCGGTACCGGTCTTGTCTCAACCTCCTTCGTCAAGACATTGGGCAAAGTCCTGTGTCTTTGCCTCGTGGCCATCGCGATGGATGTGGTTTGGGGGTATTGCGGCATCCTTAGCCTCGGTCATTTCGCCTTTTTCGGGATCGGCGGCTACGCCATCGGGATGTGGCTCATGTATGCGCGTACGGAAAACATCGTCGCGGAAAGCCTCGCAGGTCAGGTCATCCCGCCAACCCCGCAAGAGATTTCAGACGCCATCGGAAACCAGATTTTCGGTGTCGTTGGCTCATCAAAATTCCCATTAATCTGGGCCTTCGCGGACAACCTTTTTATCCAATTGGCCTTGGTCGTGCTGATCCCCGGCGCCCTTGCGCTAGTCTTTGGCTGGCTTGCATTCCGCAGCCGCGTCAACGGCGTATACCTGTCGATCCTGACCCAAGCCATGACACTGGCGCTGGCGCTTTACCTATTCCAGAACGACAGCGGCTTGCGTGGCAACAACGGTCTGTCGGGCCTGCAAAACATCCCCGGCTTTGCCGAAAGCGGCCAAGACGTGGTCTCCATCGTCTTTTTCCTCGCCTCTGCCTTGGCGCTCGCTCTGGGCTATCTGTTTTTCGCGTGGATCACCGACAGCAAGCTGGGCAATGTCATCCAAGCCATCCGTGATGATGAAACGCGCGTTCGTTTTCTGGGCTACCATGTAGAGAGCTATAAGCTCTTCGTCTTCACCATCACCGCCATTGTCGCAGGCATCGCCGGTGCGCTTTATTACCCGCAAGCGGGCATCATCAACCCGGCTGAAATCGCCCCCATCGCGTCGATCTATCTCGCGGTCTGGGTCGCCATTGGCGGGCGAGGGCGGCTTTACGGGGCGGTCATCGGGGCGGCGGTGGTCTCGCTTTTGTCCAGTTGGTTTACGGGCGGTGGCGCGCCCAGCATCAATCTGGGGGTCTATACGATCCACTGGGTCGATTGGTGGCTGGTGCTGCTCGGTCTGAGCTTTGTACTTATCACGCTGTTTGCGCCCAAGGGCATCGGCGGCCTCTTTGACAAACTGGTGCGCAAGCCATGAGTTCTCTTTTGGAAATGTCCGGAATTTCGAAATCTTTTGACGGGTTTCAGGCGATCAAGAACCTTAGTCTACAGATCGGTGAGCCGGAATTGCGCGCGGTGATCGGCCCCAATGGCGCGGGCAAGACAACCTTTATGGACATCATCACCGGCAAGACAAAGCCGGATGAGGGCTATATTCTGTTTGGTGATGACAGCCGCTCTCTTATTGGCATGTCGGAAAGCCAAATCGCGATGCTTGGGATTGGGCGCAAGTTTCAAAAGCCGACAGTGTTTGAGGCGCAAACCGTGCGCGAAAACCTTGCCATGGCGTTAAAGAACCCGCGTGGTACATTCTCGGTGCTGTTCCACCGCAAGACCTCGGAAGGGGCGGCGCGGCTGGAAAAGATCGCCGATGAGATCAACCTGACCGCCCATCTCTCCCGCCCCGCCGGAGAGTTAAGCCACGGGCAAAAGCAGTGGCTGGAGATCGGGATGTTGCTTGCGCAATCGCCCCGCTTGCTGCTGGTGGATGAGCCCGCCGCAGGCATGACGGCGCATGAACGCGAACACACCACAGACATCCTGAAAAAGGCCGCCGAGACCCGCGCCGTTATCGTGGTGGAACATGATATGGAGTTCGTGCGGCGGCTGAATTGCAAGGTGACCGTGTTGCACGAAGGTTCGGTGCTGGCCGAAGGGTCGCTGGATCATGTCACCAGCAACCAGACTGTTATTGACGTTTATTTGGGGCGCAGCGATGCTGGAGATTGAGAACCTAAACCTGAAATACGGGCAATCTCAGATACTTCATGACATCACCTTGAACGCGCCCGTGGGGCAGGTGACCTGTGTGACCGGCACGAATGGGGTCGGCAAGACGAGCCTGCTTAAAGCCATCGCCGGGCGGCACCCTTTCTCAGAGGGGACGATCAGGCTTAATGGTGTGGAATTGCAGCCGGGGCGTGCGGCACTCTCGGCCAAGGCGGGCGTCGGATATGTGCCGCAGGGGCGTGAGATTTTTCCGCTGATGACCGTGCAAGAGAACCTTGAGACGGGCTTTGCCTGCCTGCCCAAGTCCGAGCGCAGGATCCCAGACGACATTTTCGATCTCTTCCCCGTCCTTGCTGAGATGAAGACCCGGCGCGGGGGGGACCTTTCGGGCGGGCAACAACAGCAGCTTTCCATCGCCCGCGCGCTCATCGCGCGGCCCAGCGTGCTGCTGTTGGACGAACCCACCGAGGGGATTCAGCCCAATATTATCCAGATGATTGGCCGCACCATCCGGCTTCTGCGCGATCGGGGGGAATTGGCCATTGTGCTGGTGGAGCAGAACTTCGATTTTGCCTATAACAACGCGGATCATTTCCACGTCATGCAGCGCGGCCGGATCACCCAATCGATCCCAAAGGCAGAAGCGAAAAGAGAGCAGCTTTTGGATGCGCTTGCGCTCTAGATGACCCCTCAAAGCGGGATCGCGCAGGACTCCGGATGGGGGTTTAGGCGCGGAAACCTCCTATTATTGTGGGGGTGCGTGGCAGCAAAGTCTTGACTTCCCGACCGTCAAACGGTGTACCTGCGCGAAACCTGAAATAGCCCTAGGAAGGGACCATCATGCACGCCTATCGCAGCCATACCTGTGCCGATCTGAGCCTTGAGAACAAGGGTGACACTGTGCGCCTGTCCGGCTGGGTGCACCGGGTGCGGGATCACGGCGGTGTGCTGTTTCTGGACCTGCGCGACCATTACGGCATCACGCAGGTGATCTGCGACCCCGACAGCCCGGCCTTCGCCGAGATGGAAAAGGTCCGCGCGGAGTGGTGTGTGCGCATCGACGGCACCGTCAAGGCGCGCGACGAGAGCCTTGTGAACCCCAAGTTGCCCACGGGCGAGATCGAAGTCTACGCGCGCGACATCGAAATCTTGGGTTCTGCCGCGGAACTGCCGCTTCAGGTTTTCGGCGATCAGGAATACCCCGAGGAAACACGTCTGCGCTATCGCTACCTCGACCTGCGCCGCGAGAAGATGCAAAAGAACATGGCGCTGCGCTCTGACGTGGTGGCCTCCATCCGCAAGCGCATGTGGGATCAGAACTTCCGTGAGTTCCAGACGCCGATCATTACCGCGTCTTCTCCCGAAGGGGCGCGCGACTTCCTCGTGCCCAGCCGTTTGCACCCGGGCAAGTTCTACGCCCTGCCGCAGGCCCCGCAGCAGTTCAAACAGCTGCTGATGGTCTCGGGCTTTGATAAGTATTTTCAGATCGCACCCTGCTTCCGCGATGAAGACCCGCGCGCCGACCGCTCGCCCACCGATTTCTACCAGCTCGACATGGAGATGTCCTTTGTCACCCAGCAGGACGTTTTCGACACGATCCAGCCGGTGATCGCGGGCATCTTCGAAGAGTTCGGCGGCGCCAAAAAGGTCGATGAGACCTGGGAGCAGATTTCCTACAAAGACGCGGCGCTGTGGTATGGCTCGGACAAGCCCGACCTGCGCAACCCGATCAAGATGCAGGTGGTCTCGGACCATTTCCGCGATTCCGGCTTTGCGATCTTCGCCAAGCTGCTGGAGCAGGATGGCACCGAAATCCGCGCAATCCCCGCGCCCAAGGGCGGCAGCCGCAAGTTCTGTGACCGCATGAACGCCTTTGCTCAAAAAGAAGGTCTGCCCGGCATGGGCTATATCTTCTGGCGCGATCAGGGCAACGGGATGGAGGCGGCTGGCCCGCTGGCCAAAAACATCGGCCCCGAGCGCACCGAGGCGATCCGCCAGCAGTTGGATCTGGGTGTCGGCGACGCGGCCTTCTTCCTCGGTGGCAAGCCGAAGTCGTTTGAAGCAGTCGCAGGCCGCGCGCGGAACGTGATCGGCGAGGAGTTGAACCTCACCGACAAAGAGCGTTTCGCCTTTGCATGGATCGTGGATTTCCCGATTTACGAGCGTGACGAAGAGACCGGCAAGATCGACTTTGAACACAATCCCTTTTCCATGCCGCAGGGCGGGATGGAGGCGCTGCAGGGTGATCCGCTCAAGGTGCTGGGCTATCAATATGACCTCGCCTGCAACGGCTATGAGCTGGTCTCGGGTGCGATCCGAAACCACAAGCCCGAGATCATGTTCAAGGCGTTTGAGATCGCAGGCTATGGCGAAGACGAGGTGCGCAAGCGCTTTGGCGGCATGGTTAACGCATTCCAATATGGCGCCCCGCCCCACGGCGGCTGTGCTGCCGGTATCGACCGGATCGTCATGCTGCTGGCCGAAGAGCAGAACATCCGCGAAGTCATCCTCTTTCCGATGAACCAGCGTGCCGAAGACCTGATGATGAACGCGCCTTCTGAACCCACCAGCGATCAGCTGATGGAACTGGGCTTGCGGGTCATCCCGCAGGAATGATCCTTTCTGAGTGAAACGTCGCCCCCGGCTTAGTCGGGGGTGATATTGCCCGGTAGGATGCCCAGCACCAGAACNGGACAGCCGCCGCTGCGCCCGGCGGCGATGCGGCTGATAAGCTTATGGGTGCCGGTGGTGCTGGCNCCGAACTTTGCGCTTACGGTCTTGTCGGTCTCATTGCCGAATTTNTCCAAGCAATTNCCNAGNGATTTGAAAAACCCGTTCGATAGTTCGCGCGTCACGATGACGCCNACNTCGATCACCCCCGCTTCNAAAAAGCTGCGAAAGGCATAGAGGTCACGGTCGTAGGTCTGGTCTTTGCTGTTCCACTCATAGTCGAAAGCNACGCGGCTGCGCCAAAAGTCGACCATATGGTTGTGGATGAAGTCTTCGCGGATGATGCGGTCGACNTCGGGGGCACTGTCGCCCTTGCCAGCGGTAAGTTGCACCANCANNTCNGCNTTGATNCGCACTTCNTCGTGGAAATTCTCGGCCGCCGCATATTGNGCGAANCGGGTNGTGGCCGACATGCGGTTGCCNCCCGGCGCGCGGATTTCATTGCGGCTNATNGTGAACTGNCGCANCACGCGGATGATNGCGGCCAGTTCTTCNGGCGCNCGCTGTTGCANNACGGCGGCNGCGCTNCGGTAGCTGGTNACGGAGTAGCGATCGCGCAGATCGACGGGCAGCAGGTCTTCGACGAGCCTTTCNTCGTCNAANACCGCGTCGTCGATGCGCCGCGCCAGATTACTCAGCCGCGACACTGGAATTGTAGCTGTAGGTCTTCCAATCGGGCTTGTAATCCGCCTCGGCCTGATTGCCCCAAACGGTCCANCCCTCGCGGACACCGCGCCCGAACAGTTCGAGGTAGGGGCCCCAAGAGCAGCTTTCGATCAGNTCATATTGCTCATCCGGCTTGCGCGAATGNTCCCGCTTGCGGGTCTGCATCATGTTTACCTGNCGCCGCCCGGCATCNAAGGTGCGTACGTTCTTGCCGCGCACGCCGAAAAGCANAATTTCGGTCACATTGCGGAAATAGAACCCCACGCCNCGCCCGTCACTGCCGCCATCTTTGCGGATTTTATGCCANATGATGTTGGATTTATANTCAAANCCCCAAGCCTTGAGCACCTGCAGCCCNTCGGGCAACAGCGCGTTCGGCACCCACATGTAACAATGCGCGCGGTCTTCGAGGTGATCGGCCACGGGCAGGGCGCAGATGTCATCAACCGTCATCGTGGGATAACGGGCCAAGCGCTTATGCTCNGGCGCNACCTTGCCGGTGCGNTTGGTNAAGCGCCACGGCGGGTCCGCCATGACGCATCCAAACCGNTCTTTGCCCAGAAAGTCGCGTAGGTCTTGTGATGGATTATCGCTCATATCCAATATATTGCGTTTCCTCGGGCTTTCTTGCAACCGNTACCTGCCCAGAGGGGCNGGATATCCACAAGAACGTTAAGNGAACACGTTTATCAGGNAAGAGCGGNTNNGGTCAATCCTCAAGACTGTCTTNGCGCTTTTCCTCGATGAGNTTGGCTTCCTTTTCCTTACGCTTCAGGAACTTGTCGCCNAAGGCGTCGTTATGTTCCTCGCCGATGACCTTCTTNGCGCGGGTGAAAAGCTCGTCTTCTTCCTCGTCCATGTGATGNTCNTAGTCATGCTTGAGTTGCTTGAAACGAGTCAGCCAAGCAGANGACGACATATCGGTTTCGCGCAGCTCTTCCATGATATCGTCAAGCTGCTGGTGTTCGTGAACCGAATGGCGCGCGTGATCTTGGCCCCATGTTTCGGACATCAGCGTNGAATAAAAGGTCTCTTCTTCGGCGGCGGCGTGGGANTTCACGTCATGGTAAAAACGGTCCCAAGCCTTGCGNCGCTCGGCGCTGTCGCCTTCGGTGTCGGCAATGGTGTTGAGCAGGGCGCGGTGTTCATCATGATCTTCTTTGATCGCNTCATAGATGGAGGGCATGGGAAAAATCCTTTGGTGTTACCTGTGGGTAACGCCGAAGCCACCGGCAGGTTCCCGCCCTAGAAGACCGCGCCCTTCGCCGCTTGGCTGGCGACCTGTTGGAACAGCCCGCCTGTTTGGGCGTGAAATGCCGCCAAAGTAACGACCACCAGCCCCAGAACATTCGCGCCCACGACNATCCAATCGACCGGNTTTGCGGGTTTGNCGCTGTCCTTGGCGTGGTGCTGGGTCATCTCACCCTCCGGGGGTCGCTTGCGTTTAGCATAATGCTGCAGGCTGAATGTGGCATGAATGTGTAGCCGGGATGCCAAGACTGGGGTCTGGTGGGATTANTTCAAGTTTATTCATCTTGGCGGCCTGTAAAGCGCGGTGCATAACTTTGCTATGAACAGCAGATCAGACCCGCGCCCTGTCGGGCCCACGATAGAGAATTGGGCCGAGCCCCAACGGCCCNCCGGTGAGGTGCTCTCCGGGCGCNATGTGGTGTTGGANCCGCTTTCGGCAGAGAAACACGCTGCGCTGCTCTACCCCGCCTATGTGGGGGAGGACCACGTTTGGGATTATCTGCCCTATGGGCCATTCTCTTCGGCGGCGCAGTATCACCGCTGGGTGCGCGATAGTGCAGCGCAGGTCGATCCGTATTTCATGGCGGTGAAAGACCGCGCGCGGGATCAATGGGTGGGCGTGGCAAGCTTTCTGCGGATCAAGCCCGAGGCAGGCAGTATCGAGGTGGGCCACATCAATTTCAGCCCCGCCCTACAGCGCACCCCCGCGGCGACCGAGGCGATATTCCTGATGATGCAATGGGCCTTTGAGGCGGGCTACCGACGGTTCGAGTGGAAGTGCGACGCGCTCAACCGTCCGTCCCGCCGCGCCGCGCAGCGGTTGGGGCTGAGCTATGAGGGTGTCTTTCGGCAAGCAACCATCGTTAAGGGGCGCAACCGCGACACGGCTTGGTTCGCCGCGATCGACACGGAATGGCCCGCGCTGAAAGAGGCGTTTGAAGCTTGGCTGTCCCCCAGTAATTTTGACGGGCAGGGGCAACAGAAGGAACGGCTCGGCGATCTGACCCGCCTTGTTCGTGTAACGAGCGACCCGATGCTTTNAGTGNCCTGCCTGCCNGGTGGGTNAAATCGCAATTTTCTCAGTCAANCGGATCTGNATCATTCCGGCTATGGTCGCGGCCTCTGANCCCGCGGGTTGGCCGAGTGCGCGTTTNTGGGCCAAAGCCCTCGCCGCCTCTTCCAGCCTAAGGTCATTCGCGGAACGGGCAACGCCGCAGAGGAATTGCGCGACATAATCAAGCGTGGGCTCATCCGGTTCGCCGCCGAGGACGCCCGCGATATGGGCAATGTCATCTTGAAAGCCGATTCGGTCCGGGGAGATATCTTCATCAGGGAGGGCGCGCAGGCCCACGGGACGACGCTCTTCGGGGAGGGTTTTCAGAATGGCCNGCTGAAAGGATGACAGCGATGTAATCGGCTTCGCGATAAACCCATCGACCCCGGCCGCGCGGGCATCAGGCTCCATATGGCTGTCGCCAGAGATGGCGATNATCGTTTCCACCCGTGGCGTGCTTTGTGTGAGTTCGGCGATCAGGTCCAGACCGCTGCCGTCGGGCAGGCCAAGGTCGACCANCGCCACNGCGGGGCGATAGACCTGTAGATGGCGCCGGGCAGAGCGCAAACTATCTGCCCGCCTGATCCGCGCGCCAGAGCGTAGNCAGAGCAGGCGCATCGCCTCGCAAGCGAAACGGCTGTCTTCCACCACCAAAACGGTGAGACCCANNAGCGGNCGCTCCGCCGTGGGGGTGNGGGTGGTTNTTTCAAAAGGNTCGGTGTCGTCCATGATCGCCTCCAACAACATCTGCTNCNCTATCGTTACGCCGCGTTGGCTAACGACGCGTTAACGTGACGCATTGTTGTTCANCNGANNGGCGGGCATAAAGCNGGCNAANCACGAGGAGCANNCANGATGATCGGACGTCTTAACCATGTGGCCATCGCCGTGCCGNATCTCGATGCGGCGGCGGANCAGTATCGCCACGCGCTTGGCGCCAAGGTCGGCGCGCCGCAGGCCGAACCGGATCACGGGGTGACCGTGATCTTTATCGAACTGCCNAACACNAAGATNGAANTGCTGCANCCNNTGGGCGANGACAGCCCGATCAANGGCTTTTTGGAAAAGAACCCGGCGGGNGGCATCCANCANATCTGCTATGAGGTCGANGACATCATCGCGGCGCGNGANCANNTGAAATCNACCGGCGCNCGGGTNNTGGGCNCGGGNGANCCNAAGATCGGCGCCCATGGCAAGCCNGTGCTGTTCCTGCACCCCAAAGANTTCAACGGCGCGCTCGTCGAGCTTGAGGAGGTCTGAGNATGGGCATNGTNTCGGGCCTCGTGCTCTTTGCCGTNATCTGGTCGATGACNTTCATGGTNGCCCTGCCGATTCGGGTGCAAACTCAAGGGGACGCAGGCGAGGTCGTGCCCGGCACCCATGCGGGCGCNCCGGCGCAGCATCATCTGGGGCGCAAGGCGCTNTGGACCACGNTGGTNGCNGCAATCATCTGGGCGATCNGCGCCACGNTCATCCTGTCGGGCTGGATCAGCGTNGCGGATATCGAAGGCTGGCTGCATCCGAATGTGGCACCAACNCATGGTACAGGTGGGTAAAGGTCGCCGCTCCTANGATCGGGATCAGCAGGTTCAGCAGCGGCACCGANAGCGGCACCGCCATCAGCACCCCGGCCANCCAGATCGTGCCCGCATGGCGGCGGCGCAGGCGNTTNGCCTCGTCCCGNCCNTGGCGGCGCAGCGCGGCGAGGGTGAAATANTCNNGCCCCAGCAAGAACCCGTTCAGCCCCCAAAAAATGAACAGCGCNGCCGGGGCGAAGAGCAGGTANAGNANCAGCGCCAGCAGGTTTGCCCCCACCAGCACGCCCATGAAGTTGACAGTATCGCGGATCGCATCGCCGATGCCGACACGGTGCGCCGGGGGCAGATGNGGGTAGTGCACCTCTTCCACCGCATCGGCCACGTCATCCAGAAACATCGANGTAATCGCCGAGGCGACNGGCACCATCAAAAAGACCGAGAGCACCATNAGCAGGATNAGCGCGCTCCAACTCAGCAGATCATCGAGCCAGTTGACCTCGCCCAGTACCGGNAGCCAAGCGTCTTCGGGNGTGATCCAATCCACCAGATAGGCAAAGCCCGCCGTCGCCGCGACCAGCAGCGCCAGCGACAGGCCNACGCCGAGCAGGACCACCTTGCGAAAGCGCGCATCGCCCANTTGNCCAAGNGCGCGGGTAAAGGACCGCAGGATCGCGNTTACAGCCATGTNGTGATCTCGTCGATGTCAGGGCGCGGNCGNTCNGGNGGGGNGGCNGTTTCGGTGCCGATATGGATGATCCCCGCGATACGCTCATGCGGGGCGAGGGCAAAGCCTTCCTCCATGAAACCNCGNTCATGNGAAGGCCAACCGCTGAGCCANTTNGCNCCCCAGCCNGCGGCNAGNGCNGCGTTGAGCAGCGCAAGGCAGACNGCNCCGGCGGAATANGTCTGCTCNANNGGTGGGATNTTGGGNGAGGGCTTTTGCACNTCGATCACCGCCACGGCGAGGTTGCCTTGATCGAATTGGCCACGCCCCTTNNCGGTGTCCTCTGGCCCGAGGCCAAGGGCCGCGCCGCGTTTCTCAGCCACTTCGGCCAATCGCGCCATCGCCGCGCGGTCGATGACCACGAAACGCCACGGCTCCAGCTTGCCGTGATCCGGCGTGCGGGCGGCGGCGGTCAGAAGCGGGCGCAGCGCCTCGGCATCGGGCACCGGNAGNCCNAGCGTCTTGGCNGGGCGCGAGCGNCGGTTTTGCANAAAGGCGAGGGCGGAAGGGTCAGCTACGGGCATTGCGGTCTCTTACAGGTCCAGTTGCNNCGCCATATCGTCAATCGACTGGCGCAGGAAGGCNTCAAAGGCNGGNGAGGGTTGGCGGGCGTGCAGGGNNCGNGCCATNGGNTCNGGNGCNTCGATNTTGCTGNCCGCNGAGCGCGGCGATCGTGGCATGGCCGCAGAAGGGGACATAGGCCTCGGAATAGCCGCCCTCATGCACCAGCACGAGNTTGCCGTCGCAGAGCTTGTCGGCGGTGTCGCGGATGCGCTTGGTCATTTCGGNAAAGGTGGCGGCGGTGGCCTGCATCCGNGCCAGNGGNTCGACGATTGCCGCGTCATAGCCGCAGGCAACGATAATCATGTCGGGGGCGAANGCCTCAATCGCGGGGATCACCACGCGGTCCATCGCNTGTAGGTAGGCGGTGTGGCCCGAGCCNGCGTGCATCGGCANGTTGATGTTANAGCCTNCGCCAGCACCCCGNCCGCGATCTGCNAGNNCGCCNGTGTCGATNGGGTANTTCCCCTCTTGNTGCANAGAGATCGTCAGAACGTCATCGCGGTCATAATAGATCGCCTCGGTCCCATTGCCGTGGTGCACGTCCCAATCCAGCACGACGACACGCTTTGCCAAGCCCTTGGCCTGTGCGGCCTCAATAGCGATNGCGATATTGGCCAAAAGGCAGAACCCGTTGGGCAGATCCGGCAGGCAGTGATGCCCCGGCGGGCGGCTGAGCGCATAGGCNTTNTCGAGATCGCCGCGTGCNACGGCGTCGACCGCGGCGATGGCCAGCCCGGCAGACAGCGCGGCCAATTCATAGCCCCCGCGGGCGAAGGGGACCGCATGGCCCAAGTCTCCGCCGCCTGCATCAGAGAGCCGCTTGAATTCCTCAAGGTAGCTTTCGGGATGCACCCGTGCCAGCGCTTCGCGGCTGGCCGGGGCGGCGCTGCGGGTATCGAGTTCGTCGAAGAGCCCCGTTACCTCCATAAGGTTCTTCATTCGGCGCTTGGTTTCGGGGTTTTCCGGCAGGCCGCCTGCCGCGAGGGGCTGCACCAGCCCGCCGACCGGCATGGTAAAGGCGTAGTTCCCGCCTGCGTGCCAGAAGCAGCGTTCGTCCCAGAAAAAACCTGTGGTCATCGTGTGATCCCCTTCATCCTTGCGGGGAAGGTGGCGCAGGGCAGCGGGATTGTCCATGGCGGGAAGGGTTCACACGGGCGGTGGTGCGTGGGGTGGGTGCGGGATTCGGTATTTCTAAAAGGATGAAGGGGGCAGGGGAGCTCTTTGAGCGGCGCTGCGGTCAGTTTGCCTCGGCCAGTAGGGCAGCGACATCGAGGGGGGCGTTGACCATTTTGAGATCGCCTTGTGCATCGCGGGGCCAGTCGGCTTGGGGCCGGTCCCGGTACAATTCAACACCGTTGTTGTCGGGATCGCGCATGTAGACCGCTTCGCTGACACCGTGATCGGCGGCGCCGTCCAATGTGATGCCAGCCTCAAGCACCCGGCGCAGGGCGCGCGCCAATTGCTGCCGGTCGGGGTAGAGAAAGGCGCTGTGGTAGAGGCCGGTATGGCCCGGCGGCGGCGGNGTGGCGCCCGCGCTTTCCCATGTGTTCAGCCCGATGTGGTGATGATAGCCGCCCGCGCCCAGAAAAGCCGCCTGATCGCCGTAGCGTTGGGTCACGGCAAAGCCCAGCAAGTCGCCGTAAAAATGAATGGCGCGGTCAAGGTCGGCGACCTTGAGGTGTACATGGCCGACGGTTGCGTGGTTCATCGCTTGGTCCTTTTGCTTTCCAGTCAAGATGGCAGCGAGAGGGGGCAGGCGCAATTGCGCAGGAGGGCAGGGGGGCTGTGCGGCATTGCGCGCAGCCCCGGTCTGTCAGCCGACCATGCCGACGATCTCATAGGTGCGTTTGAGGATCGGGGNGGTGATTTCGCGGGCCTGTTCCGCGCCCCGGGCGAGGATGCGGTCGATCTCGGGCTCATCGGCCATCAGGCGCTGCATTTCGGCGGTGATCGGGCCCATTTTGGACACGGCCAGTTCTGCCAGCGCGGGTTTGAAAGTGCCAAACTGCTGGCCGCCGACTTCGGCCAAGACTTGATCGATGGTCTGGTCGCTGAGGGCGGCGTAGATGTTCACGAGGTTGCGCGCTTCGGGGCGGTCCTTCAGGCCCTCGGCCTCGGACGGCAGCGCGTCGGGGTCGGTCTTGGCCTTGCGGAACTTCTTGGCGATCGTGTCGGCATCGTCGGTGAGGTTGATGCGGCTGGCAGGGGATGGATCGGACTTCGACATTTTCTTGGACCCGTCGCGCAGGGACATGACGCGGGTGGCCGCGCCTTCGATCACNGGTTCGGTCAGGGGGAAGAAATCGACGCCATAGTCGTGGTTGAACTTCGCCGCGATGTCGCGGGTGAGTTCGAGGTGCTGTTTTTGGTCTTCGCCCACCGGCACATGGGTCGCGTGGTAGATCAAGATGTCGGCGGCCATCAGCGCGGGGTAGGCGAAAAGACCGAGGGACGCGGCCTCGGCGTTCTTGCCGGCCTTGTCCTTCCACTGGGTCATGCGGCCCATCCAGCCCATGCGGGCGACGCAGTTGAAGACCCAAGCCAGTTGCGCGTGTTCGGGCACTTGGCTTTGGTTGATCAGGATGGACTTTTCCGGGTCGATGCCCGAAGCGATGAAGCCGGCGCAGAGTTCGCGGGTGCTGCGTTTGAGGTCTTCGGGCTTCTGCGGGACCGTGATCGCGTGCAGGTCGACCATGCAATAGATCGACTGAACGCCCTGTTCCTGAGCATCTGCAAAGCGTTTGAGCGCGCCCAGGTAGTTGCCCAGATGCAGGTCACCCGAGGGCTGAATGCCGGAAAACACGCGCGGGGTGAATTGGGTCTCGGACATCGGGCGGCACCTCTGGGCTGGAAAGTCTTGCGCGGCAGGCTTACTTCTGGCCGCGAACCCCGTCAAGGAGCGCCCATGCAAGACCCTGATTTCCAGCCCCCCGTGAACCCGCTGCCGCCTGCGGTTGTCGTGTTGTTTTTGGCCATTACTGGCGTTGAGGTGGTGTTGTCCTTGGCCGAGGCTGGGCTGGTCGGTGGCCCTGCTGCCGTAGGCTGGCGGCTGGCGCTGGTGCGCGACTTTGGCTTTTCGGGGCTGATCTTTGACGCGATGATCGGGGCGGGCCAGTACCCGATTGAGCACATCTGGCGGGTGGTGACCTATCCGTTCATTCATCTGGGCTTTACCCATGCGATCTTTGCCGTCGTGCTGCTGTTGGCTCTGGGCAAGTTGGTGGCCGAGGCGATGGGGCAGATGGCCTTTCTCGTGATATTTGTGCTGTCGGGGATCGGCGGGGCGCTGGTTTATGGGGCGCTGTTAAACGATCCGGTTTGGCTCGCCGGGGCCTATCCCAATGTCTATGGGTTGATCGGCGGCTATAGTTTTGTGATGTGGCGGCGGCTGCTTGGCTCAGGCGGGCCGCAGTATCAGGCGTTCACGCTGATCGCCCTGCTGATGGGGCTACAGCTTTTCTGGGGCATCTTTTTTGAGACCGGCTTTTTGTGGGTCGCCGAGTTGGCCGGGTTCTTCTGCGGCTTCGGTCTGAGCTTCTTGGTCGCGCCCGGTGAATGGGCGCGACTGAGGGCGCGGTTGCAGCAGCGTTAACCGCGCCGAACCGCGCGTTTGAACTCGGACAAGCGGAAGGCGCCGATCAACTGGCCGATGCCAAAGTAGCTGATCGCGCCGATGGCGATGAGCAGCACCAGCGCCAGACCACGCCACCATGGCAGGCCCAGCATCGGTTGCAGGGCTGCATTGCCCAGCCAAAGGGCGACGCCCATCGCGGCGGAGGCCATGAGAATGCGCCAGATACGCTTGTGGAACCGCGCGTCGAACTTGGCCGCATCGCCAAACCGCCGCGCGCCGATGGCGAGGCAGGCAAACATCGTCCAGCCCGCCAGCGTAGTTGCAACAGCAGGGGCGATCCAGCTGATGAAGGGCGCAAGGCCCACCGCGAGAGCCGCGTTGACGACCATGGCGACCACAGCAAAGTAGAAGGGGCGGCGGGTATCTTCGCGTGCGAAATAGACCGGTTGCAGGATCTTTTGCAGCACGAAGGATGGCAGGCCGAGGCCGTAGATCATCACCGCTGTGGCAATCGCTGCGGTGTCATCCACGCCCGAGGCGCCGCGTTGGAACAATACGGTAACCAATGCGAAGGGCACCACCATCAGCGCCACTGCCGAAGGGATCGTCAAGGCCAGCGAAATCTCGGCGGCGCGGCTAAGCGCAGTTTGCGCGCCGTCGTTGTCCCCGGCGCGCAGGCGGCGCGAAAGGTCGGGCAGCAGCACGATGCCCACGGCGATGCCCACAACGCCCAAGGGCAATTGGTACAGACGGTCTGCGGCAAAGAGCCATGAGACGGCTTTGTCATATTGACTGGCGACCAGNTGCCCGACCACGAGGTTNATCTGCATNACGCCNGAGGCNAGCGCNGCGGGCAGGGCGATGACGATCATCGCNCGCATGTCGGGNGTCCAGCGGGGCCGCGNGGGNCGCAGNGGATAGCCCGCNTNNGCNGCAGCGCGCCATGTCAGCGCNAGNTGNGCCACNCCNGCCANNGGGATCGACCANATCANCCAAAGCGCCACNTCGCCCCCGGTGAGGGCGGCNAANGTCATGGCNGCGATGACNAANATNTTCAGCANCACCGGNGCNGCGGCGGCCACGGCAAANCGNCCGGTGGCGTTNAGNATGCCNGANAACAGNGCCGAGAGNGACATGCACAGGATATAGGGAAAGGCGATNCGGCCAAAGGCGACNGTCATNTCNAANCGNGGGTCNCCGACNAANCCTTCGGCGGTCAGCCAGACCAANCCGGGCATGAAGATCATGCCCAANGCGGTCAGCGCNAGCACCACCAGCGNCAANCCGTTNAANGCATCGCGGGCGAATTTGCCAGCGCCTTCCTCGCCCTCCAGCTTTTTGGCGAACATCGGCACGAAGGCGGCGTTGAACGCGCCCTCGGCAAAGAANCGGCGGAACATATTGGGCAGGCGGAAGGCGGCGACGAAGGCGTCCATCACCGGGCCGGGNCCAATGAGCGACANAAGCAGNACTTCGCGCAGGAAGCCNAGCACGCGGCTNAGCAGGGTCCAGACNCCNACNGTNAANAAGCCGGACATAAGACGGATAGGTTTCATNNNNAGNTGCCTTANNTTGCGCTGAGGTGATCCCTAGCGNGGNNGCTNANCNNGTGCAATGCGNGGTGANTGGNGCCNGANGGNNNGCNNACNCNGCTTTGGGCAAGGTNNAACGCTTATCCNCCGGTNGGGTAGATNAANCCNTTNANNGGATAGGTGCTGCCAAAGGCGCCGGGCTGGCTTTCGACCNGNACNGCNGACCAGTCGTTGNNNTNNGANACNTCGATNACNGCCATCTTNAGCGAGACNTGATTGCGTTTCCAATTGGCGTGATCCACCCGNATTTCGCGCGGNGANACGACATCGGANACCACAGCGATATGCCCCATNGGCAACGAGCTGGTCCCGCTAAANGCCATNACGGCNCCNACNACNGGCTCATTGCCGCGNGGATAAAGCCCNTTGGCCTTGNCCCACCATGTCTCTGCATTGCCGCGAATCTGGATGCCGCTGACATTGCGGGCAAAGGGCACGCACCAAACGCGCTGGCCCTTGGCCCGCATGTCTTGGGCTGTTTGCACGGCCATGAAATGGCGCTGCGGATCTATCCCAGANAAATCATAGGACTGCGGGATGTCNGGCGCTTTGGCGCAGGCTGCCGTCAAAAGAAGTGTGGCGCAAAGGGCCATCAGGCCCCGGTTCGGCAGTGCTGCGCGTGTGACGCTCATATGTCCCTCATTCATGGAATCCCGCGCTTNTGCCGGGTTGAAAGGGATTTTGAGGATCCGATGTCAAAAGCAAAGCGCGGAAATAGAGGGTGGCGGGATTTTGCCGGTCAAAGCGNGCCGAAGGAACCNTAGCCCTCGGCCCGCTCAACCCCTGNGGCNATCGCTTCGCGCAGGCGCTTTTCCAAGGTGCGCTGCTTGGCCTCGGTGTAGTATTTCAGGCCGAACATGTCTTTGACGTAGAAGGTNTCGACCACCTGCTCGCCAAAGGTCGCGATCACGGCGTTNGCAATATAGACGTTTGAGCCAGCCAAGGTGCGGGTCAGATCATAAAGAAGGCCGGGCCGGTCACGGGTNTCGACCTCNATGATGGTATAGATTTCCGAGCCTTCATTGTCGAAAGTGATATGGGTCGGCACCTTGAACGCACGTTCGCGTTTCTTGACCTTATCNCGCGATTTCANCGCATCGCGGGCGACGATCTCNCCNCGCAGGGTCTTTTCGATCGTGTCGCGCAGGCGCGGCAGNCGCGAAGCTTCATAGGCNTTGCCTTCGCTGTCCTGAATCCANAAGGCATCGGTCACGAAACCGTCTTTGGTGGTATAGCTGCGCGCGTCGACGACATTNGCCCCGACCAGNGCNANNGCCCCNGCNAGCCGNGCAAAGATGCCCGGNTGATCGGCCATGACAAAGCTGGCGCGNGTGGCNCCGCGATCNTCNTCNGGGTGNANNTCGATGCGGATNTCNTCNTTGCCGATGTCGCGCAGCAGTTCNGCAAAGGCGACNTGNGCGGTGACATGCAGACCCTGCCAATAGGGCGGGTAGTGGCGGGCNGTCTCTTGCTGCAAAAGCTTGCGCGGCCAGTCGGAAAGCGCGGCGCGCAGNGCTTTCTTGGCCTCCGCCCCCCGGTTCTCACGGTTGAGGTCTTCNAGCCCGGTTTCCAGCGCCCGNTCGGTCTGGCGATANANNGCCCGGATCAGCACCGCTTTCCANTTGTTCCACGTGTTNGGCCCNACGCCGCGAATGTCGCAGACCGTNAGCACACANAGCAGGTCGAGCCGTTTGACCGTCTGNACCGCCTTGGCAAAATCNCGCACCGTNCGCGGATCGGCGATNTCNCGTTTCTGGGCCATGTCNGACATCAGNAGGTGATAGCGCACCAGCCATTCNACGGTNTCGACCTCATCGCGTTTCANCCCCANNCGNGGGCCNATGCGNCGCGCNAGNTTCGCGCCGATGATNGAATGATCCTCGGGNCGCCCTTTGCCGATGTCATGCAGCAGCAGNGCCACATAAAGCACCTTGCGATTGACCCCGCGNTTCAGGATCGANGAGGCNACGGGCAGTTCTTCTTCCANNTCNCCNTTNTCGATCCGNGCNAGGTTGGCNATGCANTGGATGNTATGTTCGTCCACGGTGTAGGAGTGGTACATNTTGAACTGCATCATCGCCACGATGGGCTCAAACTCNGGGATGAAGGCGCCCAAGACNCCCAATTCGTTCATCCGCCGCAAAGAGCGTTCGGGATTGCCGTGTTTCANCAGCAGATCAAGGAAGATGCGCCGCGCCTCGGGTGTGCGGCGCATGTCATCGTCGATCAGCGCGAGGTTGGCNTTNATCAGCCGCATNGCGTCNGGGTGGATCAGCATNCCNGTGCGCAGNGCNTCTTCNAAGATNCGCAGCAGGTTCANCTTGTCTTNNAGAAACTCTTGGTCGTCNTTTAGCGCGATGCGGTTGTGGACCACCTGAAACCCTTCGCGCATTTTCGGGCGGCGGCGAAAGATGCGCTCCAGCAGCGGCTCGGCCTTCATATGCGACGCTTCAAGCCCGCTGACAAAGATACGGGTCAGATCCCCCACCGCCGTTGCGTGGCGGAAATAGGCCTGCATGAAGATCTCGACGCCCCGCCGGCCCCCGATATCCTGATAGCCCATCGCTTGGGCAACCTGCACCTGCATGTCAAAGGTCAACTGTTCCGTCGCGCGACCTGCAATCAGGTGAAGATGCCCGCGCACGGCCCAGAGAAAGGCCTCGGCCTCGCGGAAGGTGTCGTATTCATCGGCGCGAAAGACACCGAGATCGACCAGATCGGCGACCCGGTCCACGTCATGGATGAACTTGGCAATCCAAAAGAGCGAATGCAGATCGCGNAGCCCGCCTTTGCCTTCCTTGACGTTGGGCTCGACCATATAGCGCTCACCCTGTTTCAGGTGGCGGTTGTCGCGCTCCTCCAGCTTGGCTTCGATGAAATCNTTTCCGGCGCCCGAAAAAAGGTCGTTCTTAAGGCGTTCGGAAAGCTCTTGGGCNAGNGTGAGATCGCCATCGATNAACCGGTTTTCCAGCAGAGCGGTTTGGATGGTGTAGTCATCGGCCCCAAGCCGCAGGCAATCTTCGATGGTGCGGGTGGCGTGACCNACCTTCAGCTTCAAATCCCACAGGATATAGAGCATCGATTCAATCACGCTCTCCGACCAAGCGGTGGCCTTGTANGGGATGAGGAAAAGCAGATCGACATCGGAAAAGGGCGCCATCTCTCCCCGGCCATAGCCGCCCACGCCGATCATGGCGAGCCGTTCACCCTCGGTCGGGTTCGGATTGGGGTGCANAACCTGCGTGGCNATCTGCAAGACGCAGCGCAGCAGTTGGTCGGTAAGATAGGTGTAGGAAGAGGTCATNGCCCGCGCATCAAAGGGCGATTCCGCAAANCCCGCGGCGATTGCCTTGCGGCCTGCCTGNTGGGCTTCTTGGATGAGGGGGACGATCTCGGCCCGCAGCGCGGCACCTTCCANCGTGCTNTCGCGTTGCGAAAGGGCCTGCCAGACGGCTGTATCGTCAAAGATTTGTTCGGGCGCGCAAATCAGGCGCGGGTGTCGACGCGCGCCTGATGTTGTTGTCGGTTTCGCGAGGTCCAATTCAGAAACCAGCCCCGCCAAAGCCGCGCGGCGCTGGGTCTAGCACGACAACCCGGTTGTTGCGGATCGTGGCCACGGCCAGCGCNCGTTCATTGGNGCCATCGCGGCGCAGACGGAAGATGCCGCTGGCCCCTTGGAANCCCGCCCCTTGGGTGAGGGCCGCACCGGAAAGCGCGTTGGATTTGCCNCNCTTTACCAAGGACCCGATCGCCGCGATCCCGTCAAAGGCCAGCCCGGCCAAAGGATGGGGGNCGCTGCCATAGGCCGCTTTGTAGCGGTTGGAGAAGGCACCGCTTGCCGCTGTGTCNGGCAGGGCAAACCAGCCGCCCTGCACGCCGGGNAGGGCCAGNGTTTGCTGCGGGATGTCCCAACGGGTCAGGCCGACNTATTGTGTGGTCGCCGATTGGATCCCAGCTTCGGGCAGCANCTCTGCGAAAAGNGGCAGGGCANTGGCCGAGGACGTNGTGAGGAACAGCGCATTCGCGCCACTGCCTTCGATCGTCGCCTTGACCCGCGGCACGGCNGCCACGACCGACTCTTGGCTCAGCGCGTAATCCACGGTGCCCGCCAGTGTCGCGCCATTGGCGCTGATCGCCTGAACAATCGCATCNCGGCCNAGTTGACCGGCNAGGTCNTGACCATGCAGCACGACCATTTTGTCTTTGCCATTGCGCTTGGCAAAGCTCACCAAACGGTTGGCGGTATTGGCAAAGGTCGGCCCAAGCACGAAGACATTGCCGCCCGCGATGGTCGGGTTGTTCGAGAAAGAGATCACNTTGACCCCGGAAGAGGCCACCGCCACGCCGGCCGCATTGGCCGCCTCGCCGTAAACCGGCCCGAGGATGATCTTGGCCCCTTCATTCACCGCCTGNGAGGCAGCGGCAGCGGCTTTGCTGGCNTTGCCCGCGGTGCCATAGACGCGCAGGTCAATCTCGACGCCGCCAAGGTCNCGCATCGCAAGNCGCGCNGCNTTCTCAAGGTTTTTGGCCAGCAACTCNTCGCTGGCAGAGCCGCCGCGCGGCACCAAAAGCGCGACNGGAACGGGGGCAGANGGGTCAATGCGCGGGCCGCCGGAATTGGCGCCGCCGATGGCGACGGGCTGACAGGCCGCNAGCAGGACCGCGAATAGAGGCAATAAGAGCAGGTGCATCTTCTTGCGGAAGGCTCGGAAACAGGCAATCATTTGTATTCACTCCCCGGTGGTGGCAAGACGACGACGGTCGCCGGAACATGGCCGCGATCATAGTCACTGCGAAAGGCGGGTCCAGCGTTGAAATTCCTCAAGACAGANCTAGCCCCAGGACTTTATTTCGTGGGCGTCCCAATCGGCACCGCACGCGATATCACGCTGCGNGCNCTGGANACGCTCGCCNCGGCGGATCTGNTGGCGGCNGAAGACACGCGCAGCCTGCGCAGGCTTATGGAAATCCACGGGGTGCCGCTTAATGGACGCAAGGTNATCGCCCTGCACGACCACAGCGGCCCATCCGTGCAAGAGCGGCTTATCGCGGCGGTCCGTGAGGGCAAATCGGTCGCCTATGCGTCAGAGGCGGGCATGCCCCTGATCGCCGATCCGGGCTTCGAGCTTAGCCGTGCCGCCGCCGAGGCGGGGGTGATGCAGACCTGCGCACCGGGGCCCTCGGCGGTGCTGACCGCGCTGGCGCTGGGCGGCCTGCCGACGGATGCGTTTTTCTTCGCAGGCTTCCTGCCCAATAGTAAATCCGCACGGATCGCGGCGCTGGAAAAGCTGCGCGACGTGCCGGGAACCTTGGTATTTTACGAATCACCCAAACGGCTTGGGGCCATGCTGCGCGATGCGGCAACCGCGCTGGGCGCGGGGCGNAAAGCAGCCATGTGCCGAGAGTTGACCAAGAAGTTCGAAGANATTCAACGCGATACGCTTGAAANCCTTGCAGAGACCTATCAGGGCCAATCGCCAAAAGGCGAAGTGGTCGTTCTTATTGATCGAAGCCGTTCAGAGTCTGTTAATCACCTTGACCTAGAAACAGATTTGCAACGGGCGCTTAAAGAGATGTCGATGCGTGACGCTGTCGATTTGGTGGCGCAGGCCCATGGCCTGCCACGGCGGCAAGTCTATCAGGCGGCATTGGCGCTCGGCAAAAGTTAGGACAACAGTCGGAGTAACGAACATGGCGCAGGGTGACACAGGAATGATGCGAACTGCGGCCAANCGCCAACGNGGCCGCATGGCCTATCATGCCGGGATCGCAGCCGAAAATAGGATCGCGCAAGACTACGAAAGACGCGGCTTTGCCATCGCGCGCCGCCGCTGGCGTGGCCGCGCCGGAGAGATTGACCTGATCCTGCGCGATGGGGCTGCCNTGATNTTTGTCGAAGTGAAGCAAAGCCGAAGTTTNGCGCGTGCCGCTGAAAGCCTCTCNGCCCGACAGATGCANCGCATNTACCGCTCTGCCGAAGAATTCCTTGCCGGTGAACCTGCTGGCAGCCTGACCGAAGTGCGCTTTGACGTGGCGCTTGTCGATGGGCAGGGAGCCACGGAAATCATCGAAAACGCTTTTGGCNACGGCTGACCCATTGCGNATAGGCCCCTGCTGCGCCATCTAAGNAGCGATCCCAAACGCCTGCACCGTCGGTCCGGGTCGGATCACGANAAAGGTNAGCAGCGGGGAGACGCCGATGAAAATCGCCTTTCAAATGGACCCGATCGGGGACGTGAACATCAACGCCGACAGCAGCTTTCGGCTGGCTGAAGAAGCGCAGGCGCGGGGGCATGAGCTGTTCTTTTACACACCCGATCATCTGGCGTACCAAGAGGGGCGGATCACCGCGCGGGGCTATGATTTTACCGTNCAGCGCGTGCAGGGCGATCAT
The DNA here is from genome assembly GCA_002703405.1 of Sulfitobacter sp. Lineage (GTDB taxonomy): Bacteria > Pseudomonadota > Alphaproteobacteria > Rhodobacterales > Rhodobacteraceae > Sulfitobacter. The sequence continues at coordinate 14,435 of NZSX01000045.1, read as the reverse complement.
GCCCAGTTCGGAGAGGAGCGAGAGGTCGATCTGGCCGATTTCGACGTGGTNTGGCTGCGCCAAGACCCGCCTTTCGACATGCANTACATNACCTCGACCCATTTGCTGGANCGGCTGAAAGACACCACATTGGTGGTCAACGATCCCTTCTGGGTGCGCAACTATCCCGAGAAACTTTTGGTTCTCGATTTCCCCGACCTGACGCCGCCCACCACCATTGCGCGGGATCTATCGACNATCAAAGCCTTCAAGGCGAAGCACGGCGATGTGATCTTGAAGCCGCTCTATGGCAATGGCGGCGCCGGGGTGTTCCGGCTGGATGCCAATGACCGCAACCTTACCTCNTTGCATGAGCTGTTCACCGGTTTCTCTCGGGAGCCGCTGATCGTTCAGAAATTCCTGCCCGCCGTGTCGAAAGGCGACAAGCGCGTCATCCTTGTGGACGGGGAGCCAGTAGGNGCGATCAACCGCGTACCGGCGGAAGGCGAAACGCGGTCGAATATGCATGTCGGCGGGCGNCCGGAAAAGGTCGGGCTGACCGAGCGCGATCTGGAGATTTGCGCCGCCATTGGCCCATTGCTGAAAGAAAAGGGTCAGGTCTTCGTCGGTATCGATGTCATCGGCGACTATTTGACCGAAATCAACGTGACTTCTCCCACCGGNATTCAGGAANTGGAANGGTTCGACGGCGAGAATATCGCTGGCAAAATCTGGGAGGCGATCGAGGCCCGCCGCGGGTGAGCCTGCGCCAGCATCTTTTGAACCGCTGNCTGCGNCTGACAGAGAAGCCTTTGTTGGCNCGCGCAAACCCTCAANTGCTGCGGGCCACGATGGAGATGCAGGCGCGGCTCTTTTTNAAAGGGCCGNGCGATGTCTNNGCNGAATGGCGGGGCTTGCCGGGGGCGGGNTCGGNGCTNTGGCTTANGCCGCAGGGCCCTTCGAATGGTCGCGTGATCCTCTACNTNCATGGCGGCGGATTTGTCTTNGGCAGCCCGGAAACCCACCGTGCCATGGTCGCGCGTTTGGCGCTGCTGACGGGCGCGCAGGCGGTGCTGCCGCGCTATGCGCGGGTGCCGGAAGNGGCCTTTCCCAAACCTGCGGAAGACNTNCGCGCGGCTTGGGACGCGCTGTGTCGGACAGGCATCGCCGCGCGGGACATCGTGATTGGCGGNGACAGCGCGGGCGGTGCTTTGGTCTTTGACCTTTTGGCGGAGCTNTGCCGCGAAGGCGCGGCGCTGCCTGCGGGNGNCTTNGGGCTTTCCCCNTTGTTGGACATGACCTTTTCCGGNGCGAGCTTCACGCAGAATGCCGAAAGTGACGTGNTGTTGCCCGCCGCCCGCGCGGCAGAGATGGCGCGGCTATATCTNCGGGGGCAGAGCGCAGAGAGCCNGCGGGCAAGTCCGATCNTCGCGGATTTCAAAGGGGCNCCGCCGGTCTGGCTTACCGTGAGTGACAGCGAAATCCTACGNGACGACAGCCGCCGCTTTGCGGCCCGTTTGCGCGACGCGCAGGTGCCGGTCACCTTTCAAGAGGTCCATGATCTGCCGCATGTTTGGNCGCTGTTCCAAAACCACCTGCCGGAGGCGCGNGAGACCCTTGCGACCCTNGCCGNGTGGATCANCGCCTTGCCGCCGGNTCGGGCAGGCGAAAGCTGATCGCTTCGGCCATATGGGGGCGGCGCACCTCGGCGGCNCCCTCGAGNTCGGCGATGGTGCGGGCCACGCGCATGACCCGGTGATANCCACGCGCGGAGAGGCAAAACCGTTCAGCCGCACGCAGCAGCAGGTCGCGCGCTTCCGCATCCGGGCTGCCGACCGTTTCGAGCAATTCCCCCGCCGCGTCGGCATTGGCCGATATGCCGTCATGCTGGGCGTAGCGGGTTGATTGGAGCGNCCGCGCGGCAGCGACCCTTGCCGCAACCTCGGCAGAGGTGTCGCCGTTGGCGGGCAGGTTGAGGTCANTGTAGCTGACGGGGGGCACGTCGACNCGCAGGTCGAAACGGTCCATCAGCGGGCCCGAAATGCGGCCTAGGTAGTCTTCGCCGCAGGCCGGGACGCGGGCGCAGGCGCGGGCCGGATCGGGCAGATANCCGCATTTACACGGGTTTGCNGCGGCCACCAGCATGAAGCGGCAGGGGTATTTCACATGGGCGTTGGCGCGCGCGATCATGACCTCGCCAGTNTCGATCGGCTGGCGCAGGGNTTCGAGGACNGTGCGATTNAACTCTGGAAACTCATCCATGAACAGCACGCCATTATGCGCGAGGGATGCCTCACCCGGTCGCGCTTGGCGTCCGCCGCCGATGATNGCGGCCATCGAGGCCGTNTGATGNGGCTCGCGAAAGGGGCGGCTGCGGGAAATGCCCCCCTCATCNAGAAGCCCGGCGAGGGAGTGGATCATCGACGTCTCCAGCGCCTCGGTCGCGGTNAGCGGCGGCAGGATGCCCGGCAGCCGCGCGGCCAGCATGGATTTNCCCGAACCCGGCGTGCCGACCAACATNAGGTGGTGCCGTCCGGCGGCNGNGATTTCCAGCGCGCGTTTGGCGCGTTCCTGACCTTTGACTTCGCGNAGATCNCGGCCTGCNGCNGTCAATGGCACNTCCCCCGGCTCTGCGGGGGTGATNGGNACTTGGCCTGTGTANTGGCGAACAACGTCGCCTAGATTGGCCGCGGCGATGANCTGTGTGTTGCCGACCCAAGCGGCCTCTGCTCCCGATCCTGCGGGGCATAGNAGGCTGCGGTCGTGGGTGGCGGCAGCCATCGCCGCGGGGAGGGCNCCGACGACCGGCATNAGCGTNCCGTCAAGCGAAAGCTCTCCCAAGGCGACCACANTCTGGGTGATGTCNTCNGGCAGGATGTCGAGCGCTGACAGAAGTGCCAGTGCGATGGGCAGGTCGAAGTGACTGCCCTCCTTGAGCAGGTCTGCCGGGGAAAGGTTCACGGTGATGCGTTTTGACGGCAAGGCGATGGCCATGGCACTGAGCGCGGTGCGCACCCGGTCGCGCGCTTCTGACACGGCCTTGTCCGCCAGTCCGACGATNGAGAAACCGGGCAGGCCNGCAGTGACCGCGCATTGCACCTCGACAATGCGCGCCTCAACCCCCTGAAATGCGACCGTATAGGCCCGCGATACCATTGCCNACTCTCCCGCCTTGCTATGGTTAANCGNTAGGCAAGACGGGTTTAGGAATGGTTAATGCAGGNCTTAGGCCGCCTTAGCGACGGGCCAGTCCCGTTTGGGCAAACCAAGCTCATAGGGNAACGGNTCATACGCGGNTTCCAACCCGGCAGCGCGCCATNTTTTGAAGGCCGGATCATGGATNGTGGCGTCGCAATAGGCCCGCGCNTCNGNCGAGACNGGNAGGTCATAGCCGACGATCCGCGCGGCAACCGGGGCATAGAATACGTCAGCGAGCGAGTAGGNCCCGAAAAGCCATGGCCCTGCGCTGCGCGNNTGGCTGCGGGCATGTCGCCACAGGTCNTCGATGCGCTCTAGNTCCTGCCGNGTGTCAGCATCCGGGTCGAACCCNTCCCACACATGTTNCAATTGCATCGGGCAGGCNCCGCGCANNGCGCCGAAGCCGGAAGCCATCGCAGCACATAGCCAGCGCGCCGTGGCNCGNGCGGCTGGATCGGCGGGCCAGAGCCCGGCATCGGGATGCCGTTCGGCCAGCGTTTCGGCCATGGCCAGCGTCTCTCCCACCACNGTGCCGTCGGGCAGACGCAGGGCAGGCACCAANCGCGCCGGGGCGAGGGGGGCAAGGTCNTGGGCCATGGTCCCGCTGTAGAGNCCGACCAGATGCGCGCGGTAGGGCAGACCGAATTTCTCAAGCATCAGCCANCCCCTGAGGGACCANCTGGAGAAGGTGCGATCGCCGATATAAAGATCATATGTCATAGGCGAAATTAGGCAGAAGCNGGNNGCCAAGCAAAGCCCTTTNTGCNGCNGTGCAGGCTAGGGCGTGTGATTAATGCCGTNGATCCGCCAAGNGCCGCTTTCATGTACCAAATGCGTGACCGAGAGATTGTCGATCTTATGGGCCATTGCCTCAAGCGGGCCGCCGCCTTGGGCCTGTTGGACCTGCGTGAGGATCACCCCGAAATGCGCCACGGCGATCACATGGGCGTTGGGGTGGGCCGCGTTGATCCGTGCCACCACCCGGTCGACGCGGGACTTGGTCTGATTCCAGCTTTCCCCTTCGGGGGCCGCGACATCGCCGGGCGTCTCCCAATAGGCGCGGCTGAGGTCGGGGTCACGCGCGGCAACCTCGGAAAAATGCAGCCCGTCCCAAGCGCCGAAATGCAGTTCGCGCAGCCCTTGTTCATGGGGCAAGCGGCGACGAGAGGGCAGGGCCAGCGCATCCGCCGTATGCACCGCGCGCATCAGGTCCGATGAGACAAGCAGCGCGTCGTCAGGCAGGTGCAGGTTCAAACGTGCCAGACGGGGAGCATCGGAAAGGTCGGCCGGGACATCCCGCCANCCGACAAAGTTTTTCTCATGGGTCGGGCCNTGGCGCACCCAGTGCCAGATGGTCACGGCATCTCCCCTTTCAGCAGTTGCGGCAGGCCCACAACGACCTGCACCACGGTATCCGCCTCGGCGGCCAAGGCGATGTTGAGCCGTCCCTGCGCCTCGCGGAATTGCCGCGCCATGGCGTTTTCGGGCACGATGCCTTGGCCGACCTCGTTCGAGACGATGACCCAATGCGCGGCACAGGCGCGCAGAGCCGTCAAAAGCTGCGCCTGCGCAGCCTCCAGATCGCTGCCTTCCATCAGGTGATTGCTAAGCCACATGGTCGCGCAGTCGATCAGCACGATTTCGCCTGCAGGCAATTTCGCCAGCGGTTCGGCCAGATCAAGCGGGCATTCAACAGTGTGCCATCCTGCATCACGTCTTGCTTGATGTTTGTTCACGCGTTCTTGAACTTCGTCATCCCAAATGCGTCCGGAGGCAAGGTAAGTCTTTGGCAGGCCGCTGGAATTTACAAGGCCCTCTGCCCATTCCGACTTGCCCGAGGCCGCCCCGCCTAGGGCAAAGGTAGTTCTAGGCAACATCTTCTCACCAAATATTTGAACCAAATGGCATGTCTCTGCGTATCTCCACCAACGGCCCATCACAAGGTGCGCCACGCATTTCTCAAGGGGGATACCAAATGTCATTGCAGACCGCTCGCGAATTTTCACTCACCCGCACCGCAATGAAGGCCGAATTGCTCGACGCCGAGACAGAGTTGGAANTGGCNTATGCGTGGCGTGATCAGCGGGATGAGGCCGCTCTGCATCGTTTGATCACCGCCTACATGCGTTTGGCGATCTCAATGGCGGGCAAGTTCAAGCGCTACGGCGCGCCGATGAACGATTTGATCCAAGAGGCNGGTCTGGGNCTGATGAAAGCNGCCGACAAATTCGACCCCGACCGCGGCGTGCGGTTCTCGACCTATGCNGTCTGGTGGATCAAGGCGAGCATTCAGGANCATGTGATGCGCAACTGGTCGATGGTACGGACCGGTTCGACCTCCTCGCAGAAATCCNTGTTNTTCAACATGCGCCGCGTGCANGCCCGGTTGGAGCGNGAAGCCACGGCNATGGGCGAGACATTGGACAAGCACCAGNTGCGCCAGATGATCTCGACCGAGATCGGCGTGCCGTTGCATGATGTCGAGATGATGGAAGGGCGTCTGTCGGGCTCTGACTATTCGCTGAACGCCACGCAATCGGCTGAGGACGANGGCCGCGAGTGGATCGAAGCGCTGGCCGACGAAAGCGCGCAGGCNGCGGAACGTGTCGANGAAAGCCANGACACCGCGCAACTGCGCAACTGGCTGCTNACGGCNATGCAGGGGNTGTCCGAACGGGAGCAGTTCATNGTGCGCGAGCGCAAANTGCGCGACCCTGCNCGCACCTTGGAAAGCCTCGGNGATGAGCTGAGCCTCAGCAAAGAGCGGGTGCGCCAGCTTGAGGCCGCGGCCTTTGGCAAAATGCGCAAGTCGCTTGAACTGCAATCNCGCGAGGTTTTTGCCTTTCTCGCNTGACCNCCTTCAGCGATGCCCACCGGGGCTGGCAGATTTCGCCGCCCCGGATTAAGGTCTCCCGAACGCAAACGGGGGGCCTTTATGCTGTCGGGCAAACATATTCTGCTGATCATCGGCGGTGGCATTGCCGCCTATAAATCCCTCGANCTGATCCGCCGCCTGCGCGAACGCGGGGCCAAGGTGACCCCGGTTTTGACCCGCGCAGGNGAAGAGTTCGTNACCCCGCTTTCCGTCTCTGCCCTGACCGGGGTGAAGGTGTTTCGCNATCTTTTCGATCTGGGGGATGAGGCCGAGATGGGCCANATCCAACTTAGCCGCGCGGCAGACCTGCTGGTGGTCGCCCCCGCCACGGCNGATCTGATGNCCAAGATGGCGCAGGGTGCGGCGAATGATCTGGCCTCGACCCTGCTGTTGGCCACNGACACGCCCGTATTGCTGGCNCCTGCGATGAATGTGCGCATGTGGCAGCACCCCGCGACACAGCGCAACATCGCCACGTTGCGCGGCGATGGCATCACCATGGTGGGCCCGAATGACGGTGACATGGCCTGCGGNGAATTNGGNCCGGGNCGNATGGCCGAACCGCTTGAGATNGTCGCCGCTGTTGAGGCGCAGCTTGGCAACGGACCCCTCAAGGGCAAACGCATCCTCGTTACCTCNGGCCCGACCCATGAGCCGATCGACCCGGTGCGCTACATCGCCAACCGCTCTTCNGGTGCGCAGGGCACGGCCATCGCGCGNGCGCTNAGGGCTTTGGGNGCAGATGTGACCTTTGTCACCGGCCCGGCNGAGGTNGCGCCGCCCGAGGGGGTCAAGGTGGTGCCCGTGCAAACNGCGCAAGAGATGATGCAGGCGGTAAACGCCGCACTGCCCGCCGATGCCGCCGTCTTTGCCGCTGCGGTGGCCGATTGGCACGTGCAGGGGGCAGGGGACCGNAAGCTGAAGAAATCCAAAGACGGGCTGCCCAGTCTCANATTCGCGGAAAANCCCGACATCNTGAAAACCATCAGCCAGCGCAGCGAAGNCCGCCCCGCGCTCGTCGTGGGCTTNGCGGCAGAGACCGACGATGTGCTGGCCCATGCCACCGCGAAACGCGCGCGCAAGGGCTGTGACTGGATCGTCGCCAACGACGTTTCCCCCGCCACCGGCATCATGGGCGGGCGCGAGAATGCCGTGACGCTGATCACCGACGCGGGCGCAGAGGACTGGCCGCGCATGGGCAAGGATGCCGTGGCCGCCCGTCTGGCCGAACGCATCGCCGCAGCACTTGCCTAAGGGGACGCTATGACCACGATCAAACTCTGCTGGGCCGATGGCGCGGACCGCAGCCTGCCACTGCCCGCCTATGAAAGCGCNGGNGCGGCNGGNGCGGACCTGCGGGCCAANCTGCCCGNNGGNNCGGTCACNNTGGCCCCCGGCGCGCGGGCGCTGATCTCNACCGGNTTGCANATGGCGATCCCGCAGGGGTTCGAGGTGCAGATCCGCCCGCGCTCGGGCCTNGCGCTGAAACATGGGATNACCTTGATCAACAGCCCCGGCACCATCGACAGCGATTATCGNGGCNTNGTNGGGGTGATCATGGGCAATATGGGGCANGANGCTTTNACCGTCGAACACGGCATGCGCATCGCGCAGATGGTCGTGGCNCCGGTGNTGCAGGCGGGGTTCNATCTGGCCGACAGCCTTGATGAAACCCCGCGCGGCGCGGGCGGTTTCGGCTCGACGGGGGCGCACTGATGCTGGCGGTTTTNATCATCGCTGCCGCTCTTTGGTTTGGCGGCGGGTTNNTNGGCCTGCCGCGCGGGCTNCGTGCGGGGCTNGTTGCGGTTATGTATCTGGCTTTGGTNGGGCTGCATCTGGTCTTTCCGGCCACGCACCCGCTGCGGCTGGCCACCGGGGGCAGCGCCGCGCCTTGGNTGCTGCTGGGCGGCTTCGTTGNGCTGGTGATNCTCTACCGGCAGGGGCTGGCAACCCTGCGCGCCCGCGCCACACCGCGCGAACCGGCNGNGNNCCAGACCTCGGGCCGTTTTTCGGACAGTGAACTNAACCGTTATGCCCGCCATATCGTNCTACGNGAGGTCGGCGGGGCCGGGCAAAAGGCGTTGAAAAACGCCAAGGTGCTTGTCGTGGGGGCGGGTGGCCTCGGCGCGCCGGCGNTGCAATATCTCGCGGCGGCGGGCGTNGGCACNATCGGGGTGATCGACGACGACACGGTCGAGAACGCGAACCTGCAACGGCAGGTNATCCACAANGACGCGGCCATCGGCACGCCCAAGGNCTTNTCGGCCCAAGCCGAGATGNTGGCGCAAAACCCCCATATTACCGTGCGCCCCTACCACCGTCGCCTTAGTGACGAGATCGCCGCCGAACTGGTGGCCGACTATGACCTNGTGCTCGACGGGACCGATAATTTCGACACCCGTTACCGGGTNAATGCCGCCTGTGTCGCGGCTGGTAAGCCACTGATTTCAGGCGCGCTCAGCCAGTGGGAGGGGCAGCTCAGCATCTTTGATCCCGCGCGCGGNGCNCCCTGCTATCGCTGCATNTTTCCGCAAGCNCCTGCCGCNGGGCTGGCNCCCTCCTGCGCCGAGGCCGGGGTGATCGGGCCGCTGCCCGGCGTGATCGGCACGATGATGGCGCTNGAGGCGGTNAAGCTGATCACCGGCGCGGGCAGCGTGCTGCGCGGCGAGATGATGATCTACGACGGGCTTTNCGGTGAGACCCGCAAGATCGGGCTCAAGCGGCGGGCGGNCTGCGAAACCTGCGGCGGGTGATTGCAAGTCTCCNCNCCGCGCCCCATCTAGAGCGCAAAGGAGATTTACATGACAAATCCGCTGCTCGCTGACTGGAACACGCCNTTCGGCATCGCCCCCTTTGACCGCATNTCAGACGATGATTTCGCCCCCGCGCTTGAGGAGGCNTTGACCGCCCACCGGGCCGAGATCGACGCCATCGCNGAGAACCCCGNGGCGCCCAGCTTTGCCAATACGATCGAGGCGCTCGAAGCNTCCGGCGACGCGCTCGACAAGGTGNTGAGCGTGTTNTTNACCGTCGCGGGGGCCGACAGCAACGGCGCGCGCGAGGCNTTGCAGCGNGATTTCTCGCCCAAGCTTGCTGCGCATCAATCGGCGATCTCGGGTAATGCCAAGCTCTTTGCCCGCATCGCTGCCGTCTGGGAGGCCCGCGANACGCTCGANCTGACCGAGGAGCAGGCNCGCGTGCTGATGCTGACNCATCGCGGCTTCGTCCGCTCTGGCGCGGCGTTGACCGGGGCGGCCGCCGAGCGGATGAAAGAGATNAAGGCGCGGCTGGCGGTGNTGGGCACGCAGTTCACGCAAAANCTGCTGGCCGATGAGCGGGATTGGTTCATGCCGCTGTCGGAGGGCGATCTGACCGGCNTGCCGGATTTCGCGCTCGACGCCGCCCGCGCGGCGGGCAAGGAGAAGGGCGCGGATNGCCCGGTGGTCACGCTCTCGCGGTCGCTGATCACACCCTTCCTGCAATTCTCAGACCGTCGCGACCTGCGCGAAAAGGCGTTTCGTGCGTGGGAAGCNCGCGGTGCNAATGGCGGGGAAACCGACAACCGCGACATCGCTGCCGAAACGCTGGCNCTGCGCAAGGAGCGGGCGGAACTTCTGGGCTATGAAAATTTCGCCGCCTACAAGCTGGAAACCGAAATGGCCAAGACGCCGGACGCCGTGCGCGACTTGCTGATGTCGGTNTGGAAACCNGCCAAGGCNCAGGCCGACGCCGATGCCGAGGTGCTGACCGCGCTGATGCGCGAGGACGGCGTGAACGGGGCGCTGGAGCCATGGGATTGGCGCTACTACGCCGAAAAGCGCCGNGCGGCAGAGCATGACCTCGATGAGGCGGCGCTGAAGCCCTATTTCCAGCTCGANCGGATGATCGACGCGGCNTTNGACTGTGCCAACCGGTTGTTCGGGCTGGCGTTCGCGCCGCTCGACGTGCCGCTCTACCACCCCGACTGCCGGGCGTGGGAGGTGACGCGGAACGGCAAGCATGTGGCGGTCTTTATCGGCGATTACTTCGCGCGCGGCTCGAAGCGTTCGGGCGCATGGTGTTCGGCGATGCGNAGCGCANGCGAAGTTCCCNNNCGCGCAGGCGCCGGTGGTGATNAACGTCTGCAATTTCGCCAAGGGCGACCCGGCGCTGCTGTCCTATGACGACGCGCGCACGCTGTTTCACGAATTCGGCCATGCGCTNCACCAGATGCTGTCGGACGTNACCTATGAAAGCGTCAGCGGCACCTCGGTGGCGCGGGACTTTGTGGAATTGCCCAGCCAGCTTTATGAGCATTGGCTGGACCAGCCCGAGGTCTTGCAGAAATTCGCCACCCACGCCCGCACNGGCGAGCCGATGCCGCGTGAGATGNTGGACAAGGTGCTGGCGGCGTCNACCTTCGACATGGGGTTCCAGACGGTGGAATANATCGCCTCGGCCCTCGTCGATCTNGAGTTCCACGACGGTGCCCCGCCNGCCGATCCGATGGCGAAACAGGCNGAGGTGCTNAGCAGCATCGGCATGCCNCAGGCGATCCGGATGCGCCACGCCACGCCGCAATTCGCGCATGTCTTCTCGGGNGACGGATATTCCAGCGCCTATTACAGCTACATGTGGTCCGAGGTGATGGACGCCGACGCTTTCGCCGCCTTCGAAGAAGCGGGCGGCGCCTTTGACGCGGAGCGCGCCGANGCGTTGGAGACCCACATCCTGTCGACCGGCGGCAGCCGCGATCCGGCAGAGCTTTATACCGCGTTCCGGGGGCGNCTGCCGGGGGTNGAGGCGCTGCTCAAAGGGCGCGGGCTGGCGGCCTGAGCNTTGACGCGGCCGGGGGTTAGTACCCCCGGTCGCGGTCTACCAGATGNAGCAGAGGCTCTCCGGCCTCGCTGCGGCGGATGTTCTCGGCNATGACTTCCGAGGCGGTCTCATTGCGCGTGGCCGCCGCGAGATGCGGGGTCACGGTGACGCGCGGATGCGCCCANTAGGGGTGATCCTCNGGCAGCGGTTCCACGCGGAAGACATCCAGCGTGGCATGGGCNATCTGCCCGNTGTCGAGCGCGGCAAGCAGGGCGTCATCATCNATCAGCGGGCCACGNCCGGGGTTGATNATNAACGCGCCTTTGGGCATCTGCGCCAGNGTNTCGGCATTNAGCACATCNCGCGTGGCGGGGGTGTCGGGCATNAGCAGCACGGCNATCTCGGCCCGTTTCAGCGTTTCTNTCAGGCCGTCGCATCGCCATGCAGGCAGCGCACGCCCTCGATCTGCTTTTCGCTCCGCGACCAGCCGGTCACNTCGAAGCCCAGACCCACCANCGCCNNGGCCACNGCNTGNCCNAGCGCACCGATGCCCAGCACNGCNACGCCNCGNTCGCGCGCCAGCGGCGGGGTGCNCGGCTCCCATTTAGCGTCCTNGCGCAGNATGTCNGNNTCCATNCCCAGATGNTGGCGCAGCACATGGCCCGTGNACCATTCCACCATGCCGTGGGTCAGGCCGAAATCGACCATCCGTGTCAGCGGGATATTTAAGGTCTCATTGCCGGTGATCGCCTCGACCCCGGCCCAGAGGTTCAGCACCGCTTTGGCGCGGGTGTAGGGGGNGAANTCCTGCAANTCGCTGTTGGGGGCNTAGACGATATANTCGACCTCTNCGGGCGGCANGTCGGTGGCNAGNGTGAAATCCNGCCCCGGCAGNGCCTTGCGCAGCGCNTCGTTCAANGGCTNTTCGTAGCCGTCCCAGCGTTCGGCTTTGGCGGCGAAGAGAATATTGATNGTCATGAATTACCTCGGTCTATGAACATGCGCCGATTGCACCANNCCNAAGGCCAGCAGCAGCACCAGCATGGCCGAGCCGCCATAGCTCACCATCGGCAGCGGCACGCCNACNACNGGGGCCAGCCCCATGACCATCGACATGTTAACGGCGAAAAAGAGAAAGAAGTTGAGCGCGATGCCCAGTGTCAGCAGGCTTGAGAACCGGTCTTTGTTCTTCACCGCCGAGGCCACGCAGAACAGGATGATCAGCGCATAAAGCCCCAGCAGAGAGACGCCGCCGACGAANCCGAACTCTTCGGCCANCGTGGTAAAGATAAAGTCGGTGTGTTTCTCGGGCANGAAGTTCANCCGCGANTGGGTGCCCTGCATNTAGCCNCGCCCNGACCAGCCGCCCGANCCGAGCGCGATCTTGGATTGGGTGATGTGNTAGCCCGCGCCAAGCGGGTCTTGGCTGGGGTCNAGNAANGTGTCGATGCGGCGGTATTGGTANTCTTTNANCAGNTGCCANGGGGTGCCNCGCGATTGGAAGACGGCNGTGACCAGNCCGATNGCGGCGGTGATGACGGCGGCGAAATAGGCCCAATGCACACCNGCAAGGAACATCAGCCCGCCCCCGGCGGTCAAAAGCAGGATCGAGGTGCCCAAGTCGGGCTGTTTCAGGACCAAAGCGGTNGGGACCACGATGATCAGGATCGGCAGCAGNACCCAAAAGGGGCGCGANACCTTTTTGACCGGCAGCCAGTCGTAATAGGCGGCCAGAAACANCACCAGCGTGATCTTCATCANNTCCGACGGTTGCAGCCGCATNAAGCCNATGTCGATCCAACGCTGCGCGCCCATGCCGACNGAGCCAAAGAGTTCGACCGCGACCAGNAGCACCAAGGTCGCCCCATAGGCCACGCCCGACAGGTTGCGCCAGAGCCAGATCGGCACCATCGCCACAGTGAACATGATCGCAATGCCCATGCCNAAACGCTTCATCTGCGGTTCGGCCCAAGGNGAGAATGACCCGCCCGCGACCGAGTAGAGCATCAAGAANCCCACGCCCGCGACACTGGTCAACAGGATCGCCAGCGGCCAGTTCATGAAAAGGATCTTGCGCAGCCCCGTGGGGACGGATTTGACCGTATGCTCAAGATANCTCATGCCTGATCGTCTCCCGCTACGCTGGCCGAGGTTTCCGGCGCGGTGTCGCGNAGNTCTTCTTGCTGGGTGGCGATGCGGCCCCGGTCGGACTTGGGGTAGGCTTCGAGCGGCGGCTCGCCCCCGGCCATGGCCTGCAACATCACGTCGCGCGCNATNGGGGCGGCGGCGGTTGANCCGCCCCCCCCGTGTTCCACCAGCACGCAGGCCGCGTATTTGGGTTTGTCGTAGGGCGCGAAGCACACGAACAGCGCGTGGTCGCGGCGCTCCCACGGCAGGTCGGCGTTGCTGGTCACNCCNCGGGCGCGTTCGGCGGCGGTGATGTTGCGCACCTGACTGGTGCCNGTCTTGCCCGCCATGCGCATNGTGTCNTCGATGATGCGGCTGCGATAGCCNGTGCCGCGGCGNTCGTTNACCACGTCGTACATCGCTTTGCGCAATTGGCGCAGGTTGTTTTCGTTCAGGCCCATCGGCTCGCCCGCGCCGCTGGGTTGTTCCACCCCGTCGATGGATTTNATCAGCCGCGGCGTCACCGCGCGCCCGGTGGCGATCCGCGCGCTCATCACCGCGAGTTGCAGTGGGGANGAGAGGGTGAANCCCTGCCCGATNGAGGCGTTGACCGTGTCGCCCACGACCCAATCTTCACCCCGGGCCGAGCGTTTCCACTGTTTGGTCGGCGCAAGCCCNCCCGCGACCGAAGACAGCGCCAGATCGTGTTTGATNCCAAGGCCAAAGCGGTTCGACATGGCGGTGATCTTTTCGATGCCCACCTTCACGGCCAGATCATAGTAGTAAACATCGCAGGATTGCTTGAGCGAATCCTGAAGGTTGACCCATCCATGGCCNGCGCGTTTCCAACAGTGGAACCGCCGGCCCGCGACCTCCAGATGGCCNGGGCAATAGACNGTCTCATCGGGGGCGACNATGCCCTCTTCGATGGCGGCAAGNGCCACGATCATCTTGAAGGTCGAGCCGGGCGGGTAGGTGCCNTGTACGGGTTTGTTCACCAGCGGGCGGTATTTGGAGTTTAGCAGCGGGTTATAGTCCGCCGAAGAGATGCCGCCGATAAAGAGGTTCGGGTCATAGCTGGGCGAAGAGGCNANTGCGGCCANATCGCCATTCTCGCANTCNATNATGACCACGGCGGCGCTNTCNTCNCCCAGACGGGCCTGCACATAGCGTTGCAGATTGGCNTCNACGGTCANNTGCAGNTCNGCCCCGGCCTGACCTTCGCGCCGCTCCAANTCNCGCATCACGCGGCCTGTGGCGTTCACCTCNACATGTTTGGTGCCCGCCGCNCCGCGCAGCAGGTTCTCGGCGCGGGCTTCGACGTTGATNTTGCCGATTTGAAAGCGCGGGATGCGCAGCACCTGATCGGGGTTTTCCAGCGCGTCGAGGTCAGCTTGGCTCACCCGGCCTACGCGGCCCACCACATGGGAGAAATCCGCGCCGCGCGGGTAGACGCGGG
>NZSX01000044.1 GCA_002703405.1 Sulfitobacter sp. | reverse complement strand
TGGCGTGGTAAACCTCGCCCGCCACATCGCTGGGTGGCACATCAGTCTTCTCCATGACCGAGCGTACCCGTAGCACCCGCGCGCGGTTAATGTCGCTGACGAAGGCTTCGATATAGGGATCGTTCGGGTTCAGCAGGATATGCTGCGGCTCGCCCTGTTGCACGATGAAACCGTCTTTCAGGATCACCAGGTGGTCGGCCAGTTTCAGCGCCTCATCCAGATCGTGGGTGATGAAGATCACCGTCTTGTGCAACTCGGCCTGCAATTCGATCAGCAGATCCTGCATGTCGGTCCGGATCAGCGGATCGAGGGCCGAAAACGCCTCGTCCATCAACATCACGTCAGAGTTCGACGTGAGCGCCCGCGCGATGCCCACACGTTGCTGCATACCGCCCGAAAGCTGTGCCGGATACTGGTCGCCCTGACCCTGTAGACCCACGCGGTCGAGCCATTTCGTCGCCTCAGCCGCGTATGTCTTGCGGGTCTTGCCTTCGATCTCCCAAGAGATCCCGGCGTTCTCCAACACGGTGCGATGCGGTAGCAGGGCGAACTTTTGGAACACCATCGACATCTCGTGCTTGCGCATCTCACGCAGACGCCGCTCGTTGTAGTCGAGGATGTTCTCGCCGTTCATGATCACCTCGCCCGAGGTGGGGTCAATGAGGCGGTTGAGGTGACGGATCAGGGTCGATTTGCCCGAGCCTGACAGCCCCATGATCACCGTGGTCTTGCCCGCAGGCATGTCCACGTTGATGTTGTTAAGACCCAGCACATGGCCTGTCTCGGCCTGCAGGTCGGCCTTGCTCATGCCGCCGCGCACCTTCTCCAGCGCGCCCTGTGGGTCATCACCAAAGATTTTGTAGAGGTTGCGAACGCAGATTTTGATATCGTCTGTCATGGCTGGTCTCACTTCTGCGATGCATTGATCCGCGCAAGCGCGGCTTTGGTGACCCGGTCAAGGATGATCGCCAAAAGGACGATCCCCAGACCCGACAGAAGACCGACACCCAACTCAAGGCTTCGGATACCGCGCAGCACCAGCACACCCAGACCGGGGGCCGAAACGAGCGAGGCGATGACGACCATGGCAAGGCTCATCATGATGGTCTGGTTCACACCGGCCATGATGTTGGGCAGCGCCAGTGGAATCTGCACTTTGTAGAGCTTTTGACGGTTGGTCATGCCAAAGGCGTCGGCGGCCTCGATCACGTCTTTGTCGACCAGACGGATGCCAAGGTCGGTCAGACGCACCACCGGCACGATGGCGTAAAGGATGATCGCGATGCCGTAGAGCTTGGGCTCTGTGACTGAGAAGAGGAAGATCAGCGGGATCAGGTAGACGAAGGGCGGCAGGGTTTGCAGCATGTCCAAGATCGGGATCATCGTGCGCTGCACCCGGTCGCTGCGCGACATGGCGATGCCAATGGGCACGCCCAGAAGCACGCATATGAATGCGCAGACAAAGATGATCGCCAGCGTCTGCATCGTGTGGTCGTAAAAGTCGATAAAGGCCAGAAAGCCAAAGACCAGCGCGACCAGACCCACCAGCTTGAGCGAACGGCCCACGGCATAGGTGATCGCCATCAAAAGCGGAATCATCACGAACCACGGCACCGCCTGCATGATCCACAGCGCGTTCTCCAAAGCCCAGCTCAGCGGTTGGGTCAGCGGGTCGACAACGACTTTGAGATTATCCTTGATGGCGAGGAAGCCTTGCTCCAGCCCTTGGGTCAGGTCGCGCGACTGCGGGATAGCGTCGCAGCTGTCGTGCAGCGCGTCCAGTGAGGGGAAGGGCGTGTCCCAGAGCGTCGTATCGGTATCACCACCCGCTTGGCCCATGAGATCGGCCATGGAGCTAAGCCCACCGCCTTGGTCATCGCCGCACCAGCCGCGCAGGCCGAGCTGGTCAAAGAAGTTATCGTAAGTCGCCATCTGTCGCTTTCCCGGTCTGCATCAGACCGTTTACTTTTGGGGAGGGGGCCGGTGCGCCGCGCGGTCTGCGCGGCGTCGGCTGCCCCATACAGAGGCGGCAAATCAAACCTATGTCCTTGCAAAGAAACTGCGCAATAGGCCGGGGGCCGCGGCGCAGTCGGTGTGAAAAGACGTAAGTCTTGCCGCCGATCCTGAAACAAACGGGCGGGAAACCCAGATGAGTTCCCCGCCCGCCGTTTTGTCAGTCTGTCTTACTGGTCAAGCAGCTTCGACAGGTTGCCACGGGCGTCGTCGCTCAGCCATTCGGCCCAAACGTCCTTGTTGTTCTGCAGGTAGTAAACAGCCGCTTCTTCATTCGAAGCGTTGCTTTCGCCCTGCCATGCCAGCAGCTTGCTCATCTCGTCGGTCTTGAAGGAGACGTTGCCGATGAATTCCGCGATTTCAGGATTGTTGTCGTGGAAATCCTTGGTCATCACAGTCAGAACCGGTGCCGTCGGGAAGGCCGAAGGCTTTGGCTCTGGGTTGTCGGCGTTCTGGTTGGCGCTGTGCGCGGCCTCGTCAAATTCGCCCAGATCGACGCTGGTCATGTCGTATTTGCCCAGCGGCGTGGTTGGGGCCCAATAGTAGCCGAACCATGGCTCTTTGCTTTCATAGGCCGACGCCATCGAGGTCACCATCGTCTCACCCGAGCCGTGGTCAAAGACTTCGATGCCGTTGCCTTCGAGGTCATAGGCGCGGGCGAGGTTGTCGCTCACGATGCGGCAGCCCCAGCCATCGGGACAGTTGTTGAACATGCCGCCGACCAGTTCGGGGTTTTCCAAGATGCCTTCGATGGTGGCAAGCTCGGGATGCTCTTCCACAAGATAGGTCGGCACCCACCAGCCTTCGACACCACCGGGATCAAGCACGGAAGTCAGCTCAACAATCTTGCCGTCCGCTTTCAGCTTTTTGTAAGCGTCACCGGCGGAGTTCGGCCACAGTTCGGGCACGATGTCCGGCTCGTTGTTTTCCGACAGCGATGTCACGGCGGGGGTGGTGTCCGACGGGACCACGGTCACGTCGCAGGAATAGCCCTGAACCAGCAGGAATTCGGTCACGGCGGTGACGATCTGCGCCGACGCCCAGTTCATCTCCGCGATCGAGACTTCGCCGCAGTCCTGTGCGGCGGCGGCCATCGGGGTTGCAACGGCAAAGGCCGTGCCAAGCAAATAGCGTTTCATAGTGATATCTCCTCTAGTGTATCCGCAGTTCCGCGCAGGCGCGCACCGCTGATCTTTGTCCCTTTGCATCAAGAAGAAGCCGGTCGCGCGATAGGGCGCGGCAGCTTTCGATGGCCGGGTTTGCTGGAGATAAGAAAACAAATCGCGCGCCCCTGTGCAACACGATTGCCGAGAGGATGACGCAAGTTCGGGCACCGCGCCGGGTCTGGCGCGGTGGAGTTATGACCGGCGCCCCCATGCAGGACGCCATATAATTAAGGCCCGCCGCGACCCTTCAAGCGGGGCGCGGGTGGGGCTGTTCAGCGGCGGGAAAAACTTTCCATGTCGCGGATATGCTGGGGGATGTCTTTGCGGTTCAGGCCAATATCCTGCAGCAGACGGTCATCCATCGCATTCAGCGTCGACAGCGTGCGGTTGCGCTCCCAACGGCGCGCGGTGTCGCGCAGGGCGCGGCGCAGCATGGCGACAAGGGCCAGACCCTCGGCGTTGGCGACTTGACCGATGGTGCCGTTAAAGGCGGTTCCGGGCATCCCGGCGATCTGGTTGGTGTTCTTCAGCAGGCGGAAATGCATGGCATGCTCCATATCAGAAAGGTCGTTAAGGAAGGATCCGCGAAAGACGACGGTCAGTGCCAAAAAGCTGGGCCGGGTCGGTTGTGTGGGTCTCATCCCGAGTGTGATCCGGAAAGTCAGTTGGAACCCCGATGGTCCGAACAGGCGGATCGGCCTGTCCGACCGGGGTTACCGGCGGTTCAGCAGCGTGCCCGGTTTGCGCGGGCGCCTCTTATGAACGGCATACATCAACATGCGGCGCATTTGGTCTACCCGAGCGGCCATTGCAATAGGGTGAAATGGGGGTGCGACACCCTGCCGCAGGAGCGGGGCGCAGAGTGCACTATGGCTGGGGTTTGCGCCTTGTCGGCGCGGTGTCGTTTGTGGGCTTTGAAATGTCGTTTTGAGCGTCGGATTTGGCGCATTTTGGCTCGGATATTCGTGGGGGTATGAGCGGCTTGTGAGGTTTACGTTCGAGACCAGCAGGCGCCTTTGCGCGAATACGTCTGCCGCAAACAGGCGGCAGGCCGCTTCTTGTAGGCCCACTTCGCCGCGCCGGTTGCGGTTTCGATGTGTTTTCGGCGAAACGCCTTGCATGAGCTTCTGAATCCCCCTGCAGGTGCGCGACTGATTCGGCGGGAATAAGGCGCTCTACCAGTGGCTTTGTCACCAGTTCCGCAGGTTTTTGGGCCATTGGTTCCAGCTTGAGAACAAGCAATCAAAAAGAATGACGAAAACAAGGCGGCACAGATGCGGCGCATTTGCGGCGCCATTGTCTCTCTCCGCGAAACAGTCCTGACCGGGGTTTGAGGGGCGCGGTCGCGCTTTGGCGTTAATTTTCCTTAATCATATGGCGAATTGCAATTTCGCCGAGGAATGCCTTAGAAACAATCGTCGCCGTGAGATCAGCTAAACCACCTGAATTGCGGCAAAACTTCATTTGGTTCCGGCAATTTTCAAACATTTTTCTCTTTGTCCATTCGTATAGGAGGGCTATTCCTATAGGTGCCCAACTGGGGGGCATAGAAGTCTGTAGGTCACGGGGGCGGCCGCATTAAGCGCATCAAGGATGCGGGAAATGTGGGTACGCCGCAAAATTTGCGACCGTAAACACAACATACCGGGGAGGGGTTCTTCTCGGGTGTGGGCCTTGTTCAGGCTCTCCCCTTCGTTGGCGCAAGGATGCGTGTCGCCCGATCTGGATTTCAGCCAGCGGGGCGCGTGTGAACGAAGGGAGAGACGATATGATAGACAAGCGACAGGCCCTGCCATTGGCCTTTTGCGGGGCAAGAAATGCCCGGTTCGACCGCTCTGCCGTTCGGCGCTCCATTCATCAGATTGAAACAGAATCCACTTCCAAGACGGCCGCGTTGCGCGCCGCGTGCAACACCGCTCAGGAGAATTCACAATGATTAGAACACTTGATTTCAATGCGTTCAGCGCAGGCACCATCATTGACGACGAATATGCGGACCTGGGCGTTACGGTTTCGGCCAGCGGCGGCTCTGGCGATGCGATGATCTTTGACAGCGCCAACCCCACGGGTGGCGACAACGATCTGGCCTCCGACACGCTGGAAGGTTTGCTGATCGTTTCCGAAGACGGCGACCAGAGCGACCCGGACGACAACGCCGGCGGTGGCAGCCTGTTCTTTGATTTCGATGACATGGTGCGCATGAAGGGCGTCACCTTCAAAGACATCGAAGAGACCAGCGGCGAGGGCACCCGTGTCATCTTTTACGATGACAATGGCGACGTGATCCAGAACCACTACGTTCAGCCCACCGGCGACGGCGGCGAACGGTTCGTTCAGTTCAACATCGACGGCGTGTCGCGCTTTGAAGTGCGTTTCGAAGGCTCCGGCGCGATCGACAATGTGATCTTCGACGACGACAAGCCAGCAGGCGGCGGCAATGACGCGCCCGTGGCCGAAGACGATGTGCTTGAGATCGACGAAGACACCTCCGGCACCGTCGACGTGCTGGGCAATGACAGCGACAGTGATGGCGACACGCTGACCATCACCATGGCAAGCTGCCCCGTCGGGGATGTGGTCATCAACGACGATGGCACGCTGACCTTCACGCCGAATGCCGATTTCAACGGTGACACCACCATCACCTACACTGTGGATGACGGCAACGGCGGCACCGATACCGGCACTGTGAATGTCACCGTGAACCCGGTGAACGACGCGCCCGTCGCAAACGACGACACGGCCAGCACCACCGGCACCGATGCGGTTGTGATCCCGGTTCTGGAAAACGACACCGACGTCGACGGCGACGTGCTGAGCGTGGCGGATGCCTCCAGCGACGATGGCACCGTGACCATCAATGACGATGGCACCATCACCTTTGAAGCCAACGACGGTTTCACCGGCGACGCGACAATCACCTACACCGTGTCCGACCCCGACGGTTTGACCGACGAAGGCACCGTGACTGTCACCGTGGGTGACGGCGATCCGACCCGTGACGGCTATGTCGACGGCACCGCAGGCGACGATCTGATCGACACCGCCTATACCGGCGATCCCGATGGCGACATGATCGACAACGACGACGCGATCCTGCCCGGTGCCGAAGGCGATGATGACTATGTCCGCGCAGGCGACGGTGACGATACCATTCTGGCGGGCGACGGTGATGACATCGTCGAGGCCGGTGCAGGCTCTGACGTGGTCGACGGCGGTGACGGTGACGACATGATCACCACCGGCAACGACGATATCGCGCCTGATCTGGGCTACCCGGAAAGCGACAGCGACAGCTTGAGCTTTGACCCCGATGCCGACCCTGAGAACGACCGCGACTCCGTCGATGGCGGCGCGGGCAATGACACCATCTCGACCGGCGACGACCGTGACACCATCACCGGCGGCACCGGCGATGATATGATCGACGCGGGCATCGACGACGATATCGTTGATGGCGGCGACGGCGATGACCGTATCGTCGGCGGCGAAGGCAACGACAGCATTCTTGGCGGTGCTGGCAATGACACGATCTTTGCTGGCAATGATCCCGACCTCGGCCTTGATGTGCTCGACATCCCCGACGAAGAAGATGCGTCCAACCCCTTCACCCCTGACCGTGTCACCAACAACGGGATGGATACCGTCGACGGTGGCTCGGGCAATGACGTGATCTATGGCGCCGACGACGCCGACATGCTGCGCGGCGGCTCTGGCGATGACTACATCGACGGTCAGATCGACGATGACATCATCGAAGGCAACACCGGCAACGACACGCTGCTTGGCGGTCAGGGCGACGACAGCATCTCGGGCGGTCAAGGCAATGACGAGCTTGACGGCGGCACCGGTGACGACACGCTGCGTGGCAACCGTGACGATGACCTGCTGGTCGGCGGCGAGGGCGATGATCTGCTCGACGGTGGCGGCGAGAACGACACGCTGATGGGCGGCGAGGGCGACGACACGCTGCAAGGCGGTCAGGGCGACGATCTGCTCGACGGTGGTGCCGGTGTCGACGTGATGACCGGTGGTGCCGATCAAGATACCTTCGTTAACGTCAACGCGGGCGATGATATCGACGGTGGCAGCGCTGGCGTGGACTATGACACGCTTGATCTGCGCGGCTCGGCCCCTGAGGGTGGCCGCCTAGAGGTTACCTATACCTCTGATGATCGCGAAGACGGTTTTGTCGACTACTTCAACGAAGATGGCAGCGATGCCGGGCGTTTGAACTTTGTCGAGATCGAAAATGTCATCATCCCCTGTTTCACACCGGGCACCAAGATTGCCACACCGCGTGGTGAGGTCCGTGTCGAGGCGCTTGAGGTCGGCGACCGGGTCATCACCCGCGACAACGGCATCCAAACGATCCGTTGGGTCGGCGCACGTGAGATGACCGGGGCCGAATTCGAAATGGCCGCCCATCTCAAGCCGGTGCTGATCCGGAAGGGCGCGCTTGGCAATGCACTGCCCGAGCGTGACATGATGGTCAGCCCCAACCACCGCGTGTTGGTCGCCAACGAGAAAACAGCGCTGTATTTTGAAGAGCGTGAAGTCTTGGTCGCGGCGAAGCACCTGACCGGCATGGAGGGCATCGACGTGGTCGAGGTCTCTGGCACCACCTACATCCACGTGATGTTCGACCGCCATGAGGTGATCTTGTCGGATGGCACCTGGACCGAGAGCTTCCAGCCTGGTGACATGTCGCTGGCCGGTATCGGCGAAGAGCAACGCAACGAAATCCTCGAACTCTTCCCCGAGCTTGCGACACAGGACGGCATCGAAGGCTACACCGCCGCACGGCGTTCGCTGAAAAAGCACGAGGCCAGCTTGCTGGTGAAATAATCCCGCGCAGGCGGGACGCGATGCAGCTTGAAAACGGGGCGGGTGACCGCCCCGTTTTCTTTTGTGCGGAGGCTATTTCTCCGGCTGATGGGTCCGCCAAGCGGCCCAGTCTTCAGGGGTGTCGAGATCTAGCCTTGCGCGCCGACCGGGCAGGGGGACCAGTTGCACACGGCCTGCGGCACCGCGAACCACCGCGCGCCCCCCATCATCGCCGCTAAGCTGCCTAAGCTTATCGAACAGCGCCGCTGCAAAGATGATCGGATGTCCGGGCGTGCCGTCTTCAGTCGCCGCGCGCCAGATCAATGTTTCGCTTTTCAGATCAACCGCTGCCGCGAGGCGGGTAAGGTCTGCCGCCTGCACCTCTGGCATATCGGCTAGCATCACCATCGCCGCCGGGGTCTTGGTCGGGAGGACGGCAAAGGCACCCCGAAGGCTCGCCCCCATGCCCTCGGCCGCATCAGAGATGGGCAGGGCGTTGACCTCAAGCCCGCTGAGCGCGGTATAGCGCGGGTGGGGCGCTGGCGGCAGGGCAACTGTGACGGGGCCAAGGCATAGCGCGAGTTGGGCCTGACGGCGCAGCAAGGGCTGGCCGCCGATGTCTTCCATCAATTTGTCACGCCCGCGCATCCGGGTCGAGGCACCAGCGGCAAGGAGGATCACGGGGAGAGGGGTATGTATCATGCCGCCAGAGTAGCGGGGGAATGGCGCGGGGATAAGACCCTTCGGGGCTAGGGCCGCGTAGGCGATATCCCAACAGTCCCTTCAAGCCGAAGATTCCCGCTAAACCACCGTTGGCAGGGCGCTTTTTCGTGCTACCCTTGGCTCATGAACATCAAAGACCTGATCCCGCATACGCTGTTTCGTAAAGCCCGCGAATATTCTCGTAAACTTTGGGTGCGGGTGGTCGTCATGGGACTGCTGGCCTTTGTCGCCCTCGGGATGACGCAGCTGTTTGAACCCTTGGTGCCCAAGAAAGTCGCCACACGTTTGACAGGCGAGGCGGCGGATCGGCTTTTGCAGATCATCGCGGATGCGATGCTTGCGGTTACGATCTTTTCGATCACCATCATGGTCACGGTCTACCGCTCTACCTCGGCCCAGTTCACGCCGCGGGCGCATCGGCTGATCATTCAGGACCGGACCACNCAGAACACCCTTGCCGTTTTCATCGGGGCCTATGTCTATGCATTGGTGGCCATCATCATGCGCGAGTTGGGCATCTATGTCGACGAACGCTCTTTCGTNNTGTTCNTGACNACNGTNNTGGTGCTGGCGATCATCGTGATCTTTCTGATCCGTTGGGTGCTTCANCTGCAAAGTTTCGGTAGCCTGATCGACACCACGCGCCANATCGAAGCCGTNACCACNTCGCTGTTNAANGAGCGGCTAAAGACGCCCTGCATGGGCGGNCACCCTTTGACCGGCCCCGCGCCGGAAAACGCCCGCCCGATCTTTGCNCCCGAAAGCGGNTATATCAAACATATCTACCCCGAGGCGCTGGACCAGCAGGCGCGCGATCATGGGGTGGCGATCTATCTTACCCGNCGCATCGGCGATTTCGTCTTTGTCGGAGAGCCTTTGGTCATGGTGACCCAGCAGGGCAGCCCACAGGACGCAGAGCACGATTGGGACAGCCTTGAGCAAAAGGTNTTCGATACCGTGCAACTGGGCGATCTGCGCACCTTTGACCAAGACCCGCGCTTTGGCCTGCGGGTGCTGGGAGAGGTCGCCTCCAAAGCGCTGTCGCCGGGGATCAACGACGGNGGCACGGCGATTGATGTCATCACCCGCATCGGNCGCATCCTGTCTTATTATTCGGACGAGGCGAAGCCGNGCGGCAAGNTCAACNTGCCCAACCTGCATATCGCGCCGATCCCGTCGGANGCNCTGATCGAAGATGGCTTTGGCGCGCTNGCCCGTGATGGGGCCTCGGTCGTCGAGGTGCAGATGGCCCTGCAAGAGGTGCTGGCCGGGCTGATGCAGCACCCTGACCCCGGNCTTGCCGCCTCGGCCCGGGACGCGGCAGAGAACCANCTGCGCCGCGCTTTCGAAGAGGTGCCCTTTGGCCCTGACCGGGCGCGTATTTGGTCCGCCGCATGCAAAGAGGTGCGCGCGGCGGTGGAGACACCGGACTAAGCGGAGNTCAGAGGGGGCGGATTTTCAACTGCGTGATGCGGTTGCCGTCCCGCTCCATCACTTCGAACCGGAAGTTGTGGAAAGAGAACACNTGCCCCACGGTGGGGATCATCTGCGCTTCGTGGATCACCAGCCCGGCCACNGTATTGGCCTCGTCATCGGGNAGGGACCAGTCGGTGGCGCGGTTAAGATCGCGGATCGTCATGGCCCCTTCGACCATCAGATGCCCATCCTCGGACTGTTTGAGCGGGTGNTCTGCGTCGGGGTCGAANTCGTCTGTAATCTCGCCCACGATCTCTTCGAGGATGTCTTCGAGCGTGATCAGCCCTTGCAGGGAGCCATATTCATCCACCACCAGCGCAAAATGNGTGCGGCGGCGCAGGAACTGGCGCATCTGNTCATCGAGGGTGGAGGTTTCGGGCACGAAATAGGGTTTCATCACCACATCGGCCACGTTGAACCCNTTGAGCGCCGCCGCATTGCCGTTGGGNCCGCCGATCAGCTTGTACATGGCCCGCAGCAGGTCCTTGGCATGGATCACGCCNATGATGTTNTCCGGATCATCGCGGAAGACGGGCAGGCGGGTGTGGTTGGATTGCAGGCATTTTTCCATNATGTCGGTNGGGTCGGANGCCGCATCNATCATCTCGATCCCCGANCGGTGCAGCATGACCTCTTCCACCGCNCGTTCGCGCAGGTCGAGCGCGCCCAAGATACGGTCGCGGTCTTCCTTTTCGACCACGCCTTCGGAATGGCCCAGTTGCAAGGCNCCNGCGATCTCTTCNCGGACCGCCAGAATGTTGCTGTCCGGGTCGATCTGAACGCCGAAAAGCCGCAGCACCCCGCGCACGAAATAGCGCACCGCCGTCACCACNGGCGAGAAGACAAGCACCACGATGCTGATCGGGCGCGAGACCAGCGCCGCCGCCGTTTCGGCATTGGTGATGGCATAGGTCTTGGGCAGCACTTCNGAGAAGACNAGCACCAGAAGCGTCATCACCAGCGTCGCCAGCGCCACGCCGCTTTCGCCGAAAAGCCGGGTGAANAGCGCCGTCGCCATGGAAGCGGCAAGGATGTTGACCAAGTTGTTGCCCAGAAGGACCGAGCCGATCAGCCGCTCGTTATCCTCGGTGATTTTGAGCGCCCGTATCGCCCCGCTTGCCCCTTTGTCGGCCTGCGCGCGCAGCTTCCCGCGCGAGGCGGCGGTCANNGCNGTNTCGGACCCNGAAAAGAAGCCCGANAGGACGAGGAGAAANAGGATAATTCCGGTACTGATCCAGAATGCGGTGTCAAAAAGGGCGGGGCCCGTTTCCATGAGGTCTAAATCCATCCATTATGTGTTGNGAATGTTATGGGCGCAGGGGCTGCGTCATTCAAGGGTCGCAACGGGTGAGGGTGGTGTGATGCAGGCGAAAATCAACTGTGCAGAGCTNGGGGTTCTGGACGGGCCGCTGCTGTTGTTCGGCGGGCCCTATTCCAACCTTCAGGCGGTAGNNGCGCTGACGGATTTTGCCGNCGCGCACGNCATCGGCGGGGATCAGATGATCTGCACCGGGGATATCGTCGCCTACTGCGGGGCACCAAGCGAAAGCGTGGCGGCGATCCGGGCGCTTGGCTGTGCCGTGGTGGCCGGGAATTGCGAGTTGCANCTGGCCAGCGGGGCCGAGGATTGCGGCTGCGGNTTNGCGCCGGGCAGCAGTTGCGACATGCTNTCNGGCGCGTGGTACGCCCATGCCGCNNGNNNGTTGGNCGCNGAGGCGAAGACGTGGATGGGGTCACTGCCGGATGTGGCNGTGTTTCAGCATCANGGGCAGCGCTANGGNGTGATCCACGGCGGGGTGNGCGANGTGGCGCGGTTCATCTGGTCNGANAGTGCAGNNGCGGTGTTCGAGGAGGAGTGGCNNGCCTTGGANGAGGTCACAGGNCCCGTCGATCACATCATNGCCGGGCATTCCGGTCTGCCCTTTATCCGCAAGACGGCGCGTGGGCGCTGGATCAATGCAGGGGTGATCGGCATGCCGCCCCACGACGGNGGCCAGCAAACGCGGGTNGCCGTGTTGGACGGGGGCGANGTGCGGTTTCANCGGCTTAGCTANGATGTGNCNGGGGCCGTGGCCGANATGACAAANGCNGGTCTGCCGCGCGCCTATGCNGACGCGCTGCAAAGCGGTTACTGGCCGTCGGAAGACGTGNTGCCACCGGGNTTNCGCGTGCCNTCCTTGGCNAGNGGGTGACGCTCNAGCACGAGGTCNGACAGGCGCTCTTCNAGCACATGGGTNTAGATCTCGGTCGTGGCGACATCGGCNTGGCCCAGCATNGNCTGGATCGCGCGCAGGTCNGCNCCATTGGCCAGCAGATGCGTGGCNAAGGCATGGCGNAGGGTGTGCGGCGTCACCTTTTCAGGGGGCACACCCCCGGTCACGGCAAATTCCTTGATCANCAGATAGAACCGATGCCGCGTCAGNTGGCCCNTNGCCCCGCGCGACGGGAAGAGATGCCGNGCGGGCGGTTTGCCCTTGGCTTGGGCCGCTTCATCCGCCTTGTCGCGCACCACNAGCCATGCNGCCANNGCATCACGCGCAGGCTCTGACAGGGGCACCAGCCGCTCGCGGCCCCCCTTGCCCGAAATCAGCAGNAGGCGCGGATCGCCGCGCGCNGCGCTGACCGGCAGGCTGACCAATTCGCTGACCCGCATGCCNGTGGCATAGAGNAGTTCCATCAGGCAGGTGTTGCGCAGCTGGTCNGCCAGCGCCCGGCCAGAGTTGCGCGCNGCATCCANAAGCCGGTCGACCTCTTCTTCGGAGAGGATCTTGGGCAGACGTTTGTCTTGCCCCGGNCCGGCGATTTGCACNGCNGGATTGTCTTCGCGCAGCCCTTCCTCAAAGGCAAAGCGGTAGAGCTGTTTGATCGCCGANAGNCGCCGCGCGCGGGTGGATTTGGCAAGNCCTTGNGCNTCGCAATAGACAAGGTAATCNTCAACCTCNCCGCGGCTGGCGGTNAGGAAATCNTGNTTNCGCTGCGCCAGAAAGGAATCGAAATCCTTGAGGTCGCGGCCATAGGCCANCTGCGTATTGGTGGCGGCACCCTGTTCGGCGGCGGCGGCCTCCAGAAAGCTGGAGATCCAATGNAAGGTCGGGGTCTGGGANATCATCATTGCTGGAGCAATACAATCTGCAAGGCGGCACGTCGGGCNGTGTCTTCCAACCCGAGGGCGCGCAGGGTGGCTAGGGCGTCGCGGAGCGCCGATGTGTCACCACTCGCCCCGTCATGCAAGAGCGACAATAGGCGCAAAATCGCCATGCCCANTTCCTTGTCCCNCGCCAGNGCCATCAGGTCGGCGCGCGGGGTGGGATTGGCGAAAGCATCGTGAACAGCAGCGGCCAANGGCGCATCCGGGGCGGGGCCTTCGGGGGNATCGCCAACCGCNACGGCGCGCAGCAATTCGTCTTCGGGGGACTTGCCGATCACC
Organism: Sulfitobacter sp.; assembly: GCA_002703405.1. Lineage (GTDB taxonomy): Bacteria > Pseudomonadota > Alphaproteobacteria > Rhodobacterales > Rhodobacteraceae > Sulfitobacter. The sequence continues at coordinate 3,712 of NZSX01000044.1, read as the reverse complement.
CGCGNCGNGGCGGCCTCGTAATTGGGCGACAGCANNGCCACATCCCGCGCCAGNCGCGCGGCATGGCCCGCAAGCGGCATGGTCGAGAGNGGTTCGGCAAAGAGCGTGGCAAAGGCCACTTCGAGAGAGGCCTCNCGCATCGCTTCCCANGCNGGCGGCAGGGTCTTGGCCACNGCCTCNGCGCTGCTGGTGCGCAGGGCNGTNTCAAAGCGTTGCAGCGCCGCGACACGGTCCCAGACGCCCCCCGATGCGGCGGGCTGGCGGTCTGTNTANAGCCCCAGCAGCAGGTTGTCGGGCAGGGCNCCNGCGCGGGTCAGNCGCTCGGCGGCNTCAAGCTGGGCTTTCCATCCGGCGATGTCGCGCAGATCGGCCACCGCATAGGNGCGNGGCAGAATGTTGGAGGGCAGCGGCTCNCCAATGGTNTCAAACANGCGNAAGGTCATCGGGTNCATCTGGCGCGGCACGCGCAGCGGCTCAGCCCCTTCGTAGAAATCCGGGTTNAGGAAACGGTCNAAGAGTTCAAGCTGNGNCTCTGGCANCAGGCCAAGCGCNTGNGCCGANCCAAAGGTCAGNGCCGCGTTTTCCCAATTGCCNGCGCGGGCGTTGCAGAANATCCGNGTGCCATAGTCGCGGGTCAGATGCGGAGATTTCATCAGCCGCTCGCAGACGCGATGCTCGGTCCCGGTGAGCAGGGAAAGCTGCATCCACAGGTCGAAATGCGCNGTCGAGGTNGTCNCCCCGGCCTGTTCGATCAGNGACAGCGCCGGATCGAGCGCGCCCAGCTCCATNAGTTTTTCGCCCCGNGCCAGCGCCAATANATCNCCATTGCGCGCCTCGCCCTGCGGGGCCTGCGCCTCNGCCAGAAGCACGGTATAGAGCAGNGCCTGCGCGGCGGGCANATGCAGGTCGGGCAGGTTGCGAATACGCTCGATCAGGGCGGTNGTATCGCTGCCCATCCAGATGTCCCCACGCAGCCCNGTGACCGAACCGGGCACCAGCCCGATGCGGCGCGGCGCNCCATCGCCCAGTGGGGTGACCTGNACCNCGGGGGGCAAAGCGTTGTTGGCGACAGGCGGTTCCGCCACCCGGCCCGGATTGGGCGGGCGTTTGGGGCGGTTTTCNGGCGGCGATTGCGCCCCGAGCCAGTCGATCACCGANAGNGGTTGGTCATTGGCGGCGGGGGGCTTTTCCNGTTCNCGGNCCNCNGAGGTTTTGCGCGAATCGCGGCCCAGATTGCGGTCTTCGTCGGATTCGGCCAGCANGGCGCTGGCACTGACCGAGCAGATCAACGCAGCNCAAAGGGCCAAACCGCGTTTTGACAGCGCGTTTGCCACCCCGCTCAATCCGCTGTCAGCGTGACGGGCTGGCGTGTCTCAATCTGTTCGGGCGAAAANTCCACGCCAAAGAANGGCCCGACNTAGGCATAGCCCACCAGNCCNATGAAGCCGACAATCAATAGAAANATCAAAAGCTTAAAAAGTTTACCCATNATTNATGCCTGCCCGGAATTCTGCTATTTTGCCAAACTATATATGGCCTTTNNGGCAAGATCACGTCATTCANAGAAAAATGAGCGGAATTAAGCACAGCATNACCNATGGCGANGAAANGCCGCCCCGNTACCGTNTGAACAAGACGGTGGCGCTGGTTGGCATGATGGGGGCGGGCAANACGGCGGTGGGGCGTGCGGTCTCGGCCAANCTNGGCGCGCCCTTTNTGGACAGCGATGCNGAGATTGAGGCNGCNGCCAATCTNAGCGTGCCNGANATCTTTANCCGNGACGGAGANCCGTTCTTTCGCAANCGNGAGACNGANGTNATCGCCCGGNTGCTGGCNGAGGANCGTTGCATCCTGTCCACCGGCGGCGGGGCGTTTCTGGCCGAGGTGAANCGCGANAATATCGCGGCTTACGGTGTNGCGCTCTGGCTGGATGCGGACCTTGATCTGCTGTGGAACCGGGTGCGNTATAAGGACAGCCGTCCGCTNCTGCGNACGGCTGATCCCAAGGCCACGCTGACCGCGCTCTACCGCGACCGGGTGCCGCTTTACCGGCTGGCGGATCTGTCGGTGCGCTGTGATCCGCGCCTGTCGATTGACGCCATGGCCAANCGNGTGATCGANAAGCTGCTGACAAGGCCGGATGTTNTGGAGANATTNGATGCGTGAGACGGTTTCCGTNGCCCTGCCGGGGCGGGANTATGATGTNNTCATCGGGCCGGGGTTGCTGGNNGATGCNGGCGCGCTGATCGCGCCNNTGCTGCGCCGCAAGCGGGTGGCCGTCATCACCGAAAGCCGCGTGGCCGCGTTGCATTTGCAAACGCTGCGGGACGGNTTGGCNGCCGAGGGCATCGCGATGTCGGCGCTGGAACTNACGCCCGGAGAGGGGACCAAGGACTGGGCCAATCTGCAGCGCTCGGTCGACTGGCTGCTCGACGAACAGGTGGAGCGCGGCGATATCGTCGTGGCCTTTGGCGGCGGGGTGATCGGCGATCTGGTGGGCTTTGCNGCCGCCGTGCTGCGGCGCGGGGTGCGNTTTGTGCAGATCCCNACATCNCTTCTGGCGCAGGTCGACAGTTCGGTGGGNGGCAAAACTGGGATCAATGCGCGCCAAGGCAAGAACCTGATCGGGGCCTTTCATCAACCCAGCCTCGTGCTGGCCGATACCGAAGTGCTGGGCACGATGCCCGCGCGCGATTTCCTCGCTGGTTATGGCGAGGTCGTGAAATACGGCCTGCTGGGCGATGCGGATTTCTTTGATTGGCTTGAGGCGCAGGGGCCAGCCCTTGCGACGGGCGATATGGCCGCCCGGATTGAGGCGGTGCGCCGCTCGGTTCAGATGAAGGCCGATATCGTGGAGCGCGACGAGACAGAGCAGGGCGACCGCGCGTTGCTCAACCTCGGCCATACTTTCGGCCATGCGCTTGAGGCGGCGACCGGCTATTCCGACCGTTTGTTGCATGGCGAAGGGGTGGCGATTGGCTGCGCGTTAGCTTTTGAACTCTCTGCACGTCTGGGCCTTTGCCCGCAAGAAGACCCAAGCCGTCTGCGTGCGCATCTCGTGCAGATGGGCATGAAGACCGATCTGCGCGACATTCCCGGGGATCTGCCCGAGGCCGAAGACCTGCTGCGCCTGATGGGGCAGGACAAAAAGGTCGTCGATGGCCGGTTGCGTTTTGTTTTGGCGCGGGGGATTGGGCAGGCGTTTGCTGGGGCCGAGGTGGAGAACGCTGAGGTAATCAGCTTGCTGCGGGATGCCCTCGGCTGAGGACGCGACGTCGAGGCTGATCGCAAAGGGCGATCGTCTGCCCGCGGGTCGGCGATCCGAGGCTCGCTCTATGCCACTTTATTTCTCAGCTATGATGTGTGTTGAGCGAGGTCATGCCCAGCCTCACTAAATCGCCTACCCGGTCGCACCGAAGATGCGCCCTGATATGTCGGCACGCCTCCGGCGTGACGGGCGGGCAGGCGATGGCCCGGCGCCTGCGGCACGGATCGGGCCCGGTGGTCATCTCGTCGTGTCGCTAAAGGCGGGCAGGGCGCAACAGCGCCCCGCCCAAAAGTCTAACTTAGAATGGGATCTCGTCATCGAGATCACGGCTGCCGCCGCCACCACCACCGCTGCCACCGCCCGAGGAGGACGGGCCGCTGTCATAGCCGCCGCCGTAGTCATTCCCGCCACCACCGTAGCCGCCACCGCTGCCACCACCGTAGC
>NZSX01000043.1:5110-95486 GCA_002703405.1 Sulfitobacter sp. | reverse complement strand
TCACCCTGTACGGCGCACCGCAAAGCCGCGCCATTTCCGAAGAGGGCCGTGCACTGGGCGCAGACCTGATCCAACAAAGCCGCAGCAAAAGCGCGCAGGTTGCCGCCGCTGGCAGCTAACCCGCCCGTTGTTTCCAAATTGGCAACACTGCCCGCCCCCGGAAACAATCACGGGGGCTATTCATTTGAACGAAATGCCCGTCTTGCATAGACTGCGACAAAACGAGAGGCGCAGGTTCATGGTCAATTTCCCCAGCGGCTATCTGGAGAGCAAGCTCTATGCCCGCGCGCTGCAACGTTGGGCCGATGCGGCCCGCAAGGCCGCCACGGTCGATCTTGCCACCCTGCGCCGCCAACGCAGCCGCGCCCGGCTGCTGCGCGCCCAACTGGATCGTCTGATTCACCGCGCAGAAGACCGCCTCGCCCTGCCCGCGATTGGCGCCAGCGGCTTTCCGAAACCGCATAACGCCGATTGGGCATGGCGGCCCGAGCTTTGGCGCGGCCCGCTTGCCACGCCGGGGATATCGTCGGTCGAAACCAAATCGACACTGGGCGAGGAAGTGACCCTATTCCACGATTGCGCGCAATCGGAACTGACCCTGCGCCAATTGCGCAACCTGCACGAGGCCGATTTGGCCCCCTATGGGCTGCAACTCGATGTCTTCAAATTTGATGGGTCTTTCCTGTCGCTGGTGATTAATCTGCCCACCGACGCCATCACCGGATTGAAACGCCGCCACCTGATCCGCATGGATACGATCGTGCAATTAGAACACCCGCTTGAGATCTTTGCCCGGCTCAACATCCGCCATGGTCCGAACACTGAACAGATCGTCCGCGAACTGCCCGTCGGACAGGAAAATATCAGCGTCGAATTTGATCTGGCCTATAGCAATCTCAACGAAAAGCGGATCGAGGCGGCATGGATCGACCTGATCTTTGAGGGGCCGGACATGAACCAATTCGTCCTGCGCGACCTCACTTTCTCGCGCCGCCCCCGCGCCCAGTTCTAGGACCCCGTCATGAGCCACTTTGACCTGACCAAGACCGTATTGCGCCAAGGCATCTGGCACGGCGTGCTGACCGCCAAGGACGGCACCGACACCCCGCAGATCAGCGTGACACATGAAGGCAAGGAGGTGGCAGAGGTGACGCTGGAAGCCGAAGGGACCGAGGGCCACTGGCACCTCTCCTTCGCCCTCCCACCCGAGGCGATTGCCGATGGGGTGCAGACCCTCGTTATCACCGAAAAGACCAGCGGGGCGCTCTTGGGTCATGTGACCCTGATCGCGGATGAAGCGCTTGGCGATGACATTCGGGCCGAGATGGACCTGCTGCGCGCCGAACTCGACATGCTCAAACGCGCCTTTCGGCGGCATAGCCGCGAAACGGGGTAAGGCGGGCACCGCCCCGCGCTGCAATCGGCGCCGCGCGCTCTAGGTCGCGCCCCGCCCCACCGCTAACAGGCCGGCCCCAAACAAAAAGCCCCGCTGTCGCCAGCGGGGCTTTTTGCATCTTGTTTACGATATTTTACTCGTTCGGGCCCAAAGCAGACAGACCCTTGAGGATGTCGATGGCATAGGCCAGTTGGTAATCCTCTTCACGCAGCTCAGCCGCCTTGCGGGCCTTTTCGCGGTCGTCCTCGATCTGTTTGATCTGATCGTCGGTCAGGCTGTCATTGTTCAACCGCCCGCGCAGATCGGCTTCGGAGCGGAGGGGGCGTGCCGACAATGCTTCGTCTTCCTCGGTCTCCGGTGCGGCTGGGGGCTGGGCCACAACGATGTCAGGCGATACGCCAAGCGCTTGGATCGACCGGCCCGAAGGCGTGTAGTAGCGCGCCGTGGTCAGGCGCATGGCCCCGTCGCCGCGCAGTGGCATGACGGTCTGAACCGACCCTTTGCCAAAGCTCTTGGTGCCGATGACGATGGCGCGGCGGTGGTCCTGCAAGGCCCCCGCGACGATTTCCGAGGCCGAGGCAGAGCCGCCGTTGATCAGCACCACAATCGGTTTGCCCATCGCCAGATCACCCGGCGTGGCATTCACCCGGTCACCATCTTCGATGTCGCGGCCACGGGTGCTGACGATTTCCCCTTCTTCGAGGAAGGCATCCGACACGGCAATCGCCTGATTGAGCAAGCCACCGGGGTTGTTGCGCATATCAATGACGATGCCGTTGATATTCTCCATGCCACCCGCGTCTTCGATCTGCTGCTCCAGACCCTCTTTCATCTTGGGATAGGTCTGTTCGTTGAACGTTGTCAGACGCAGCACGGCGGTGTTGCCCACGGTCCGGGCGCGCACGGCGGTCAGCTGGATTGTGTCGCGCACGATGGAAACGTCGAAGGGCTCGGGCTCTCCTTCGCGCACCACGGTGATGAGGATCTCTGACCCCACCGGCCCGCGCATCATCTCGACCGCGTCGTCGAGGCCAAGACCCAACAGGCTTTCGCCATCGACATGGGTGATGAAATCCCCCGCCTCAATCCCGGCCTCAGCAGCAGGGGTGCCATCAATGGGCGAGACGACTTTGACGAAACCCTCTTCTTGGGTAACCTCGATGCCCAAACCCCCGAATTCGCCGCGCGTCTGCTCGCGCATCTTTTCGGCGTCCTTGGGCGACAGGTAGGACGAATGCGGATCAAGCGAGGTGAGCATACCGTTGATGGCGGCTTCGATCAGGTCACCGGGGTCGACATCTTCGACATATTGCGCGCGGATGCGTTCGAAAATATCCCCGAAAAGATCAAGCTGTTCGTAAACATTTGTCGTCTTCTCGGCCTCTTGCGCCAGCAGCGGTCCGGCGATCTGAGTGGTTGCGACCACCCCCGCGACCGTGCCTGCAACGGCTGCCATCACGAATTTCTTCATCTGCTATCCATCCTTGTCGGTGCGGAACCAGTCTGCCGGATCCTGAGGTGTGTTGTCTTGCCTGACTTCTATATAGAGCGTTTCCGTCCGGTCAGTGCCAGTGCCTTCACCATTTGGTGACATCTGGGAACTTGTGCCGCTTTCCGGCCCGCCCATCAACCCGATGGGCGTGCCACCGGCAATCACCTGCCCGGCTTGGCCGTAAACGATATCCAGCCCCGCCAGCACGAAAAGCGTATCGACATGCGGCTCAAGGATCACGACATTGCCCAAATCCAGCAACGGACCGACGTACCGGATCGTCGACGCCGCGGGGCTGGTGACGATGGCGCGGGGGCGGGTGGCAAGGATCATGCCGGGCCGTGTGACCCCAGCCGAATCCGTCTCTCCCGCCTTGCGCAGCACCAAGCCTTGGGCGGGCAAGGGCAGCTCGCCCACCTGACCGTCAAGGTTCACCGGGGCGGGTTCTTCCGCGCCGGTGGTGATTTCGGACAGGCCACTGGCAAAGCCATCCAATGTCTCGGTCGAGGCAATCAGGATCGCGGTGCGCACCGGGTCTTCGGTAAAGCGCGTCGGCAGATCGGTACGGTTGGCCATCGCCTGATTGAGCGCAGTGCGGGCGCGCTGCACTTCGGTCAGCCCCTCTTGCAACCGCTGTGCCGCATCGGTCTGCAAGGCACGCAGGGTTTTGATGTCTTCGTAGTCTTGGCGCAGCGCATCGGCGCGGGCGTTGAGCGCGGGCGTCAATTCCGCCAGCAACATCCCGGCACGCGCAGTGCCCATCGGGCCATCGGGGTGCAACAGCACCACGGGCGAGGGATCACCACCGATGCTTTGCAAAACGCCCAAGAACTGCGCCACCTCGCCCTCGCGCGCCTGCAGCTTGCGGCTGAGCTGCGCCTCGTTGATTGCCGCCTGACGCAGCCCGGCGCGCATCGCCGCCAAACCGGCCTCGAACGCTTGAATGGTCTCGGTCAACGCCTGCACCCGGTCGCGCGCGCCATCGGCTTGATCAAGTTTGGACGACGCCGTCTCAAGCGCTGCCGACGCAGCACGCGCTTCTGCGGCGGCCTCTTCGGCTTGGGCCTGTGCCATCAAGGGCAAGCAGACGAATAAAAAAGCCGCGGCGAAATGCTTCATGTTAGCAGGCTTTTCCCGGTCATTTCTTTAGGCTGCGGCAGGCCCATCAGTTGCAATATCGTTGGTGCCAGATCGGCCAGCCGCCCGTCACGCAAGGCGGCCCCTTGGGGTGCGCCCACCGCCACCGCTGGCACGGGGTTGAGCGTATGCGCCGTATGCGCGCCGCCGGTCTCAGGGTCGATCATCACTTCGCAATTGCCGTGATCCGCCGTGACGATCATTGCGCCGCCTGCGGCTTCAAGCGCGCTTAGCACCCGGCCCAGCCCCGCATCTACCGCCTCACACGCCGCAATCGCCGCCGCCACATCGCCGGTATGTCCGACCATGTCGGGGTTGGCGTAATTCACCACGATCAAGTCATAGCCCGCCTCGATCGCCTGCACGAACTGATCCGTCACCTCGCCGCAGGACATCTCGGGCTGCATATCATAGGTCGCAACATCGGGCGACTTGGGCATGTTGCGGTCTTCGCCCGTCGCTGGGATTTCGACACCGCCATTAAGGAAAAAGGTCACATGCGGATATTTCTCGGTCTCGGCCAAGCGGAACTGCCGCAGCCCCTGCTGCGCCACCCAATCGCCCAATGTGTTCACGATATCGGGTTTGGGGTACATCGTGCTCATATACGCCGCGTGGTCTTTGGAATACTCCGCCATGCCCATCAGCACGGCCCAGTCGGGGCGCGGGCCAGTGTCATAGGCATCGAATGCAGGTGCTCCGAGGGCCGCCATGATTTCCCGCGCACGGTCAGCACGGAAGTTGAGGCAGAAAAGCCCGTCGCCAGTCGCAGCGCCTTTGTAGCCGTCGATTACCGTTGCGGCGACAAATTCATCGGTTTCGCCGCGGTCATAGGCTGATTGCACGGCCGTGAGGGCGTCTGGCGCTGAGCCACCCTCCCCGCGCAGAATAGCGGCAGAAGCCTTGGCCACGCGGTCCCAACGGGTGTCGCGGTCCAGCGCGAAATAGCGGCCTGTGACGGTGACAATACGCACGCCTTTGGGCAGCGCCTTTTCCAGCGCCGCGAAGTACCCAAGCGCCGAAGAGGGCGCGACATCACGCCCGTCTGTCACCGCATGGATCACCACCGGCACCCCTGCCGCATCAAGCGCACGGGCGGCGGCAACCATGTGATTGAGATGCCCATGCACACCACCGTCCGAGACAACGCCCATCAAATGCGCCGTACCGCCGGTCTCTTGCAGCTTAGTGATAAACGCGCGCAGCCGATCATTCTTGGCAAAACTTCCGTCTTCTATCGCCAGATCAATTTGCCCCAGATCCATCGCCACCACCCGGCCCGCGCCGATATTGGTGTGACCAACCTCGGAATTGCCCATCTGCCCGCGCGGCAGGCCCACGTCGGGGCCATGGGTGATCAGCTGCGCCTTTGGTCCCGCTTGCATCATCCGGTCAAAATTCGGCGTCTTGGCCAGCAGGGGGGCGTTGCCCTCCGGCACCTCGCTGAGGCCCCAGCCGTCAAGAATGCACAATACCACAGGTTTCGGGACGCTCATCAGACTGTCTGCTCCGGCTAGGTCACTGTTCAGCGCCTTTTACCCCTTGTGGGCTGGCACTTGAACCACTTTGTGCACAAGCCTCCCATTCCCGCGCAGAGGCCTTGCCCCGCGCGCCTGCTTTGGTCATAACGAGGGGCAACTTTCGCCTGAGCCGAGGACCAACTCCATGACCCTGCAAGCGCCCGAAACCCGCATCGTGAACACTTGGCGCGTGGCCTGCGACGGCAGCGAAGGCGCGCTTGGCCACCCGCGCGTCTGGCTGCAAATCCCACAAGACCGCGGTTGGGTCGAATGCGGCTACTGCGATTGCAAATTCGTCCATACGGATTTCGAAGGCAAAGTCTGAGCCTTTCCGGCCCTCATCTGAACTTCTGAACCGACGGCACGAACCTGCCCGCGCGGCGCATTGGCGTCTGGCCGTAGGCCATGCTTCGTGGCAAAAGGGTCGCCAATCCAGCGGAGCATTCATATGACATTCGGCAAAGGCCACCACCTGCATCTGATCGACGGCTCGGCCTTCATCTTTCGCGCCTATCACGCCCTGCCGCCGCTGACGCGCAAATCCGACGGCATGCCCATCGGCGCCGTGGCTGGGTTTTGCAACATGCTGCACCGCTATGTGGAGGGCAACACCGGCCCCAACGCGCCGACGCATGTCGCCGTGATCTTCGACAAGGGCAGCCACACCTTCCGCAATGACATGTACGACCAGTACAAGGCCAACCGCGAGGCCATGCCCGAAGACCTGCGCCCGCAGATCCCGCTGACCCGCACCGCGACCGAGGCGTTCAACATCGCTTGCAAAGAGCTTGAGGGCTATGAGGCGGATGACATCATCGCCACACTGGCCGTCCAAGCCCGTGCCGCCGGGGGGCGCTGCACGATCATCAGCTCCGACAAAGACCTGATGCAGCTTGTCGGCGACGGCGTGGAAATGCTGGACGCGATGAAGAACAAGACCATCGACCGCGATGGCGTCTTCGAGAAGTTCGGCGTCTACCCTGAGCGCGTGGTGGATGTGCAGGCGCTGGCGGGCGATTCGGTCGACAACGTGCCCGGCGCGCCTGGCATCGGCATCAAGACAGCCGCGCTTTTGATCAACGAATACGGCGATCTGGATGCGCTGCTGGAACGCGCGAGCGAGATCAAACAGCCCAAACGCCGCCAGACGCTGATCGACCACGCCGAGCAAATCCGCCTGAGCCGCAGCCTCGTCCTGCTCGATGAAAACACGCCCATCGACTTCACCATCGACGACCTCGAAGTGCGCGACCCCGATGCCGACCGCCTGCTCGGCTTCCTGTCTGAGATGGAATTCCGCACCCTGTCAAAACGCGTGGCCGAAGTGCTGGGCCGCGAAGCCCCCGCCATCCCCGACGCGCCAGCGCCTGCCGTGGCCGACGCACCGCAGGTCGCGGATGTGCCCTTCAACCACAGCAAGTATGAGCAGGTCAGCGACGCCGAAGCGCTGCGCGTTTGGCTCGACCGAATTTATGAGGTCGGCTATGTCGCGGTCGACACCGAAACCACCGGCCTGAACGAGATGACCGCCGAACTGGTCGGTGTGTCGCTGGCGGTTGAAGCCGGGCAGGCCTGCTATATCCCACTGACCCACAAGGCCAGCCGCAGCGATGATCTGTTCGGCTCCGATGACCTCGCACCCGGCCAGATGCCGATTGAGGAAGCGCTGCAACTGCTGACCCCGATGCTGGAGGATCCTGCGATCCTGAAAATCGGGCAGAATATGAAATACGACGGCAAAATCTTTGCCCAACTCGGCATCACCGTAGCACCCATCGACGACACGATGCTGATGTCCTACGCGATGCACGCAGGCCTGCACGGGCATGGGATGGACACGCTCTCGGAACGTTACCTCGGCCACACGCCCCTGCCGATTAAACCGCTATTGGGCAGCGGCAAATCTGCCGTGACCTTTGACAAGGTACCGATGGAAGACGCCGTGCCCTATGCCGCCGAAGACGCCGATGTCACCCTGCGCCTGTGGAAACTCTTCAAGCCGCAGCTGCACCGCGCCGAAGTGACCAAAGTCTACGAAACGCTTGAGCGCCCGTTGGTGCCCGTGTTGGCCCAGATGGAGCGTTCGGGGATACTCGTCGACCGCGATACGCTCAGCCGGATGTCCAATGCTTTCGCCCAGAAAATGGCGGGGCTAGAGGCTGATATTCACGAGCTGGCCGGAGAGACGTTCAACGTCGGCTCCCCCGCGCAGCTGGGTGAAATCCTGTTTGGCAAGATGGGCCTTGAGGGCGGCAAAAAGGGCAAGACCGGCAAATATTCCACCGGCGCGGATGTGCTGGAGGATCTGGCAACCGAACATGACCTCGCCCGCCGGGTGCTGGATTGGCGGCAACTGTCCAAATTGAAATCGACTTACACCGATGCCTTGCAGGACCATGTGAACGCCGACACGGGCCGCGTACACACCTGCTATTCCATCGCCGGTGCGGCCACGGGCCGATTGGCCTCGACCGATCCGAACCTGCAAAACATCCCGATCCGTTCCGAAGAAGGCCGCCGTATTCGTGAGGCATTCGTCGCCCCCGAGGGCAAGGTGTTGGTGGCGCTCGATTACAGCCAGATTGAGCTGCGCATCCTCGCGCATATCGCCCAGATCGACGCACTGAAGGAGGCCTTCGAGCGCGGCGATGACATTCACGCGATGACCGCCTCCGAGATGTTTGACGTGCCGATGGACCAGATGACCCCGGAAATCCGCCGCAACGCCAAGGCGATCAACTTTGGCGTGATCTACGGGATTTCCGGCTTTGGTCTGGCACGCAACCTGCGCATTCCACGGGCCGAGGCGCAGGGCTTCATCGATCGCTATTTCGAGCGTTTCCCCGGCATCCGCACCTATATGGACGACACCAAAGCCTTCGCCAAAGAGCACGGATTTGTGCAGACGCTGTTCGGGCGTAAGATCAACACGCCCAACATCGGCGCCAAGGGGCCGCAAGCCGGTTTCGCCGCCCGCGCCGCGATCAACGCGCCGATCCAAGGCACCGCCGCCGACGTGATCCGCCGCGCTATGGTTCGGATGCCCGAAGCCATCGCCGACCTGCCCGCGACGATGCTGTTGCAGGTGCACGATGAACTGCTGTTCGAAGTGGAAAAAGGGGCCGAAGACGCGCTGATCGCCGCCGCGCGCGAGGTGATGGAGAACGCCAATGATCCGGTGGTGAAGCTTGATGTAAAGCTGATCGTCGATGCCGGCGTCGGTGCCAACTGGGCGGAGGCGCATTGATGGAGCATATAGACCTCCCCGAAGACCTCGCCCAAGCGCTGGAAGAGACCGGCGCACGGGCCGGCTGGGACGGATACAGCGATGAGTTGCGCGCCGATGCGCTGGCATGGATCGACGCGGCGCGGACCACGACGGCACGATCGAAGCGGGTGGATGATGTGGCGCGCTTTGCCNGTAAGGGACTGCCGCCGACACCGTTTCAGTAGGGTGAAATGAAGCACCGNCCCGGAATCAAGCCGCAGGCGCCGGGCCATCGCCTGCCCGCCCNNCGGGTAGGCGATTTGGTGAGGCTGGGCATACCCTTTCGAGCACACATCACGGATGAGCCATAAAGTGGCAGAAACCTCTGCCCGGTCGCCGACCCGCGGTCAGGCCATGGCCCTTTGTACATCTTGCCCATGTCACCTAAATACTCCCCATGACCNCAATCCTCTACTCCTTCCGCCGTTGCCCCTACGCCATGCGCGCGCGGCTTGCCATCGCCGCCGCGCAAACGCCCGTCCACCTGCGCGAAGTCGTCCTGCGGGACAAACCGCAAGCATTCCTCTCGGCATCCCCCACCGCCACCGTCCCTTGCCTCGTCACCGAAACCAGCCCCATCGACGAAAGCCTCGACATCATGAAATGGGCGCTGGCCCAGAACGATCCCGAAGGCTGGCTCGACATGCCGCCCGAGGGGCACGATTGGATCGCCCGCGCCGATGGCCCGTTCAAAGACGCGCTGGACCGCACCAAATACGCCACCCGCTATCCCGATGTGGACCCCGAAGAACAACGCGCCAAGGCCGCCGCCTTTCTCCAAGACCTCGACGCGCAACTGGACGATTGGATTTTCGACCGTCCCACGCTGGCAGATTACGCGATCCTGCCCTTCGTGCGGCAATTCGCCTTTATCGACCGCGCTTGGTTCGACGCGCAGGATTGGCCCGCCCTGCGCGGCTGGCTCGACCGGTTCCTCGCCGCGCCCCGGTTCGAAAGCGTGATGAGCAAATACCCCCAGTGGCAGCCCGACGATGCGCCGGTGTCATTCCCCTAAGGCGGCCACCCATCCGAGCGTCTGCTCNGTCGCCNCGCCCGGCGCATACTCCCCGCTGACAAAACCNTCATANCCCGCCCGCAGCNCGGCAAAGAGCCCGTCGAAATCGACNTCNCCNCTGCCCGGCGCCCCACGCCCCGGNGCNTCNCCNAGCTGCACATGGCGGATCAGGGGGCGATATTCCTCGAATACCGCCACGGCATCGCCATGGATCATCTGCGCGTGAAAACTGTCGAACTGCAGCCCCACATTCGGCGCATTCACTGCCGCGAGAAGATCCGCCGCCTGAGCGTAATCGTTCAAGAAATACCCCGGTCTGGCCTGCGGGCAGAGCGGTTCAATCATCAGCGTGACTTCCGGCGGCGCCTCGGCGGCGGCATTGCGGAGGTTCGCCACGAATGCCTCTGCCGCCGCTGGCCCTTCGGCCTCCCCGGCCATGACATGGACCATTCTGGGCCGCAGCGCCTCAACATAGCGCCAGACGCGGCGCATATCATGGGCAAAGCGTGCCTCCCCGCCCGGAATGGCTGCAAAGCCGGGCTGGCCACCGGTATAATTCGGCGGTGGGGCATTGATCAGGGCNAGGNTTAACCCGTTGCGCAGCANGGCGCGCTGCGTCTCTTTCGCGGGNATGTCATAGGGAAACAACACCTCGACCGCGCCGAACCCCGCCTCTGCCGCCGCGTCGAACCGGTCCAGATAGGGCAGTTCGGACCAAAGCAGCGATAGGTTGGCGGCGGGGGTGATCGGCATTCGGGTCTTTCGGTGAATTTACGGCAGGTCTTCCGACGGGATGATGCCAAAGAATTTCCCGCCCGACCAGACACCAAACCAGCCATCGCGGTGTTGGCCAAGATCGACCAGGCGGTAAAAGCTCTTGCGGTCGATCAGCGCCTCAAGGTTCCGACGTACCAGCACATAGGGCGACGGCTCGCCCGTCTCCTCATCACGGACCACGCGGATCGGATGCTCCGGCCCCGCCTCGGCCACATCGCCTAGGTTGGTGAGAAACCGCAACTGCTGCGCCTCGCCCTCGCCTTCGGCCTCGAAATCCACGGCGACAAAGGGCGCATCTTCGACCGTGATGCCGACTTTCTCAACCGGCGATTTGAGGAAATAGTCATCCCCCTCGCGCCAGAGAATCGAAGCGAACAATTTGACCAATTCAATCCGCCCGATCGGCGTGCCTTGGTAAAACCACGTCCCGTCGCGTTTGATTTGCATATCCAGATCGCCGCAGAATTCCGGGTTCCACTTCTCAAGCGGCGGGGTTCCGCGCGTTTTTGCGGCCTTGGCAGCTTCGATCAAGCCGTCTGCACTGGGTGTCACGGTATTTTGTCCGCTCATTAGTTTTGCCATTCCCTTTGGTCGCGATACACTTACACCTGAAAGATATAACTCCGGGGAAAGAAATGTCATGGCCGAAGCGGATGATCTGATCGCGCAAATCGAAGCGCTGACCGAAAAACTGGGCGAGGCCAAGCAGTCGATCACCGGGCGGTTCGTCGGGCAAGAACAGGTTGTAGACCTCGCGCTGACTGCTCTGCTCTGCGGTGGCCACGGGCTGCTGATCGGCCTGCCGGGCTTGGGCAAGACACGTCTGGTCGAGACCTTGAGCACCGTCATGGGCCTGCACGGCAACCGCGTGCAATTCACCCCCGATCTGATGCCTGCCGATATTCTGGGCTCCGAAGTGCTTGATACCGCGCCCGACGGCAGCCGCGCCTTTCGCTTTATCGAAGGGCCGATCTTTTGCCAGCTTCTGATGGCGGATGAGATCAACCGCGCCAGCCCGCGCACGCAGTCTGCGCTTTTGCAGGCGATGCAGGAAAAAACCGTCACGGTGGCTGGCCAAGACCGCGCATTGGGCCAGCCCTTCCACGTGCTCGCCACGCAAAACCCGATCGAGCAAGAAGGCACTTATCCTCTGCCCGAAGCGCAGCTTGACCGGTTCCTCGTACAGATCGACGTGGCCTATCCTGACCGCGCGACGGAGCGGGACATTCTGATCGCCACCACCGGCGTCGAAGATGGCGCGGTGCGCCCTGTCTTCTCTACCGAAGACTTGCTGGCCGCACAAAACCTGCTGCGCCGGATGCCCGTGGGCGACAGCGTGGTGGAGCTGATCCTTGACCTTGTCCGCGCCTTCCGCCCCGATGAACCCGAGGCCACCCCGGCGGTGCGCGAGAGTGTTGCTTGGGGCCCCGGCCCCCGTGCCGCGCAGGCGCTGATGCTGACGGTCCGCGCCCGTGCGCTGCTGGATGGGCGGCTTGCCCCCTCTGCCGAAGACGTGCTGGCGATGGCCCGCCCGGTGCTGAGCCACCGGATGGCGCTGAACTTTGCCGCTCGCGCACGCGGCGAAAGCCTGCAAGGGCTGATCGACGCCACCGCCGGTCAACTGATCGGGAAAAAGGCCGCCGCGTGACCCATTCCCCCCTAACCCTCAGGGCCGACGCCGAGGGCGAGGCGGCCCGGTTGCCAGCGCTGCTAGCGCGGGCCGAGCAACTGGCAGGTGCTGTGCTGCCCGGTGCCCATGGCCGCCGTCGGGCAGGGTCTGGGGATGATTTCTGGCAATACCGCCCCGCGCAAATGGGGGACAGCCGGCGGATGGTCGACCACCGCCGCTCGGCGCGCGGCGATCAAGAGTTCGTGCGCGAGCGGGAATGGCAAATTGCGCAGTCGGTCATGCTTTGGGTCGATCAGGGCGCGTCGATGCGCTTTGCCTCTGACAAAGGGCTGCCCGATAAGGCGGATCGCGCGCGTTTGCTTGGTCTCGCGCTGTCGATCCTGCTGCTGCGCGGCGGTGAACGGGTGGGCCTTACCGGCGCCGCCCTGCCGCCCCGGCGCGGCAACCCGCAGATCCTGCGTCTGGCCGAATTGCTCTGCCAAGAAGACACCCGCGAATATGCCCCGCCCGAACACCGCGGCATGATCCCCCATGCGCGGGCGATCTTTATCTCGGATTTCTTGGGCGACCTCGACCCCGTCCGCACCGCGCTGACCAAAGCCGCTGACCGCGGCGTGCGCGGCGTGCTTTACCACCTGCTCGACCCAGCAGAGGAAGCCTTCCCCTTTGCGGGCCGTACCATTTTCGAAAGCGTCGGCGGCACGCTGCGCCATGAGACACTGAAGGCGAATGACCTGCGCGACCGCTATCTCGACCGGCTCGCAGCGCGCAAAGATGAATTGCAACAACTCTGCGTCCGCACCGGCTGGCGCTACGGGCTGCACCACACGGATGCGTCGGCGCAATCGGCGCTGCTGTGGCTCTATGGCGCGCTGGACGCGCGACAAGGGAGTGCTGCATGAGCGTTTTCGGCGGCATCGGTTTCACCGCGCCTTGGCTGTTGCTGGCCCTGCTGGCGCTGCCGATCCTCTGGCTAATCCTGCGTGCTGTGCCCCCGGCCCCCATCCGCCGCCGTTTTCCCGGTGTGGCGCTGCTCTTGGGTCTGGCGGATGACGAAAGCACGACGGACCGCACCCCGTGGTGGCTGCTGCTACTGCGGATGCTGGCCGTGGCTGCGATCATTGTTGGCCTTGCAGGGCCGGTCCTGAACCCGCAGGCCGAGGCGGAACAGGGCAGCGGCCCGCTGTTGGTGGTGCTGGATACATCATGGGCCGGGGCCAGCCGCTGGGACCAACAGTTGGCCGCCGTGGACACGCAACTGACCCGTGCCGGACGGGCCGAGCGGACGGTGGGCATCCTGACCCTAACCAACCCGCAGGTGCCAACCTTCCAATCCGCCAACGCATGGCGCAGCCGCCTTGCCGGGCTTTCCCCCGCGCCGTGGCAGCCTTCCCCGGCAGAGATCGCCCGCGCGGCCGAGATCATGGCAGAGCTGCCCGCCTTCGATACGATGTGGTTCAGCGACGGCTTGGACTATCCGGGCCGCGATGACCTGCTCGCCACGCTGCAATCCAAAGGCGCGGTTGAGGTGCATCAATCGGCGAGCAATGTCATCGGCATCGCCCCCGCCGTCTACCAAGATGGCGCAATCAACCTGACCCTGCGCCGCGCCATTCCCGGCCCGGAGCGCGAGGCTGTGGTGCAGGCCCATGGTCGCGACCCCGCAGGCAATGCCCGCGTTTTGGCCACTGCCAATGCCAGTTTCGAGGCGGGGGCGACAGAGGCCACCACCTCCCTGTCGCTGCCCGCCGAACTGCGCGCGCGACTGACCTCCTTCGACATCGCAGGACAACGTTCTGCCGGGGCGCGTACCTTGGTCGATGACGGGTTGCGCCGCCGTGAGGTCGCGCTGATCGGCGGGCGCGGGGCGCAGGAGGGGCTGCAACTGCTCTCGCCGCTGCACTACATCGAACAGGCGTTGGCCCCGAGTGCTGACCTGATCGACGGCACCCTGTCCGACGTGCTGCCCGCCAACCCCGATGTGATCGTGCTGGCCGATGTCGCCACGCTTAGCCCCGCCGAGGCAGAGCCGCTGCAAGAGTGGATCGACGCGGGCGGCGTGCTGATCCGCTTCGCCGGGCCACGCATTGCCGCCAGTGATGTCAGCCGCATCGACGAAGACCCGCTGATGCCCGTGCGCCTGCGCGCCGGGGGGCGCAGCGTGGGCGGGGCAATGTCTTGGGGCGAGCCGAAGGCGCTGGCCCCTTTCCGCAACGGCTCGCCCTTCTTTGGCCTGCCGGTGCCGGAGGACGTGACCGTTTCCGCGCAGGTCGTGGCGCAACCGGACCCGACACTGGCCGATCGGGTGATTGCGTCGCTGAGTGACGGCACGCCGCTGGTCACGCGCAAGGCTGTGGGTCAGGGGCAGATCGTGCTCTTCCACGTTACCGCCACGGCGGAATGGTCGACCCTGCCGCTATCGGGTCTTTTTGTGCAAATGATGGAGCGGCTGGCCGTATCGTCGGGGGCCAGCACGCCCGAGGCCGGCAGCCTTGAGGGCACCACATGGACCCCGCTGCGGGTGATGGACGGTTTCGGCACCCTGTCGGACGCGGGCAACCTGCCCGGTGTCGCGGGGCCAGACCTGATCTCGGCCCCCGCTGGCCCGGCCCTGCCGCCCGGCATCTACGGGTCTGAAGAGCGGCGGCTGGCGCGCAATGTGCTGACTGCTGAGACCACGCTCACCCCCGCCACATGGCCATCGGATGTGCCGCTGCGTGGTCTTGCGCTGCCGCCGGAACAGCCGCTCGCCGGAGCGCTTCTGAGCCTCGCAATCCTGTTGCTGGTTGCCGATGTGCTGGCCTCCCTCGCCCTTTCGGGGCTGCTGCTGCGCCGCTCGGCTGGTACTCTGGCGCTGATCTTGGGGCTGGGCTTGCCACAGATGGGGGACGCGCAAGAGACTGACCCCGAGAGCTTTGCCGTGCGCTCCGCCTCCGAGGTCACGCTGGCTCATGTGCTGACCGGCAATAGCGACGTTGACGAGGTCGCCCGCGCCGGGCTGACCGGCCTGTCGGACACGCTTTATTTTCGCACCACGGTAGAGCCTGCCCTGCCCACAGGTGTCGATTTGGAGCAGGACGAACTCGCCTTTTTCCCGATCCTCTATTGGCCCGTCACCCCTGACCAACCGCAGCCCTCAACCGAGGCTTATGGCAAGCTGAATGACTATCTCCGCTCGGGCGGGTTGATCCTGTTTGATACCCGCGACGCGGATATCGCAAGCTATGGCGCCGCCAGTCCGAACGGGCGCAAGTTGCAGGAATTGGCCGCCCCGCTCGACATCCCACCGCTTGAGCCGCTACCCGGCGACCATGTGCTGACCCGCACCTTCTATCTGCTGCAGGACTACCCCGGCCGCTACACCAGCCGCGATGTCTGGGTGGAGGCCGCGCCGCCTGATGCCGAACGGATTGAGGGCATGCCGTTTCGCAATCTAAACGACGGGGTGACCCCGGTGGTGATCGGCGGCAACGATTGGGCCGCCGCTTGGGCTGTGCGCCGCGATGGTGCGCCGCTGCTGCCCATCGGGCGCGGCTATGCCGGGGAACGGCAGCGCGAGTTGGCTTACCGCTTTGGCGTGAACCTTGTGATGCATGTGCTGACGGGCAACTACAAATCCGATCAGGTCCATGTGCCTGCGCTGCTCGATAGGTTGGGCCAATGACCGGAACCGTGCTTTTCGACCCGCTGATCCCGCTGCCGCTGCTGATTGGGTTGGCGGTGCTTGCCGCGTTTGGCGTTCTGCTGGCGCTTTGGCGTGGGCTGTCAGGCTGGGCGCTGCGCGGATTGGCGGCAGCGGTGGTTTTGGCGGCGCTCGCTGGCCCCTCCTACCAGACCGAACACCGCGCGCCGCTGAGCGACATCGTCCTGCTGCTCGAAGACGAAAGCGCCAGCCAGCGGCTTTCCGACCGTGCCGATCAAACCGATGCCGCCGCCGAGGCAATGGCCGCCCGCATCACTGCACGCCCCAACACTGAACTGCGCCGGATCACCGTACCAGACGGGTCCGAGGACGCGGGAACACGGCTGATGACCACCTTGGCTGATGCACTGGCCGAAGANCCNCGNNCGCGGATNGCGGGCATTNTGGCNGTNAGNGATGGCCGGGTGCATGACGCGGACCTGCCGCTNGACCTGCCCGCGCCGCTGCACCTGCTGCAAACNGGNCGNGCCGAGGATTGGGACCGNCGCCTGACCGTNCGCAATGCNCCNGCNTTTGCCATNATCGGNGAGCCGGTGACCCTGACCCTGCGCATCGACGATCTGGGCGCCGCGCCCGAGGACGGGGGGCTGACCCNGCTTGATATCTCTGTCGATGGGGAAGACCCGCAAAGCTTTGACGTNCCCATTGGCCAAGACCTCGAACTGCCCGTCGCCCTGCCCCACGGGGGGCGCAATGTGATCCGTTTCTCCCTNCCCGAAGCCNAGGGNGAGTTGACCGANCGCAACAACGCCGCNCTGATCCANATGAACGGNGTGCGNGACCGNCTNNGCGTGCTGCTNGTCTCNGGCGAGCCGCATCCCGGNGGGCGCACNTGGCGCAANCTGCTGAAGTCCGACAGCGCGGTCGATCTGGTGCATTTCACGATTCTGCGCCCGCCCGANAAACAGGANGGCGTGCCGGTGAACGAGTTGTCGCTGATCGCCTTTCCGACGCGCGAATTGTTCATGGACAAGATCGACGACTTNGANCTNATCATCTTTGACCGCTACCAGCGGCGCGGCATTNTGCCTGCGCTCTACCTCGANAACGTGGCGCAATATGTGCGCAAGGGCGGCGCGGTGCTGGTCGCGGCGGGGCCGGATTTCGCCAGTGCCGACAGCCTCTACCGGTCGCCGCTTGGCACGGTGCTGCCCGCCACCCCCACCGCNCGGGTNNTGGAGGAAGCCTTCCCCCCCGTCGTGACCGACATCGGTCAGCGCCATCCCGTGACAGCCGAACTGCCGGGCAAAGGCGACTGGGGCCGTTGGCTGCGCCAGATCGACGTGACGGCTGAGCGTGGCGATGTGGTCATGAGCGGNGCAGACGACCGCCCNNTGCTGGTGCTTGACCGCGTCGACGANGGCCGCGTGGCGCTGCTGGCCTCAGATCANGCNTGGCTNTGGAACCGGGGCTATGAGGGCGGCGGCCCGCAGTTGGAACTGCTGCGCCGTTTGGCNCATTGGATGATGAAAGAACCCGAGCTTGANGAAGAGGCGCTNACCGCCACCGNCCAAGGCCGNACNATGCGCATCACCCGGCGCACCTTGGATGAAACCGTGCCCCCCGTCACCATCACCGCNCCNGATGGCAGCACCACCGAANTGCNNCTCGCCCCCGCTGGTCCGGGCCGTTTNGAGGCTGAATTCACGGGCGAAGAGATGGGCCTCTACCGATTGGAAAACGGGGAGGAGGTGACTGTCATCGGNCTNGGCCCTGCTGCCCCGCGCGAGTTNATTGAGACGATTGCCAGTGACGNAGCNCTGCGCCCAGCCATCGACNCCCTGCGNGGTGGCGTGGCACGGGTGGAAGACGGGCTGCCGCGCCTGCGCGACGTGCGCCTTGGCCGTCCGGCTGCCGGACGCGGCTGGCTGGGGCTGACCCCNCGTGGTGCTTATGAGACCCGCGATGTGCGGCAAACNCCGCTGNTGCCGGGNTGGCTGGTGCTGTTGNTNTCGGCCCTGTTCATCATTGCCGCTTGGCTNCGCGAAGGCCGCCGTTAAAGCGCGCGAAGCAGCAGNCCGCCCGCNAGCGTGACGACGATAAGCCCTGCCGTCAGCTCGGCCACCGCCGCGGCCTGTGCCAAGCGCGGCGATCCGGCGAGCCCACCAAGCACCCCCGCCCGCAACCCCGTGGCGGCAAGNCCGGTGGCGATGGTGATCAACCCGGTNCCAAGGGCCATGGCAAAAGCGCCCAAAACACCGACNCCGCCGATGCCCATATGCCAAGTGATCACCAGCACGAANAGCGCCCCGGTGCAGGGACGGATGGCGATCCCNGCNATCAAAAGCAGCGCATCNCGCAGGCTGCCCGCCTGCTGGACCTGCNCCAAGCTCGGNCCATGGGCATGACCGCAATGGCCGCAGACTTCTTCGCTNTNCNCCACCTTCTTTTGNCGCGCATGNCGCAGCCCNCGCCAGATCAGCCAAAGCCCGATAAGGGCNATCGCGCCNTAGCTTGCCGGGGCCATGATGTCTTCGGTCACGCCCACCAGCGCCTCACGGCCAAGGCCCAAAAGCAGGATCCCCGCATAGACCAANNCCACCGCNGTCACCGCTTGNCCCAGCGAGGCGGCCAGAGCGATCAGCGACAGCCGCAGCATNGGCACAGAGCGCGCCAGCCCATAGCCGCCAATCACGATCTTGCCNTGCCCCGGCCCTGCCGCATGCACCACGCCGTAGGCAAAAGACGCCAGNAGCACNGTCCAGAACGCCGCNGTATCGCCNCCCCGCGTGGCGCGCAGCCCGCTGGCGATGCTGTTTTGAAACCCGCGTTGNTGCCCNGCCGCCCAATGGGCNAGNGCGTTAAAGCCCCCCGTCCACCACAGCGCCGCCAGCGCCAGCAGGGTCGCCAATGCGGCCAGCGCTANGATGCGTCGCATGTGATCACCACCTCATTGGCCAAGGCTTCGCCAATTTCAGGCAGGCCGACATCGTTCGGATCGGTATTCGCGTCCAAGGCGNTCAGATCCTGCTGAAGTTCGCGCAGATCGGCGTTCATCTCNGGCATCTTGACCCGCGCGCGACAGGCGTCATCGCCTTGCACGGTCACCTTCTGNGTCACCTCATAGGCNGTGTAATAGGTCGGGTCNTAGGGTTTGATGACCAGCCCATTCGCGTCAGGCGCATCGCCCTCGACCGCCCGCAGATGGCTGGTGATGATCCGGCCTTCGGAAAAGGTCGTCGCCANCTCNNGCGGCCCNGANAGCGCGANCTCNTCNCNNCCGTNCAGCAAGACCGNATCGCCGTTGAACCCTTCNANCCANNGCATGTCGAACCCGTTGAGNGANGCCACNTCNGCCTCGGTCANCNCGCCATCGTAATCGGGNTCNAGCCCGCGATCCTCGGTCACCAAGAGAGAGTAGAATTCGTCATAGGCCCATGTGATCCGCAGATGGGTCAACCGCCCCTCGGCATCGACGATCACTTCGAACCCGGTATCGACGAAGATATGCGGATGCGCGCCAAGCGGCGTTGCACAGGCAAGAAGAGCAGCGGTGACGAGCGNNTATTTCATGGCGCTAGGTCTACCCCCCTTCGCCATGCGCGGCAATTGCCCGGNNGGTGGCATATGGCGGGATCGCGCGCATTGCNCCCCGCCCCCAGATCAGGTCGACGGATAGGGCCGGACAAAGACCGGACGCTCNGGNGTCGAGGCATCGGGCTGATANNCATAGCCGCCGCTGTCGAAATCCTGCAACCCTTCGGGATCATTCACCCGGTGCTGNACGATATACCGCGCCATNGCNCCGCGCGCTTTCTTGGCAAAGAANCTGACGATCTTNGGNCCCTTNCCGTCGCCNTTGTCNTCCATGAACTGCGGGGTGATCACNCGCAGTTTCAGCGCNTTGAGATCNACCGCGCCAAAGTATTCNTGNCTGGCGCAGTTCACCANAACATCGCTNCCGGTGGCNTCGGCCTGNGNNTTCAGNGCCTTTGACANGCTGTCGCGCCAGTAGTCATAGAGGTTGCCACCGCGGCGGGTTTTCAGCTTGCTGCCCATCTCCAACCGGTAGGCTTGGATCGCGTCGAGCGGGCGCAGCACGCCATAGAGACCCGACAGGATGCGCAGATGCTCTTGGGCATAGGTCATCTCATCGGCATCAAGGCTCGCGGCCTCCAGCCCCTGATAGGTGTCGCCNGCAAAGGCCAGCGCGGCGGGGCGGGTGACCTCGGCANNGGGCTCGNCNTCNAACGCCTGAAANCGGTCGCGGTTGAGNCGNGCCAGATCGTCGCTCAGCCCCATCAGGTCTTTGAGNTTGCCNAAGGTGAGATTGCGCGCNGTGGTCGCNAGCCGNACNGCNTCTTCCTGAAAATCAGGCTGGGTAACCGCGACATCGCGNTCGGCCCANTCNAGGCGTTTGGCGGGGGAAATAACGACGAGCATGGCAGTCTCCTTNGGGCGTNTCGGGGTGATNTAGCCCGCGTCGCGCAGAACGTCCAGAAAGGCGGGGCCAAAGCGTTCGGCGCGTTTGTCGCCGAGCANGCGTTCAATCGCGGANCTGTCGGCGCTGCGCAGNTGNGCNACCTTNGCCAGCATNGCNGCAGAGCANCTCAGCGGCTTGTCGGTGCCTTGTTCGCCGCGCGCCAAATCGGCCTGCACCTGCAACAACTGGTCATAGACATTGCCCGCCTCGCGNCCCGCCAGNTTNCGCCGGGCCTTATGCATCGGCTGCGCTTCGCNGTTGATGACCTCAAGGAANGCGGCGCCGTAGTTTTCCAGCTTTTTCGCGCCCACGCCGCCGATACGGGCCATGGCATCAAGNTTTTGCGGNCGCGCCTCNGCCATCTCGATCAGNGTGCGGTCGGTGAAGATGATATAGGCAGGCACGCGCGCCGCNTCGGCCAATGCGCGGCGCTTGGCCTTGAGCGCCGACAGCAGCGGNGCNTCNTCATCGCTGACCATNGCNTTNACNGCAGGTCGGCGATTGGCCCCTGCCGCCTTGATCGTGTCGCGNCGCAGGTTGATCGACGCCTCGCCGCGCAGGATCGGCAGGGCGGCATCGGTCATGCGCAGNGCNCCGTGGCGTTCNGCATCGGGGCGCACNAGGTCATGGCCCATCATCTGCCGGAACACNGCCTGCCATTCATTNCGGCTGTATTCNCCGCCNACGCCNTAGGTCGGCAGCGACTGATGCCCNCGCTGGCGGACCTTGTCGGTCTCATTGCCCANNAGGATGTCGATNAGATGNCCCGCGCCGAACCATTCNTCNGTGCGCAGCATGGCCGAGAGNGCCTTGCGCACTGCCGTNGTGCCATCGAACACATCCGCCGGGCGTNTCNCAGAGGTCGCAGCGCCCGCAGGTGATTTCGGTCTCGTCAAAATAGCCCAGCAAGGNCTGGCGGCGNCANTCCAGCGCNTCGGCCAAACCGAGCAGCGCGTTNANCCGCCCNTGATCNGCNGCGCGGCGTTCGGGCGGGGCGAGCCCCTCGTCGATCTGACTGCGGCGCAGGCGGATGTCATCGGGGCCAAAGAGNGTCAGNGTNTCNGCCGGGGCACCNTCACGCCCGGCGCGGCCAATCTCCTGATAATAGGCCTCNATCGANTTNGGCAGGTCCGCATGGGCGACCCANCGNATGTCGGGNTTGTCGACNCCCATGCCAAAGGCCACCGTGGCNCAGACNATNAGCCCGTCNTCCTGCTGNAANCGNCGNTCNGCGATGCGNCGGTCTTCGGCCTCCATCCCGCCGTGGTAATGCAGNGCCGTTTGCCCCTGATCGCGCAGCGCCTTGGCNAGCCCTTCGGTCTTGGCCCGCGTGCCGCAATAGACAATGCCCGACTGCCCCTTGCGGGCGGCGGCGAAGTTCAGNATCTGATCGCGNGGNTTGTTCTTGGCGGCAAAGGCGAGGTGNATGTTGGGCCNNTCAAANCCGCGCANGAANGCGCGCGGCGGGGTGCCGTCGAANAGTTTNTCNACNATCTCAACNTGCGTTTCNGCNTCNGCCGTGGCNGTGAAGGCNGCNAGNGGCACGTTCAGCGTGCGGCGCAATTCACCGATGCGCAGGNAATCGGGACGGAANTCATGNCCCCACTGGCTGACNCAATGCGCCTCGTCCACGGCGATGAGATTGACGCCGACGCGCCGCAACATGCNCATNGCCGAGCCTGCGGCNAGCCGNTCCGGNGCCATATAGAGCAGTTTNAGNGTNCCTGCCTCCANCGCCTCCCAAACCGCGTCGGTCTCNTCGGNNGTGTTGCCNGAGGTCAGCGCGCCCGCCGCGACGCCCGCNTCTTGCAGGCTNCGCACCTGATCGCGCATCAGGGCGATNAGCGGGCTGATGACCACNGTCACNCCCTCGCGCATCAGCGCAGGNAGTTGGAAACANAAGGANTTGCCGCCGCCCGTGGGCATGATGGCNAGCACGTTCTCGCCCTCGGTNACNGCCTCNACAATCTCTTGCTGGCCGGGGCGGAACCCGTCNAAACCGAATACATCANGAAGAAGCGTGGCAGCGCCTGTCATGGNGAACCTGTAAGATTGTCTGCTCTTTTTATGCAGACTCCCACACTAACAAACCGTGAACAAGGCCAGATGCACGCGACATGGGCGCGCGGACCGGGCTTGGCNCGGNTCAGTAGAAGGCCGCNGCGTTGTTTGTCAGCACGATCCGCGCGANGGCCACGNCGATCAGCACGATCAATGGTGCCAGATCCAAACCACCCATCGGCGGGATCACATTGCGCACNCGGCTATAGACCGGCTCTAGAATNCGGTTCAGCCCGTCCCAGATTTGCGCAACCAANGGCTGGCGNAGATTNAGCACCTGAAAATTGATCAACCAAGACATGATGACATGGGCGATGACGATGAACCAAACGATGTTCAAAAGCAGCATCAGGATTTGGAACAGTGACGTCATGGAATATCCCCTTGGTGTGACGCAAGACAGTTAAGCGNCCCGCCCGCAAAGGGCAAGAGTGCCGCGACGTATATGCTTGACCGCGCAGCGCTTCCGCCGCAGATCGGCACCGTCACGACAAAGGAAAGCCCCATGTTCCCGATCATCCGCATGGCCAAAGACGTCATCGTCGCCGCGCGGCAGGCGCCNCTGGAAAACCTGACCGACACCCATGTCAGCCANCACATCTGCTGGCCGCATGACCTNGATATCTGGATGGAGCTGAACAACGGGCGGGCGCTGTCGCTGTATGATCTGGGCCGCACNGCCATGGCGCAGCGTGCCGGGNTNATNNCGCTGCTNCGNCANAACAAATGGGNNATNACAATCGCNGGCTCCAGNACNCGNTTCCGNCGCCGNATNCGCATGTTCGANNNNTTCGAGATGCGCAGCCGGACGCTGTGNTGGGATGACAAGTTCATCTATCTNGANCAATCCATGTGGAAGAAGAACGGCGAATGCGCGAGCCATGTGCTCTACCGNTCNGCNGTNACCGATCGCAATGGGTTGATCCCGCCGGAAAAGGTGTTGCGTGCCATGGGGCGGCAGCAACCTTCGCCCGAGGTGCCGGGCTGGGTGGCCGAATGGATCCGTGCCGACAGCCACCGCCCGTGGCCGCCGATGCAAGATGGCGCGCCCGTGCCCGAAGCTGCACAGCACCTTTCCGCCTGACCCGACCGGCAGCCCAACGTTTCAACCCCGCCACGACTGGCGCTTGCGCCTTGCGCCGCGCCCTGCTCTAACTTGGAAAAGAGCAGGCCGCGAAGGGGCGCAACATGGCACAGACAGGCGGGCGCAAGCGCATCTGGGGATGGTACTTTTTCGACTGGGCCAGCCAGCCTTACAACACCCTGCTGCTGACCTTTATCTTTGGTCCCTATTTCGCCCAAACCGCGACCAACGCGCTGGTCGACGGCGGGATGGAGCTTTCCGCCGCGAAAGCCCAAGCGCAGGCCTATTGGGGCTATGGTCTGGCGCTGGCCGGGATCGCGATTGCCATACTGGCGCCGATCCTGGGCGCGGTGGCAGATTCCTCGGGCCGTCGGATGCCATGGATCTGGCTGTTTTCGGCGATGTATGTGATCGGCGCAGCCGCCCTGTGGTGGACAGCCCCGTCGGATTTCTCTCTGCTTTGGGCATTGTTCTTTTTCGGCATCGGCTTGGTCGGGATGGAATTCGCCACGATCTTTACCAATGCCTATCTGCCCGAGTTGCACCCCGACCCGGGTGAACGCGGGCGCATCTCTGGCGATGGCTGGGCCTTTGGCTATGCGGGCGGGGTGCTGGCGCTGATCGCGATGATCGCCCTGTTTCAAAGCGGTGCGAACGGGCGCACCATGGCGGGGCTGACGCCGCTGTTCGGGCTGGACCCGGTGACCAAGGCCGACACCCGCATTGTCGGGCCGCTTGCGGCGATCTGGTACGCCGTCTTCATGATCCCCTTCTTCCTCTATGTGCGCGACACGCTGAAACCCGGTGCCCAACGCTACCGCGTGGGCGCGGGGCTGTCGGATTTGGCGCGTACCCTGCGGGGCTTGCCCAAACACCCCTCGCTGCTGGCATATCTCGGCTCTTCGATGTTTTACCGCGACGCGCTGAATGGGATGTACACCTTCGGCGGGGTCTATGCGCTTGGCGTGCTGGATTGGTCGATCCAAGAGATTGGCATCTTTGGCATCCTCGCCGCCATATCGGGCGCGGTGTTCTGCGTGCTGGGCGGGCGGATCGACCGGCGCATCGGGCCGATGCCGGTGATCGTGGCCTGCTGCATCATCCTTGTGGCGACTGCCTGTTTGATCATCTCGCTGGGGCCGAATTCTGTCATGGGCGTTTCTTTGCCTGAGGGGTCTGCCCTGCCGGATATCCTCTTCTACGTCGCTGGTGCCTCTATCGGGGCGGCGGGCGGTGCGCTACAGGCTTCCTCGCGTAACATGCTGACACGGCAAGGAAACCCCGAGCGGATGACCGAGGCTTTTGGCCTCTATGCGCTTTCGGGCAAGGCCACTTCCTTCCTGGCTCCGGCGCTGATTGCCCTGACCAGTGACCTCACCGGCAGCCAGCGGCTTGGCATCACCCCTGTCGTGGGGCTTTTCATCGTCGGTTTGATCCTGTTAGCGTGGGTCAAACCCAAGGGAGATTTCGCCACATGACGCTGCTTCGCACCTTCACCTCCGTGGCGCTGGCCTTTGCGCTGGCCTCATGCGGGGGCGACCGGACCGAAACCGACATCAGCGGTGAGAAAGTCACCCTGCCGACCATCGGCTCTTCAGGCGGCGCGCTGAGCACTGTCGCTGCCAAGCAGCTTTTCGGGGCCAAGAGCTTTGCCTCCACGCAGTCCTCGGCGGCTTTCGGCAGCTACTCCAAAGGGTGCCTCGCCGGGGCCGAGCAATTGCCCGAGACAGGTCCGACATGGCAGGCCATGCGCCTGTCGCGCAACCGCAACTGGGCCCATCCTGAGATGGTCGACGTGGTTAAGAAACTCAGCCGCAAGGCCGCGCAGCAGCCGGGTTGGGAAGGCATCTATGTCGGCGATATGAGCCAGCCGCGCGGGGGGCCGATGCTGACCGGCCACGCCAGCCACCAGATCGGGCTTGATGCCGATATCTGGATGCTGCCGCCCAAATCCCTGAACCTCAGCCGGGCGCAGCGCGAGAACATCTCGTCGATCTCCATGCGCCGGGCGAGTGGGGCCTATGTCAATTCCTCTTGGACGCCCGCGCATCACGAGGTGGTCAAGGCCGCGGCCCAAGACCCTCGCACCGCGCGTATTTTCGTCTTCCCCGGTGCCAAGGTGCAGATGTGCGCAGATGAAAAAGGCGACCGCAGTTATCTGCGCAAAATCCGTCCTTGGTACGGGCATCACTATCATTTCCACGTGCGCATCAACTGCCCCAAAAGCGCGCGCGGCTGCGTAGATCAGGCCCCGCCGCCGCCGGGTGACGGCTGCGCCGATGCGCGGCAGTGGCAGGCTAATATCCTGAACCCACCAAAGCCCGATCCAACGGCCCCTAAAACGAAACCCAAGCCCAAGCGCGACATCCTGCTTGCGGACCTGCCTGCCCAATGCAACGCCGTATTGAACGCAAACTGATCCGCGCCTGCCTCCCGTTCTTCCTGCTCATCGCCTGCGTGGCCCCCGCCGCGCAGACAGAGCCGGTGGTGCAGGTCGACAGCGTGCTGACATGGAGCCACCCGGCCCCGTGGTTCGGCGGCTTTTCGGGGGTCGAGGTCAATGCCGATGGCACGCGCCTGACGGCGGTCTCGGACCGGGGCCGCGTCGTGCAGGCGCGCATGGTTCGCGAGGCGGGCCGTTTGGTGGCCCTTGAGCTTGAGGAAAACGCCCCGCTCAAAGGGGCCGATGGCAAAGCCCTGCGCGGTCAAATGCGCGATGCCGAAGCGCTGGCCCGCGATGGCCGGGGGCACCTCTACATCTCGTTCGAACACGATCACCACGTCGCGCGCCTGTCGCCAGAGAGCGGCGTCACTACCCCGCTGCCCAGACATGACGACTTTGCCAAGTTCGAGCCAAACGCGGGGATGGAGACTTTGGCCGCTCATCCCGATGGACGGCTCTTTGCGGCCCCCGAAGGCGGCGGCCCCACATCGGGCCCCATCCCGCTTTATGCCTTTGATGGCACCGCATGGACAATCGCCGCAGAGATCCCGCGCCATGGGCCGTTCTTG
Organism: Sulfitobacter sp.; assembly: GCA_002703405.1. GTDB lineage: Bacteria > Pseudomonadota > Alphaproteobacteria > Rhodobacterales > Rhodobacteraceae > Sulfitobacter. The sequence goes on along the minus strand of NZSX01000043.1, from coordinate 68,968 downwards.
CCGGTGGACGCGGATTTCGCCGAGGATGGCACGCTCTATCTGCTGGAGCGGACGATCACGCCATTGGGCTTTCGCAGCCGCATCCGCAGCTTTGATTTGACCGCGCCGGGGCTTGGGGAGCTAACCTTGCTGACCTCCGGCCCCGGTCAATACGACAACCTCGAAGCGCTCAGCACATGGCAGGACGCGGCGGGGCAAACCCGGCTGACACTACTGTCGGACGACAACTTCTTCGTCATGCAGCGCAATGAGGTGGTAGAGCTGATCCTTGCCAAACCGGGTGTCGAGGGCTAAAGACCGTCCCGTCTGCGATCCCCGCAGGCCAAGTCGCCGCACCCTTGCACAAAACGGTTCACATATGACACGCACCTATCTCCCCGGCATTCTCGCCATGGCCGCCATCGTCGTGGCCTCGAATGTCCTTGTTCAGTTCCTATTCGGCCAATGGCTGACTTGGGGGGCTTTCACCTATCCGCTGGCCTTCCTTGTCACCGATGTGATGAACCGCCTCTACGGTGCCTCCGCTGCGCGCCGGGTCGTGTTGGTGGGGTTTGTCGTCGGGTTGATCTGCTCGCTCATTGGCACCCAGATCATCGGCGAATTTGGCCCGCTGGTGACAGTCCGCATCGCGGTCGCCTCGGGCTCTGCATTCCTCGTGGCGCAGCTGTTGGATGTGACGATCTTTAACCGTTTTCGCGATGGCGCATGGTGGCGCGCGCCTTTGATCAGCACGCTGATCAGCAGCGCGATCGACACGGCGCTGTTTTTCTCCATCGCGTTCTCGGCCAGCCTGTCGTTCATCCACCCCGCGACCGATGTCGCTTGGGCGACCGAGGCTTTGCCATTGTTGGGTGCCGGCCCGCTCGCGCCGCTTTGGGTCTCGCTCGCCGTGGCGGATTGGTCGGTGAAACTGGCCATCGCGCTGATCGCGCTGATCCCCTTCCGGCTGCTGACCGCACGGCTGACTGCCCGCGCTTGATACCGGCCAAAAAAACGCTTTGCGAATTTCAAAACCTGTGCAACGCTCAGGGTGAGTTCAACAAATGAAAAGGAGGTGATCCAGTGTCAAGAAAGGTATTGGAGCGAGGTGTCGGAACAGCCAGTGAGGTTTCGCGCTAGGGCAGCCCCTAGCACTGCAACCACCTGGTGGACATCGGTCTAACCGATCCCCCTCCTGAAACCATTCGATTGGGCCGTTCCGCAAGGGGCGGCCCATTTCGCATTCCCCCTTCACCCTCACGGCGCAGACTGGCATGTTACCGGGCAAGGAGAGCCCATGCTGCACATCAACGATGACATCGCCATTCACGACTGGGAGCTGACCGAAACCTTCATGCGTGCCTCCGGCCCCGGTGGGCAGAATGTGAACAAGGTCTCCTCAGCGGTGGAATTGCGGTTCGAGGCGGCCACCTCGCCCTCCCTGCCGCAGCCGGTCAAGAATCGCCTGCGCCGTTTGGCCGGGCGGCGCTGGACCACCGAAGGCGCGCTGGTATTGCAATGTGATGAAACCCGCAGTCAGGCGCGCAACCGCGAGTTGGTGCGCGAGCGGCTGGCCGAGCTGATCCGCACCGCCCTCACCCCGCCCAAACGCCGCATCGCGACCCGCCCGACGCTGGGGTCAAAGAAACGACGCCTCAAGGCCAAGAAGGTGCGCGGCGAGGTTAAGGCGATGCGCGGCAAGGTTGATCCGAATACCTGAGCCTTAATTCCGGCGCAGCAGATAGATGTCCATGATCCAGCCATGCGCCGCCCGCGCCGCTGCGCGTGTGGCGATAATGTCTTCGGTGACGTCAGCCAGCGGGCCATGACGGATGATCTCTTCGGCCATGCCGACATAGGCGCCCCACCAGATCGACACGCCCGCAGGGTCCAGCGTCTGAAAAGCACAGTCACCATCCAGCATGATCACCAGCGTATCGACCCCCTCGGGCCAGCCGTGATCGCGCAACTGCCGCCCGGTTGTGACCATGAAGGGCGCGCCGATTTCATTCAGCGGGATCGCATGCGACGCTGTCAGCCCTTGCAGCGAGGTGATGCCGGGGATCACCGTCATACGGGGTGCAGGATCCAGCCGCGCGGCAATCCGCAGGGTGCTGTCATAGAGCGACGGATCCCCCCAAACCAGCAGCGCCACCCGCCGCGCCGTTGGGTGCTGTGCCATTGCCGCGCGCCATGCATCTGCAATCGCGTCATGCCAATGGTCGACGCGGGCGCGGTAATCTTCGATCGCGGGGTCGCGCACGGGCAGATCGAAGCCGACGATCTGCACTGCTTCATTGGTCAGCAGCTCGTCGCAGATACTGCGCCGAAGCTCCGCCAGATCATCTTTGCCCGCCCCCTTTTGCGGGATCAGGATCAGGTCTTGCGCGTTCATCGCCCGGATCGCCTGTAGCGTCAGATGCTCAGGGTTACCGGTGCCGATGCCGATCAATGTCAGTTCCAGATCAGTCATCCCGGTATCCTCGCGATTGCCTTCAAACGCAGCCCGCCCAGCACCCGCGCATCGGGGAATTTCCCATCAACAGAGGCGGCATAGAGCGTCACGAAACGGCGCAGGTCATCCATGTCCGCTTCGGTGATCTCGCCAAACAAATAGGCCACCTTGCCCGGCGCGCGAAACGCAACCGTCTGCGCTCGTGTGCAGCCTGACATACAGTCGATGCCCTCGACCGCCACGTCAGACAATCCGGCGCGGACAACGTCCAGAAAGCCGCCACCGTCGGTGCAGGAGGTGCAGACGAAAGCCTTCACGCCTCAAACTCTGCCAACGGCCCGTAGAAGATCAACGCGGGCGTGGTGCTGCTGGCACTCTCCAGATGGCGCGCCAAAGTTTCGATGGTAAAGCGCTGCACCTTCTCCGCCGGAGTCGAAACCGCCTCGGCCAGCAGCGCGGGCGTGGTGCCGGGCAACCCGTGTTCGATCAGCCGCGCGGCAAGCCCGGCAAAGGTGCGTTTGCCCATATAGACAACCGTGGTCGCCATCGGATCGGCCAGAGCGGCCATGTTTACGTCTCTCGGCAGCTCACCCGTCACATCTGCGCCGGTGATGAACTGGACCCGCCGCGCGGTCATACGTCGGGTCAGCGGGATACCTGCCGTCGCGGCGGCGGCAGAGGCAGCGGTGACACCCGGTACGATCTCGAAAGGAATATCCGCTGCCCGCAGCGCGATGATCTCTTCCTCCAGCCGTCCGAACATGCCGCTGTCACCGGATTTCAACCGCACGACCTTCAATCCGGCCTTAGCATGATCGACCAGCACGCGGCTCACATGGTCTTGCTTGGGCGAGGCGCGCCCGGCCCGTTTGCCCACGCCAATGAGGTCCGCATCGGGCCGCGCGTGCTCCAAGATCGGGCCTGCGCTGAGGTCGTCAAACAGCACCACATCTGCCGCCTGCAACCGCGCCACGGCCTTGACGGTCAGCAGGTCCGGATCGCCCGGACCGGAGGAAACGAAGGAAACGAAGCCCCCCATCACAGCGCCGCAATCATGTGAAAGAAGGTGCCCGTGGCACGCCCGCCGCCCGCGAACTCACGCACCGAACCAGTCTCGGGCACCTCAAGGTCGTTGGCGTCGGTGATGCGGGCCAACGGCGCGTCGGGCTCGGCAAGGATGGTGGCATAGTGGAACTCATGCCCCCGCAACTCGGCCCGCGCGGAATAGCCGGGGATCGGCGCGTTGAGATCGGCCTGACGGTAGCCCAGATGCATCTTGCGCTTGGCAAAGGATGTCTCCAGCCCCAGGAGCCCCGCCATCTCGTGCCGCGTGCCTTCTTTGTCGATGATGCCTGCGCCCATCGCCATATAGCCCCCGCATTCGCCGTGCACGGGGCGGGTTTCGGCGAAGTCGCGCAGCCCTTTGCGGAAACGCGCAGCAGCGGCGAGTTTACCCGCATGAAGTTCAGGATAGCCGCCCGGCAGCCAGCAGCAATCGGCGCTGTCGTCCGGCGCTTCATCGGCGAGCGGGGAGAAGGGCAAAATCTCTGCCCCCGCCGCGCGCCAGCCTGCCAAAAGATGCGGATAGACGAATGCAAAAGCGTTGTCCTGCGCCAGCGCAATGCGCTGTCCGGGCGGGGTGATCTTTGCGGGCGCGGGCGGGTTCTGCAAAGTACCCCGCGCTGCGGCCCGCAGGGCGGGGATGTCGACATGCGCGGCAACGAAGGCTGCCGCCTGCCCCAACAGATCGGGCAAGTTCTCCTGCTCTCCAGCTTGCACCAATCCAAGGTGACGCTCGGGCATCTCGATCTCGACCCGGCGCGGCAGAGCACCCAAAACCTTGATGCCCACAGCCTCCATGCCGGCGCGGACCAACGTCTCATGCCTCGGGGAGGCGACGCGGTTTAGCACCACGCCTGCAAGCGTTACGTCGGGCCGCATCTCACGAAAGCCAAGCGCCGTGGCCGCGACCGACTGCGCCGCGCCCGACACGTCGAGCACCAGCACCACCGGCCAGCCCATCAACGCCGCGACATCCGCGCTCGCCCCATTGCCACAGGCACCCGGTTTGGCCACACCGTCAAACAGCCCCATCGACCCTTCGCCAAGGATCAATTCAGCCCCATCAGCATTGCCGACCAGCCCTTCGATCCGGGCGCGGTCCATCGACCAACTGTCGAGGTTGAAAGACGCCCGCCCCGACGCCGCCGTGTGAAAGGCCGGGTCGATGTAATCGGGGCCGCTTTTGAACGGTTGCACCGCGACGCCTTCGGCGCGCAGCGCGGCCAGCAGGCCAAGCATCAAGGTCGTCTTGCCCGTGCCGGAAGCGGGAGCAGAGATCAGCAGGCCGGGGGGGATCATGAGGAGGTCTCCGGAAAGCGCGGCTCGGCTCCGACGGGGCGGAAGCGGCGGTCATAATCGGCGGCGTAAAGGCGGCTTTCGCTGAAATCTTCGGCTCCGATGGCATGGCCCACGAGGATCAGCGCGGTACGGGCCATTTCCTCGCCGACCTCTGTGCGCAGGGTCGCAAGCGTCGCCTTGACGATGCGCTGATCGGGCCAGCTTGCACGCCAGACCACGGCCACGGGGCAATCGGCACCGTAATGCGGGGTCAGTTCTTCGACGACCTTATCGAGCACATGCACTGACAGGTGGATAGCCAGTGTTGCCCCGGTGCGGGCGAAATTGGCCAGCGTCTCGCCCTCGGGCATCGCCGTGGCGCGGCCCGAGGTGCGGGTGAGGATCACCGATTGCGCCACGCCAGGCAGGGTCAATTCGGCCCCCAACTCAGCCGCCGCAGCGGCAAAGGACGGCACCCCCGGCGTTACGTCATAGGCGATGCCCATCTCGCGCAGGCGGCGCAATTGTTCGCCCATCGCGGACCAGACCGACAGATCACCGGAATGCAGCCGCGCCACGTCATGTCCTGCGGCATCGGCGGCGGCGATCTCTTCCATGATATCGTCCAGCGACAGCCGCGCGGTGTTGACGATCCGCGCGCCTTCGGGGCAGTGGCTCAGCAGCGCTTCGGGCACCAGCGATCCGGCATAGAGGCAGACCGGGCAGGCCGCGATCAGGTCGCGCCCGCGCAGGGTGATAAGATCCGCCGCCCCCGGCCCCGCTCCGATAAAATGTACAGTCACGGTGTTTTTCCTTTCGTCTCGGCAATCGCTGCTGTGGCCATGGCATCGCCTGAAACGACGCGCTCGGCAACCAATACGGCTCCCGGTCCGGCGGCGGCCAATGCGGCGGCTTCCGAGAGTGACCCGGTGCCGAAGCGGTCTTCGATCCGGGCCGATTGCGTGGGTGTGATCATGCGGGCTAAATCCTCGGTGGTGATGCCGAGCCCCGGCACGCCCAACTCTTGGGCAAAGTCACGAAACACGGTCGCACGGGCCTTGGCTGCTTCGGTCACCAGCGCGTCGATCTTGAGGCCATCGGGGTTTGCCCGTGCCAGCGCATCGCGCAACGACGCCACGCTCGCCGCGCCCCGAAATCCGATCCCGGCCATTCTCATAGTGTCACGCTCCATTGTACCACGGGCCGCAGCGGCTGCCAGCCGCGCATCCGGCCCAAAGGTGCGGCCTGCGCCAGTTCGATCCGCAACAGGCTGCCGCCATGCACCGCGTGAAGCTGCGCCAAAAGCGCTTCGGTTTCCAGCGTCACCCCATTGGCGACCAGCCGCGTTCCCGCTGGTAGCGCAGGCAGCAGGGCATCGTAAAGCGCCGCGTTGCCACCGCCGCCGACGAAGACAACTTCAGGCACAGCATGTCCCGCCCAGACTTCCGGTGCGCGGCCATGAGCGACCTGCATCCGAGCGGGCAGGCCGAACTCCGCGATGTTACGGGTGATATTCTCCACCCTTGCCGCGTGCTGCTCAAAGGCGATGGCGTGGCCACCGGCGAGGCAGAACTCAACCGAGACCGAGCCGCTGCCCGCGCCGATGTCCCACAGCAAGTCGCCTTGCCGGGGCGCGAGGGCCGAAAGTGTCAGCGCCCGCACCGGTGCTTTGGTGATTTGGCCATCGCTTGCAAAGCTGTCATCCGGCAGACCGGGGGTGCGCGGCAGGCCGATGCCTTCGGGTAGGTCTACGCCAACGGCCACCGGTGCTTGCACATCCGTCAGATCAAACCCATCGGCCTGCACCGCGCGCAGCCGCGCATCGGGGCCGCCAAGCCGTTCGGCCACGTGCATTTGCGCCGTACCTGCGCCCTGTTCGCAGAGAAACTCCGCCAGTGCTGCAGGCGCGTCCCCATCACGTAGCAGGCAAATCATCCGCCCCTTGGGACGCATCGTACCGCGCAATTGCGCCAGCGGTGCCGCGTGCAGACCATGGCAACTGACCTCCTCCAACCGCCAGCCAAGCGCATTGGCCACCAGCGAGAATGTCGAAGGCGCGGGCAGGCTGCGCCATTCGTCGGGCTGCAACGCGCCGACAATACTGCCACCCGCGCCGAACCAAAAGGGATCGCCCGAGACCAGCATCGCCACCCGCTTGCCGCGCTCGGCCAACACCGGCTCGACCGAGAAAGGCACTGGCCAAGCCCGCCCGCGCGTGCCCGCCGCTGCCCGTTCCAAGTGACGCGGCCCGCCAAAGATCACCTCGGCCTCCGCCAGCGCCGCGCGGCTTGCCGGGGGCAAGGCATCCGCGCTATCGTCGGGCATTCCGATGATGCTGAGCCAAGGATCACCCATTATGCGCGTCCTTCTTTTGGGTGGCACCACCGAAGCCAGCGCCTTGGCCAGCGCCTTGGCCAAAGCCGGGATCGACGCGGTGTTTTCCTATGCCGGACGCACCGACAGCCCGGTGGCCCAGCCCCTGCCCACCCGTGTCGGCGGTTTTGGAGGCGTCGCGGGGCTGGTGGCCTATCTCGAAGCCGAGGCGATCACCCATGTCGTCGACGCCACCCATCCCTTTGCCGCGGGGATGAGCAACAATGCCTTCGTCGCCTGCGCCCGACAGGACCTGCCACTGGTGCGGTTTGAGCGCCCCCCGTGGGAGCCGCAGGAGGGTGACGATTGGACCTTCGTGCCTGACCTCGCCGCGCTGCCCGCCGCCCTGCCCGACAGCCCGGCGCGGGTGTTTCTGGCCATCGGCAAGCAGCAACTGGCGCTCTTCGCCGCGAAACCGCAACATCGCTACCTCCTGCGCCTCGTCGATCCGCCACGCGATCCACTGCCGCTGCCCCGGGCGACGGTCGTGCTTGCGCGGGGTCCGTTCGACGTGGCGGGGGATACCGCATTGATGCAGACCCATGCGATCACCCATGTGGTCGCCAAAAACGCCGGAGGCTCCGGCGCGCGGGCTAAGCTTGATGCCGCCCGCGCGCTTGGCTTGCCGGTGATTTTGGCCGACCGGCCCGCCCTGCCGGGCGAGGTGGCCGCCAATGATGTGACCGAGGTGATGCATTGGCTACATCATACCGCGCTGCGCGGCGTATAGACATAGCGCCCAACCCGGCGCGTCGCTGAATTGCCGACGATTACCACGGTGCGCATATCCGCCATTTCAGGAGTCGCTTCGCCCAGCGTGACGGTGTTGAACGCTTCTTCGGGTGTGGTCACGGCGCGGGCGAAGGTGATCAGCCGGTCCGGCCCGCATTCGGCGCGCAGGATCTCCAGCGCTTCGGCGAATTGATGCGGCCGCGACTTGCTGCGTGGGTTGTAGAAGGCCATGGCGAAATCCGCCCGCGCGGCCATGCGCAGACGGTGCTCGACCATCGTCCAAGGCTTAAGATTATCGCTAAGGTTGATCGCACAGAAATCATGGCCCAAGGGCGCGCCAAGCCGGGCTGCTGCCGCCAGCATCGCCGTGATACCGGGCAGCACGCGAATGTCGACACTCTCAAACGCCGGGTCACGCTCCACCGCCTCGAACACCGCCGAGGCCATGGCAAAGACGCCCGGATCGCCCGAAGACACCACCACCACCCGCGCGCCGGCCTGAGCCAATTGCAGCGCATGGGTCGCGCGGTCCAACTCCACCCGGTTGTCCGTGGGATGCAGCGTCAGCCCATCGCGCGGGGCGACACGGGCGACGTAGGGAATATAGCCGATGACATCGGTGGCCTGCGCCAGCGCCTCGGTCACCTCGGGTGTCACCAGTGCGTCGTCACCGGGGCCGAGGCCAGCGATATGAAGAATGCCGCTCATGTTTCGGCCTCCGGTCTGCGGCCTTGGCCATGCACCAAGACGATCGCGAAATAGGGGCAATCGTCATCGGCCACTTCAGACAGTTTCGCCACCCGCTGATCGGGCATGGTGCCCCGCTCCACCAGCCAAGCGTCATCCAACTTGCCCGCCGCCGCCAGCGCCCGGCGCACGGTTGGCAGGTTGCGACCCGTCTTCATCACCACCAGCGCATCGGCGCGTTTCATATGTTCGGTCAATTCGGCCTCGGGCAGTGTGCCCATCAGCACGGTCATCACGTCATCACCCCAAGTGAAGGGCGTATCAAGCGCGTTCCAGCAGCCCACCATGCCGGGGATTGCAGGCAGCACCTCAACTTCGGCGCGGCCCTGAAGCCGGGTGTGCAGATGCATGAACGAGCCGTAGAAGAAGGGGTCACCCTCACAAAGCACGACCACCTCGTGATCCTGCGCCAGCGCTTCGAGCCGGTCCGCCCATTCCTCGTAAAAGGCGACCATCTGGGCGCGGTACTCGGGCGAATCAAACCGCAACTCCGTGGTGACGGGATATTCCATCGCATATTCCACGACATCATCGCGCAGCATACCCTCGACGATCCGACGCGCTTGGCCCGCGCGGCCTTTCTTGCGAAAATACGCCAGATGCCGCGCGCCGCGAATGGCGCGGTCGGACTTCACGCTCATCAGTTCCGGGTCGCCGGGGCCGAGGCCCGCGCAGATAACCTTGCCCATCTTCATTCCACCCTGCTTGCCAGCGCGTTCACCGCCGCCACGGTGATCGCCGAGCCGCCCAAGCGCCCCTGCACGATCATCGAAGGCACGGGCAAATCTTGCATCAACGCCTCTTTCGATTCCGCCGCACCGATAAAGCCCACCGGGCAGCCGATGATCGCCGCCGGGCGCGGGCAATCGGGGTCTTCGAGCATGTTGAGCAGGTGAAACAGCGCCGTCGGCGCGTTGCCGATGGCCACCACCGCGCCTTCCAGATGGGGCCGCCACAGTTCCAGCGCGGCGGCGGAGCGGGTGTTGCTCATCTTCGCCGCCAAATCCGGCACCGAGGGGTCGCGCAGGGTGCAGATCACCTCATTCTCGCGCGGCAGCCGTTTGCGGGTGATGCCTTCGCTGACCATATAGGCGTCGCAAAGGATCGGCGCGCCGTCCTCCAACGCCGCCCGCGCGGCCACGGCCATGCCTTCGGAAAAGCGGATGTGTTCCTCCAGCCCGACCATGCCCGCGGCGTGGATCATGCGCACGGCAACAATCTCTTCTTCGGGGGTGAAGCGCTGCAGCGCCGCCTCGGCGCGGATGGTGGCAAAGGACTGGCGGTAAATCTCGGCACCGTCGGTGATATAGCTATGGGGCATCGGCGGACTTTCTAAGGTAAGAGGCGATGGCGGCGGGGGTTAGCCCGCGCAGATCAGGGGCCGCATCGGCGCGGCCATTGCGGAAGGTCATATTGGTCCGGCGCAGTGGCGGTCAGGGTGATGTCGGTGGCACGCGGTGCGGCGCAGCCCTTGGCGCAGCCGGAAACATGCAGGCGTTGGCCTTGCGGCACCGAAGCGGCAAGATCGCGCGCCAGTTCGCGCGTTTCACCGCGCGCTTGGGCGCAGCCGGGCGCGCCGATACAGGCGACGACGCGCAAGAGCGGGCCTTGGGGATCGGTGATGAGGCCCGGCAGGTCGGGGAGCGCGGTAGCACCTTCGATCAGCACCATCCGCCACGGGGTCAGGCGCAGCGGGCCGAGATCGACAAGGGCGGTGAGCGTTTCCGCATCCATCTGACCAAAAGCACAGGCAACCAGCGCCCCTGCTGGGTAGAGGCCTAGCGTCGGAGTACTGAGGCCGCTTTGCCGGGGATGGTCGAAACCGGGAGGTAGGGTCGCCCCTGCCGCCAAGGCGCGGGCGACACGGGTGGCACCCTGCGCGCGAACCCAAGCGGCCAAAGCGATGGCCTCGGTCACGGCGGTATCGCGGAAGATGGGCTTCCCCATTTCCGCCCCTTCGGCGCAGAGCAAAAGCTGCCTATCCGCCGCCCGCTCAAAGCGAATGTCGGCAGGGTCACCCTGCAACACCGGCTGTGGCCCTACATCGACCGCATAGCCGAATTTGCTGGAGACATCGGGCAGCGCGTGGCTCTGCGCGGCGCCGGTCAGTTGCTGGGTCAAATGATCCGTATCATCGCCCGCTTGCCAGAAGGGCGTCAGCATGAGGTTACGCCGCCGCTCGGTGTGCTCGTCGGCGTCGATCAATGCCAGCGCGCGAAGCGCGTCGATCAGCCCCTCATGCCGCTCGGGATCAATCCCGCGCAGTTGCAGATTGCCCCGGTTCGACAGGTCAAGCATCCCGTTGCCATAACGCAGCGCCAGCTCTGCCACGCCGCCCGCTTGAGCCGGGGTCAACCGCCCCTGCGGCACCCGGAGGCGGACCACCAGCCCATCGCCCGACAGCATTGGCCGCAGCGCGCCGGGGCACCAGCCCTTGATGACGGGGGCCGTGCTCACTCCACCCCGTCCAAGGTGGCCGAGATCGAATTGCGGCGGGTCATCCAAAGCCCTGCGTCCCGAAGGGCTGCGAAACGGTCGCGCATGGCCTGCAATGCGGCGGGGTTCTCGACCTCCATGAAGGCCACAAGATCGTCGCGGCCCAGCGTGGCGTCGAAATAGAGATCGAAGAGATGCGCAGGCACCTCGCGTGTCAGATGCGCAAAGGCGGCCAGATTGTCGAGCGTCGCCGCCACCTCAGCCGCACCGCGAAAACCGTGGCGCATCATGCCGCTGGCCCAGCCGGGATTGGCGGCACGGGCGCGCACGACACGGGCGATCTCCTCAGGCATGGACCGCGCACGGGGGCTGCCTGCGCGGGTGTGGTCAAGGTGGTACATTGCGGGCTTCTGCGCGCCCAGATGCGCCATCGCGGCGGCAAAACCACCTTCGTGGCTGGCATAGTCCGACGCGAGCAGGATATCGCTTTCGGCCAAGTCCTGCACATGGGCAAAGCCATCGGCGCGGTGCAATTGCGCCTCCAGCGCGGCGCGGTCTTGATGCGCTTCGCCTTGGGCGTTGATCGCCCATTCGGAGCCGCTCAGCCACGCCTCCCCCGCCGCCGCGCGGCCTGCATCGGAATAATCTTGCAACGCCGCTTCCATGTTCACGCCGTAAAGGCCGGGCTTGGGGCCAAAGACGCGCGGCGTGCGGGTGAGGTAGGGGTTCATATCGGGCGCTTCTTCACGATCAGCCAATGCTGCTGATCCGGCTTCAAAGATCTGCCCCAGCCCCGGAAACACATCCCGGAACAGGCCCGAGATGCGCAGCGTCACGTCAATGCGCGGACGGTCCAACAGGGTCAGAGGGATCACCTCGAAGCCCGACACCCGCTCACTGCCTTCGTCCCATTTCGGCGCAAGCCCCGCGAGATGCATGGCCATAGCGACTTCTTCGCCCGCCGTGCGCATGGTGGCGGAGCCCCAAAGGTCAATCACCAGCCCGCGCGGCCAGTCGCCGTTGTCCTGCAAATGCCGCCTGAGCAGTTCCTCAGCCAGTTTCACCCCCTGCGCATGGGCGGCCCGGCTGGGCACCCCGCGCGGATCGACGGCATAGAGGTTGCGCCCCGTGGGCAGCACATCCGACCGCCCGCGATAGGGCGAACCCGATGGGCCAGAGGTGACGCGCTGCCCCGCAAGCGCGGTCAACAGCCCATCCCATTCGCCCTCCCCCGCGCCAAAGACATGCAGGCCATCGCCGTATTGGCTTTCCTTGATGTCGCAAACGAAGGCGTCGATCCGGGTCAGCGCTTCGGCCGAGGAACTGGCGGCATCGAGGCCAAGGTCATCTTCGACCCCCGCCGCCTGCGCCTCGGCCCGGATCGTGTCGACGAGCCGGTCGCGGCGCGCGGGGTCGAGCCCATCGGCGGTGGAATACTCATCCAGCAGCCGTTCCAGCCGCAACAGCCCCTCGGGCGTTTCGCTGTCTTTCAACGGGGGTGGCAGATGGCCCAAGGTCACAGCACCGATGCGCCGCTTGGCCTGTGCCGCTTCACCCGGATCGTTGACGATAAACGGATAGATCACCGGCAGATCGCCGGTCAGCGCCTCGGGCCAGCAGTCGTCCGACAGGGCCACAGCCTTGCCCGGCAACCATTCGAGGGTCCCATGCGCGCCGATATGCACCAACGCGTGGTGCCCCTGTGCGCGCAGCCAGATGTAGAAGGCCACATATGAATGGCGCGGGGTGCGGGCGAGGTCGTGATAGCTGTCTTCGCGGTCCGTCAGATCGCCGCGTTCGGGTTGCAGCGCGACCAGCGCGTTGCCGCAGGTTTGCGCGGCGAAGTGGAAGGCGCCGTTCTGCGCCAGCGGGTCATCCTCGGCCTGCCCCCATGCATCGCCAAGGTCGTCGCGCAGCGCCTGCGGCAGGCTGGCCAAAGCGGTGTGGTATTCAGCCAGCGGCCAAGAGATGCGCTGCTGGGTGAGGCTGCGGCCAAAGCCGATTTGCGGCGTGACGCTATAGCCTTCGCCCGCCAAACGCATCAGCATGTCTTCGACGCTGGCCAAAGCATCCAGCCCGACCGCGTGGGCCAGTTGATCGTCCCGCCCCGGATAGGTCGAAAGCACCAGCGCCAGTTTGCGCGCCTCGGCAGAGGTTTGTGCCAGCCGCTGCCAGCCCAGCACGCGCGCCACCACGGCGGCGATGCGGGCATCTTCGGCGCGGTGGGCAAAGCGGGAATATTGCAGATCGGGGTCGCGTTTTTCTGGGCTTTTGAAGCTGACAACGCCGGTAAAGATACGGCCATCCACCTCGGGCAGGACCACATGCATCGCCAGATCGGCGGGGGAAAGGCCGCGCTCGCTTTCGTCCCAATCACGCCGCCGCGCGGTCGAAAGCGCCACTTGGAAAACCGGGCATCCCGGCGAGTCGAGTGGGGAGGTCCCGTCATCCCCGCGCCCCGAAAAGGCGGTGGCGTTGACGATTGAAACAGGCTCCATCGCAGCAAGCGCATCGCCCAAAAAGGCGCGCGCGGGGTCGGATTTGAGCGACGGCACGAACAGCCCAATGGCATTCAGCCCCGCCGCCCGCAAGGCGCGGATCAGCGCATCAACTGGCGCGGTATCCGCAGCCAGCAGGTAGCTGCGGTAAAATGTGACAGCGACAGTATCGCCCGCCGCATCGGCAAAAGGCACGACGCCTTGATCAGGGTCGTAATAACCACAATCAGGCACCGTTTTGGCGCCCATCACCGGCCCGGCATAGAACCCCGCTGCCAGCGCCATCTGCGCCAGCGCGGCCTGCGCCGCAACCGGCCCGCCCGCGTCACATAGATGCGCAAGACGGCGCAGGGTAGAGACAGGCAGCGTTGAATGCGCGTCGAGCCCCGGGTCCTCGCGCCCATCGGCGGGCAATACGGCCAAGGCGATGTCATTCCGGCGGGCGAAATCTTGGACCTGCATGATGCCGTAGGGCCAATAATTCTCGCCCCCGATGAGGCGGATCAGGATGCCCTTGGCCCCGGTCAACGTCTGTTCGATGTAGTTGTCGACCGACGCAGGATGCCGCAGCGCCACAAGGTTGCACAGCCGCAGGGAGGGAAGCTTGCCCTCCTTGCCGCCACCGCGATGCCAGCCTGCCGCGAAAGCGCCAAGGTCGCTGTCGGAAAACGACAGCACCACCAGATCGGCGGGCGTTTGGCCCGGATCATAGGGGGTGTCGGTATCCTCNAACCCGTGGCTTTCGCGNAAGACGACATGCATGCGCNNTTAGGCTCCTAATACGTCGCGGATCGCGGCGAGGTCGATGTCGTCATGCTCGGCGATCACCACCAGATGGCCGGCGCGCGTGTCGCTGCCCCAAGGGCGGTCGAACTGCTGNCGCACCCGCGCGCCCACGGCCTGNACCAACAGGCGCATCGGTTTNCCCTCGACCGCGACATAGCCNTTNACGCGCAGGATGTTCTGCTCNCGCGCGAGNCGNTCGATCGAGGCNACCAGCGCATCGACATCCGNCACTTCCGGCATCGGGATCACCACGGTTTCGAAATCGTCATGCTCGTGATCGTCGTGGCCNTCATGNTGCGANGGGCGCGCGGCGAGNTCGTCTTCGGCNGCGGCGTTGAGGCCCAGCACGACCTTGGGGTCGATNACGCCTTCGGTCATCTCAAGGATNGGNATCTCNCGCGGGCTTTCCTCTTCGATCACCTTGCGGGCTTTGGCGAGGCCNTCGGGACCGGCCAGNTCGGCCTTGGACATNAGNANNATNTCGGCGCAGGANATNTGATCTTCGAANACNTCNGAGAGCGGNGTTTCGTGGTCNAGGCTGTCNTCGGCCAGACGCTGCGCNTCNACGGCNGCNACATCGGCGGCNAANGTACCCGCNGCCACGGCCTCGGCATCGGCCAGCGCGATGACGCCNTCGACGGTGATNTTNGANCGGATCGCGGGCCAGTCGAATGCTTTCAGCAGCGGTTTCGGCAGGGCCAGCCCGGAGGTTTCGATCAGGATGTGNTCGGGGCGNGTNGGCAGGGCCATCAGCGCNTCGATGGTNGGGATNAANTCATCNGCCACGGTGCAGCAGATNCAGCCATTGGCCAGCTCGACGATNTTNTCAGCCGGGCAATCNTCNATGGCGCAGGATTTCAGGATGTCGCCATCCACACCCACGGTGCCAAACTCATTGACCANNACGGCAAGGCGACGCCCGCCTGCATTGGTCATCAGGTGGCGGATCAGCGTGGTTTTACCNGCNCCNAGAAAGCCGGTGATGACGGTNACGGGAATTTTGGCGAGATCGCTCATGCGGNAGGCTCCTGNGGCAGGGTCAAAGGGGGGATACGCGCAAGGCTTTGCTTGCGAAAGATGACCGGGCGTTCGCGCCATGGCACNAGCCCGTCTTCGGTNGCGGCATAGGCGGCGGCACCGGCAAGNATGTCGGCGGCGTCTTCCTTGGTCAGNCGNCCATAGACATAGGACCATTTGCCCGGCGCAGAGAGCGCCACGGCGGCGCCCTGCGAACAGGCGGAAAGACATTGNACCGGNACGATTGTTACGCCCTCGGGCGCNCCTGTGGCGTCAAGGGCGGCNTGAAGCTGCGCGCCGGGGCGCGGGGCGTCTTCCTCCAGCACCTCGCCTGCGCGGCAGGTCATGCAGACATGTAGGGTTGCGCTCATTGATCTTGTCCCATCGGGTTATGCGTGCCGGGTATGCGCTCCGGCCCGTTATGAAAAGGGGAAGCGGGGCGATTATTCAACTGTCAGCACCTCGCGCGCGGTAATCGGCGCACCGTTTACCGCCAAGGGGCGGTGGTCATTGGCGTTNAGCGTGACCTCNACCGTGACCTCGCCCTTGGGCAGATCAGGCAGATGCAGCCATGGGCCGTAGAGCCGCCCGATCTTNGCACCGTTNACATAGACATGGGCATGGCCCTCGCCCGGTTGGTTGTCGCCGCTGGCGTTCTGCGGNGCAAAGGCGAAGCCTTCGGTNTCNACGAAAAGGTTATGGCCTGACATTGGGTCAGGNGTCACGCGGATCGCGAGGCTGGGGGCGTCTTCTGCGGCAAGNGTGATCGGTTGGCCGTGCATCCGCGCGTGNTCNGCGCNGCCGTGGTCCATCCCGCCATGGGCGGCAGGGTCGCCNTGGTCATGGCCNTCNAAGGTCACNCCGTTGCTTGCGGCGATGGCAAAACCNATGCCACCGCCAAAGACCAANCCGATGGCGAAAAGCGCCAGTGATCTNTCCATCTTGACCTCCCTCAGGCGCTNCGNGCGCCTTCACGTNGCCAAAAGAACCCGGCGAAACTGCCCAGCAACACCCATGCGGCAAGGCCGATGCCAAGCGCGCGGGCAGCGAACAGCGCGCCGATCTCNGTGGGCACCGGGCCGCTNAAGCTNTCGGGCTCGGGTGCACCGACGACATGCGGGGCCATCAGCAACACCGCCGCCCCGATCCACGCGCCCCAGCCCTTGCCAAAGGCCAGCAGCCAGAGCGCCNNCAGCGCCGCCCCNGCNGTGGCGAACCACCAGATCTGCCGNGCGGTGATGTCTGCGGCGGCGACGCCGGGCACNTCGGGCGCAAGGCTGAACCCCGGCGCNAGGTGGAANGCAACGAANCCNGCNACACCCCAAAGGATGCCCCAGCGGCCATCNATCACCGCGCCGCGCTCTTCGCCAAGGCTCATCGCGGCCAANAGGATCAGCGCATAGGCGGTATAGGTCAACATGGTGAANATCAGGCTCAGCCCATCGCGTACGGCGTCGAAACCGGGCAGATCGGGGTGCGCAGNTGACNGCNTCNGCNCCNAAATGCACCAGCGCGCCNGTCTCATAAAGNTCGGCNTGNAGCAGAACGGGCTGCACGAAATAGAGNTGNANCAGGCCGGTCAGCAAACCGGCAGANGCCCCNGCAAANAGGGCGGANGTNAGNAAACGTGAAAACATCGCAATGATCCTTGGATGCGAAATGATACTCAGCGCCGCGCNAAANNCGGGCCGAGGACATTACCCAGCCTCAAGATGTGCCAAAGCCCTCCCGACGCAGCGAACGGCGGGCGCGGGCAAAACAGCGAAAGGCAGGCATTGATAGAAAGNCAGAATCACAGACAGCCGGACTGCGNNATGGCAGNCCGGACCCCTGTGATACCGAACACGGGCGCTTAGTGGCAGGGAAAGCCTGTCGCGTGGCGCACGTCATGGGCGGCATCATGCAGTGCTGCGGCCTGCACATGGCCGGTCAGCGCCATCAAAGCCACACCCAATACGGCGGCNAACAGCGCCGGNACGAGTTTGCTGCGCGTGGCACCGGCGGTCTTAATCATTGTCGTCATCTTCATTCTCCTTACCGTCACACCCGACGGCATCTAGCGTTTCATTNGCTTGGCAGGTCTCCTGGCTCGCGGGTCGTGGCCTTTGCCCGCCTTCCCNGTCCGAANGGACAAGTGGCACGAGGGGCATTGGCTCACCGCTTACAGTCGCGGGGGCGGCTTCGGCTTCGGGGTCTTGCGACCCCTTACTGAATTCCCTTTTCGGTCCCACACCCAAAGGCGCTTCTCGGGACACCAAGCGNGTTCAATTACGCATTTTCGACCCGCGTTGACAAGCCGCATTTGGCCCCTCACCCCCACTGCCGCGCGAAACNCCACGAGGCATACCGTATCTAGTAGATAAACATTGCTTNAACCCAGTATGCGGGTTGACCCAGAAGCCACGCACGGGGCACATTACCGGCTAGTTTCGGACGAAGGGCGGCNCTTTATGAACAATGATACGGTCTCCGNCANTCGGCCGGCTCTGAACGAAGACGTTCTTGGNAAGGTCGTGCGCTATGCCCGCTTNCCATTGTGCATCACCGACCCGACGCNGCCGGACAATCCGATTGTCTATGTCAACGAGGCTTTCACCGACCTTACCGGCTACCGCATGGAAGAGATCGTCGGTCAGAATTGCCGGTTTCTGCAAGGCCCGGACACGACACCCGAAAGCGTGGAGACGGTGCGCCAGATTCTCTTNGANCGCCGGGTNGATACGGTGGANATCGTGAACTACCGCAAAGACGGCAGCCGCTTTNTGAATGCGCTGCAGCTTGGCCCGATCAATGATGAAGACGGCAAGCTGATCTATTTCTTCGGCTCTCAGCTTGATGTCTCTGANCGTCGCCGNGTGGAGCGCGAACACCGCCAACTGGCAGACGATGAACTGCTGCACCGGCTGCGTAATATCGTTAATGTNATGACNGCCATGGTCCGCATTACCGCCCGAGAGGAGCCCACGCCCGGNGCCTTTGCCGACAANGTNATTGANCGNCTNTCNGCNTTGGGTGCTGCGCATTTCGACACGATTGGCCGNAGTGATCAGCAAGAGGTGNATTTCGNGACGTTGATGGGGCCGATCATGCGGGCCTATACCTCAGCNACCGANGANCAGATCANCCTCTCTGGAGACAACCCGCTGATATCGCATCGGCTTGTCTCACCCCTGACGCTGGCCCTGCATGAATTGGCGACAAACGCGGTGAAACATGGATCGCTCAGCACGGAGAGCGGGCAGGTATCACTGGACATCGCGATCCTTCAAGCNCCNGCNCGTCTGCGTTTCGTCTGGCAGGAAATCGGGGGGCCGAAGGTGACCAANTCNGANCGCGACAGCGGNTCGCGGATCATCCAATCNCTGACCCGCGCGGTCGGTGGCACGTTGCACTATGACTGGCAGCCCNANGGATTGATCGCCACGGCGGAATTNCCGATGACNGCCANNGNNNANGNCTGACCNTTAGACGATCACCTGCTGCGCGGNCTGNTCNCCNACNCCGAAAACCCGTTTGTAGCGCGCGATNTCATCCGCCGGGCCCATCGCCTTGTTNGGGTTGTCCGAGAGTTTGACCGTNGGCCGCCCGTTGGCGCTNACNGCTTTGCAGACAAGGCTGAACGGCGCCAGCGCATCNTTCGGCACCAGCCCGCGGAAGTCATTGGTCAGCAAGGTGCCCCAGCCGAAGGAGACNTTGGCNTTGCCNGCGAACTGCGCGTGCAACTCCTTNATCTTGTCNACNTCNAGNCCGTCGCTAAAGATCACCCGCTTGGTCGTCGGGTCTTCGCCGCGCGCCCGCCACCAGTCGATNGCCGTCTGCGCCGCCGTGGCCGGATCACCGCTGTCGACGCGGATNCCGGTCCAGCCCGCNAGCCAGTCGGGCGCGTGGTCCAAAAAGCCNTTGGTGCCNTAGGTATCNGGCAGGATNATNCGCAGATTGCCTTCGTGTTCNTCNTGCCANTCCGACAGCACGTCGTAAGGTGCGCGGGCAAGCTCGGCGTCATCATCGGCCAAGGCAGCATAGACCATCGGCAACTCATGCGCGTTCGTACCAATCGCCTCTAGCTCACGCATCATGGCAATGCGGCAGTTAGAGGTGCCGGTGAACGCATTTCCCAGCCCCTCGTGCATCGCCTGCACGCACCAGTCTTGCCACAGGTATGAATGCCGCCGCCGGGTGCCAAAATCAGCGATCGAGAGGTTGTCCACCTCGCGCAACGCTTCGATCTTTTCCCAGACGCGGGTCATGGCGCGGGCATAAAGCACCTGAAGCTCAAACTTGCCCATCGGGTCCAGCGCCGCGCGGCTGCGCAGCTCCATCAGCACCGCCAGCGCGGGGATCTCCCAGAGCATGACCTCATGCCATTTGCCCTCAAAGGTCAGCTCATATTGATCGCCCTTCCGCTCCAGATGGTAGGGCGGCAGGCGCATGCCTTCGAACCACTCCATGAAATCGGGACGGAACATCTGGCGCTTGCCGTAGAAGGTATTGCCGCGCAGCCAAGTGCTTTCGCCGCGGCTGAGGCTGAGCAAGCGGATGTGATCGAGTTGCTCGCGCAGCTCCCCCTCGTCGATCAGCTTGGCCAGCGGGATATGGGTGGAGCGGTTGATCAGGCTAAAGGTGACCTGCGTGTCCGGCTTGTTGCGAAACACCGATTGGCACATCAGCAGCTTATAGAAATCCGTGTCGATCAGCGACCGCACGATGGGGTCGATCTTCCACTTGTGGTTATAGACGCGGGTGGCGATGTCGACCATGGGAGGTTCCTTATGATGAAGGCCTAGCCCGGCTGCTACCGAACGAGGCTTCTAGCGTCATTATTTATGCTTATACGGCGAAGCCGCTGCGACAGCTTCTCGTAATTCAGGGTGCATGATCCAAACCATGACATCGCTCCCTCGCGGATCTGCTTCGTAGATCGCGAGAATACCAGTCGGCACGTCCCCATCCCTTGTACTGGCGTTCGGTGCGGTCACTGCGAGATGGTCTTCCAATTTGCGGCCTAATTTTCCGTAAAGTGCGTTAGCATTTGAAACCGTATTGTACCCGCCGGCTTTCGCAATCTGTAAAGGGTTCAGACCACTCTCGCCTGCGCGTGCATGCGCTCCGAGCATATCCCATTCCGCGGGCTTCGGGCCAACCGCTCGGAGGGCTTCGACAAATTCCTCCGTAGTGGGAACATGAAAATCGAGCCGCTCAATGTATCGTCGTGCTTGCGCTCGAGAGTTATCGCGTGCTTTCAACGCATCTTTCAATGCTGAGATAGCCTCCAAGCTGGAAGCCCCTTCCACCTCGGCGATAACGCCTCGCCCATTTGAACTCCTGTTGTGAAATGCGCGAGCCACGAACTTTTCACCCAACTTGCCCGCAACCAAGCGGTACTTGCCATAGAGCGCTTCCTCAATCTTCATGCCAACGTTACCCCCGCTGCGCGCATCCCCTCGCGGGATTTGGCGAGCGATCCGTCCAGATCAATCGCGCGGCACAGGTCTTCGCGCACTTCAACCTTGAAACCCAGTTTCGCCGCATCCACAGCCGAGAAGTTCACGCAGAAGTCCAGCGCCAGCCCGACCATGGTCAGCCGTTCGATCCCGCGCGTGCGTAGGTAGCCTTCGAGGCCGGTAGGCGTGCGGTGATCATTCTCAAAAAACGCCGAATAGCTGTCGATGTCGGGGTTATAGCCCTTGCGGATGATCAGATCGGCGCGGTCGGCTTGCAGCTCGGGGTGGAACTGCGCGCCGATGCTGCCTTGGATGCAGTGATCGGGCCAGAGCACCTGCGGGCCGTAGGGCATGGTGACGATCTCGTAAGGCGTGTTGTTCTTATGCGAAGAGGCGAATGACGAATGCCCCGCCGGGTGCCAATCCTGCGTCAAGACCACCGCGTCAAACTCGGGCATCAGCGCGTTGATGCCGCGCAGAATCTCATCGCCTTGCGGCACTTCCAGCGCGCCACCGGGGCAGAAATCATTTTGGACATCGATCACGATCAGGGCATGGGTCATGGGCATTCTCCTTAACGAAAGGGGTAGGGCTGTGCATGGGGTAGGTCAATGGCACGCCCCGGATTGAGCTTTGCGCCCGAAGCGCTTATTTGACGCTTATGTATACCATTGCCGCCCTATATCACTTCACCCGCTTTGAAGATCCCGCCGCGCTCAAGCCTGCGCTGCTGGCGCTTTGCGAGGCGCAATCGGTCATGGGCACGCTGCTTTTGGCCCCCGAAGGGGTGAACGGCACCATCGCTGGGCCGCGCACCGGGATCGACGCGGTGATCGCCCATCTGCGCGCCCTGCCCGGCTGCGCTGATCTGGAGTGGAAAGAGGCGACGAGCGACAAGCCGCCTTTTGGCAAGATGAAGGTCCGCATCAAGCGCGAGATCGTCACCATGGGCCAGCCCGATGTCGATCCGCGCGCCAAGGTGGGGCATTACGTCGACCCCAAAGAGTGGAACGAATTGATCCGCTCGCCCGATGTGGCGGTGATCGACACGCGCAACAATTACGAGGTTGCCATCGGCACCTTTGAAGGGGCGGTCGATCCGCAGACCGAAAGCTTCGGCGAATTCCCCGCGTGGTGGGAGGCGAACAAAGACCGCTTCCACAACAAGAAGATCGCGATGTTCTGCACTGGCGGCATCCGTTGTGAGAAATCGACCAATTACCTCATTGGTCAGGGCGTTGAGGATGTCTTTCACCTCAAAGGTGGCATCCTGAAATATCTCGAAGAGGTGCCCGAACAGGAAAGCACGTGGGAAGGCGATTGCTTTGTCTTTGACAACCGCGTCAGCGTCGGCCACGGGCTGCGTGAAGGGCCTCATATGCTCTGTCACGGGTGCCGCCGCCCGATCCTGCCTGAGGATACGAAACACCCTGCCTATGAGGCTGGCGTTTCCTGTCATCAATGTGCGGAAGAGACTTCGGAGGCTGACAAGGAACGATTCCGCGAACGTCAGCGCCAGATCATGTTGGCGAAAGAACGTGCCGAGCAGGGCTAAGAGCCATCAACGATCCGACAGCGCGAACCCCGCATAGGCAAAGGGCATGACCGCCCGGCGAAAGCGGCCCAACTCGAACCGCGCCAGTGGGCTGCGCATAGGGGCGGGATAGGGCCGCTCAAACGTTTTGCCCCGTACCAGATCAGCCAAAAGCGCGCCGGAATAGCTGGCCATCGCCACGCCATTGCCGTGGTAGCACAGGCCCGCGAACATCCCCGGCTGATCCGGCACTTCCCCCACAAAGGGCATCCGGTTGCGCGCGATACAGACCATGCCGGACCAGCCGTGCGGGGTTTCTACATCGCGCCACGCGGGGAACATCGCCTCGAAATCCGCCCGTGCGCGGCGCAGGGCACGCGCCTCGGACGCTGGGTTGGACANCAGNCCNCCGCGCACNCCGAACAACATGCGATTGTCNGGCATCAGCCGGAANTAATGCAGCAGGTGGCGGCTGTCATAGCNGGCCTGTNGGCTGGTCCANCCTTGGGCNGNCANCTCNGCNTCGGTCANNGGNCGNGTCACGATCACGCTGGANTGCGTTGGCATGTAACGNGCGGNAAGCCANGGCGGCAGGTCNTCGGAGGAATAGCCGTTGGTGGCGATGATCACCCGCTCGGCGCGGATGCGNCCCNTGGGGGTGGTGACATCNAATGCACCNTNNCGCCGNGTCACGTTNAGGGCCNGGCTGTTGTGATAGANCNTGGCNCCNGCCTCTTCGGCGGCCTGCGCTAGGGCGGTCACATATTTGCGGGGGTTGAGGCCAAATCCAATTGGCACGGTGATCGCACCTTCGAAGCCCGCGTTCAGCCCTTCGGCAGCAAGGTCGGTCTTTTCGGTCAGCCGTGCCGTGACACCGTAGTTCTCTGCGTAGTAATCCAGCTTGCCGCGCATCTCATCGAAATCGCGCGGGCGGTGGGCCAGTTGGGTTTCGCCTTGGGAATGACGATCTACGTCGACATCGCGGGTGGTGATGAAATCCTCTACCTGCCCTATCGCGGCCTTCTCGGTCTGCCGCCACGCAAGCCGCTCTTCCCGCCCGAATTTGCGATCGAGCGTGGCGTCATCCAACATCCCGCCGCCAAGACAACAAAAGCCCCCGTTGCGGCCGGATGCGCCAAAACTCACACGCTCGGCTTCCAGCACCGTGGCTCCCACCCCGGCCTGCGCCAGATGCAGCGCGGCGTTGAGACCGGTGAACCCGCCGCCGATGATCACCACATCGGCGCGCTCTTCTCCCTCCTGCGCCGCACGATCCGGCGCGGCGCAGGTTTCATCCCACCAGCAGCCCGCGCGCGGTGCCTCGGAATAGGCGAAATCCGCGTAGATGCGCCTCATGAGGCGGGCCGTTCCGCCGCACGGGCCTCCTCTTGCGCGCGTAGGCTGGAGCGTTTGCTGACCAACGACGCGGTGATGACCCCCACGGTGACAATGGCGATCATGATCGTCGACAGCGCGTTGATCTCAGGCGAGACCCCCAAACGCACGGCGCTGAAGATTTTGATCGGCAGCGTGGTCGCCGACGGCCCGGCGGTGAAGGAGGCGATCACCAGATCATCAAGGCTGAGCGTGAAGGCCAAAAGCCAGCCTGAGATCACCGCAGGCGCGATGATCGGCAGGGTGACCAGACGAAACGCCTCCCAAGGGGACGAACCCAGATCAAGCGCGGCCTCCTCCAACGAGCGGTCAAAAGACACCAGCCGCGAAGACACAACGACCGAGACGTAGCACATCGAAAAGGTCGTATGCGCCAGCACGATGGTCAGCACGCCGCGGTCCAGCCCGATGCCGATGAACAAGAGCAGCAGCGACAGGCCGGTGATGACTTCGGGCATCACCAGTGGCGCATAGATCATGCCGGAAAACAGCGTCCGCCCCATGAAACGCCCGCCGCGCACCAGCACATAGGCGGCCATCGTGCCCAGCACCGTGGCGATCGACGACGAAATCACCGCGACCTTGATTGTGACCCAAGCGGCATTCAAGAAGGCTTCGTTTTGCAGCAACTCGCTATACCAGCGGGTCGAAAAACCAGCCCAGACCGTCACCAGTTTCGAGGCGTTGAAGCTGTAGATCACCAGAATGATCATCGGCAGGTAAAGAAAGGCAAACCCCAGCGTCAGCGAGGTCACGTTGAACCATGTCATCCGCTTCATTGTTCGGCCTCCGCCTGTTTCTGCTGGTTGCGCTGGAAGAGGATGATCGGGATGATCAGGATCAGCAGCAAGATCACGGCAACCGCGCTCGCCACCGGCCAATCACGGTTGTTAAAGAACTCTTCCCAAAGCACCTTGCCGATCATCAGCGTGCCCGACCCGCCCAGCAGCGAGGGGATCACGAATTCGCCCAAGGCGGGGATGAAGACCAGAAAACTGCCCGCCACGATGCCATTGCGCGACAACGGGATCGTCACCAGCCAGAAGGCTTGCAGCCGCGAACAGCCCAAATCCTCAGCCGCCTCATTCAGCGATTCATCCAGACGGTCCAGCGCAGCATAAATCGGCAAGATCATGAACGGCAGATAGGTATAAACGATGCCGATATAGACTGCCGTATTGGTATTAAGGATCTGTAAAGGCTCTGCCGTTACACCCACCCACATCAGCAGTTGATTCAGCAGCCCTTCGTTGCTGAGAATGCCCATCCACGCATAGACGCGGATCAGGAAGGAGGTCCAGAAGGGTAAGATCACCAACATCATCAATGTGGCGCGCCACTCTTCGGGGGCGCGGGCCATGCCGTAGGCAATGGGATAGCCGACCAGCAGCGTAAAGACGGTCGAGACCACAGCGATGCGCAGCGAACTAAGGTAGGCTTTCCAATACAGATCGTCGGAGGCGAGGAAGGTGAAATTCTCGAAATCCAATTGAGCGATCAGCGCGCCGATGCCATCCTTGATGGTTGGCGTGTAGGGCGGGATCGCCAGCGCCGTGTCAGACAAGGAGATTTTGAAAACAATCAGGAAAGGCACCAGAAACAGCGCCAGCAGCCAGAAATAGGGGACCGCGATCAGGGCGAAGCGACGCATGTTCATTGCGCCAACAAGACGCCTGCGGTGGCGCTCCATGAAATCCAAACGGGGTCTTCCCAAGTGATGTCGCGCCGCGCGATGCGCCGGGTGTTAGCCGTCTGCGCTTTGATCACCTGCCCGCCGGGCAGTTCGACGTGATAGGTAGAGAGGTTGCCCAAATACGCGATGTCGAGCACTTTGCCCTGTAGCGCATTGGGGGCATCCTCGGGCCGGTCGGTCGAGATACGAATTTTCTCGGGCCGGATCGCCAGATGGGCCTGCTGCCCCTCGCTGAACGGCACGGCAGAGGTCGCGGTCAGCGGCGGCTGCCCGTCGATCCAGTTCAGATGAAATTGGTCTTGGCCAATGGCCTTGGTGCTGGCTTCGATGATATTCACGTCGCCGATGAAGTCGGCCACATAGACGGAATTCGGTGCCTCATAGATTTCAGCCGGGGTGGCCACCTGAATGACGCGCCCCTCGTCCATCACCGCCACGCGGGAGGCGACGGTCATCGCCTCTTCTTGGTCGTGGGTCACGATGACAAAAGTGGTTCCGGTGGATTCTTGAATATCCATCAGCTCGAACTGGGTGTCTTGGCGCAATTTTTTATCGAGCGCGCCCAAGGGTTCATCCAAAAGCAAAAGCTTCGGCGCTTTTGCCAGCGACCGCGCCAGTGCAACGCGCTGCCGTTGGCCGCCGGAGATCTGATGCGGTTTGCGGCGGGCGAATTTCTCTAGCCGGGTGAGTTTCAGCATCTCGGCCACACGGGCCGCAATCGCGTCCTTGTCCATTTTGTCGCGGCGCAGACCAAAGGCGATGTTGTCCCAGATGCTGAGATGCGGGAACAGCGCATAGGACTGGAACATCATGTTCACCGCCCGTTTGTTCGGCGGCACCGGGCCGATGTCTTGCCCGGCCAGTTCGATCTGCCCGGAGGTTGGGTTTTCAAACCCCGCCAGCATCCGCATCATCGTCGTCTTACCGCAGCCCGACGGGCCCAGCAGAGCAAAGAATTCCTGTGCGTAAATGTCCAAAGACAGGTTGTCGATGGCGACGAATTCACCGAATTTCTTGGTCACATTCTTAAACCGAATGAGCGGTTTTTCGTCGGGGTCGTTCCAGGGGGCGAAGACGGTTGGGCTCACGGTTGAGACATCCTTTGATCGGGCATTGCTCGGGCTTTGATCGGGTCGCGGGGCAAGAAAAAGGGGCGCGACCAGACTGGCCGCACCCCCTGTCTCAAATCAGGTACCAGACTTGATCTTGGTCCAGAGCCGGGTCACCACGCGCTGCACTTTCGGCGGGTAGGGTGTGGTGGTGAACAGGTTGTTCAGCGCCGCTTCGGAAGGGTAGATCGCCGGGTCGCCGATCACATCCTCGACCAAATGCTCTTGCGAGGCCTTGTTGCCGTTCGCGTAGTACACGTAGTTCGACGCTGCCGCCATATTCTCGGCGTCCATGATGAAGTTCAGAAACTTATGCGCGCCCTCGGGGTTTGGCGCGTCGACCGGGATGGCCATCTGGTCGAACCACATCTGCGCCCCTTCGGAGGGGGCGTTGTAGGCGATCTCAACGCCGTTGTCGGCTTCGGCCGCGCGGTCGCGGGCCTGCAGAATATCGCCGGACCAGCCGACTGCGACGCAGACATCACCGTTGGCCAAAGCATTGATATATTCCGAGGAGTGGAATTTTTGGATGTAGGGGCGGACCGGCATGAAGACCTCCTCCGCCTTTGCGATTACATCGGGGTCATGGCTGTTGGGGTCTTCGCCGATGTAGTTCAGCGCCGCCGGGATCATCTCGGCCGGGGCATCAAGGAAATGCACGCCGCAATCGGCCAGTTTCTCCATATTGGCAGGGTCGAAAACCAGATCCCAAGAATCGACCGGGGCGTCTTCGCCCAGAGCCTCTTTGACCTTGCCGAGGTTCACGCCGATCCCTGTGGTGCCCCACATGTAGTTGATCGAATGCGCGTTGTCGGGATCATATTGTTCGGTCCGCGAGGAAACCACATCCCACATATTTTCAAGGTTGGGCAGCTTGGAGGCGTCCAGCGGCTGGAATGCACCGGCAGTGATCTGGCGCTGCAGGAAGGTGCCCGAGGGGACAACCACGTCATAGCCCGACCCACCGGCCAGCATTTTGGTCTCTAGCACTTCGTTGCTGTCGAACACGTCATAGACCAGTTCGATGCCGGTCTCTTCTTCGAATTTATCCAGCAGGGATTCGTCGATATAGTCCGACCAGTTGTAGACGCGGACCGTTTCGGCAGTGGCGGCACCTGCCATCAAGGTGGCGACGGCGACGCTGCTTAGTAGCACATGTTTCATTTCATACTCCCGTTAGACAGGTCGGGTTGATCCCCACCTTTCGTCAATTTGATCAAGTTTTGCCTCCTCGGGCAAGATGGTTTATGCTTTCATGCAGAATGAAATGCTGCAACACACGGCGAAACAAGACGGAAAGACCGCTCCCATGGGTTCAGAAAAGACCGATCCGAGATTGCTTCCCGCCGCCGATGCGGCGGTCAAGACACCAATCCATCAGCATGTTTACGAGCGTCTGCGCAAGATGATTCTCTTTGGCGATTTGGCCCCCGGACAGGGGGTTACGATCCAAGGTCTGACCGCCGCGCTTGATGCAGGCATGACGCCCGTGCGCGAGGCCATCCGACGCCTGATCTCCGAAGGGGCGCTGACCCATTTGGGCAACCGCCGTGTCACCGTGCCAGAGCTGACCCACGCCGGGCTGGAAGAGCTGGGATTCATGCGTGAAACGCTAGAGCCGGAACTCACCAAACGCGCTGCAAACCGCATGACAGACGGGCGTTTGAACGCTCTGCATAATTGCGACAACGCGCTGAACCTTGCCATTGATCGGGGCGATGTCGGTGGCTATCTGATGCAGAACTACAGCTTTCACAGGATGATCTACGACCTTGCAGAAGCGCCCATCATGGCCGCCACGGTGGACCGGNTGTGGCTGCGTTTCGGCCCCTCGCTTCGCGTGGTTTGCGGGCGCTATGGCACCAGCAATCTGCCCGANAAACANGCAGANCTTCTTGCNGCCTTTGCCGCCGGGGATGCCGCATTGGCGGGTGANGTCATGGCNGGCGATGTTGCACAAGGAATGACCCAAATCCGCGCCGCCCTTGATGGGNTGCCCATTCCGCGTTGATTCGATTGACATGCTATAATTTGATCATATTCTNCAGCGAAGCTTATTTTTCACGCAGATAGAAGGTGCACAGACATGCCGCCCATTACGAATCACCTCCCCACCGCGGACCTTCAGGCGCTTGATGCGGCGCATCATATGCATCCTTTCACCACCAANGATGAATTGGGCGACAAGGGCGCNCG
The DNA here is from genome assembly GCA_002703405.1 of Sulfitobacter sp. GTDB lineage: Bacteria > Pseudomonadota > Alphaproteobacteria > Rhodobacterales > Rhodobacteraceae > Sulfitobacter. The sequence continues at coordinate 40,237 of NZSX01000043.1, read as the reverse complement.
CATCATCACNCGGGCCAAGGGCATCTATNTGACCGACAGCGAGGGGAATGAAATCCTCGATGCGATGGCGGGGCTGTGGTGTGTGAACCTTGGCTATGGCCGCGAAGAGATGGGCAAGGTCGCCGCNCGGCAGATGAACGAACTGCCCTATTACAACACCTTCTTCCAAACGACCCATGTGCCCGCCATCGCGCTGGCCAAGGAACTGGCCGACCTCGCCCCCNGTGATNTGAACCANGTCTTTTTCGCCGGGTCCGGNTCAGAGGCGAACGACACCAACCTGCGCATGGTCCGCACCTATTGGGCGCAAAAGGGCAAGCCNGAGAAGAGCCATATCATCAGCCGCAAGAATGCNTATCACGGCTCTTCGGTCGGGTCGGCCAGTCTNGGCGGCATGACCTATATGCATGAGCAAGGCGGCCTGCCGATCCCCGGCATNCATCANATCGGNCAGCCCGATTGGTATGCCGAGGGCGGNGATATGTCGCCCGAGGACTTNGGCCTNAAACGGGCGCAGGAGCTGGACGCGAAGATCGTCGAACTNGGNGCNGACAAGGTNGCCGCCTTCATTGCCGAACCCGTGCAGGGNGCNGGCGGNGTTGTCATNCCGCCCAGCACCTACTGGCCCGAGATTCAGCGCATNTGCGACAAACACGACATTCTGTTGATCGCNGACGAGGTGATCTGNGGCTTTGGCCGGACNGGNAACTGGTTTGGCTCGCAAACCATGGGGATCAAGCCGCATATCATGACCATCGCCAAGGGCCTCAGNTCGGGCTACGCGCCGATTGGCGGGTCGATTGTNTGTGACGAAGTGGCCGAGGTCATCAACGCCTGNGAATTNAACCACGGCTACACCTATTCCGGTCACCCGGTCTGCGCCGCCGTGGCGCTGGAAAACCTGCGCATCATGCAAGAAGAGAACATCGTCGACCATGTGCGAGACGTCGCCGCCCCCGCGCTGAAAGAGGCGCTGGANAAGCTGGGAGAGCATCCGCTGGTTGGNGGGGTNAACGTNTCTGGCCTGATGGCGTCNCTGCCGCTGACGCCGNATAAGGAAAGCCGTGCGCAATTCGCGGANGGGGGCGTCGCTGGCTACACCTGCCGNGAGCATTGCTTCGCCAATAATCTGGTAATGCGCCATGTCGGCGACCGGATGATCATCTCTCCGCCGCTGNTCATCACGCCCGAAGAGATCAAGATCTTCGCCGNACGGGCGACCAAGGCNCTGGATGCGACCTATGCCGANCTNAAAGACAAGGACNTGCTGAAAGCTGCGTCCTAAATGACCCGGGCTGCCCCCGTTTGGGGGNGGCCCTTTATTCGTTTCGCAGTCGNGCCAGCANCCGGGGCGAAGCATAGCCATCCGGCGCGATCCCCTCGGACTGCTGATAGCTGCGCACGGCATTGACGGTCAGCGGGCCGATCTTGGCGTCGATCTTTTGCGTGTCGAAACCCGCCTTTGTCAGCANGGTTTGCAATTCGATCCGCTCATCAAANCTCAGCGCGCGGTCNTCGCGGGGCCACTCTTGCTTTATCTCCCCCGCGCCNCCGATCCGGTCGGCCAGATGACCNACNCCGATGACATAGGCATCCGCCGTNTTATAGCGCTCGATCACCGCGAAATTCGGGAAGATCATNAAGGCCGCGCCCTGCGCNCCTGCGGGCAGCAGGATCGACGCGGGCCCGTGATCCGCNACCGCGTCGCCANTNANCGCNGTCACGCCAAGGTCGGCCCATTCCGCCGGGGTCTTNGTNACCTCNCGGTCGGCCAGCAGATAGTCAAACCCCTCGGGCAGGGNCACTTCNACACCCCAAGGCTGGCCCGTCGTCCAGCCGAAATGCTTGAGATATGCCGCGGTAGAGGCCAGCGCATCGCTGGGGTTGTCGCCCCAAATGTCNCGCNGCCCNTCACCATCCCAATCGACGGCATGGGCGTGGAAGGACGACGGCATGAACTGCGTATGCCCCATCGCGCCCGCCCAAGAGCCNCGCAANTGCTCNGCATCGGTATCGCCNGCCTGCAAAATGCGCAGNGCGTCCAGCAATTCGCCNTCGAAAAANTCNGCCCGCCGCGCGTCATAGGCAAGNGTGGCCAGCGAATTCAGCACGCTGTCGCCGCCCCGGAANCTGCCATAGGCGCTCTCTAGCCCCCAGATCGCGGTGACGATCTCTTTCTCNACGCCATATTTGATTTCGATATCTTCCAGCGTGCGCTCCCANTGGGCCAATGCCTTNTGCCCGTTNTGCACCCGCAGATCCGAGGTCGCGGTGTCGAGGTAATCCCAGATCGTTTTGGTAAACTCNGANTGGTTGCGGTCGCGGCGGATCACCTCGGTATCATAGAGCACCGTATCCAGCGCGCGGTCAAAAANATCCGGGTCGATGCCCTGCTGCAGGGCGCGGGGCCGNAATTCCGTCACCCAAGCGCGCAGCCCGGCNTCATCGCCAGTNACCTCTGCAGGGGTGGTTTGCTCTGCCGGGGTGGCGGAAACAACCACGGCCTGCGANGTGCGCGGCGCGGGCCGCGTNGATTCAGCAGGNCCNGACCCAAAGGCCGGAGCCCCCATGCCTGCGGTCGCAAGAATNCCTGAAATCATCGCGTAGTGCCGGATCATAATCGCCTCACCTCATAGAGTTGCGACAAATCCTATGCCCGCCCCGCCCCGGTGGAAAGGGAGGGGCGCGGCCATCCGCGAAGCTCCGCCTGTTTGCCGCCTCAGCGGCGGGTGCGGGTCACTNTGCGCTTGATCTTGTCCTTCTTGCGCTTGGCTTTCACGGCCTTGCCGCGCGGGTTGCGCCCCGCCGGGCTGCGCCGACCAGCGCCCCCGCCTTGTTTTACCTTCTGATCTTCGATCTCAAGCAGTTCCAGCGCGATGCCCCCGGTNACNGGNACCGCCTCGGCCANNCGNACGGTCACNCGCTGGCCGATGCCGATGATCATGCCGGTATCGGACCCCATCAGCGTCTGCGCCTCTGGATCATGGTGGAAATACTCGCGCCCCAAAGACCGCATCGGCACCAGCCCATCCGCGCCAGTCTCGTCCAGCTTCACGAAGGCCCCGAACCGGGCGATGCCGCTGATCCGACCGGTGAACTCATTGCCCACACGCTCCGACAAAAAGGCNGCGAGGTANCGGTCGGTCGTGTCCCGCTCTGCCACCATCGAGCGCCGCTCGGTGTCCGAGATATGCGCGCCGGTCTGTTCCAGNCCTTCGATCTCTTCCGGGGTCAAACCGTCCTTGCCCCAGCCATGCGCCGTGATCAGGGCGCGGTGCACAATCAGGTCNGCATAGCGCCGGATCGGAGAGGTAAAATGTGCATAAGACCGCAGGGCGAGGCCAAAGTGCCCGATATGCGCGGGCCCGTAATAGGCCTGNGTCATCGACCGCAGGGTGCTGAGGTTNATCAGNTCCGCGTCATTCGTCCCCGCNGCCTGATCCAANAGCCGNTTNAGATGCGCGGTCTGCAAAACCTGCCCCTTAGCAAGCGTGAAGCCAGCCGCCTGCGCCGTCTCGCGCAGGGATTCCAGTTTCTCNGGTGAGGGTTCCTCGTGAATGCGNAACAGCAGCGGTGTTTTCTTNTTCAGCAAGGTCTCGGCGGCAGCGACATTNGCCAGCACCATGAACTCTTCGATCAGCTTATGCGCGTCGAGCCNTTCGCGGAAGTTGACCGATTTCACCTTGCCGTCGTCGCCCAANTCNATNCGGCGNTCNGGNAGGTCCAANTCNAGCGGNTGNCGCTCNGCCCGCGCCAGTTTTCAGNGCGCCGTAGGCGGCNTANAGCGGNTTCAGCACNGGCTCCAACAGNGGNCCGGTGCGGTCNTTNGGNTTGCCGTCAATGGCNTCCTGCACCTCTTCGTAATGCAAGGATGCGGGCGAGCGCATCAGCCCGCGATGGAACGTATGNCCGATCTTGTTGCCCTTGGCNTCCAGCACCATACGCACGGCGATACAGGCGCGCGGNACACCNTCGTGCAATGAGCACAGATCGCCCGACAGGCGATCCGGCAGCATCGGCACAACGCGGTCGGGGAAATAGGTNGAGTTGCCCCGTTTGCGNGCNTCNATATCCANCGCCGAACCGGGTGTGACATAGGCGGCCACATCGGCNATGGCGACCCAGACGACATGNCCNCCCTCGTTCNTGGGGTCNTCATCCGCATGGGCATAGCAGGCGTCATCATGGTCACGNGCATCNGACGGGTCGATGGTGACCANNGGCAGATCACGCAGGTCTTCGCGGCCCTTGAGGCCCTGCGGTTTGGCGGCATCGGCCTGTTCGATCACCTTATCGGGGAAATCATCGGGAATGCCGTGCTGNTGGATCGCGATAAGNGACACCGCNCGCGGCTCTGAGGGGTCGCCCAACCGCTCGACNATNCGCGCACGGGGGGAGCCCATGCGCCCCTTTGGCCCGGCCTGTTCGGCNTCGACCANTTCNCCNTCCTTGGCNCCGTGGGTNTGNTCCGCNCCGACGCGCCATTCACGGTCTGCGCCNTTGTCGATCGGNACNATNCGCCCGCCTTCGGCAGCCTTGCGNAAGATGCCCAGCACCTTTTTCGGGTTGCTGCCNATNCGNCGGATCAGCCGCGCNTCATANTGGTGGTCTTCGCCTTTCACCAGCGTCAGCCGNGCCAGAATGCGGTCGCCTTCGCCAAGNGCGGGNTCNCTNTCGCGCGGGATNAGCAGCACNACNGGCTCTTTCCCCTCACCGTGCCACTCCATCGGCTTGGCAAACAGATCGCCATCNTTGTCCGGCCCCGTGACCAACAGCACCGAGACNGGCGGCAAGCGATCCGGNTCNTGATAGCTGCGCTTGCGCTTCTCCAGATGGCCTTCGGCCTCCANCTCTTTCAGCACGCGCTTCAGATCGATCCGCGCNGCACCTTTGATGCCAAAGGCTTTGGCGATGTCGCGCTTGGCGGTCAGCGTGGGGTTCTGTTCGATCCAGTCGAGGATCTCGGATTTGCTGGGTATCTTGCTCAAACCTCAGCAGGTAGCACGCAGCCCCCCTGTCGTCATGGCAAATCGTGAATTTCGTCCACGTCGCGCAGGGTGGAGACTTCGGCGATGCGGTAGCCCGGCAGGGTCGCGCGGCTGTCGACCAGCGCGTGCGGGCCGGACCAGCGCACAGCGTCGAAAAGGCTAGGCGGTGCGCGGCGGGGGTGTTTCAACCCCGCCAGCCAATAGCCCCCATCGGGCGCGGGGCCAAAGACCGCGTCATGTCGTCCGAGCGCGTCGAAGGCCCGCGCAAGTTCCTTGCGGTTGATGCCCGGAATATCCGCCCCGATCACACAGGCCGGGCCGGGCGCTGCGCGCAGCATCCGTGCCATGCGGTCGCCCAGATTGCCCCTGCCCTGCGGCCAGCGGGGCAAATGTGCGGGCCAAACCCGGCTTTGCAACCCTTCGACATCCGGCGCGACAGCCAGCACCACTTGCCAACGCGGATCTTCGATGCGGCGCAGCAGCGCCCGCGTCTGGTGGCGAAACCACCACGCCGCGCCCACCATACCAAGGTCGCGGCCCAGCCGGGTTTTCACCCGACCGGGACGTGGTTCTTTCACCATAACGATGAGCGTTGGTTTCACGTGAAATAATTCCGCAGCACACGGGTGTAGATGGATTTAAGCTGTCCGATATGTTCGACACGCACATGTTCATCGACTTGGTGCATGGACTGGCCGACCAGCCCGAACTCCACCACCGGGCAATGCGCTTTGACAAAACGCGCGTCCGAGGTGCCGCCGGTGGTAGAAAGCTCTGGCTTTACGCCCGTCTCCGCCTCCACCGCGCCCGCAACCAGATCGGACAGAGCGCCCGGCGGGGTGATAAAGCTCTCGCCGGAAATCTTGATCTCCACATCCACCTGCAGGCTAAATTCCCCGGCGATTTTATCCGCTTCGCCGCGCAACCAATCGCTGAGACTTGCGCCTGAATGGTGGTCGTTGAACCGAATGTTCACCGCGCCACGACACTGCGCCGGGATCACGTTGGTGGCCTTGTTGCCAGTGTCGACCGTCACAACCGCCAGCGTGGAAGGATCAAAATGATCGCTGCCCTGATCCAATTCATGGCTCGCCAAACGGTCCATCAGCCGCATCATCGCAGGCAGCGGGTTGTTGGCGCGGTGCGGATAGGCCGCGTGGCCCTGTTTGCCGGTCANCTTGAAATGCGCATTCATCGACCCGCNCCGCCCNATCTTGATCATGTCGCCCATGNNCTCGGGGCANGTCGGCTCNCCCACAAGGCANACATCCATGCGTTCGCCGTTNTCGGCCATANAATCCANCANCGCNGTNGTCCCGTCGAGNGCNTCGCCCTCTTCGTCNCCNGTGATCGCCAGCACGATGGAGCCATCNGGCGGNGTGTCCTTCACGAAATCNACCGCCGCNGCGACAAAGGCNGCCACGCCGGATTTCATATCNGTGGTGCCGCGGCCNTACATGATGCCGTCTTTGATCTCGGCNCCGAANGGGGGCATCGACCAATCGGCCTCATCCCCGATGGGGACCACATCGGTATGGCCGTTAAAGCCGAAAGACTTGGTGTTGCCCTTGTTGCCCCAGCGGGCAAAAAGGTTGCAAATGCCGCCCCGGTCCACGCGCGTGCAGTCGAACCCGGCCGCGNCCAGCACCTCTTCCAGCACTTCCAACGCACCATCGTTAACGGGGGTGACAGAGGCGCAGCGCACCAGTTTTGCGGTGAGATCAACAGGGTCGAGACCGGACATATCGGCTCCTTTTCAGGGGTTATCGCTTGTCCGGTAACTTGTGTGGGCAAATCGCGCCGATGCCAAGGGGGCGCACTGCAATTCCCCGTGTGGGGCNGTNGTCAGTCGAAAAACGGGGTCATTTGGGCGACGATGACCGAGTTTTCCTCTAGTGCGCGCTGCATCAACTCACGCTCTTCGCCGTCGATCTCTTGGCCCTCNGCCTCGCGCTCTTCCAGNGTGCCATANCCGGTCACGTCCAGCGGGTTGGTGTCGGCCTGTTTGAGGATCGCCACNGTCTCTCGCACGGCTTCGGCCTCGTCGATACCAGAGGCGAAACACATCAGCGCGGCCCCGGTGGCCTTGTCGGGCAGGCCATCGCCATCCTTGCGACCGATCTGAACCAAAAGGGTAAAGACCTGCTGGCGCGANGGTTTCTTGGTTTTCTTGGGTTCAGACATGATNAGGGCCGCCGATTGCTTTCGGCAGCCCTAACCTTTTCGCTCAGATTTGGAAAGGGGCCGCGCCCCTNNCCTTAGGTCNTGGCAATCAAGTCTTGCCGCGGACCAACCGTGTGACCCAGATCANCAGGCAGGCACCGATNATACCNACNACNANNTGACCGAACCAACCGCCCAGCGTGCTNCCNACGATCAGNANCAANAGCCAGTTCGCGACCAAGGCACCNACGATGCCGAGGATGATGTTCATGATCAGACCCATGTCCGATTTCATGATTTTTTCNGCGATCCAGCCTGCAAGGCCNCCNACGATGATTGCGGCAAACCAACCGATACCCGTCATGTCGTNAATCTCCTTTNAATTCAGGNNTCAACGCNATGANNGGGCATTTGGTTCCCTCAGTCGCGNAGCAACTCGTTGATCGAGGTNTTGGAGCGGGTCTTGGCGTCCACCCNTTTNACGATCACGGCGCANTAAAGGTTCACGTTGTTNTTCGANGGCATNGTGCCTGCNACNACNACCGACCCTGCGGGCACTTCGCCATACATGATCTCACCNGTTTCGCGGTCGACGATCTTGGTCGACTGGCCGATGAAGACACCCATGCCCAGCACCGAACCTTCGCGCACGATGCAGCCTTCGACGACTTCCGACCGCGCCCCGATAAAGCAGTTGTCTTCGATGATNGTCGGGCCTGCCTGCATNGGNTCCAACACNCCGCCNATGCCNACGCCGCCCGANAGGTGCACGTTNTTGCCGATCTGCGCGCAGGAGCCGACGGTGGCCCATGTATCAACCATGGTGCCGCTGTCGACATAGGCGCCGATGTTCACGAAAGACGGCATCAGCACCACGCCGGGCGCGATATAGGCCGAGCGGCGCACGACGCAGTTGGGCACGGCGCGGAAACCGGCCTCTTTCCATTCGGCATCGCCCCAGCCTTTGAATTTGCTGTCGACCTTGTCCCACCAGCCAGCGCCCTGCGGGCCGCCTTCTTGATGTTCCATGTCCTTGATGCGGAAGCCCAGCAGCACGGCCTTTTTGGCCCACTGATTGACATGCCACTGACCGTCGTCCTGCTTTTCCGCCACGCGCAGCTGGCCGCTGTCGAGCGCATTCAGCGTCTCTTCGATGGCGTCGCGCACTTCGCCGGTGGTGGCGGATGTGATCTGGTCGCGGGTATCCCAAGCGGCTTCGATGGCGGTTTCAAGTTGGGCGTTGGACATGGGGCAAGTCTCCGAATGTGAAAAGGCCTTTTGAGGGCTATAGCCTTGCACCGCCAAGGGTGCAATTGCCGGGCGATGAGGGGCGTGGTCATTCTGTGATCAACAATGCATGTTGACCTGAACGGCCATCGCGCCACCTGAGCCAAGCCCTAGACCAAGGAAAGACCCGAGGATGACCGAGGAACACCGCCACCCCCTGCGCCGCGCCAATGTTGACCGCGCCAAGGCCCAAGACGCCCCCGACACGCCGCAAACCCGCGCGCCTGCCTACCGTCTGGCCTTTACCGACGATGACTTCATGTGCCGCGATGAGTTGCGCCCGGTGCGACTGCAACTGGAATTGCTCAAGCCCGAACTGCTGCTCGATGCCCACGGCATCCAATCAACCATCGTGCTCTTTGGCGGCGCGCGCATTCCTGCACCAGCCGAGAAACACACCGCCCGCACCAAGACGCTGGCCGATCTGTCGCGTTTTTATGACGAGACGCGCACCTTTGCCCGGCTGATGACCGAAAAATCGATGGAGACCGGCGGCGTGGAGAACGTCATCGTGACCGGCGGTGGGCCGGGTGTGATGGAGGCGGGCAACCGTGGCGCGTTGGACGCAGGCGGCCATTCCATCGGCCTGAATATCGTTCTGCCGTTTGAGCAGGCGCCCAACGAATATGTCACGCCGGAGCTGTGCTTTAACTTCCACTATTTCGCGATCCGCAAGATGCATTTCCTGATGCGTGCCCGCGCGATCTGCGTCTTCCCCGGTGGTTTCGGCACCATGGACGAGCTCTTTGAGGCCCTGACCCTGATCCAGACCGGCCGCATGAACCGCGTGCCCTTCTTGCTGTTTGGGCGCGAGTTCTGGGAAAAAATCATCAATTGGGACGCGCTGGCCGATGCCGGAACGATCTCTGCCGAAGACCTCGACCTGTTCCGCTTTGTCGAAAGCGCGGATGAGGCGATGGAAGTGATCGAGAATTGGGAGACCGCCCCCGCCCGCGAACATGTGCCGGGCCGGGAAGAGGTCGAAGATCACGGCTGATCGGGCTTTGCCCGGCCCCGTCACCGGGTAAAGGTCTGTCTCAAGGCCACTTTGGCCCCTTGGACAATATCGCGCAGGATATCGGCGGCGGGACTGACCGCGCCGATCAACCCTGCGACCTCTCCGACAAAGGCGTTGGCGGTGCGGGCATCGCCCTCTGCCACCGCCGCCTGCCAACGTGGCAACTCTTGCGCCAGCGCGGCGCGCAGCCCGTCGGGGTCATCATGCCAGCGGTCGGTGAACTCATTGCGCAGCACGCGGCCCGTGTAGCGCTCGGGCCAGTCATAGCCGCGCATGATGTCGGTCACGGTGCTGCGCAGCGTGTCATCGCCGCTGGCCTTGATCGCGGCCTCAAGCATCGCGGGATGCACCAGCGCCTCTTCTGACGCCCAGAACCGCGAGCCGACGACCACGCCGTCGGCCCCCAACATCAGCGCCGCCGCCAGCCCGCGCCCGTCACCCACACCGCCTGCCGCACAAAGCAGCACGTCAGGCGCATGGCGGGCGATGTGATCGGCAATCTCGGGGACCAGCGTGAAAGTCGCGCGTTTTTCGCCGTGGCCGCCAGCCTCGGCCCCTTGGGCGACGATGATCTCAGCCCCCAGATCAATCGCATGGGCGGCATCGCGCAGGGTTTGCACCTGACAGATCAGCGGCACTTTGGCCGCTTGGATCGCGGGGACGAACTCTGCCGGATCGCCAAAAGACAGAAAGACCGCTGCCGGATCGCGGGCGAGGACCTGCTCCAGCGCCTGCGGATGCTCGCGCAGCTTCCAAGTGATGAAGCCGCAGCCGACCGACTGATTGCCCGCCAGATCCTGCTGCTCAGCAATCCATTCGCCGGAATCGTAAGCGCCACCGATCATGCCCAAGCCCCCCGCGCTTGAGACCGCAGACGCCAGCCGCCCGCCAGCCGCAAAAGCCATGGGCGCTTGGATGATCGGATGGCTGATCCCCAGCCGTTTGGTCAAACGCGTGGTCAGCATCCCCTACCGCCCCGCCAGAATGGCGTCAGCGGCCTTTTCGGCGATCATCACCGTCGGCGATGCCGTGTTGCCCGATACGATCTTGGGCATGATCGACGCATCAATCACCCGCAGCCCGCGCAGCCCATGAACCCGCAGATCGGTATCGACCACGGCCATCGGGTCGCTGCCCATCTTGCAGGTGCCAACGGGGTGAAAGATCGTCGTGGCAATATCGCGCGCCTTGTCGAGCAGGTCTTCGTCGCTCTGCACGACGGGGCCGGGCAAGATTTCCTCGGGCTGATAAGGGTGCAGCGCCTTGGCCGTCATGATGTGTCGCGCCTGCTTCATCGCCGCAACCGCGACGCGCTTGTCGCTCTCGGCGGAAAGATAGTTCAGACGGATGTCGGGCTGCACCGCGCTGTCGCGGCTGGTCAGATGGCAAGAGCCGATACTCTCGGGCCGCAGGTTGCAGACCGAAACGGTAATCGCCGGGAACGGGTGCAACGGATCGCCCAGCTTGTCGGTCGACAGGGGCTGCACGTGATATTCCAGATCGGGTGTCTCCAACGCCGGATCGGACTTGGTGAACATGCCGAACTGGCTGGGCGCCATCGCCAAGGGGCCGCTGCGCCGCATGAGATATTCCAGCCCCATCCGCCCCTTGCCCCACAGCGAATGGGTCATCGTGTTGAGCGTCTTGGCGTTTTGCACCTTATAAACGGTGCGGATCTGCAAATGGTCCTGAAGGTTCTCCCCCACGCCGGGCAGTTCATGCAGCGTGGTGATGCCCATGCCGCTCAAAAGCTCGCTCTGTCCAATACCTGACAGCTCCAAGATTTTCGGCGAGTTGATCGCCCCGGCGGCCAAGAGCACCTCCCCCTCGGCCACGGCCCGAAGGGCGCGGCCCTTATGGGTGAAACGTACGCCGGTCACACGCTTGCCCTCAAGGATCAGCCCATCAGTATGGGCATGTGTCATCACCCGCAGGTTGGGCCGCTGCATCGCGGGGCGCAGGAAACCGCGCGCCGTGTTCCAGCGCACGCCGCCATGTTGGTTCACCTCGAAAAAGCCCGAGCCTTCGTTGTCGCCATCGTTGAAATCGGCACGCGGCTCGATCCCGAACTCCCGCGCGCCCTCCTGCACGGCCTCCAGAATGTCCCACCGCAGACGCTGTTTGCTGACCTTCCATTCACCTCCGGCGCTGTGCATGTCATTGCCGCCCGCGTGGTGATCCTCGGACTGGAGGAAATAGGGCAGCACGTCGTCCCAGCTCCACCCGGTGTTGCCAAGTTGCCGCCAGTGGTCATAGTCCGCCGCCTGCCCCCGCATGTAGATCATGCCGTTGATGGAGCTACAGCCGCCCAGCACCTTGCCGCGCGGATAGGTCAGAGAGCGCCCGTTCAACCCCGGCTCGGGCGCAGTTTTCATCATCCAATCGGTGCGCGGATTGCCGATGCAATAGAGATACCCCACCGGCACCTTGACCCAGTGGTAGTTGTCATCCCCCCCGGCCTCGAGCAGCAGGACGTTATTGGCTGGATCAGCGCTGAGACGGTTGGCCAAAACACAGCCCGCGGTGCCCGCGCCGACGATGATATAGTCATAGCGACCCTCTAGCTGTGTCTCGTCGTGCATGGTGATCTCTCCCGATATTCTGGCCCGCCTCCCCGGCGCGTTATTGGTAGAGCGCCCGGCGACAGGTCACAATCCCTGCCGTAAGTCGCCCGCCCGCCGCAGCATTTGCCGCAAAGCCACATTCCCCGCGCTTTGCCCGTGCAGCGCATCCGTTTGTTGATTTTTTCGACCCTTAGGTGAATATGGCCGAACTGGATATATTGCCCCTATGCGTTAGGTTTTGCCTTGGGGTTAAAATTTCGCCGCCTTCTGGTGGCCAGAGACAAGGGCTATAATTGGTGCGGCGACCCGAATTTATACTGTTTCTCGGATGTCTCGCCATCACCTTTGGGGTGTTTCTCTACAGCAATCGCAGCAATGATCTCGCCACCGAACGGGCCTTTGACCGGATCGCCGAGGAAAGCCTGCAAAGCCTCGACGCGCGGATGCACACCTATTTGCAGAGCCTCAACGGCATCGCCGCCTTCATGAACGCCTCTGACGAAGTGACCGCCAGCGATTTCGCGCATTACGTCGATACGCTGGAGATCGACACCTTCCTGCCCGGCATCAACGGCATCGGCTTTGTCGCCCCGGTCGCCCGAGGGACCGAAGAGGCTTTCATCGAAGAGGTAACCGCCCTCGGGATAGAAGATTTCCGGATCCACCCCAACACCGGCAACGCCGAGAAGATGGTGATCCAATATATCTACCCCCAAGGGCCGAATGCAGAGGCCGTGGGCCTTGATATCAGCTTTAACGAGGACCGCCGCCGCGCCGCCCTGCGGGCCCGCGAGACCAGAGAGCCGCAACTGACACCGCGCATTCTGCTGGTGCAGGACAAATCCCGTCAGCCCGGTTTTCTGTTGCTGCGTCCAGTCTATGCCGCCGGCAACCGTCCGGCGCAGGATACGGCAGGCTTTATCGGTTGGGTCTATGCGCCCTTTGTCGGTGCAAACCTGCTGAACGCGCTGACCCCGGCTCAGGGGGAGGCCTATGAAATCAAAGTCTTCGATGGGCTGACCACCGCCCCGGAGAACCGGATTTTCGACAGCACGCCCGAAGGTGTCGAAAGCGGGCATCACAGCATTACCCAAACGATCGAACGCTTTGGCCGCCCTTGGACTGTGGTCCATGTCAGCACGATCAGTTTCGACAGCGCCACGCACAGTGCCGTGCCGGAGATCCTGTTGATTTCCGGCATATTGCTGGCGATCCTTTTCTTCGTCGCCTTCCGCAGCCTGCGCCAGCGCAGCGCGGCCCTGAGCGAGCTTGCCGTGCTGCGCGAACGTCAGATCGACGCCCATGACGAGGAAAACCGCGCCGTCATCGAGAACGCTGTGACGCCTATTTTCTTGCTCGACGGCGAGGACCGCGTGCTTTTCGCCAACCAAGCGGCACTGGTCTGCTTTGGCTATGGGCATGAGGCGCTCAAGGGGATGGATTTCCGCAATCTCGTCACCGACTTGATCGAAGACCATGACCACGAGCAGGTCAACGCGGCAGGCAAGACCTGCTTTGGCCAAGACCTGAAGCTTGATCTACAACGCAACAGTTGGACCACCTACACCGGCGAGCGGCGCGTGACGGCAATCGTGCGCGATCTGACCTCGGAACTTGCGGTGCAGGATGAACTGGCGAAGAACAAAGCGCTCTATGACCTCGCCCTCGAAGGCGCGCAGATCGGCGTTTTCGACATCGACCTGCGTACCGGGAAATCCGAGGTGTCCGACACATGGCGGCGCATTCTGGGGATGGCCGATTTCGAGCGGTTGACCGATCCGCAGGCCGAATTCCTCAAACGTGTCCATACCGAAGACCTGCCGCTGCTGAACCAGACCGATCAGGCCTGCATCTCGGGGCAGCAACAACGTTCCGTCACCGAATACCGGCTCAAGATTGGCACCGGGGAATGGCGCTGGATGCGCTCGGACGCGGTGGTGACCGAACGCGATGAAAACGGCACTGCCTTGCGGATGGTCGGCACCCAGACCGATGTGACCGACATCGTCCATGCCCGCAACGCGCTTGAAACCAGCGAGCGGCGGTTTCGGCAGGTGCTGGCAGCGGCCCCCGTGGGCATGGCGATCCTGGGCGAAGGGGGCGTGTTCAACAGCGTCAACAGCGCGCTTTGCACGCTCTGCGGCTATAGCGAAGAAGAACTGCTGTCGAATACCAAACTGGGCGATCTGATGCCCGAGGGCGATTTGCAAAAGCTCTACAGTGAAGTTCGCGGGCTCGTCGACTCGCGTAGTTCACAGAACTATCAGGCCGAATACCGCATTACTCACAAGCTGGGCTATGAACGCTGGGGCCTGTTCAACGTCTCGTGGACCTTTGACAAGAACACGCGCGGCTATGTCTTTATCGTTCAGATCAACGACATCACCGACCAAAAGAAGCTTGAGCAGATCAAGAGCGAATTCGTCTCGACCGTCAGCCATGAGCTGCGCACGCCGCTGACCTCGATCAAAGGGGCCTTGGGTCTGATCGACACCACGGACAACAGCCGCTTCCTCCCGGCGCATATCCGGCTGATCGACATCGCGCGCAGCAATGCCGACCGGCTGTCGCATATCGTGAACGATATTCTGGACCTCGAAAAGATTTCGTCGGGCGAGGTGCAGTTCGATTTCCACGATGTTGATCTGAACAAGGTGATCAACGACTCGGTCAACGAAATGTCGCCCTTCGCGATCACTCATAACAACACTCTGGGCGTGCAACTGCCCGACAAGCCGCTGACGGTTCGGGTGGATGAAAGCCGCACGCGGCAGGTCTTGGCCAATCTGATCTCTAACGCCTGTAAATATTCCGATGCCGAGAGCGAGGTGCAAATTCGCGCCGAGCGGCTAGGGGACCGGGCGATTGTCTTTATCCAGAACACCGGCCCCGGCGTGCCGGAAAACTTCCGCCCGCGCATCTTTCAGGCGTTCTCTCAGGCCGATGGGTCAGACACCCGCGCCAAGGGCGGCACCGGGCTGGGGCTGAACATCACCCGGCAGATCATCAAACGTCAGGGCGGTACCATCGGATTTGAAAGCATCCCGAAAGGCGTCACCGTCTTTTGGTTCACCTGCCCCATCGCCGAGGCCGAAACCGTNCAATCGCCCGCCGCCCCCGACGCGGAAATCGGGGAGCGGGACACGAAGCTGCGCGTGCTGCATATCGAAGACGATATAGACTTTGCAGAGGTGATCCGCACCGGTTTGGACAGCGTGGCAGAGGTGACCAATGTCACCAACCTCGCTCAAGCGCAGAAGTTGATCGGCCAAGAAGAGCTTGATGTGGTGATCCTTGATTGGTCCCTGCCTGACGGCGATGCCCGCTCTTTGTTGGAGGACATCATCCGTCTGCACCCAGAGGCCAAGATCATCAGCCTATCCGCCGACAACAACCGAGAGCCCGATCCCCGCGTCGGGATCAACCTTGTCAAATCACGGAGCGGGATCAGCTCGGTGGTCAACTCAATTACGGGAACAACCGCACGCGCATCTTAACCTGTCGCACCACGGCGAAGTGACGCTAAAGTGCGACATGCCATATTATTGCCAATATGCTCTGGCATTTTGTTTAAATTACAACGCACATGTCATGCTATAGTTCGAGCATGTCCGCTTCGGGGCGAGGAATTACGAGTGTCTTCAAAGCCATTTACCAAGCGTACCGCCGCCACATTTTTTCTGGGCACTGCCATTTCCGGCAGTTGGTACACCGCAACCTCCGCGCTTTTCGCGGGTCAAATGGGGGAGGTTATCCCCGTCGTCGGCGCGATCATTCTGGCGGGGCTAACGCCCTTCGCCGCGAACGCGCTCCAGTCNAGCCCTGAGAGGGGT
Organism: Sulfitobacter sp.; assembly: GCA_002703405.1. Lineage (GTDB taxonomy): Bacteria > Pseudomonadota > Alphaproteobacteria > Rhodobacterales > Rhodobacteraceae > Sulfitobacter. The sequence goes on along the minus strand of NZSX01000043.1, from coordinate 24,384 downwards.
ACTGATAGTTCCGATATGGAACAAAGGCTTAGGGCATTTGATAGCCACGCCATTGTGAATATCGTCGATACCGGCGGAATGCTGGAACAGGTTAATGATCGGTTCATCGAACTGACGGGCTATACCCGCGATCAATTGATCGGCCAGCCTGTGTCGATGCTTTACCAAGATGAGTTTCGCGAACTTCTGGCAGAAATCCGGGTCACCTTGATGGCCGGCAAGACATGGCAGGGAGAGACCCCGCTGCGCTGCGCCGATGGTCGGGTGATACAGACGCAATGCACCGTGATGCCCCTTTTCGACAACAAAGGGGCATGGTCCGGGTCGATCTCAGCCCGTACCGATGTGACCCACGCCAAAGAGCTTCTGGCCGAACGCGACACAGCGGAAACGCTGTATGAACTGCGCGATGACATTTGGATCGTCGATGCCGAGACCGAGCGTTTCAGCTATATGAACCGCGTCGCCATGAGCCGAAGCGGCTGGTGTACCGACACCTATACCGAGCAAACGCTCGAAACCTTGGCAGAGAAAAGCGACAATCCAGCCCTTCTTGAGGCCTGCCGGGATCTGAAAAAGTCGGGCAAGGCGATGACGCAGTTCGACACGCAACTGTTTGGCAATCATTTCCAAGTCACCATCAAACTTCTGCCCACCGGCGGCGCGGCAGGGCGATTCCTGGTCATGTTGCACGACGTTTCGGATATCATCAGCGAAGAGCGGATGAAGTCGGAATTCATCTCTATGGTCAGCCATGAACTGCGCTCGCCCCTGACCTCGATCAAGGGCTCTATGGGGCTGCTTTTGTCGCGGGCGGCGGGTGAATTGCCGAGCAAAGCGCGGGCGTTGCTAGAAATCTCCCACCGCAATGCCGACCGGCTTGTGCTGATCATCAATGACATCCTCGATCTGGAAAAGATCGCGAACGGGCGGCTGGAGTTCAACCTTGAAGAGGTTGATATCGCAGAACTTCTGCATGAGACCAGCGCCGCGAACGCCTCGCTTGAACAGCGCCACGGCGTGCGCATTCAAGTGGAAGGCACGGATGACCTGAACAAAGTGACCACAGATCCGAACCGGGTCATTCAGGTGCTGACGAACTTCTTATCCAATGCGTCCAAATTCTCCAAACCCGGAGAGCGCGTTACCATTCGCGCCGAAGAGAATGAGAACGAATTGCGCATCTCTGTAGCGGACCGCGGCCCGGGTATCCCGGCCTCTGAGCAGCACAAGGTGTTCCAGCGGTTTGCCGATCTGTCCAACTCCAACCGGGCCGACAATGGCGGCACCGGGCTGGGCCTCAGCGTCTGCAAAGCCATCGTCGAGAATCTTGGCGGTAAAATAGGTTTTGACAGCCGCGAGGGATTTGGTACGACATTTTACTTTACCCTGCCGAAGAAAAATTCTCAGGTAGCGGCAGAGGAACCGGCTGCGTTGCTGCGCGAAGCCTCCTAGAGAGAGTATGGAATGATCAAACTGCTGCACGTCGAGGATGACGCCGATATTCGTGAAATCGCGCTGATGGCGCTTGAGCTAAGCGGCGATTTCGACGTCGTCCAATGCGAGACCGGGGAAGCGGCGCTGAATCAGGTTCAGTCCTATACGCCCGATGTGATCCTGCTCGATATGATGATGCCNGGCATGACCGGTCGCCAGACCCTTGAGAAGATGCGCGAAATGGATAGCCTGCGTGACGTNCCGGCGATCTTCATGACCGCCCGCGCCCAGCATAACGANATCGAAGAGCTGCGCGATNTGGGGGCCGCTGACGTGATCAGCAAACCCTTCGACCCCATCGCTCTCGCGGATCAGGTCAAGGCGGCNATGCAGGCCAACTAGGCCAGCGACCACTTGGCCTGCCCTATTGGGCAGCTTTTAGATAAATTNTCTGTNNGAATGGGTCGGCGCAAAGCACGGCCGCCGCGCCCTTAGGCTTGGGCGTCGATTTGCTGCCGACAATGCGCGACGAAACCATCCAGTTCCGAGATGATCTCGATCGGGCAATCCGCGCGTTCGGCGCGAGGTCCGGCGAGATGCTCGACGATTTGGGTTTCGCACTGCCGCGCCAGACGGCCAAGCTCTTCAAAGCCGAGCGACCCGGCGCTGCCTGCGATCTGGTGCAGAATGGCCTGCGCGCTGGCCAGATTGCCTTTGATCTCATCCACGGTCGTCCCGTCCCAAGCGGCCAAGCCATGGGTTGCGATCAGCGTCTGGCGCTCGTCCAGCATTTCGACAAAGCGCTTGCGAATGCGCTCTATGCCGGGAAGTTCCGCTAACATTTTAGTCATGCTTGTTGATCATTCTGCCAAAAGTCATTGAGCGATTTCGTATGTGCTTCACTGGCGGCTTCTGCGCTTGCATGAGCCTGCGCCAGCGCATCCATGACGGAATTGCCGCTCTTCCAGATCAGCCGCACGGCCTCCCCCGCGCTGACACGCGGGTGAACACGTTCGCCATTATTGTCGAACAATTCGGTTTGAGACAACTCCAAGTTAACCGCATCCATCAAACCGCCCATATTAGGACGCCATCCGCTTTCTGTAACGCACACGAAAGTGCCATTGCCTGCGTAGGACATGAGCACCTGATGGTCGACAAGCGTATCAGACAGGATCTCGGCCACATCGGACACAAGGCTATAAAACTCGAATGAGGTCATCGTCGCGTGGAAGGCGTCAACCTCGCGGATGGTAAAGGCAAAGGCGGTGGAGCCGAAAAGCGCGCTACGCGACAGCTGTGCGACGTAGTTTTCCATCGCGGTGTAGTCGATCACATTGTCCACGTCATAGATCGGGACCGGCTCGAACAATTCCATATGGGTGGCCTGATCGGCGATGGTCTTGGCGGCAAAGATTTTCTTGGTCCGCTGCTGACGCTCTTTCACCATGCCTTCGACCAGCCCGATGCGGGATTTCAGCTCGGCAATCTCAAAAGGCTTGGTCACATAGTCGGTGGCCCCGGCGGCAAAGGCCGCGTCGATATAGCGTTTGTCGGACATCGCGGTGAGCATCAAAATTGGCGTATCGGCATGGCGCGCCGAGTTGCGAATGTGCTGCGCCAGTTCGATCCCGTCCATGCTCGGCATTTGAATATCAAGCATGAAGCAATCAATCGGCCCTAGGTTCGGATCGCCTAACATATCAATCGCATGCAGAGCCGATGGGGCGGTCGTCAGTTCATGCGCACCGATAATCTCTACAAATTGCCCGAGCAATTCGAGGATAATCGGGTCGTCATCCACCGCCAGAATTTTCATTACATCTCTCCACAGATCAAAATCTTTGGGNCCCAAACTGGACGGACCGCTGCTTTGTCCTAATTTCTCTGGGAACTGTGGCCTAATTTTGACGAATTCTTAGTAAATAGGCGACAAACCGGGGCACTGTTTCCATATCGAGGGAATTTGACCCGAAAAACGGCCATCTTTACCGCTTTTTCATTTTTGATCGGCCGACACGCCTTCGCGTCCAAGGGTGATTCCCGTCAACGCAAACGGCCCGACGTTTCCGCCGGGCCGCTCTATCCTCATCCCCTTGGGTCTTAGCCCAAGCTTGCCTTGATCGCCTCGGCGGTGGCGCCCACGACCTTATCCGCTTCTTCGCGGGTCAGGCAGAAGGGCGGCGCGAAGCCGATGATGTCGCCTTGGGGCATGGCGCGGGCAATGACCCCGGCCTTGAGCATATCGCCGACGATGGTCGGCACCACTTTGCGCGCCGGATCAAACTGCGTGCGGCCATCGCGGTCTTCGACCAATTCCACGGCGCAGAGCATCCCTTCGCCGCGAATATCGCCCACTTTGGGGTGATCGCCCAACGCCGCCTTCATCTGGGCGTTGAGGTAACCACCCACGTCCGAGGCATTCTCGATCAGTTTCAATTCATCGATCAGCTTGAGGTTCGCGATCCCGGCAGCGGCCCCGATGGGGTGCGCCGAATAGGTCCAGCCGTGGCCGATGGGGCCGTTTTCATCGGTGCCCTGCTCCAGCACNTTCCACATNTTGTCNCCCACGATNGANCCNGAAAGNGGCGCNTAGGCCGAGGTCAGNCCCTTGGCNATGGTGATCAGGTCNGGCTTCATNCCGTAGTGNTCNGAGCCGAACATCGANCCCAGACGGCCAAAGCCGGTGACNACCTCATCCGCGACCANCAGNATGTCGTGNTTGTTCAGCACNTCNTGCACNGCNGCCCAATAGCCTTCGGGCGGCGGCACGATGCCCCCGGTGCCCAGAACCGGCTCCCCGATGAAGGCNGCGATGGTGTCGGCNCCNTCGCGTTCGATCAGCGCTTCCAATTCGCCCACCAGNTGCGCGGTGAACTCTGCTTCGCTCATGTTNGCGTCGGGGCGGCGGTAGTAATAGGGCGCGTCGGTGTGCACCACCTGTGCCAGCGGCAGGTCGAACTTCTTGTGNAACAGCTCCAGCCCNGTCAGCGAGCCNGTCACCAGACCNGACCCNTGATAGCCACGCCAGCGCGAGATGATCTTTTTCTTCTCNGGNCGGCCAAGGATGTTGTTGTANTACCAGATCAGCTTGACGTTNGTCTCATTCGCGTCCGAGCCACCAAGGCCGAAATANACCTTGCTCATGCCTTCGGGCGCGCGGTCGAGGATCATCTTGCTGAGCGTGATGCTCGCCTCGGTGCCNTGGCCGACGTAGGAGTGGTAATAGGCCAGTTCATGCGCCTGCTCGGCAATCGCCTCGGCGATCTCGGTCCGGCCGTAGCCCACGTTNACGCANTAGAGNCCGGCAAAAGCGTCGAGCATCTGGTTGCCGTCGCGGTCGGTGATATGGCTGCCTTTGGCGGTNTTGATCACNCGNGTCGGGCTTTCGCCGCGCGCGTGCTGCGCCAGATGGGTGGAGGGGTGAAAGAAATTTTCACGGTCCCATTGTTCGAGCATATCGTTCTTCAGCATTGGTCTTNCCTTTCTNNCGACGCGCCNTTGCGCCGTATTCTTCAAATCTNANGCCCAGTCACGGCAGACGTATTTNANTTCCGTAAAGGCTTCGAGCCCCAGNCGCGACCCTTCGCGTCCGATGCCCGATTGTTTNGTCCCGCCAAAGGGGATCGGCGCGCCGGTCACCTTGGTGCGGTTNACCGCCACCATGCCGAAACACAGCGCNCGGCTGGCGCGGTANATGCGGCGTGGGTCTTGGCTGTGGACATAGGCCACCANNCCNTANTCCGTGTCATTGGCCCGTGTGATCGCCTCATCCTCNCTGTCNAAGGCCGCGATGGCGGCCACGGGGCCAAAGGTNTCNTCGCGCATGATCANCGCGTCCGCAGGCACATCCGCCAGCACNGTCGGNTCAAAGAACAGCGGTCCCATGCTGCGTGNCGCTTGCCACCACAAANCAGCCGCGCCCCACGGTCAAGCGCATCTTTGACGTGNTCTTCTTGTTTGGCGACNGCTTTCTCGTTCATCAACGGNCCNATGTCGGGNTCATCCGCGCCGANGCCCACGGTNAGCGCNTNNGTCGCNGCGGTGAANCGCGCGCAGAAGGTCGCATAGCTGTCGCGGGCAATNAAGAAGCGGTTGGCACCGAGGCAGTCNTGNCCGGAGGTGGCGAACTTGGCCTTGATCGCCTCTTCGACCGCGCGGTCCATATCGGCATCATCGAACATGATGAAAGGCGCATGGCCACCCAGTTCGAGGACCAAGCGTTTCACGCTGTCGGATGCTTGACGATACAGCAGTTTGCCGATCTCGGTGGAGCCGGTGAAGGAGATGGCCCGCACGCGGGTGTCTTCCATCCAAGGTTTCACGATCTCGGGGGCCTCCCCGGTGACGACGTTGAACACGCCTTTCGGCAGCCCCGCCTGTTCNCCCAATTCGGCCAGTGCCAGCGCCGAGAANGGCGTCTCTGCCGANGGNTGCGCCACNACGGTGCAGCCNGCCGCCAGCGCNGCNCCNGCCTTGCGGGTCAGCATGGCNGAGGGGAAGTTCCACGGGGTGATCAGNGCGGCNACGCCCACCGGCTCGCGCCAGATTTCCACCTCNGCATCCGGCANNTGCGAGGTGACGCCTTCGATGTTGGGGCGGCGCGCCTCTTCGGAATAGAACTCAAAGAANGACGCGGCATAGTCGATCTCNCCGCGCGANTCNGAGATGGGTTTGCCCTGTTCGGCGGTCATGATCCGGGCCAGATCCTCGCGGTTTTCCAACATCAGATCGCGCCAGCGGCGCAGGATGGCACCACGCTCTTGCGGCAACAGGCCGGCCCAATGGGGAAAGGCGGCATGGGCGGCATCCACCGCGGCGCGGCTGTCGTCGNCGTTNAGCTTGGCNACNGACCCCANNACCGCNCCGCTNGCNGGNTCNGTCACNTNNAANNCGTCGCTCTGCGCNCCNGCGACCCATGCGCCNCCGACATAGGCGAAATGGCGGGCCAGCTCGCCNNGNNNCAGCGCGGGCAGNCCNTNNGCNGGNGTTGGGNTCATCTTGGTCATNGNGCACCTCCTTTGGGATGAATTGCCCCGAAGGTANGNCAGGGATNAGGCGCGGGTTTGACCGAATNTNAGCNNANCGCGCNGGAGGTTNTGCGGCNCANCANNCNGCNCGACCGGAAAAACTACGGNNGCTCAGNNNTCGNCNTCNGGCAANAGCANNGANAGCGGCANCGGNGCNGATTTNACNGATTTGGTNACNANATAGGTNAANTANCGNNTCAGCCCGGCCTGCTGATCCAACAGCGCATCCATCANNCGTTGGTANCTGTCGATGTCGCGGGTGACGACCTGNANCAGATAGTCAAANCCGCCGCCCAANGCCCAGCANTGCACGATNTCATCATGNNGCGCGATNACNGCCTCNAACCGCTGAAACGCCTCGGCNCGGTGNTTGCCCAGTTCGGCCTGCACAAAGACNGTGACATGCGGGGCNATGCGGCGCAGNGCGACATGNGCCTGATAGCCGGTNATNATGCCCGCAGNNTCCANCCGNGCNAGCCGTTCNCCGCAGGCGGTGGNNCTNAGATNNACCTTGTCNGCAAGNGCAGATTTGGCGATGCGCCCCTCGCGAGAGAGGATCGANAGCACCGCGANATCGCGTTTATCCANTTTGACAAAGCTCATNGCAGTTTCATGNGAGCGCAGGTCAGACTTGTCAATTGTCATGATTGTGGTGATCATCCCGATCATGACAAAATGGCGCCCAGACCCCGGATCNNTGACCCGACCTGCCTACCGATCACTCGTTCAGGCGATTGAAACGGCGATTCANAATGGNGTGCTCAAACCCGGAGACCGGATGCCGACGCANCGNCAACTGGCGTTCGATNTGTCGCTTAGCGTNCAAACNGTCAGCCGNGCCTATGACAAGCTGGTNGANGCGGGCAAGATCGTCGGCGAAGTCGGGCGNGGCACNTTTGTGCGNGCGGCNAGCGATGANATCTCCATGCCCTTCGTCAGCCGCAAGGCCGCNGGNCGGTTGCTGGATATGTCGATCCTNAAACCTGTGCTGGATCACGCCCATGAAGAGGCNATGCAAAAGACGCTCCGCGCATTGGCACGCTCCTTGCCCCGCGCGATGATGGGCGGGTTTCGCCAAGACCTCCGCGCCGGAGACAGCAGCAGCGCGGTGCGGCGCTGGCTCTCGCTCTGTGGGTTGGATCTGCAGGGTATGGCAGTGATCCCGACCAATGGCAGCACCAGCGCGATGACNGTGGCGATGATGACGGCGGCCCANCCCGGNGATCTGATTGTGAGCGAAGACATCGGCCACCACACCCTGCGCCCCCTCGCCCGCTTTTTGGGCATCCGCCTGCAAGGAGTAAGCGTCGACGCAGGTGGCATCTGCCCCGANGCGCTGGAGCGGGTCTGNGCGAAAGAGCCTGTCAAAGCCGTCTACCTGATCCCCAACGGGGCCAATCCGCTGGCCTTNACCATGACCGAAAGCCGCCGCGCCGCGGTGATCGAGGTGGCAAGACGCCATGACCTGCTAATCATCGAAAACCANTCATGGGGGCCGCTNCAAGACGCGCCGCCACCGCCGATGGCNGCCATGGCGCCNGAACGGGTNCTCTATTTCACCAGNCTCACNAAATGNNTGATGCCGGGGNTGCGGGTCGGNTATCTGGTGGTGCCGGACCACCTNGGGGCNTCGGCGGNCAACCGGCATATGGTGACCAGTTGGATGGCCACCAATATGATGACNGAGATCGCCGGGCGCTGGATCGANGAAGGCACCGCCCAAACCCTGCTCAANCGTCAGCAACTGGCCCTGCGNGACCGNGCCGATTTCGCCGCCAATGTCTTTCGCGGNCTCGACATGCGCACCAGTCCAAACGGGCTGCANCTTTGGCTGCCNTGNCNTGACANNTACGAAGAGGCCGAACTGGTCAAATCCATCCGCGANAGNGGNGNCGCCGTGGCCAATGGNGCCAGCTTTGCCATCGGCCCGCCGGACCGTCATCCGGGGCTGCGCGTCTCGATCGGGGGGCAATCCTTTCCNGAATTTGCCCGCGGGATTCGCATGATCGATGCAAGATTACGCAANAGGGGTAGGACGGAGTGACTGTGAGAGCGTCTCAAATTGTCATGGATCAATATTCACATTGACATGATTGGGATCGGTTTAAATGATCTANCAGTCAGGACATTAGTTTCGCTGCGGCCTTTGTGCTGCGCGGNCAATAAATGAAAGGGAGTAANATGGCTATTTTCAAGACCGTAATCACCGGGGGTATCCTCGCAGCCGTGACGAGTGTCGCAGGCGCGGCCTCTGCNGACACATGGCGCTATGCCTTCGAAGANGCNCTNGACGAAGTGCAGGGCAAATACGCCCAGAAGTTCAAAGAAGAAGTCGAAGCGAACTCCGACCACGAAGTTCAGCTTTTCCCATACGGCACCTTGGGTGAATCCGTCGACACGATGGAGCANGCGCAGGCNGGCATCNTGCAGTTCGTCGACCAGTCGCCCGGCTTTACCGGCGCGNTGATCCCCGANGCGCANGTNTTCTTCGTGCCNTACCTGCTGCCGCAGGACGGTGAGCAACTCAACGAGTTCTTCCGCACNTCCAAGGCNATCAACGANATGTTCCCNGNGCTCTATGCAGANCAAGGTNTGGAACTGCTCANNATGTTCCCCGAAGGCGANGTCTGCATGACCACGCAAGAGCCGGTCAAAACGCCNGAAGACCTCAACGAGGTNAANTTCCGCGTCATGACCAACCCGCTCTTGGTGGAAAGCTACAANGCCTTCGGCGCGACACCGACACCGCTGCCATGGGGCGAAGTCTATGGCGCGATGCAGACCGGCATCATCCAAGGTCAGGAAAACCCCGGCTTCTATCTGGAATCCACCAAGATGTATGAGGTGACAGACGTCATCACCTGCATCGGCCACAACAACTTCACCACCGCTGTGATGGCCAACAAGGATTTCTATGACGGTCTGTCCGATGTGGACAAAGAGGTTGTGGAAAACGCATCCGACGCCGCATTCGACTATATCCTCGAATACCAGTCCGGCCTGCAGGAAAAGTCGCTGGAAAACATCGCAGCGGCGAAGCCCGACATGCAGATCAACATCCTGTCCGAAGAAGAGCGCCAGCCCTTCAAAGACAAGGCTGCATCGGTCGAAGAAGCCTTTATCGAGATGACAGGCGACAGCGGCAAGGAAATCCTTGAGCAATTCAAGGCCGACCTCGAAGCCGTTAAGTAAACGCATCCTTTCACCCTCCGGCACTGTCCGGGGGGTGACCTTATTTTGACGCGATCCATTTTGAACCATTCACGGGATGACGCCGGTGACGGAAGACAACCACAGTTCGCAACTGCAATCGCAGACAGANACCACCGGCACTGATGACGCCCCCGTNGGCACCTANAAATCNACNCTNCCCGGCCCNNTGGGCACNATCGACAANGCNATCAGCTGGCTTGAGTCTGTGATGCTCGCCGCTGGTGTNNTGNTGATGGCNGCCAATACGATNGCCAATGTNGTNGGNCGTTTCGTCTTTCAAAGCTCGATCTTCTTTTCCGAAGANNTGAACAGCATCCTGATCATNCTCATCACTTTCGCGGGCATTTCCTATGCCGCGCGGCATGGGCGGCATATCCGCATGTCGGCGATTTTCGACGCCCTGCCCCCGCGCCCCCGCAAGGTGCTGATGATCTTCATCGCCTTTGTCACCGCCGTCTTCATGTTCGGCCTCGCNTGGTACGCGCTGCAATATATNATGACCCAAGCCGGGCGNGGCCGCCTGTTGCCTGCGCTGCAAGTNCCGGTCTGGTGGACGCTGGTCTGGGTGCCCTTCGGCTTNTTCATGACGGGGCTNCAATACCTGCTNACCGCCATCAAAAACATCATCGAGCCTGACATNTACCTGTCGACCAGCGTGCTGGAAGGCTACGACGACAACGAGCGGGAGGTCTAAGCGATGGCTNCTACCATTTTCTCCATCATGGTCGTCCTGCTGCTGCTNGGCTTTCCCATGATGATCCCGCTGATCGTCGGNGCGTTTGTNGGNTTCTATTCNCTCTTCGGCGGTTTCGGNCAGCTAGAGACGATGGTGCAGCAGATGATGGCNGGCGTCCGGCCNGCCTCGCTGATCGCCGTGCCGATGTTNATCTTTGCCGCCGATATCATGACGCGCGGCCAGTCCGCCGGGCGGCTGATTGATATGGTGATGTCCTTCGTGGGTCACATGAAGGGCGGTCTTGCGGTTGCCACGGCTGCGGCCTGTACCATGTTCGGCGCGGTCTCGGGCTCNACNCAGGCNACNGTNGTNGCNGTNGGCTCCCCCCTGCGGCCCCGNATGNTNAANGCNGGNTACAAAGANAGTTTNGTGCTGGCGCTGATCGTGAACTCNTCCGACATCGCNTTCCTGATCCCGCCCTCCATCGGNATGATCATNTACGGCGTCGTCTCNAACACATCCATTGCNGAACTNTTCATCGCGGGCATNGGGCCGGGGCTGCTGATCCTNGCGCTGTTTTCGNTCTATTCGGTGATCTACGCCTACCGCCACAACGTCCCCACCGAAGAGAAAGCCACATGGGGCNAGCGTGCCCGCGCGGTACAACAAGCGCTTTGGCCGCTGGGGTTTCCGGCGATCATCATCGGCGGCATCTACGGNGGNGTCTTCTCTCCGACCGAAGCNGCGGCGGCCTGNGTGCTNTANGCCATNTTNCTTGAGATGATCGTCTTTCGTGAGATCNACTTTGCNGGCATCTATGANACGGCGAAATCCACCGGGCTTATCACNGCCGTGGTCTTCATCCTTGTTGCGGCNGGCGCGGCCTTNTCTTGGGTGATCTCTTTCGCGCAAATNCCGCAGGCGGTTTTGGCGGGCATCGGGATCGACAGCATGGGGCCGATTGGGGTGCTCTTTGTAATCTCCATCGCCTTCTTCATCGGCTGTATGTTCGTGGACCCGATCGTGGTGATCCTCGTCTTCGTGCCGATCTTTGCGCCGGTGGTCGACTCGGTTGGCCTTGATCCGGTGCTGGTCGGCACCGTCATCACGCTGCAAGTCGCCATCGGTTCGGCCACGCCGCCCTTTGGTTGTGACATCTTCACCGCCATCGCGGTCTTCAAACGNCCCTATATGGAGGTCATCCGCGGCACCCCGCCTTTCATCATCATGTTGCTGAGCGTCTCGGTTGCCCTGATCTTCTTCCCACAGATCGCCCTGTTCCTGCGCGATCTGGCNTTTGCGAAATAAGAGGAGAGCGTCATGTTCACCCATATCCTCGCCCCCTATGACGGCTCGGTGAATGCCGACCGCGCNCTGATGAAGGCGGCAGAGATGGCCAANCTGACCGGGGCGAAGGTGACGCTGCTGACGATCTACCGGCATCATTCGATGCTGGAGGCGTCGCTGTCGATGGTGCGGGTGAACGACCCCGGCAATATNGACGACGCGATGCAGGCCCATGCGACCGAGATCATNAGCCANGGCAAACAGCTGATGAAAGANGCAGGCGTCGAGAATGTNCGCGCTTTCGTGCGCTCGGGCCGACCNGCGCGGGCNGTGACCGAATTCGCCAAGAAACATGATGCCGACCTCATCGTCATCGGCTCTCGCGGATTGGGGGCGACAGGCGATAGCTATCTGCTNGGATCGGTGTCACACAAAGTCACGGGGCTTGCGAAATGCCCNGTGCTTGTCGTNTAGATCAAAGGANTATTCAGGTGACNCCCCCTGTGCAAAGCGAAACGCTTGAGTGCCGTTTGCGTGAAGATGATCCCGTGCGCCTTGGCGCNATGCTGCTGTCGACCGACATGACNTTTGAGCGTGACGCGGCGCGGTTGATCGACCCCGCGCAGGCCGCACTGCATGTGGCGCGGATCGCTTTTGAGAACCCCACCACCCCCGAACGCCTGCGCGCNATGACCCCNGATATGGCCCGCACCGCGGCGCTGCTGGTGCCGGGGATCAAGCTTTCGGCCATCGCTTTTTGCTGCACCTCNGCCTCTGTTGCCATCGGTAATCCTGCGGTNCGNGANGCNATCGGCGAAGGGCTCCCCGGCGTGCCGGTCANCACCCCCGCNTCTGCCGCCATCGCGGGNTTTGCAGCACTTGGCGTGAAACGTGTGGCAATGCTCACCCCCTATNTGCCCGAAACCGCCGCNCCCCTCGCCGCCTATTTCGAGGAACAGGGNCTNNAGGTCATGCGCAACGGCGCNTTCGGGNTGGAAGACGACCGCGATATGGCGCGGATCGACGACGANAGCATCATCAACGGCGCCAAAGCACTGGACGGAGCGGAAGTAGAGGCATTTTTCCTCTCCTGCACNTCCCTGCGCGGTGTCGACGTGATNGACCGGATCGAAGCCGCCTTGGGCAAGCCGGTCGTGACCTCNAANCAAGCGCTGTGCTGGGCNTTGCAACGGATGGGCGGGCTGNCGGGCCGNCCCGATGGCTATGGCCGTCTGTTCGACTGCGACATGCCAAGCGCCCATGCACAGGGCATCATTCCGTGATCCCGGCCCCTCTGGCCGGATCACAATATTCGGGTAACCAGACATGAAAGGGGCTGGCCTATGACCACGTATGAGGCGAATTTTACAAACAGCGAGTACCAGCGCCGGGTCGACCGAACGCGCAAGACCATGGCCGCGCGCAACATGGATGCGATCGTGGTCAGCGACCCGTCGAACATGTCGTGGCTNTCGGGCTATGACGGTTGGTCNTTCTATGTCTACCAAGCGGTGATCGTGACCCATGAGGGAGAGCCCGTTTGGTGGGGCCGCGGCATGGACGCGCTTGGCGCAAGACGCACCGTCTTCATGGAGGATGACTGCATCCGCGGCTACGANGACAGCTACGTNCAGAACCCCGAAAAACACCCGATGGAAGANCTCTCGGCCCTACTGAGCGAAATGGGGTTAGAGAACGCGCGTATCGGCGTGGAGATGGACAACTACTANTACTCCGCCCGCGCCCATGACACGCTGAAGACCAAGCTGCCCAAGGCGACNTTTATGGATGCCACGGCGCTGGTGAATTGGGANCGCGCCGTGAAATCNGAGCGCGAGATCGAATANATGGANCGCGCNGCGCGGATCGTNGANGANATGCACGTCCGNATNCTNGAAGTCGCCGTGCCGGGNATGCGCAAGAACGATCTGGTGGCCGAGATCTATGCCACNGGTATTCGCGGNGCGCAGGGNTTNTGGGGCGACTANCCNGCCATCGTGCCCATGGCNCCNTCNGGCATGGACGCCACCGCCCCGCATCTGACGTGGGACGACCGGCCCATGCAGCCCAANGAGGCGACCTTNTTNGANATCGCAGGNGCNCACCGNCGCTATCANTGCCCGCANTCGCGCACGCTGTTNTTNGGGGATGTCCCGCAAAAATACCGCGACGCNGANCAGCGCGGTGCTNGANGCCATCGACGCNGGGCTGGAACAGGCCAANCCNGGCAACNNGGCCGAGGATATCGCCAANGCTTTNAACNNNACGCTNAACAAGGCGGGNTTNGANAAGGACAGCCGCTGCGGCTATGCCATCGGCATTAGCTACCCCCCCGACTGGGGCGAGCGCACGATCTCTTTCCGCCGCGGCGACACGACGATCCTAGAGCCGGGCATGACCTTCCACTTTATGCCCGCGCTCTGGCTCGACGACGGCGGGCTTGAGATCACCGAGCCAATCCGCATCACCGAGACCGGCCATGAATGTTTCTGCACCACTCCGCGAAAGTTGTTTGTTTCCGCATGACCAGCAATCCCATCACCCCGACCATCCCGCTCGACCAACCCGGCGCGCATCACGGTTTCCTGCGCCTGCCCTACAGCCGCGATGACAGCGCTTGGGGCTCTGTCATGGTGCCGATCACCGTCATTAATGGCGGCGACGGCCCTACGGCGCTGCTGACAGGCGGCAACCACGGCGATGAATACGAAGGGCCGATTGCCTTGCAAGAACTGGCGGCAACGTTGGATCCTGCGCAGATCAAAGGCCGCGTCATTATCCTGCCGATGATGAACCAACCCGCCTTCGCCGCTGGCCGCCGCTGTTCGCCCATCGACGGCGGCAACATGAACCGCAGCTTTCCGGGCAGCCCCGGCGGCACGGTAACCCAGAAGATTGCGCATTACATCGCCACCGAACTGGTGCCACTGGCGGATATCGTGCTGGATTACCACTCCGGCGGGCGCACGCTGGATTTCCTGCCCTTTGCCGCCGCGCATATCTTGCCCGACAAGGCGCAAGAGGCCGCCTGCATGGCCGCGATGGAGGCGTTCAACGCGCCCTATTCCATGAAGATGCTAGAGATCGACAACCGCGGCATGTTCGACACCGAGGCCGAGGAGCAGGGCAAGGTCTTCGTCACCACCGAACTCGGCGGCGCGGGCACGTCGACCGCCAAAAGCGTCGCCGTCGCCCGCAAAGGCGCGCGCAATCTGTTGATCCATGCTGGGATTTTGGAAGGCGAGCCCGAGATGGCAGAGACCGTAATGCTCGACATGCCCGATGGGCGCTGCTTCACCTTTAGCGAGACCAACGCCCTGTTGGAGCCGCTGGTCGATCTGGGGGATGAAGTGACCGAGGGCCAACCCATCGCCAGGCTCTGGCCCAGCGACCGCAGCGGTCAGCCCGCAATCACCGCCCATGCGCAGCTGAGCGGCATCCTGACCGCCCGGCATGTGCCGGGGCTGGTCAAAATGGGCGATTGCATCGGGGTGGTGGCGCAGGTGGTCTGAACCACCCGCGCCAGCGCATTACTCGTCGACGGGGAAGTAGCAGGCTGCCGGATGCGGCGCGCCCTCAAGCACGGGGCGCTCTTTCCGGCAGACGTCCTGCACCTTCCAGCAACGTGGCGCAAAGGGGCAGCCCTCGGGGATCGCTAACGGTGAGGGCAGTTCGCCCTGCAGCTTGATCCGCTCTTTGCCGCCTTCGGGATCGGCGCGGGGCGTCGCGGAGAGCAGCGCCGCCGTATAGGGATGACGCGGGTTCTCAAAGACTTCGTCCTTCGGCCCCTTCTCAACCGCTCGGCCCAGATACATCACGATCACATCGTCAGCCACATGGCGCACGACTGAAAGGTCGTGGCTAATGAAGAGATAGGCCAGCTGCATCTTCTCCTGAAGGTCCACCAACAGGTTCAGGATCGCCGACTGGATCGACAGGTCAAGCGCCGAGACAGGCTCGTCCAGCACCAGCACTTTCGGGTCCAGCATCAGTGCCCGCGCCACCGCGATCCGCTGGCGCTGACCGCCTGAGAACATATGCGGGTAGCGGTCGTAATGTTCGGGCCGCAGGCCGACGAGGCGTAGCATCTCGCGCGCCTTCTCCTCCCGCTCTTTCTTCGACATGTCCTTGCGGTTAATGACCAGTGGCTCTTGCAGGATCGTGCCGATCTGCTGGCGCGGGTTCAGCGAGCCGTAAGGGTCTTGGAACACGATCTGAACATGCTGGCGCAGGTCGGCCCAATCCTCGGGACGCACCGGCTTGCCGTCGAGCGTCAGCGAGCCTGCGGTCGGCTCTTCGATCATCGTGACCATGCGCGCCAGCGTGGATTTGCCACAGCCGCTTTCGCCCACCACGGCCAGCGTTTTGCCGGGGTGCAGTTGGAAATCGAGGCCCGCGACAGCCTTGAGCGTTTGGGTCTTGCGCAGGAAGCCGCCACCAACCTGATAGTGACGCTCCAGCGCGTCGGCGGTCATTACGGGGGCAGTCATGACGCGACCCTTTCATCGGTGTTGAGCGGATAGAAGCAGCGCGCCTTGCCGAGGTCTTCGCTCAGCGGTGGCGGGTTCTCGGCGCGGCATTTGTCGTTGGCGAACTTGCAGCGCGGCGAGAACAGGCAGCCCGCGGGCCGGTCGAACTGGCCCGGCACCACGCCGGGGATCGTCGGCAGGCGTTTCTCGGTCGCGCGTTCCGGCAATGCGTCCAACAGCGCCGCCGTATAAGGGTGGTGCGGCTCGCGGAAGAGCGGCAGCACCTGCTGCTCTTCGATCTTCTGACCGGCATATTGCACCGAGACACGCTCGGCGGTTTCGGCCACCACGCCCATATCGTGGGTGATCAGCACGAGCCCCATCCCGGTCTCGTCACGCAGGGAGGTCAGCAGGTCGAGGATCTGCGCCTGAATGGTCACGTCGAGCGCGGTCGTCGGCTCATCCGCGATCAGCAGCTTGGGCTTGCAGGCAATCGCCATGGCGATCATCACGCGCTGGTTCATCCCGCCCGACATCTGGTGCGGGAAGACGGAAAGGCGCTTTTCCGGGTCCGGGATGCCGACCTGCTCAAAGAGTTCAATCGCCCGCTTGTGCCGCTCGGCCCGGTTCAGGCCAAGGTGAAAGCGCAGGGATTCCTTGATCTGCCAGCCCACCGGGAAGCAGGGGTTGAGCGAGGACATCGGCTCTTGGAAGATCATCGCAAGGTCNTTGCCGACAATCTTGCGCCGGGCGCGCTTGTCCATTNTCAGCAGGTCNTGACCGTCGAAGGTNAGCTCATCGGCGGTGACNGTNGCNGTCCAAGGCANCAGGCCCATCAGNGCCANCATCGACACCGACTTGCCCGAGCCACTTTCGCCGACNATNGCGAGGATNTCNCCGGTGTCGACATCTTGGTCAACCGAGTCNACGGCGCGGAACTTGCCCGAGGCGGTGGCGAAATCGACCGAGAGGTTGCGGATACGCAGAAGAGACATCAATCAGCTCCGCTTTAGTTTCGGGTCAAGGGCGTCGCGCAGCCCGTCNCCCATGAGGTTGATCGCCAACACGGTGACGAGGATCGCAAGGCCGGGGAAGGTCACAACCCACCACGCCCGCAAGATAAACTCGCGCGCTTCGGCCAGCATNGTGCCCCATTCGGGCGTGGGCGGCTGNGCNCCCATNCCNAGGAAGCCAAGCGCGGCGGCATCAAGGATCGCGGTNGAAAACGACAGCGCGGCCTGCACGATGATCGGCGCAAGGCAGTTCGGCAGCACGGTCACGACCATCAGCCGCAGCGTGCCAGCACCGACAACACGGGCCGAGGTCACGTAGTCTTTCTGCCGCTCCGAGAGCACGCTCGCCCGTGTCAGACGCACGTAATGCGGCTGCAACACAATCGCGATGGCGATCATCGCATTGGTNAGCGACGGCCCNAGGATNGCNACCAGCACCAGCGCCAGCAGCAGCGACGGGAAGGCCAGAATGATGTCCATGATCCGCATGATGATCGTGTCGAGCCACTTGGGCGCGAAGCCCGAGATCAACCCGATGATGATCCCGCCAGANGCGGCGATAGANACCACGACGATGCCAACGAAGAAGGAGTAGCGCGCACCAACAATCAGACGCGACAGCATATCGCGACCGAGCGGGTCGGTGCCGAGGATATGGCTCCACGTGCCNCCGTCCTGCCAGACAGGCGGCTGCAGCGTGGCTGCGCGGAACTGCTGGGTCGCGTCATGCGGGGCGATCCANGGNCCGAACAGCGCCAGNAAGGCGAAGACGGCAAAGATCCACAGNCCAATCACGGCCCCACGGTTTTCGCGGAAATAGAACCAGAATTCGCGCAGGCGNCCGGGGCGCGCGTGNACCATTTCGGCTTCGGCAGAGAGTGCGTCGTCCATTAGCGTTTCCTGATCTTGGGGTTGATGATGCCATANAGCATGTCAACGGTGAGGTTCACGACCATGACCATGACGGCGATCANCAGCAGGCCACCCTGCACCACCGGGTAGTCGCGGCGGAAAATGCTGTCGACCATCCACTTGCCGATGCCCGGCCAGCTAAAGATCGTNTCGGTCAGAATGGCNCCNGCNAGCAGCGTNCCGACCGANAGGCCGATCACNGTNATGACGGGNATAAGCGCGTTGCGCAGNGCGTGGATNCCNTTGATCCGGCCNGNNGACATGCCCTTGGCNCGCGCGGTGCGGATGTAGTCTTCGCCCAGCACTTCNAGCATNGCCGANCGGGTCTGCCGNGCGATCACNGCCAGNGGGATGGTGCCCAGCACGATGGTCGGCAGCANNAGGTGCCGCANNGCCGAGGTAAACGCNCCGTCCTGCCCCGAGGCNATACTGTCGATCAGCATGAAGCCCGTGGCNTTGGGNAAGTANTANAGCAGATCAATCCGGCCCGAGACTGGCGTCCAGCCNAANTTGCCCGANAANACGATGATCAGCAGCAGCGCCCACCAGAANATCGGCATCGAATAGCCCACAAGTGCGGTCGACATCAGCGCCCGGTCAAAGAACTTGCCCCGGTTCACNGCAGCAATCACCCCCGCNGGCAGGCCCAAGGCCACNGCAAAGATCATCGCGCAGACCGACAGTTCCANCGTNGCNGGNAAGAGCGAGAAGAACTCATCCCANACAGGCCGTTTGGTCACGAAAGAGTTGCCCANATCGCCNTGNAGAACGCCGGTGAAGTANTCCCAGAACTGCACATAGATCGGNCNNTCAAANCCGAACTGCTGTTGNAGTTCCAAGTAGCGNTCTTCGGAAATGCCCCGCTCGCCCGCCATGACGACNATCGGGTCGCCNGGCAGCATGCGGATAAAGGCAAATGAAATCAGCGTGACGCCGATAAAGGTCGGGATGAAGGTCGCAAGGCGCGACAAGACATATTTCAGCACGGNAGCACCATCAGTTCCTTCGGAAAGTTGGTCAGGGATTTGTAGCCATCTTCNGTGATCAGCACGTCATCTTCGATGCGCACNCCAAAGTTGCCGATCTCATAGAGNCCGGGTTCATTGGTGTACACCGTTCCGGCGGGTAAAGTCATATGGTTGCCNCGCATGATATANGGCGCTTCATGCACATCGCGGCCAAGGCCGTGGCCNGTCTTGGTGCGGATNCGGTCGGCATAGNGCGAGGCTTCGAGNAC
>NZSX01000043.1:0-5105 GCA_002703405.1 Sulfitobacter sp. | reverse complement strand
TCACCACATCGTCGATCTCATGCGCGGTGACNCCNGCNCGNGTGGCNTCNAGNCCGGCGAGNTTGGCGCGNAGNACGGNGTCATANACNTCGCGCCCNTCGTCGCTGACATGGCCNAGGAAAACNGTGCGGGTGATGTCGGCGGCAAAGCCGTNNTTNCGCGCNCCNAANTCNATNAGCAGCGCATCGCCNGCTTTGACGCGGTAATNTTCGCGCGCTTTGGCNTGNGGGCGGGCCGAGCCATCNCCGGCAGCGACNATNGGCGCAAAGGACAGATCATCGGCCCCTTCGGCAAANACCATCTGCACCAGTTTCTGTTCGATCTCTTTCTCGGTCTGGCCGAGCTTCACNGANTCGAGNGTNGCGCGCAGGGCGCGTTCGGANATGTTNATNGCCTCTTGCAGNGCGGCNANCTCGGCCTCNGTCTTGATCATGCGCGGGGCGGAAATTTCACGCTCGGCGTCGATGATCCGCANNTCGGGCTGCGCTTTNTTNAGCGCGTGATGCACAAAGACGCGCATCACTTGGCCCTCAACGGCCAGCGAGGTGATGTTCAGATGCTNNGTCAGCGCGGCAAAGGCATCGTCATAGCCTGTNTGNTCGCGCCAATCGAAAACGGCACCNTCAAAGCCAACCAANTCCCAGCTGCCCAGNTCAAGGTTCGGCACCANNGCGGCGGCGGGGCCNCGCGCGGGGATGACCAGAACAAAGGGGCGCTCGTGGCTCATGAAGGCATGGTCGACAGCGCGGGTNAAATTCGGGCCGGGCACCAGNGCCACGGCGTCCACCGATAGNNCNGCGGCGATATCGGCATAGGCCGACAGGCGATCATTCAGNGAATTGGACAAGGTANGGCTTCCCGGCGGNNGAGGTTAATAAAATGGGGACGGCACAGAATGCCGCCCCCTTTGGTNNNAGCGGCAGGGTTACTGCTTCAGGCCAACTTGGTTGAAGATGTGGCCACCCAGCGGGTGNACGACATAGNNTTCAACTTCGGGNCGCATGGTCATGTAGACGACCGAATGCGCGATGGTGGCCCAAGGNGCTTGATCCTTGAAGATCTGCTGCGCTTCTTCGTACAGCGGCGCACGCTCTTCTTGGGTCGGCAGAACCTTGGCTTTCTGGATCAGNGCGTCGAATTCCTCGTTGCACCACTGGGCGCGGTTGGATTTCTCGACACCGTCACAGCCNAGCAGAACNGCGAGGAAGTTGTCTGGGTCGCCNTTGTCNCCNGTCCAACCCAGCAGNACNGCNCCATCACGGTCTTTCGACTTGGAGCGCTCAAGATACTCACCCCATTCGTAGGAGACGATTTCAACATCGACGCCAACNTTGGAGAAGTCTTCNTGCATCAGCTCGGCCATACGGCGGGCGTTNGGGTTGTAGGGACGCTGAACCGGCATNGCCCAGATCTTCATGGACAGGTCNGTGACGCCTNCTTCCTCGAGCATCGCCTTGGCGGCCTCGGGGTCATAGTTGTCGTCTTCGATGGCGTCGTTGTAGGACCACATGGTCGGCGGNANCGGGTTCTTGGCGATTTCGCCNGAGCCTTGGAACACCACGTCGATGATCGCCTGCTTGTCGATCGCCATGTTCAGCGCCTTGCGGACATTGGCGTTGTCAAAAGGCGCGACCTGCGTGTTGTAAGCCAAATAGCCCACGTTCAGACCTTCCTGCTCCATCACGACGATGTCTTCGGCGTCTTTCATCGCCTGAACATCGGCAGGGTTCGGATATGCCGTTACGTGGCATTCACCCGCCTGCACCTTTTGGTAGCGGACCGAAGCGTCAGGCGTGATCGCGAAGATCAGGCTTTCGACTTTGGCCGGGTCGCCCCAGTATTCGTCGTTCCGCAGGTAACGGATGACCGCGTCTTTCTGGTAGGCTTGGAACTGGAATGGGCCAGTGCCGATAGGTGCTTGGTTCAGCATCTCGGGCGTGCCAGCTTCGAGCATCGCGTCGGCATATTCCTTAGACACGATCGAGGCGAAATCCATCGCCATGTTCGCAATGAATGGTGCTTCGGGGCGGGTCAGGTTGAAGACGACGGTGTAATCGTCAACTTTCTCGATGCTCTCGACGAGGTCGGGCATGGACATGCCGCCGTAGTATTCCCACGTGCCGCCGGAAACCTGGTTGTAGGGGTTCTCTTCGTTGCCCTGACGGTCAAAGCTAAAGATCACGTCATCGGCGTTGAAGTCGCGTGTCGGCGTGAACTGGTCGTTGGAGTGGAACTTCACCCCTTCGCGCAGCTTGAAGGTCACCTTCATGCCGTCTTCGCTGACTTCCCAGCTTTCGGCCAGTGCGGGCACAACTTCGGTCGTGCCGACTTTGAACTCGGCCAGACGGTTGTAGATCGGGTGGCTGGAGGCATCGAAGGTGGTGCCGGCAGTGTAGAGCGCGGGGTCAAAACCCTCGGGCGAGCCTTCGGAGCAATAGACCAGCGATTGGGCCGAGGCGGCTGTGGCACCCAGTGCCGCCAGCATGGCGCCGGTGGCCAGTTTGGTTGTAAAAGACATAATTCTCTCTCTCCTGATTGGTTTGTTTTTTGGCAGCGGTTTGTCCGCCGCAGGTGATACGCCCTTACGGGCGAGACGACGCGAATGCGGTGGCGATTGCCCCTTCATTCGGACGTATTCTATTGGCGCCAGCGGCCTGTTCGTATTGCATCCGGCCCACCCAAAGAACGCGCGCGGGCTTGTCGGTTTTGTTGGACCAAGAATGCGGGCTGCTGCCGAGGTAATGCAGGCTGTCGCCGGGCCGCATGATATGCTCCCCCCCATCGACGACCTGCGCGATCTCTCCTTCAAGGATATAGATCACCTCTTCGCCCTCATGCACGACCTCCTCGGAGGCGTAGCCCGGTGGCACGTTCATGATGTAGGAGGACAGCTCATGGCCGGGAAAATCCGCGCCGATCTTCTCATATTCGATGGAAGACCCCGACACGGCAAAGCGTGGGCGTTCATCCGCGCGGGTCAGGCTGTCTTGGGTCTTGGGAGTATGGATGAAAAAGCTGACTTCGACCTGAAGCGCGACCGCGATCTGCGACAGGGTACCCAGCGACGGCGTGGCCCGGCCCCGCTCAACTTGGCTCAGATAGCCGACCGACACGCCAGAGGCTTCGCCCAACTGCTGCAAGGTCAGGGACAAACGATGACGTTGCTTGCGCATACGTGCGCCAAGCGTGGATACACTATCGCCATTGGCAGTTGGCAAATTCACCCTCCCCGTGAACAGCAATCCGATCTTGCGCCGGATATCACTTTTTCTTGTATCGTTGTGTGAGATTAAAAAGGTTGAGGGTCAACAATAATTTTTTTACTGCGGCGCGGCATGAGGCAAATGCTGCGACTGCAGGCAGTGGATGTCATTCTACTCAAAGGATTTTAGCTGGGCCTCATCAATCCGTGCCAATTCACGCGCCGTCGGGTCAAGCGAGGCGAAAGAAACGCTTAGGCCGCTTGGAAGCCAATCACATAGCCCGAATCCGGTGCCCTCAACGATGCGCAGATCGCGCGTCTCGGTTAGATCAATGGTGGAGTGCAGCCCGTTAGAGATCACTACAGGTATGCCATGCCAATGACTGACCCGGTTCACGTGAACATGGCCCGAGAGGACCCCCGCGACGCGCTGGCCCGTCAGCATTTCAGCTAAACGGGCACTGCTGGCCTCATCAAGGCTGCCCCATGCCAGCGCCTCGGAATCGATGCGCGGCGGGTGGTGGATCACCAAGAGTTTCGCCAGCCCGGGGTGCCGCTGTAGCGCAGCCCCGAGGAATTCAAACTGCGCGTCATCCAGCGCCCCGGCCACCTTGCCCGGCACGCTGCTATCAAGCGTGATGACATGCAGATCGCCCTGTGGCGCATCGTGAAAATAGGGCGCATCCGCCAGCCCCGGCGCGAAGACCGCGTTGAACCCGGCGCGCTTGTCGTGATTGCCAAGCGCCAGCACCAAGGGCGCGCGCAGGGTGCTAAGGATGTCGCGCACCAGTTCATAACTTTGCTGATCGCCCTGATTGGTCAGATCACCGCTGGCCACCACGAAATCAGGCTGCTTCTCCATCGCGTTGATCACCTCCACCACGCGGCGCAACGTGGCGGGCGTGTCGCTTTGCAGATGCGGATCGTTCAGATCGGGGTGCGAGATATGCAGGTCGGTCAGGTGGACGAAACGGGTCATGGGCGTACTCCTGCGGCTGTCAGCAGGGTTTTCGTATAAGGGTGCTTGGGCGCGCGCAACACATCAGCGGCTGCACCGCTCTCAAGCGTTTTGCCGTGCTGCAGCACCAGCACCCGGTCACAGATCGAGCCGACCACCGCGAGGTCATGGCTGATAAAGACCATGCCAAGGCCCAGATCATCTTGTAGGTCCATCAAAAGGTTCAGGATCTGCGCCTGCACTGACACATCAAGGGCCGAGACCGCCTCATCCGCCACCAGCAGCGCGGGGCGGGTGATGATGGCGCGGGCAATGGCGATACGCTGGCGCTGCCCGCCCGAGAACTCATGCGGATATTTACCCACGTCAGCAGGGTGCAGTCCGACCTGCTCCAAGGCTTCGGCGACGCGGGGGGTGATATTCTCTATCTCGCCATTGGCGCGCAGCGGCTCTGCGATGGACCATCCAATGCGGCGGCGCGGGTTGAGCGAGCCGAAAGGGTCTTGAAATACCATCTGAAAGCCGCGCCGCAACTTACGCAATTCCTCTGCGGTCAGGCCGTGCAGATCGCGGCCCTGAAACAGCACCTCCCCCGCGTCCGGAACCTCAAACGCCATGATGAGCCGCGCCAAGGTCGATTTGCCCGAACCACTTTCGCCGACCACGCCCAAGGTCTCTCCGGCGCGCAGCGAAAATGCAGCCCCTTCTAGCGCCGTCAGCACGGGTGCCCGGCGCAAAAGGCTTTGCCGTGGCAGCTTGTAGTGGCGGGTGAGGTTGCGGACCTCCAAGAGCGGCACGTCACTCATGGGCGTGCCTCCGTCAGTAAGTGACAGGCAGCACCGCGCCCGACGTCTGTCTGCGTAAATACCGGGCGCTGCGTGGCGCATTGGGGCAGTTCGACCGGACAGCGCCCTGCGAAACGGCAGCCTTCGGGCAGACCATGCA
>NZSX01000042.1:58346-125998 GCA_002703405.1 Sulfitobacter sp. | reverse complement strand
GGGGTAGAGCATAACCTTGCCAAGGTTAGGGTCGGGCGTTCGAATCGCCTCGCCCGCTCCAGGTTGATCCTACCACCCCGTAGGAAACGCAAAGCCGCCCCTCGGGGCGGCTTTTGTGTATCTTGCCCCCACATAAAAAAACGCCCCATGACGAACACGGGGCGTAAGGTACGGAACGAGGGACAGTAGGTGGCCGGCAGGCGTTCCGGGCCTGCGGTCACCTTTAAATTTAGGAACCCTTGGCCGTTTTCAAAGGGGCTGGACCCTGTCGCCCCGCCCCATGCCCGGTTTTGAGCCAGTTCTTGCCGATTCTCAGCCCCCGACCCGGCTGGCATAAAGCGCAATCGCCGCGGCGTTAGAGACATTGAGCGACCCAAATCCGCCCGCCGCATCGATCCGCACCAGCGCATCCACGGTCTCGCGGGTCTTCTCCCGCAGCCCCGGACCCTCGGCCCCCAGAACCAGCGCCACAGGGCGGTCACGGCGGCCCTCTACGGCGCCCTCGATGGTCTGTGTGGCCTCTCCATCCAGCCCCAGCACCAGATACCCCATATCCTGCAGGGCACGGATCGCATCGGCGAGGTTGCGCACCCGCAGATAGGGCTGTCGCTCCAACGCGCCGCTGGCGGTCTTGGCCAACGCGCCGGTCTCAGGCGCGGAGTGGTGCTTGGTGCCAATGACCGCCGAAGCGCCCAAGACTTCAGCCGAGCGGAGAATCGCGCCGACGTTATGCGGATCGGTCACCCGGTCGAGCAACAGCAGCCGCGGTGCGGAATCACCGATAGCGACATCCTCCAACCGCCCCCAGTTCAGCGGCTTCACTTCCAGCACCGCACCCTGGTGAACGGAATTCGGATCAAGCGGCGGACGGAACTTGCGCGGATCGACGACCTGCGGCGTAATTCCCGCTTCCGCAATGGCATCCTCCAGCTTGGCTTGGGCATTCGGAGTGACCATCAGCTGCAATTTTTCGCGGTTCGGATTCATCAGCGCATCGCGGACCGCATGCAGACCAAAAAGCCAGACCGTCTGCGCCGCTTCGGCCTTCTTGTCCTGCTCTTTTTGCACGACCCATTTGGGTTTCTTCATCTCTTTATCCTTTCGTGCGATTTCCCCGACATTTCTCAGGAATTCGCCTTGACGCTTCTTTGGGTCGCTTGTAATCACGCCCCCACGTCAGGTGCAATGCACAGGACAAAGTGGGCGACAGGCCGCAAGGTGTGGCAGGGGACTGTAACTCCCTCGCGGAGACGCACGCCTGGTTCGATTCCAGGGTCGCCCACCACTTTCTCTTCCGTAGATGACCCCGGAACCACGCGAGCGATACGCCCGTGGCCACCGATCGATCCCCCGGATCGATCATGCGTGCTACAGCCATGTGGCAGGGCCCGCCTGCGGCTCCCTCGCGGAGACGCACGCCTGGTTCGAGTCCAGTGTCGCCCACCACTTTCTCCTTCTACGATGACACTGATTTCCGCCACCGCTACGGTCGTGGCGTTGGTTCAATCCTGCGCGCGACGGCAACGTACCCGGCTCACGGGATCAGCACATCCCCCCGCGAAAACGCCTCAAGCTCCATGCTCAGATCGTCGTATACCAATTGAACCCGAACCGTCTGAACAGACCCGAGGTCGAATGTCAGATACGGCTGCGGATCATCATCCAGAATCGCATTGGGCGAAGGCAGCGCCTCGTGGCAGGGGGGCATCGGCCAGTCCTGCATCGGCGCGTCGTTGACCGCGATCGCCATGGCGGCCAGCCCGCATCGCCAGCTCCACAGATGGGTGACATAGACGAGGTCCTGCCCGTCATACTCCCGCACCGCGATCCAACTGCCGCGCGTGGCGTTCAGGATCGGCTTAACCTCCGCGGCGGTTGTGAACCGGCCCGTGGGGGTCTGATCTTCGGCAACCAATCCGGGGGGCACGGCCGCCATGTGGAACGCCCGCGGCGGTTTTACGGGTGCGAGAGGTGCTGCCGGACTGGCCGGTGCTGCGGGGCGCGCCGGGGCCTGCACCGTCATCGGCGCATCCGGTCGGCCAACCCCGTCCAAAGGCGCGGCTGATCCGCCGAAGCTGACCGCGATCACGGCAAAGACAAAATCGAACATTCCGAACCCTCCTGCAGGCCGCTCAATTTGCTGGCTTTTGCCAAGAGACGCCTGCCCCTATACTGGCTAAAAATCATGAGGCCGCACATAAGTATGACACGCAATTCGCGTTCCCCGCAAATTTTCAACGTCGTCATCGTGGGGCAACAGGGCCGGCTGGCCTATGAAGCGTTGCTTTTTGCTGCTTCCCTGCGCCATTCCTGCCCGCAGTTCCAAGGCCGCCTGCTGATCGCCGAGCCGCAACCCGGCCCGCTTTGGGACGACGACCCGCGCATCACCGACACCACGCTACGTGAGGCGCTGACCGACCTCGGGGCAGAGTTCATCCCCTTCGAAAGCCAGCATTTCGGCAGCGCCTACCCCTATGGCAACAAAATCGAGATGCTCAGCGCCCTGCCCGCGGGTGAACCCTTTGTTTTCTTTGACACAGATACGCTGATTACCGGCGATCTGGCGGCCGTGCCTTTTGATTTCAACCGGCCCTCGGCCTCCCTGCGGCGCGAAGGGACATGGCCTGCGCCGCAGCTTTACGGGCCGGGCTATACCGCGCTTTGGAAGTCGCTTTACGACAAGTTCGACCTCGACTTCGCCAGCAGCCTCGACCTGAGCCAGCCGGATGAATATTGGCGCCGTTATCTCTATTTTAACGCCGGGTTCTTCTACTACCGCTGCCCGCACGAATTTGGCGCGCTCTTTCTGCGCTATGCGCTGGCGGTACGGGACGATCCTCCTGTGGAGCTTTGCGCGCAGAGCTTTGACCCTTGGCTCGACCAGATCGTGCTGCCGCTGGTGATCCACGAGCTCGGCGGCGGGCGTGACGCCCTGCCCTCTGGCCTGCTGGATGGGACGGTGTCCTGCCACTACCGTTTCCTGCCGCTGCTCTACGCCCGTGAAAGCGACCGTGCCATTAAGGTGCTAGAGGCCGTAACCGCCCCCAACCGGATGAAAAAGCTGCTGAAAGAACGCGATGCGATCAAGCGGATGGTCTATCAGGGGCGCGGTGCCAAAGTGCGCGCGCTCTTTGATCAAGACAACCTNCCGCGCCGCGANCAGGCGATCCGCAACCGGATCAAATCCAACGGNTTTTGGATGCGCTGAGCNNTNCGTCCCCCGTTGTCNGAACGGTTCTTTGCGCCTAGGCTGCNNGAAATCCATTTTTCTGAGAGGACAGACCAATGGCCGANAGCCCCAAACATCAATTTGANACGTTGCAGATTCACGCAGGCGCCACGCCCGACCCGGCCACCGGTGCGCGNCANACGCCGATCTACCAGACCACGGCCTATGTCTTTCGCGATGCNGACCACGCGGCGGCTCTCTTTAACCTGCAAGAGGTGGGTTACATCTATTCGCGCCTGACCAANCCCACCAANGCCGTNCTNCAAGAGCGGATTGCCACGCTCGAAGGCGGTGTNGGNGCGGTCTGCTGCTCNTCGGGTCACGCGGCGCAGATCATGGCGCTGTTCCCGCTGATGGGGCCGGGCAAGAATATCGTCGCCTCCACCCGTCTTTATGGCGGCACGGTCACGCAGTTCAGCCANACGATCAAACGCTTNGGNTGGTCCTGCAAGTTTGTCGACTTCGACGATCCGCAGGCCGTNGCCGATGCNATNGACGATGACACCCGCGCGGTCTTTGGCGANGCNATCGCCAACCCCGGCGGCTATATCATGGATGTNCGNGCCATNGCCGATGTNGCCGATGCGGCGGGCATTCCGCTGATCATCGACAANACCAGCGCCACGCCCTACCTCTGCCGCCCGATTGANCANGGCGCGACGNTGGTGGTGCATTCCACCACNAAATACCTCACCGGGAACGGCACCGTNATGGGCGGCTGNGTNGTGGATTCNGGCNANTTCGACTGGTCCGCGAATGACAAATTCCCCTCGCTCAGCCAGCCTGAGGAAGCCTANCACGGGATGAAGTTCCACGAGACCTTCGGCGCNATGGCCTTCACCTTCCACGGCATNGCCATNGGGCTGCGNGATCTGGGNATGACGATGAACCCACAGGCGGCNCANTACACGCTNATGGGGATCGANACCCTGTCACTGCGGATGGACCGNCATGTGCANAACGCNGTNAAGGTNGCCGAATGGCTCGAACAGGACGACCGCGTTGATTACGTCACCTANGCCGGGCTGAANTCNTCGCCCTATCACGAGCGGATGCANAAGGTCTGNCCNAAGGGCGCGGGCGGGCTTTTCACCTTTGCGGTCAAAGGCGGTTATGACGCCTGNGTGAAACTNGTNAACAGCCTNGANATCTTTAGCCATGTGGCGAACTTGGGCGATACGCGCTCGCTGATCATCCACTCGGCATCGACCACCCACCGCCAGCTGACGCAAGAGCAGCANGAAGCGGCNGGGGCCGGGCCGGGNGTGGTGCGNATCTCAATCGGGACNGAAGACGCCGACGATCTGATCGCNGNTCTNGATCANGCGCTGACCAAAGCGACCAGCTAAACCTTCGCCCCCGCCGATCACCTCGGCGGGGGANNTTNNATCCANGGCGGCTTACTGCCCCGGCGCAATCGCGAAGGTCATNGAGACCTCGGCCTGCAGCTCGACCTCGCCTTCGGCCACGGCNCTGTCCATCGCCATGCCNATGCGGGCGGCNTCGAACATCTTGGGCTGGGANTGNGANTTNTCGGTCATGCGNANCAGCGTGCCCAGCTTCACCCCCGCGGCATCGGCCANTTGNCGGGCGCGTTCGGTNGCATCGGCAACNGCGGCTTTGCGCGCNTCNGCCAGCGCGTCTTTCGGATCTTGAAGACCAAATTCCAAACCGTTGAAATCATTCGCACCTTCGTCGATCACCGCGTCCATCATCGCGCCGAGACGNTCCAGATCGCGGACCTTNACGGTCACCGAATTGCCCGCCTCATAGCCGGTGATGCNNGGCGGCGNGCCATTNTCNATNGGGCGGCGGTCATGCACNGGGCGCAGGTAGAAGCGGCTGGTCTGACGGTCCTTCGCCGCGATGCCCTGCGCGTCAAGCTGGGTCAGGATCGCAGANACCGCTTCGGTCACCTTGTCCATCGCGGCTTTGGCAGTCTCGGCCTCTTCGGTCACGCCCAGCGTGATCGTCGCCATGTCGGGCGCGGCGGCGATGCTGCCTTGGCCGGTGACGATAATCCCCTCTTCCGGTCCCTGCTGGGCCGAGACCAGCCCCGCACCCGCNATCCACGCCAGCGCCACCNAATTNATCAGTCGCATGTTCGTTCCTTTCCGTGCATNAATGCGCCGCCATTTGCCCANNGNNNGNNNCCGCTGACAAGCNCCTGCNNGNCCGCGCACCCTTCCCTTGGGCGAACTCCTGCTCTATCCTTCGCGANGACTGCGGCGCGTCTGTAAGTGCGCCCNACCCCATGCTAAAGTCGACCCCGATGAAGCCGAATTTTACCCTCTCCCTGTCGTTCGACGGCATTCGTTTGCTCCACCGCACNTCNGGCGGCTGGCAGCTTGTTGGTGAAGTGGCGCTCGANAGCGCCGATCTGGCGGCNGAACTGGCGGTCTTGNGCAAAACCGCNACNGCGTTGGAGCCCGGCGGGCTGCGCAGCCTGCTGCTGATCCCGGATGCGCAGATCAAATACCTTGCCATCGACACCGCCGGANTGGACACCGCCGCCCGCCGTGCCNCAGCGGCNGAGGCGCTTGAGGGGGCAACGCCCTATCCGGTGGCTGATCTGGTGTTCGACGTCCACGCCGATGGCGCGCAAAGCCANGTNGCCGCCGTGGCCCGCGAAACCTTGGAAGAGGCCGAAGCNTTTGCGGTGGAGCACCGTTTCCACCCGGTCAGCTTTGCCGCCGCCCCTGCCGCCGANGCNTTTGTNGGNGTNCCGCATTTCGGCATGACCCAAGCCGCATCGGCGCTTTTGGACCCCGGCGAAACCGTGACCCCCGAAGCGGANCCCATCGTGATCTCCGGCGTGATGAGCGCGCCTGCGGGGCCGATCGTNGACACGGATGAGACGACGCCCGTGGCCGACACNCCNGTGGCCGANACNCCCGTGGCCGATACGCCCGTGGCGGAACCTGATCTCGCCGCTACGCCCGAAGAGANACCGCCGCCGGCAGAGGAAAACCTGCCCNAGTTGGCCACCNCCGAGGAATNGCCGGAAACACCCCCGGCGGCNTTGGAGCCGACCCCCAAAGAGACGCCCCCGCCCCTTGAGGAAGACCTGCCCGCGCTGAACGCGGCAGGGGTCCCTGCGGCANAGGAAACAGAAGCGTCAGCCCCCGCAGCAGAGGCTGAACTGGCNCCCACGCCAAANGAAACGCCACCGCCCCTGAAAGAGGACCTGCCCGCGCTGGATACCCCTGCGCCCGCCNCAGAACCGNCTGAGNCTGCNCCGCNATCGACGCCCCCCGCNAGCGGCAGCGTTGCGGCCTCCGCCGCGCCNCTGGCCGCAGCGGCCGCNGCACAGGCCGAGCCGCCCGCCGCCCCGCGGTCNGAGCCTTNNCGCAAGGTCGATTTCTCTGCCCCGCCGTCGCGCAGCGCCCCTGCTGCNGGTTTCGCAAGCCGCCGTGGCGGGANTGAGAGNGCNCCCAGCCTTGGTGGTGCGAGCCGCGCGACNCCGCCGCCTCCGCCCGCCGCGAAACCGGAACCATCGCCAGCACCCGCGCCCAGCACTGCGTCGCTGCCCGTCGGCGCGCCTTCGCCCGCCGCNGCCCCGCTGGCNCCGCAGATGCCCGTCGAACCGGCAGCCACCGCCGCCGCGNCAGTGGCCGCAGCCCCCCAGCCCGACAGCAGTTCCCTGACGCCCGAAGCGCCCTCCTCCGGTGGGGCNTTCCTCAGCCGTCGCAAGCCNAAGGCATCGAAAGANCGCCNGTCNGCTCCGGCTGCCGCGGCCACCGNCACCCCCGCCTCAGAAGCCGATCGAATGACCGTTTTCGGCGCCCGCCGCCGCAACGAAGTCGGCGGCAAGCCGCGTTTCCTTGGCNTGATCCTNACNGCGGCGCTCTTGGTTTTCCTTGCAGGTGTCGCCGCTTGGGCCTCGATCTTCCTTGACGAGGGCAGCGCCCTNTCGCGGCTNTTTGGCGATCGCAGCCCGCGCAGCACCGCCGAAGCCTTGGCACCTGCNGAAACGCCCAGCATCGACGAAGAAATCGCCGTGCTGCCCCCNGAACCGGNTGAGCCGGACGCGATNGAGACNGCNGCNTTGGACGCCGGNCTGACCGATGAAGACGGTGCCGTGCTCGACGCCCTGCGCGATCCCGANCCGCGCCCCCTGACCGAGATGACCGAGGCCGAGATTGACGCCAAATATGCNACCACCGGCATCTGGGCCCGCGCNCCGGACGNGCCCCCGGCNCCGGCNGCGGCNATTGATATCGACGANCTTTATCTCACCAGCATCGACCCGATCAGCAGCACGACAGATGCCGTGGCCCTGCCCTCGGTCGATGCCTTTGGCACCGATACGGCCCCCGGCGCGGTCAGCTCNCCNGTNGCGGCAGGNACGCANTTTGCNCTGGACGCCCGCGGTCTGGTCAAACCCTCNGNCCAAGGGGCGCTCAGCCCCGATGGGCATCTGGTCTACCTTGGCCGCCCCTCCGCCGAGCCGCCCGCCACACTGACCCGGCCNGAGGCCGAGCCGGTGGCCCCGGAGGTCGATAACGCCTTGGCAGAGGCCCGGCCCCGCGACCGGCCCGATGATCTGGAAGAAACCACCGAACGCGCGCAGCTTGATGGGCTGACGCGCGCTGAGTTGGCTGGGCTGCGTCCGCAGTTGCGGCCAAAGTCGGTGCAGGAAGAGACAGAAGAAGCGCTTGTCGCGACCGCCCCGCCCGAAGTGACCGTTGATCCCATTGACACCAGCGGCGCCGTTGCCGCCGCACTTGCCACGCCTCCGGCGATCCAGAACGCCACGAAACAGGCCACCACCCAGTCACGCCGCCCCGATACGCGGCCCCGCAATTTTGACCGGATCGTGAAACGCGCCGCCCGCGATGTGGCCCCCGCACAGGTCGCCAGCGTCGCCCCCAAAGCGGTGCAGCCGCGCTTTCCGTCCAAAACCTCGGTCGCGAAACAGGCCACGGTGAAGAATGCGATCAACCTGCGGGACGTCAATCTGATCGGGGTCTACGGCAAACCATCGAACCGCCGCGCCTTGGTCCGGCTCAGCAATGGGCGCTATCAAAAGGTTGAGGTGGGTGACCGTATCGATGGAGGCCGCGTCTCAGCGATTGGCGACAGCGAGTTGCGCTATGTCCGCCGGGGCCGCAATGTCGTGCTGAAGATGCCGAACTAACGCCGGTTCGACTGCCCGCAACCGCGCGCAAAACGGGGCGCCGAAGCGCCCCTTCACCCCTCCCCGGATGTGCTTTGTTTACGAGGTCTCAAGCTCGCCGTTGTCGATCTGCTCTTGCTCGATCGATTCAAACAGCGCTTTGAAGTTGCCTTCGCCGAACCCGTCATCGCCCTTGCGCTCAATAAACTCAAAGAAGATCGGGCCGATGACCGTTTTCGAGAAAATCTGCAACAGGATGCGCGTCTCGCCCCCGTCGACGACACCTTCGCCGTCGATCAGGATGCCGTGTTTCTGCATCCGGTCCAGCGGCTCTTCATGGCCGGTCACGCGGTCCTTGCTCATCTTGTAGTAGGTCTCGGGCGGGCCGGGCATGAATTTCAGGCCGTTGTCGGCAATCGCATCCGTGGCGTCATAAATATCGCGCGCGCCCACGGCGATATGCTGGATGCCTTCGCCGTTGTACTTCTTCAGATAGGCCACGATCTGCCCGGTCTCGCCGCGGTCTTCGTTGATCGGGATGCGAATGCGGCCACAGGGCGAGGTCAGTGCGCGGCTGGTAAGGCCGGTGAACTTACCTTCGATGTCAAAGAAGCGAATTTCGCGGAAGTTGAACAGATCGCCGTAGAACTTGAACCAGACATCCATATTGCCCTTGTGGACATTATGCGTGAGGTGATCGAGGTAGTAGAACCCAACGCCCTCGGGCTTGGAGGTCGCGATCCAGTCGTATTCCCAATTGTAGGGCGAGGTGTCGTAATACTGATCAACGAAATAGATCAGCGAGCCGCCGATCCCCATGATTGCAGGCACGTCCAGCACCTTGCCATCGCCTTTGTATTCCTCGGCCCCCTTGGCGACCGCATGTTCCAACGCCTTTTGCGCATCGACCACACGCCAGCCCATGGAGGGCGCGCAGGGGCCGTGCTCTTCGACGAAACGCGCGGCAAAGCTTTCGGGGTCGTGGTTCAGGACGTAGGTGATGTCACCCTGCTGCCAAAGTTCGATCTTTTTCGTCTTGTGATTGGCNACATGGGCATAGCCCATCTTGGTAAAGACATCGCGCAGCGCCTGCGGGTCGGAGCTGGCAAATTCAACAAACTCGAAACCATCGGTGCCGGCGGGGTTCTCTGCCGTGATCTGCGATTTCGGGGCGTCATGTGGGAAAGGGCCCATGTCAGTCTCCTCTGCTTTTGGGATTTGGCCCATGATACGATGCACGTTCCGCGCTGTTTGCGCGTTTCGCGGCATGGTTCTGGTAATTTTCGCGCAAGAAGAGCATATTACCCATAAACCATGCGGGAAATACGCATCATGTTAGATGAAACAGATCGGCGGCTGCTGACGGC
Source organism: Sulfitobacter sp. (assembly GCA_002703405.1). GTDB lineage: Bacteria > Pseudomonadota > Alphaproteobacteria > Rhodobacterales > Rhodobacteraceae > Sulfitobacter. Next base: position 116,283 of record NZSX01000042.1, on the reverse strand, counting down.
ACTGCAAAAGAACGCCCACCTCACGGCGCAGGAACTGGGCCAAGAACTCAACCTATCCTCCAGCCAAGCTGGGCGCAGGCGGCAGCGGTTGGAGGCGGAGGGCTATATTCGCGGCTATCATGCGCGGCTTGATCCGGTGCGAATGGGGCTCAATGTGCAGGGCTTTGTGCAGGTGCATCTGGGCACCCACGGGCCAGAGCATTCGGCCAGCTTTGCGCGGCTTATGGCCACCCGTCCTGAGATTGTGAGCGTTTGGACGATGACGGGGGATGCGGACTATCTGTTGAGGGTCTATTGTGACGATCTGCCAAGCCTTAACAGGCTCATTCACGACGTTCTTCTGCCCCATCAGGCCGTTAGCCGGGTGCATAGCCAGATCGTCATGGACCAACTGAAACAGGACGGGCCGCTGCCCACCTGACCCTGAGAGAGGACCGCAATGGAAGGTTTCCTGTTCCAAGCCTCCGTCTATCTGGCTGCCGCCGTGATCGCCGTGCCGATTGCCGCGCGATTGGGGCTTGGGTCGGTGCTGGGCTACCTCGCCGCGGGCATTCTGATTGGCCCGGTGTTGGGGCTGGTCGGGTCCGAGACGAAGGACGTGCAGCATTTCGCGGAATTTGGCGTCGTGATGATGCTGTTCCTCATCGGGTTGGAACTGGAGCCCCGGGCGCTGTGGGACATGCGGCATCGGCTTTTGGGCTTGGGCGGGTTGCAGGTGCTGCTGTCGACGGCGGCGCTGATGGCCATCGCCATGGCCTATGACCAGCCGTGGCGTGTGGCGCTGGCGATTGGTCTGACGCTCGCGCTCTCTTCCACGGCGATCGTGTTGCAGACACTATCGGAAAAGGGATTGATGCGGACGCAGGGGGGCAGATCCGTCTTCTCGGTGCTGTTGACCCAAGATATCGCGGTGATCCCGATCCTCGCCTTCCTGCCGCTGCTGGCCACGGGGCTNGCCGGGGGGATCATGCCCAACGGGGCGATTTCACTTGATCCCCAAGAGGTCGAGAACGCGCATCTGAGCGCGGAGGCCAGCCACGGCAATGACGCCGCCCATGCCGCCCAGACCTTTGTTCAAAGCCTGCCCGGCTGGGGCGTGACGCTGGTAACCATTGGGGCCGTAGCGGCGATCATCCTCGTCGGCATCTACCTGACCCGGCCCGTGTTCCGCTATATCCACCTTGCCAAACTGCGCGAGATGTACACGGCGCTGGCGCTGCTGATCGTGGTGGGGATTTCCTCGCTGATGACGGTGGTCGGGCTCTCACCCGCGCTTGGTGCCTTCCTCGCCGGTGTGGTCTTGGCCAGCAGCGAATTCCGCCACGAGCTAGAGACCGACCTTGAGCCCTTCAAAGGGCTGCTCTTGGGGCTGTTTTTCATCACCGTCGGCGCGGGCATCAACTTTGTCCTGCTGTTCGAAAAACCGCTNATCCTGATCTCNATGGCGCTNTTGGTCATCATCGTCAAAGCNCTGATCCTNATGGTGCTGGGNCGNCTGTTCCGNCTGAAAGGACGCGATGGCTGGCTGTTTACGCTGGCACTCGCGCAGGCNGGGGAGTTTGGCTTTGTGCTGGTCAGNTTCTCNCTCGCCACNGGNGTCATGCCCGANCCGATTGGCGAGACGCTTTTGCTGGTGGTGGCGCTGACNATGCTGATCACGCCGCTGCTGTTTATCCTGCACGACCTGATCAGCCGACGCCTTGACGACAGCGCCCCCGTCATCGCCGATGANATCGACAGCAGCGGTCCGGTGATCATCGCGGGCGTGGGNCGTTTNGGGCAGATGGTGAACCGNATGGTNCAGGCCAGCGGCTTTCAAACCGTCGTGNTGGACCACAACCCNGAGACCATCGCCGTCATGCGGCGCTTTGGCTTCAAAGGNTTTTTNGGTGATCCGACNCGGCCCGACATCCTGCGCAAGGCGGGTTTGCAAGAGGCCAGCGTGCTGGTGGTGGCGCTTGATGANCCNAAATCGGCGGTCTCNNTGATCTCTTACGCGCGCAAGGAGAACCCGAATCTGCATATCGTCAGCCGTGCNCGCGACCGCGAAGAGGTCTATCGCCACTATCAGGCCGGGTCGAATGACATCGTGCGCGAGATGTTCGACAGCTCCCTCAGAGCCGGGCGCTATGTGTTGGAAAANATGGGGCTTTCGGATTTCGAAGCGAANGAGGCGCAAAAGCTATTCTANGCCCATGACCGGGANTCGGTNCGCGAATTGGCGGCCCTCTGGCGNCCAGATGTNCCCCCTTCGCAGAACGCNGCCTATGTCGCCCGGGCGAAAGAATTGCAGAAAGACTTGGAAACNGCCTTTCTCAATCTNGGNGANANCAANGGCANGGAAAGCGCCTGAACCGNGCAGCNAGCNCCCTTTCCGGGGGGCTGCCCGGCACCGCGCTATGCGTCGNTGACNCCCGCTTCGGCAAAGGTGGCCATGCNCGCNTGACAGGCAAGGGCGGTCTTGAGNATGCCGATCGCCAAGCCCGCGCCAGANCCTTCGCCGAGCCGCAGGTTCAACTCCAGCAGCGGCTCCTTGTCCATCGCGCCCAGCAGACGCCGGTGGCCGCTTTCNGCGCTGAGGTGGCCCGCAACGCAGTGATCCAGCGCGCCCGGNGTGGTGCGCGCNAGGCCAAGCGCGGCGGCGCAGCAGATGAAACCATCTAGGATCACNGGGATGCGCAGNTGCCGCGCCCGNGCCATGGCNCCGGCCATCGCGGCCAGTTCNCGGCCACCNAGGCGGCGCAGGCTCTCCAACCCGTCNCCCTTGTCCGCGTGCAGGGCAACGCCCTCGGCCACGACGTCGGTTTTCAGCNACAGGCCCGCNTCATCCACCCCAGTGCCCCGCCCGGTCCAGNATTCGGCCCCGCCGCCCAAGATCGCGCTGGCNAGNGCNGCGGCAGAGGTGGTGTTGGCGATGCCCATTTCGCCNACGACCANAAGATCGGCCTCGGAGTTCACCGCCTCCCAACCNGCGCGCAGTGCTTCGAGGAATTCGTCCTCGTCCATCGCGGGCTCAACGGTGAAATCCTTGGTCGGCNTGTCCAATGACAGCGGGACCACATCAAGGCTCGCCCCATTCACCCGCGCGATTTGGTTGATCGCCGCCCCGCCGTGCTGAAAATTCGCCACCATCTGCGCGGTNACCTCTGCCGGAAAGGCCGAGACGCCCCGCGCGGCAACCCCGTGGTTNCCCGCAAAAACNATGATCTGCGGCGCTGTAATCTCAGCCCGTGCGCCGCCGCGCCAACCTCGGTACCANATCGCCAGATCCTCNAACCGGCCAAGCGCNCCGGGGGGTTTGGTCAGCACGCTATCATGGGCCCGCGCCTCTTCCATCGCGGTACTGTCGCAATCGGGCATGGCGCGCAGAAGNCTGCGAAATTCGGAAAGACTGGCGAAAGACGTGTTCATATGCGGCCCTTTGCGGATTGATATNCAANCGTTTCTAGCCTTAGCCTGTCGGNGCTGAAAGTGCCGAAGGGGCNAAATAATGGCCATTCCCGACATCACCNCCCTNAGGCANGCCTTTCGCGCCCGCGANATCGCNGTGGCCTTNGCCTTGCTGACNCGCCTGCCCCTGCCGCATTTCCACTTCCCGACCGAGCCGCANCGCCCCCCGGCCCGCAGCGCTTGGGCCTATCCGCTGGTAGGCATTGNNCTGGCGCTGATNGCGGGGGCCGTGGGGCTGGCGTTAACGCGGATGGGGGCAACCCCGCCGCTGACNGCNGCTTTCGTNCTGCTTGCGTTGGTGATGCTGAGCGGGGCGATGCATGANGACGGNCTCGCNGATTGCGCCGATGGGTTCTGGGGCGCTTGGACNGCAGAGAAACGGCTGCGCATCATGAAAGACAGNGTGATCGGCACCTACGGCGTGNTGGCGCTGGTGCTGTCNCTGTTGCTGCGGTGGTATCTNATCAGCGAATTGATCACGGACGAAGCGCTGATCTGGGCNTTGGTCATCGCCTCCTGCGGGTCNCGCGCGGCAATNGTCGGGGTGATGGACAGCCTGCCGACGGTNCGCCGCGATGGGCTGTCANACCGCACNGGCCGNCCNGGCGAATTGGCGACGGCNGTGGCNGTNCTGATCGGNGTGGTGGTGATCGTGGTNGCNCCGGNCNNTTCNGCNTGGCGNTTGGNNNTGNTGGGGCTGCTAGCCGCGCTGGTNGTGCGGCAGATCGCCAAACGCAAGNTTGGTGGGCAGACCGGCGATGTGCTGGGCGCGACCCAACAGGTGACCGAGATTGCGCTGCTNACNGGCTGTCAGATGATGGCCTACGGCTGGCAGGCCATNCCNTAACGAAAAAACCGCGCCCNNTAGAGGGACGCGGCNTNNTCTNAACNTGCGAAGCCCTTAGGCGGCGACGCGGCTTTCNAGCACATCGCCNACCTGTTTCGCGGCGGCNAGTTCNTCGCCNCCCGAAACAGCGGCNACTTCGCGGGTCAGACGCTCAAGTGCNGCTTCGTAAAGCTGACGCTCGGAATAGCTCTGCTCGCGCTGGTCGTCGGTNCGGTGCAGNTCGCGCACAACCTCGGCGATGGCGATCANGTCACCNGAGTTGATCTTTTGCTCATACTCCTGCGCNCGNCGCGACCACATGGCACGTTTNACCTTGGCCTTNCCCTTNAGGGTCTTCATCGCGTGGTTNATCACNTCGGGCGTNGACAGNGCGCGCATNCCNATNTCGGTCGCCTTATGGGTNGGNACCCGCAGGGTCATCTTGTCTTTNTCAAAGGAAATCACGAAGAGCTCCAGCGCGATGCCGGCAACTTCCTGCTCCTCNATCGAGACGATCTGNCCCACGCCATGNGCNGGGTAGACNACGAATTCATTGGGGCGGAAATCAAGCTTTTTCGATTTGGTCATATAGNTCGCTCCTTNGCGCGCGGGGGAAGCCCCGCCATTACTTCATATACCTGAACAACACGTCAAAACGCATACGAAGCACCGCCAGAGCGGCTTGCGTTCGGGTGCGTCTGATCTAGAAATGTGAGGTCAACCTTGGCAGCAGGGTCGNAACATTATCAGGCTCGTGTGTTACAGCTTGAAGACATCATACCACAGAATCACGCCNTCNGAAAGCTACACCAAGTCACGCTCGGCGGTTTCCCGGTCATTTCAGCGGTTTAACCNGAAATNTNGNNGTCACAAAGCCGCAACAATGCGCGAATCGACTGAGCCTCAGCCGCCCTCGCCCGGCTTTTCCGAGAAGAGCTCCATCTTGCCCTCTTTGCCGTCCATTTCCTCTGCCTCGGGCAGCGGATCTTTCTTGGTGATGATGACGGGCCAAAGCTCGGAATACTTNCGGTTGAACTCCACCCATTTCTCCATATCCGGCTCGGTGTCTGGGCGGATCGCATCGGCGGGGCACTCAGGCTCGCAGACGCCGCAGTCGATGCATTCATCGGGGTGGATCACCAGCATGTTCTCGCCTTCATAGAAGCAATCCACCGGACATACTTCGACGCAGTCGGTGTATTTGCAGGCGATGCAGGCGTCATTCACGATATAGGTCATGCGGGAAACTCTGGCTGGGTATGTGAGGGACTAGCTAAACCGGGGCGCGGGATCATTCAAGGTGGCGNGCCTTAGAAAGATCAAGCTGCCTNCGGTCNCGCTTGGTCGGGCGGCCCTTTCCCTCAAAACCGGGATTTTCNGGCTGTCTGTCCTTTGGTTTTGGCTGCGGTGGGGACAGATCNGTATANAGCGNCTGCGCCTCNGGGGCCGGACCCCGNCGCTGGCCNATNGCCTCGATCCGGATGACACGAACGTGATCNCCCTGGCTGAAGGTCAGCACATCNCCGGGGCCNACNTTGCTGGCNCGTTTCTGGGTGGGGGTGCCNTTGATCCGAACNGCGCCGCCCGCCACCTGAGCGGCAGCGAGCGAGCGNGTCTTGAAAAAGCGGGCGTGCCACAGCCATTTGTCCAGCCGCAGTTTCGCGCCCGCCTCCACTTACTTGTCGTCCTTCAGCCCCATCAGCGCGGCGGCAAAGGGGTTATCNGGGTCNATCTGCTTTTCCTTGCGCGGCGGACGCGCAGAGAAGTTTTGNGATTTGCCGCCCTTGTCACCACCGGGCTTGCGCCCCTTGCCCTTGGCGGGCTTGCCGCGCGGCTTGCCCTGCCCCTGAGGACGGTCCCCCCCGCGGCGGTTGCCACCGGCATTGCCGCGCGGGCTGCGCGCCCAAGTGAAGATATAATANGTNTCCAACTCCGGCCCGGCGACATCGGCGTCNGGTGCGGTGCCCTGCGGGATTTCTTCGGCAGGNACTTCGGGGATGTTGGNATCGACCTCGGGGTCTTCCGCCGCCACATCGGCCATGGGCGCAATGCCNTCNTCGGGCATNTGGGCCACGTCNGCCGGGCGGTCGTCGGGGTTGGTCTCATCCGATGGGGTTTCGATGATACCGCCTGCGGGTTCTTCGGCGGCGACATCCATGATNGGCTTGTCTGCCGCGTCATCGCCGGGCAGGTCGCTGTCGAGCTTTTCGGGCACGTTGGTATCGGCAGAGGGGTCCATNGCATCNTGNCTGCCATCTTTCGGCATCACNACATCAACGGGTTTCACCTTNGTCCGCTCGTCCTTNTCCGCCTTATAGCCCAAGCCTTCCATCAGGTCGGCGAACTGNTCAAGCGTCATNCCNGTNATCGACAGCATGTCNGGNTTGGCTTCAAACCCACCACGGGAATCCTCGGCGCGCAGCATGTCGGCCAAACGCTCCAGCATNTCGATGCGGATCGCGCGTTTGCCTGCATTGCGGTAGCCCGACATGGTGTCGGCCCCTTCGGGCGCGCCGGTTTCGACCGGNATGGTCACCAGACCGGGNGGNGGCGATTCCGGGAACTCGTTCAGGCCCTTGCTGAGNGACCATAGCACCAAGCGCAGACGTGTCGGCGCNGGCTTGAGCANCAGCGGCATAAAGATGGTGAATTGGCCAAAGCGGATNCCGTGCTTGCGCAATGCGCCGCGAGCGTCTTGATCCAGCGCTTTCACATCCTCGGCCACTTGGGCGCGNGGCANAATGCCGAAATTCTCAACCAGTTGGAANGCAAAGCCACGGGCCAAGCCGGTCAGCGTCTCATCCTTGCTCAGNCCCAGCAGNGGCTCGAACAATGCGGCAACCTTGCGGTCGATGAAGTGCTGCANACGGCGCTTCNCCTTCTCCGCCACTTCGGGACCGGCGATATCGTCGACGAAAACCTCGACCTGCGGCTTCAGCGCGTCGCTGCCAGCGGTCAGTTTACCAACCGCAGCGCTNCCCCACATCAGGCCGCCCTGTTCNGTGAAATCAATCTCGGTATCGGGTGCGTTGTAGAACCGGTCGGCNCGCAGATGGAACTGCGGAGCCAAGGCCTGCAATGCGGCGGTTTTCACCGTNTTGTCCTCGGCCGCGCCNGCGCCCTTGTCCACCCGAAAGCGGAACCCGTCCAGCTTGCCTACAAATTCACCTTCAACGGTGACTTCACCGGTCTCGTTTACATCGGCCACCATGGCTTCCTTCTGTCCAAGCCGGCGCAGCAATACGGATGTGCGCCGATCTACAAATCTTTGAGTCAAACGCTCNTGCAGAGCNTCCGACAAGCGGTCTTCTACGACACGCGTCGTGTCGCGCCAATGGCTTTCGTCCTTTGTCCAGCCCTTGCGCTGCGCAACGTAGGTCCATGTGCGAATAAACGCGAGTCGTTTGGACAACGCATCAATGTCGCCATCGGTTCGATCAATTCTCTTGATTTGTCGTGCGAGCCAATCNTCGGGGATATATCCGCGCTGNTGCAGGTCGTTAAAAATGGTCTCCAAAAGCCCCGCATGTTCNGCNTGGCTGATGCCGCGNAANTCNGGAATNCGGCAGACATCCCAGAGCAAGCGCACCGAAGCGCCATCCGTGGCGCGGGCGAAAACTTCATCGACCTGCGCAAGCGCTTTNANGGCCNNNAGATCNTCGGANTCNCGCGCCCGNACNANNCGCTCNTCCTCNGGGGGCATNTCCANNGTNTGGATCAGNCGNTCGATNCTGCCNAANTGCAGNGCNTGGTTGCGCCANTTCACNTTGTTCTGNGGNGTAAANNTNTGNTCCATGATNGCNCGNGCCACNNNNTCNTCNAGCGCAGGCGCATCGCCNGTGGTGCCNAAGGTGCCNGACTTNAACCCNCGCCCNGCCCGGCCCGCGATCTGCGCCAACTCATTCGGGGCCAGCGGCCGCATNCGNCGCCCNTCNAATTTGGAAAGCGCCGAAAAGGCGACNTGATCAACGTCTAGGTTAAGCCCCATGCCGATGGCATCGGTGGCGACCAGATAGTCGACNTCTCCGTTCTGNTACATCNCNACCTGCGCNTTGCGCGTGCGCGGNGANAGNGCGCCCATCACCACNGCTGCACCNCCCTTTTGGCGGCGGATCAGCTCGGCGATGGCATATACATTCTCAACCGAAAACCCNACNATNGCGCTNCGNGGCTTCATCCGGCTTATCTTTTTCTGACCAGAATAGANCAATTCGCTCATCCGGTCNCGGCGCATNAAATCNACNCCCGGNACCAGNGCNGCAATNGTNCCGCGCATGGTGTCNGNNCCCATGAACAGCGTCTCATGNAGGCCNCGCGCCCGCAGCAAGCGGTCGGTGAACACATGGCCGCGNTCGGGGTCGGCGCAGAGCTGGATCTCNTCAATGGCNACGAAATCCGCGCCCATNTCNTGCGGCATCGCCTCAACGGTGCAGACCCAGTATTGCGTGCGCGGCGGCACGATCCGCTCTTCNCCNGTGACCANNGCCACGACCGACGGGCCCGCGCGCCTTGACGATCCGGTCATANACCTCNCGCGCCANNAGCCGCAGCGGCAGGCCGATCACCCCGGTNCGNTGCGCCANCATCCGCTCNATTGCATAGGTCGTCTTNCCGGTATTTGTCGGGCCGAGAACGGCCACGACNCGCTTNTTGCCTGCCACCTGTNTATCCTTGAATTAAAGCTCGCGCCCGATGCCGTCCCNGCGCAGNCCCTCAAGGGCCGACCGNGCGTCNTCGTGATGCGGGTTGAGGGCGAGCNCCNTNCGGTANAGCNCNGCNGCNCGGCCCAGATCTCCGAACTCCTGTATCATCACGGCAAGNCCGAAGATCGCGTTGTANTTGTTGGGGTTCAGCGCCAGNGTCCGTTCCAGATCATCCAGCGCGGGACCATAGAGGTTGGCCGCATAATAGGCCTGCGCCCGCGTGTGGAACCCTTCGGCAAANNCGGGCGCGTGATCGGTCAGCGCNGTCAAATGCTCAATCGCCAACCGGCTGTCGCCATNNGCCATCGCNTCNCGCCCNCNNGACAGCAGCAAATCCATCGCAGNCGANCCGGANCGCTGCCAATGCGCTTCGATTTCATGGGNGATTCTGGGGGCTTCGGCNGCNGGGGCCTCGCGCAGCTTTTGCATAAGCTCAGGCAGCGCCCCCTCGGCCACGGCCATGCCCGCAAGCAACACAAAGCNACCAACTGCCGCAACGGTATGTTTGAGGTTGACGGGTATGATGCGCATAACAAAACTGAATGTAACAGGCTGCCGCCGCAATTCCAGACGTAGCGGGGCCAAATGCCAAAAAAGGGCGAGCGATGAGCGATATTGTGAACGAAGCGGTTGTGGTGCTGAACGAAAAGCTGGCCGGNAGCGANTTTGACGGCACGGCCAAGTTCGACATCGANGGTGAAGGCACCGTGATGATGGACGANAACGGCGCNCGCGCCGCTGACGAAGANGCCGACGTGACGCTNAGCGCNGANGCCGAAACCTTNCAGTCGATCCTNGANGGCGACACCAACCCGACCTCCGCATTCATGACCGGTAAGCTCAAGATCGACGGCGACATGGGCATGGCGATGAAGCTCGCCGCTGTTCTCGGCTGATGCAGCTGGACCCGGCCCCGCTNTACACCGATATCGCCCCCGGCCCCGANGGGGGCCAAGCCCATTGGGCCGAGACATCGGATGGCANGCGGATCAGGCTGGGTCATTGGCCCTGCGCNGGNGCGCGNGGCACGGTGCTGCTNTTNCCCGGGCGNACCGAATANATTGANAAATACGGGCTTTGCGCCGCCGATTTNGCGCGGCGCGGCCTTGCCACCATNGCGATCGACTGGCGCGGTCAGGGNCTGTCGGACCGGCTGCTGCCGGATACGCGCNTNGGNCATGTGGATGTTTTCAGCGACTATCAAAAAGATGTTGCCGCCATGCTGCGCGCCGCGCGCAGCCTNAACCTGCCGCGGCCCTATTTCCTACTGGCCCACTCCATGGGGGGCTGCATCGGNCTGCGCGCNGTGATGGAGGGGCTGCCGGTGCAGGCCGTCGCNTTCACNGGNCCGATGTGGGGCATCTATGTCGTCCCGCANCTGCGCGCNNTNGCNTGGTCCTTGGCGCAGTTCATGCCCCGGGTNGGACNGGGCCACCGCNTGCNNCCGGGCACCAAGATCGAAGCCTACCCCGCCATCGCCCCTTTCGANGACAACCTGCTGACCACCGATCCGCAGATGTACGACATGATGCGCGATCAACTGGCGGCCCATCCTGANCTTAGCCTTGGCGGCCCCAGTTTTGTCTGGCTGCGCGAGGCGCTGGCCGAGACGAAGCACCTCGCCGGGCGGTCNGCGCCCAACATNCCTTGCGTNACCTACCTTGNCAGCAACGAGCGNATCGTCGCNACNGACCGNGTNCACANGCGCATGGCGCAGTGGAAAGGCGGGCGGCTNGAGATTGTNCCGGGCGGCGANCATGAGGTGCTGNTGGAGANNNCNGANNTGCGCAAGCCGATCTTCGANGGGCTGGAAAAGCTCTATCTGGGCAATATNACCGGTTAACCCNGCTCAGGCGTCATTTTCCTGTGCAATCGGCCCGCGCCGCCTAGATTGCTTGGGATGACACGTGAACCCGTNCTNANCTTCACCGAAAACGGCATCTATTGCCCNGCNGGTGANTTTTACATCGACCCNTGGCGCCCCGTTGACCGGGCGTTGATCACCCATGGCCATGCCGACCATGCCCGCGACGGGATGGGCAGTTACCTTGCCACCCACGCNGCCCTGCCCGTNATGCGCCACCGCTTGGGCGAGATNGCCATCGAGGGCATCGCCTATGGCGAGANGCGGCAGATCGGCGGGGCCACGGTCTCCTTCCACCCGGCGGGCCATGTGCCCGGCAGCGCNCAGATCCGGGTCGAGGTCGCGGGCGAGGTCTGGGTCGCTTCGGGCGATTACAAGGTGATCNACGATGGCATGTCAGAGCCCTTTGAGCCGGTCCAGTGCCACCATTTCATTACNGAGAGNACCTTTGGCCTGCCGGTCTTTCGCTGGGCGCCGCANGNCGANGTGGCGGGCCAGATCAACGACTGGTGGGCGGGCTGCAAGGCCGCTGGAAAGACGGCNTTTNTNGGGGCCTATTCGCTGGGCAANGCGCAGCGGCTCCTNTCGATGCTNGATCCCGCGATCGGACCGNTCCTGACCCATACNGCGGTGGAAAATACCAATGCGGTGCTGCGCGNACAGGGCATCACNCTGCCNGAGACNACGCTNGTGACGCCCGACCTCGCCCCCAAAGACCACCCCGGCGCGTTGGTGCTGGCGCCGCCCTCGGCCTTAGGCAGCCAATGGGCGCGGCGCTTTGGACCGCAGGAGAGCGCCTTTGCCTCGGGNTGGATGGCGCTGCGCGGGGTGCGCAGACGGCGCGCAGGGGATCGGGGGTTTGTCATCTCGGACCATGCGGATTGGCATGGGCTGCTTTGGGCGATCCGTGAGACTGGGGCGGAAAACATNTATGTAACGCATGGTTACACCGATATCTTCACGCGNTACCTNAACGANNANGGCTGGAANGCNNANGTNGTNCCGACCCAGTTCGANNGCGACGGAGGCGACANCGAATGAAGNANTTCGCCGCNCTNTTCAACGCCGTNGANCAGACCACCAANACCACGGTNAANGTCGCCGCNTTGGCNGAGTATTTCACCACNGCNGCCGANGANGACCGCCTNTGGACCGTNGCGCTNTTCTCGGGCCGNCGCCCNAAACGCGCNGTCACCACNACCNNNNTNCGCGAATGGGCCTCNGAGGCNTCNGGTGTGCCGCTCTGGCTATTCGAAGACAGCTACGCCATCGTCGGCGATCTGGCCGAGACCATCGNNCTGGTCCTCCCCCCGGTAGAGAACGACGACACCGGCACGCTGACCNCNTGGATCAACGCCCTGCGNGGGCTGAAAGACGAAGACGACGCGGCGCGCAAGGCATTCGTCCTTTCGGCTTGGCAACAGCTTGGCGGCACCGAGCGGTTCCTGTTCAANAAGCTNATCACCGGCGGTTTTCGCATCGGCATCAGCCAAAAGCTGATGACCCGCGCCCTGTCCCGCGCCAGTGGCCGCCCCGAGCCGGAAATGGCGCACCGCCTGATGGGNAACTGGCACCCCGATGACGTNACGTGGCACAGCCTGATNGAGGCCGAAGACGCCAGCGCCGACGCCTCGCGCCCCTACCCTTTCTACCTCGCCTATGCATTGGAAGACGGACCGGAAGCGCTCGGCANCCCCGAAGACTGGCGCGCGGAATGGAAATGGGACGGCATCCGCGGNCAGCTTATNCTGCGCGATGGCGACTANTTCGTNTGGTCNCGCGGCGAAGAACTNATGACCGACCGNTTCCCCGAACTNGCCCGCGCCGCCGATCACCTGCCGCCGGGNACNGTNCTCGACGGCGAGTTGCTGGTCTGGCAGCNGGGGGCCGAATTCCCTTCATCNTTCAACGCNNTNCAGGCCCGCATNGGNCGCAAGACNGTGCCCAAAAAGCTGCTAAAGGAAGCGCCNGTGGTGCTGCACGCCTACGANCTGCTGGAATGGCAGGGCGAGGACATCCGCGACCGNCCCTTNGCCGAGCGCCGCGCGCTGNTGGAGCAGGCCGCAGCCGATNTGCCCGCCGACGCGCCCGTGCGCCTNTCGCCGCAGCACCANTTCANCGANTGGGACCAGCTCGCCNCCNTGCGCGANACCGCGCGNGANGCGCAGGCNGANGGNTTGATGCTGAAACGCGCCGACAGCCCGTATCTCTCGGGCCGCAAAAAGGGCGACTGGTGGAAATGGAAGCTGGACCCGCTGACCATNGACGCGGTGATGATCTATGCGCAATCGGGCTCGGGCCGCCGCGCGAACCTTTTNACCGACTTCACCTTNGCNGTCTGGAACGGCAATGATCTGGTCCCCTTCACCAAGGCCTATTCNGGCCTCACAGACGCCGAATTCCGCCAGATCACCGCNTGGGTGCGCAAGAACACGCANCAACGCTTTGGCCCCGTNCGNCANGTNACNCCGCANCATGTNTTCGAGATCGCCTTNGANGGCATNCANCCCAGCCCGCGCCANAANTCCGGCGTCGCCCTGCGNTTTCCGCGCATGCTGCGCTGGCGNAAGGACAAGCCGCTNCAAGAGGCCAACACCCTCGACGATCTGAAAGAAATGCTGCGCATCTACGGATAGGTTGTTCCGGCCCGCCCGGAGGCATAGATGTGACGAAACGCAAATGAGGTACACCGATGTTTCAGCTTCCNTTCCCGCTTCACGATGCCAACGCCAGCGCCGGGGGCAAAAACCTCGGCGATCTGCCGGAATGGGATCTGAGCGACCTTTACACCGCCGNAGACGCGCCNGAACTGAAGCGCGACCTCGACTGGCTAGAGGAAGCCTGCGCGCGTTTTGCCACTGANTACCAAGGNAATCTGGCCGCGCTCGACGCCAAAGGGCTGCTCGACTGTGTGCTGCGCAACGAAAAGATCAATCAGGTCGCGGGGCGCATNATGTCCTACGCGGGCCTGCGNTATTACCAGCAGACGACGGACTCAGGCCGGGCCAANTTCATGTCCGACTGCCAAGAGAAAATCACCGATTACACCACGCCGCTGGTCTTNTTCACGCTGGAANTGAACAAACTGCCCGACGATCANCTTGCCAAGCTCTTGGACGAAAACCCGGATCTGGCACGNTACAAACCCGTCTTCGACCGTATCCGCGCCATGAAGCCCTANCAACTGTCGGATGANATGGAGAAATTTCTGCACGACCTCGGCGTNGTCGGCGANGCTTGGGAGCGGATGTTCGACGAGACNATCGCCGGGCTGGAATTCGAAGTCGANGGCGANACGCTCAACATCGAAGGCACGCTGAACCTCTTGACCGACCCCGACCGCANCAAGCGCGAAGCGGGCGCGCGNGAANTGGCNGANGTGCTGGGCCGCAACATCCGCACCTTCGCCCGCGTCCATAACACGCAGGTGAAAGAGAAAGAGGTCATCGACCGCTGGCGCGGNATGGAGACACCGCAGACCGGGCGGCACCTCAGNAACCANGTCGAGCCCGAGGTGGTCGAAGCGCTNCGCAACGCNGTGGTCGAAGCCTATCCNAAGCTGAGCCACCGCTACTATGAGCTGAAGCGCAAGTGGNTNGGCCTNGANGTNATGCAGGTCTGGGACCGCAACGCGCCGCTGCCGATGGAAGACCCCAAGGTGGTGGACTGGNCGCAGGCCGAAGCGACCGTGATGGAAGCCTATACCGCCTTNGATCCGCGCATGGGCGAGTTGGCCAAGCCNTTCTTCACCAAGGGCTGGATCGACGCNGGCGTGAAACCGGGCAANGCNCCGGGCGCCTTNGCGCATCCCACCGTAACGGACGTGCACCCCTATGTGATGCTGAACTACCTCGGCAAACCNCGNGACGTGATGACACTGGCACACGAGTTGGGCCACGGCGTGCACCAAGTGCTGGCCGCCGATCAGGGCGAGATGCTNTCCTCGACCCCGCTGACNTTGGCNGAAACGGCCTCGGTCTTTGGCGAAATGCTNACCTTCCGCAANATGCTCGACAAGGCCAAGACGCAGTCAGAGCGTAAGGTGCTGCTGGCNGGCAAGGTCGAGGACATGATCAACACGGTCGTGCGNCAGATCGCCTTTTATGATTTCGAGTGCAAATTGCACGAAGCGCGCCGCNGCGGGGAGCTTACGCCNGACGACATCAACGCGCTGTGGATGAGCGTTCAGGCCGANAGCCTTGGGCCAGCATTCGAGTANATGGACGGCTANGAGACCTTCTGGGCCTATATCCCGCATTTCGTGCATTCGCCCTTNTACGTNTATGCCTATGCCTTTGGNGACGGNCTGGTNAACGCGCTCTACGCGGTCTACGCCGANGGCGAGGANGGCTTTGAAGAGAAGTATTTCGACATGTTGAAAGCAGGCGGATCGAANCACCACAAGGAGCTTCTGGCCCCCTTCGGGCTTGATGCCTCTGACCCCGCNTTCTGGGACAAAGGACTGTCGATGATCTCTGACATGATCGACGAATTGGAGGCGATGGAGGACTGATGTCCCTCGCCGAGCGCATGAAGGACAGGTTCGCGCCGTTCTTTGCTTGGGTCCAAAGGCGNGTCCCGCCCGGNTTCAGGTTTGCGCTCGGCCTGCTGCTGATCTGCGGCGGCATCCTTGGGTTCTTGCCGATCCTCGGCTTTTGGATGCTACCGCTTGGTTTCATGGTGGCGGCGATGGATGTGCGGTTGTATCGGCGCTGGCGCTCTCTTCGGCGTCGGCGCAGGGCAATGCGCCCCTAACCTCACTTCAACTGGCTGTCTTTCGANCCGCGCCGGTTTATCCCGCCGCGCATNTGCGCCTNCCCGTCCCGGTCGCGCACGCAATCAATGCAAAGTTTCACCCCCGGCAGAGCNATGCGNCGTGCTTCGGGNATAGGNTCTTCGCATTCCGCGCAATGGGTCAGGCTCTCACCCACCGGCGCGCGGCGGGNTTTCAGCCGTGCCAATTCGTCCGATATGGATGCTTCGATCTGTTCGCTTACCGCGCCATCACGCGCCCATCCGCCTGCCATGCNACNNCCTCCTGTTGCTATGCTCATCATTGATATGGGGCCCGNAGACCGCATGTCACGGACCTGCGGCCGACANCCATGCCAAGCCCGGGCTGCCCTNATCAGAGTGTAACAAATGGGGGGCCTGCGNAAATATACAAGNTTCACNGGCCGAGNCGATGCGCNGACGGATAATTGCGCGAAACGCGACCGTACCGCCTGCCCNACAAAAAAAACACCCCCATNAGGGGGTGCAGTTGCTAGGCATCGGGCTGTGAGTCAAGCAGCACGCAGGGTCGTATCTCCTNCNTTTNGACGATTGATCAGGACGGACAGGGTAACGGCACTTTGNATNAGCCGTTGGCGAAGCTCTTGGCGCTGCCCNGCNGGGCGCAGCGGCACGTTGGTGCGCAGGTACACNGTNTGCGGCATGGCGCGCGGATGGTGCGTATAGGTCACCTCGACCACCGCCTCCACCCTGCCAAAGTCGCGGTCATGGTGGACNCTGTGGAAACNCGCGCTGCAAATGTTTAGAACAGCGGGAAATTCATCGGAAGGATGACAGACGGTAACGGGTTCATAGCNGCGCCTACGGCGGATAATGTCACCTGCNNTGAGNGANGCGATGGGGCCGGATGTTTCTGGCGCGATGGAGCGGCTTTGCATGTCTAATCCTCTTTNTACNCGTCTGTTCGTTAGTCTTCCCCTTCTGTGGGCTGTTGCGTTCCCTCGGGAGGTTCCGCTGTTTGCCCANCCTGTATACATGTTGTCCGATCCAATTGTGGCAAGAATGNGGCAACAACTTGCCGACAATGGGGCAATNGTATAATTCGACAATCTTTTTTCACATAATCTATGCGNATGNAGCGCCTAACCCACCTTTTCGACGTCTAGNAGCCACCTTTCCTGAAGCCGATTCTCGATTGCCTCAGGAAAGTGAGCGCGCACCAAGGCGATGGCGTCAGCCGCCGCCANACCGCACCCTATTAGCAACCATGCCGCAATAACTCCGCTACGGCCCGCCCCGTATTGGCACGACAGGGCCACCGTCTCNCCNGCNNNCANCGCCTGCTCAAAACCGGCCCGACGTTCNGGCCATTGCGTCAGGAAAGCGTCGCCGGGCACATTGAAATCTTGGATCGCCGCGAAAGAAAGCGTCAGNCCAAGGGGTTGAGAAACCTCGGAAATCAANGGNAANGCNCCCTCNGGAAGNTCTGCTTCCTCNGTCAGGATGAGCAATTGNCGCGCGNCGGTCGCNCGCAACCCTTCCAAGGTTTCGGCCATTTGATGCGGNTCNAGATAGGCNGAGCCATCGACATGGGTCANCAGCCCCGGNAAGCCNGTCATCGCCAGATGCCCCCCNCNCGGGGTCGGGATGACGGCGCGTATCGAGGTCGCTTCGGGATCGAAAAAAGGCAGATTGCCAGACATAACAGCATCCATANAATTTGAGTAAGCGCAGCGACACCTGTATACATGTTAATNAGGCANGATGTGAACAGACCGAAGGACGCCGGNCGATGCTCAACCAAGTCAAATCCAGCGCTGCGATTGCTGACACGCTCCGGGCGGATATCTGCCTGAATCGCGACATCGCCGATGGTATGTTGCACGAGGTGGCCTTGGCGNAGCGATTTGGCGTCTCCCGCACGCCGATCCGACAAGCGCTGCAACGNTTGGCCTATGAACGGATGATCGCCGTTAAATCCGGTGTCGGCTCTGTCGTGACGCCCTTGNAGGAGTCGATGCGCGCTGACGATATCTGCGCANCAGCGGCGATNATNGAGGCCGCNGCCAAATGNGCCCCCTCTAGCCCTGCGCCGCNAACGCAATTCATGTCGCTGGCCGGGCTTTTGGGGATGATGGACATCAGCCANCTNGACCAAGCCGANGCGTTTTTCGAGATACGCGCCCAGCTTTTGAATGCCTTATCCGAGATGATNGAGAANCCGATCCTCAGNGATGCTTTTCGCGCGGCCTATTGGCGNCTGNTCAGGTGGTCNCTGCGGGATTTNGANACCCAGCCACAGGCCCAGATTGCGCATCTGCGTGAGGTGCTGCAAACCGCGGCCCGCGNGATGAAGAGCGGCACCCTTGCCGTCTGCTTTGAACAGATTGCCGAAATCGAAGGNAGGCTTGCCCGCCCAAGCCAGNCGTAAAAAAGCCCCGCTCCTGCGAGCGGGGCCATCTATGTTAAGCTGACCGAGAATTAGCTGGCCGCCATCATGCCTTTTTCTTTCGCCAAGTCGCGCATCCGCTTCTGCAACTTTTCAAAAGCACGCACTTCGATTTGGCGAATACGNTCGCGGCTGACATCATATTGCGACGACAGGTCTTCCAAAGTGACCGTTTCATCCGACAGGCGGCGTTGGGTCAGAATNTCCTTTTCACGGTCGTTCANCACGTCCAAGGCTTCGGCCAACATCTCACGCCGNGTTTCCAACTCGTCACGTTCCGCATAGTCGCCCGCTTGGTCGGCGTCTTCGTCCTCCAACNAATCTTGCCACTGCATCGTGCCTTCGCCTTCGGACCCGACGGTGGCGTTGAGCGAGGCATCCCCGCCCGACATCCGCCGGTTCATCGAAACGACTTCAGCTTCGGTCACNCCCAGTTGGGTCGCAATCTCTGTCACGTTTTCGGGGCGCAGATCGCCTTCTTCCAAGGCACCGATCTTGTTCTTTGCCTTACGCAGGTTGAAAAACAGCTTNTTCTGACCCGAAGTCGTGCCAAGTTTCACCAGCGACCACGACCGCAGGATATACTCCTGAATCGANGCNCGGATCCACCACATCGCGTAGGTCGCAAGGCGGAAGCCCTTCTCCGGATCGAAACGTTTGACCGCCTGCATAAGACCGACATTCGCTTCCGAGATCACCTCGGANTGCGGCAGCCCATAGCCCCGGTAGCCCATCGCGATTTTCGCGGCNAGACGCAGGTGCGACGTGACCATGCGGTGCGCGGCTTCGGTATCTTGTTCCTCGACCCAACGTTTGGCCAGCATGTATTCTTCCTCAGGCTCCAACAGTGGGAACTTGCGGATCTCTTGCATATAGCGGTTCAGCCCGCCTTCTGGTGTCGGTGCGGGCAGATTTGCATAATTTGCCATGTCTTGTCCCTTTCCCCAGTTTGATCGGGGCCTATGTTATTTCGCTTAACATGCAATATGGGCGGCCCCCTTCGTGCTTTCAAGACAGAAGCCTTCACGCTTTTGTTCATGGTTGCACAGCTTCTGTGAACAAAACGTAACCAATCCTAAGGCGGTTCCCTGAGGTGGCGGGGTCACGCCGACGGGCTTGCGGGCCCTTCACGNAGCAATTGCAACAGCGCTGCCATATCGGCCGGCAAAGGCGCTTCAAAACGCAGGTTTTCGCCCGTCACCGGATGCTCAAACCCCAAAACAGCGGCGTGCAGCGCTTGACGGGGGAAGGCGCGGATGGCCTCGGCGGTGGCCTCGGGCAAGGCCGCTTTGGCCAGCTTGCGCCGCCCGCCATAGGTCGCATCCCCCACCAAACCGTGGCCCGCGTGAGACATATGCACGCGGATCTGGTGTGTGCGCCCCGTTTCCAGCCAGCATTCCAGCAGTGCCAGAACGGGTGGCGTGCCAAAACGCTCAACCGTGCGGGCNCGGGTTACGGCGTGGCGGCCGCCTTGGAACAGCACCGCCTGCCGCTGGCGGTCGGTCTTGTGCCGCGCCAGTTGGGTGGTCATGCGCAGGATGTTTCCCGCCTCAAAGGATGCGCCCTTGACACCGCGCAGACGCGGGTCATTGGCATCCGGCACACCGTAGACAAGCGTTTGGTAGTACCGCTCAACCGTATGTTTTTCGAACTGCGCCGCCAGCCCGTGATGCGCGGCGTCGGATTTGGCGACAACCAGCAACCCCGTGGTGTCCTTATCAATTCGGTGCACGATGCCGGGCCGCTTCATCCCGCCCACGCCCGAGAGATCATCGCCGCAGTGTGCTAATAAGGCGTTAACCAGTGTGCCGGAAGGCGACCCCGGAGCGGGATGCACCACCATGCCCGCTGGTTTGTCGATCACGATCAGGTCGTCATCTTCGAACACCACCGACAGGGGTATGTCTTCGGGCAGGATGTGGCTCTCTGCCGCTTCTTCNACCGTGATCTGCACCACCTGCCCTTCGGCCACTTTGGCGCGGGGGTCTTGGACTTTGACACCGTCCAGCGTCACGGCCCCGTCGGCGATCAACCGGCCCAATCGCGTGCGCGACAGGTTCGCTTCCTCTGGCACATCGCGGGCCAGCGCCTTATCAAGACGGGCGGGCGGGCTATCGCCCAGAATGAAATCAATGCGGCGGTGAGACATGGACACGGACAACCCTGATGAACCGGCGAACCTGCGGTTTCTGCGGCGGATGGTGACGGTCTTGACCGTCGTGATGATTGGCGGGGTTCTAGTGCTGATCTTCGTGCTTGTCACCCGTCTGAGCGATCAAGGCCCGACCATGCCGCGCAGCATCACCCTGCCCGATGGCAGCAGCGCCCAGGCATTTACGCAAGGGCGCGGCTGGTATGCGGTGGTGACGGATGCGGATGAGATCCTGATCTTTGACCAGTTGACCGGCGAATTGCGCCAGACGGTAGCGATCGAATAATCAGCCGCGGATCGTTTTGGCGAAGGTCGAATAGATCGGCTCGTTCGAGCAGATAATCTCGCCGTGCTGCAGGATATTNCGCTCAGGACGGATCGCCTCGACAAGGCCACCGGCCTCTTTGACGATCAACATGCCTGCGGCCACGTCCCACGGCTTCAAACGACGTTCCCAAAACCCATCGTAGCGGCCCGAAGCGACGTAAGCCAGATCAAGCGAAGCCGCACCCCAGCGGCGCACACCGGCGCAAACGGGCAGAAGACGGCCCAGATCCTTCAGCGTTTCGGGAAGATCGGCACGGCCACCGAAAGGCAAGCCCGTGGCAAAGATCGATTCAATCATGCGGTGACGGCCCGACACGCGCAGGCGGCTTTCGTTCATCCAAGCGCCAGTGCCTTTTTCTGCAAAGAACATCTCATCCTTGGCAGGGTCGAAAACCACNCCNGCNACGATNTCNCCCTTATGCTCCAACGCGATGGAGACGGCCCAATGCGGCANACCGTGCAAGAANTTNGTNGTGCCATCCAGCGGGTCNACNATCCANCGGCGNGTGGGGTCTTGGCCCTCTTCCTCGCCNCCCTCTTCGGCCAGCCAGCCGTAGGTNGGGCGCGCGCCCATCAGGTCGTCTTTGATAATCTTCTCNGCGCCAATGTCGGCNTTGNTCACGAAATCNCCCGCNCCTTTGACCGAGACCTGAAGGTTCTCGACCTCGCGGAAATCCTTGACCAATGCACGCCCCGCTTTGCGTGCCGCTTTGATCATGATGTTAAGATTCGCACTGCCGATCATTGTTCGCGCCCTTTGATGGATAAGGCGGGACGTATAGGGCGCAAGNGCGCAATTGCCAAGGGGGCAGAAANCTANGCCNCNGGGGCATTCTTACGCAGCGTGCGGGTTGTTTTNNAANCACAAGGTGACACCTTGGACCCNNAGCAATCAGCNCGAAGGAAANCCCATGTCCGACCAGATGCAAAAAATCGTCCTNGCCAGCCGCCCNGACGGCGCNCCNACNCCTGAGAACTTCCGCCTNGANANNGCGNATNTGCCCCAGCCNGGNNACGGNGAAATNTTGGTCGAAGTGCANTACATGTCGCTNGANCCCTATATGCGGGGCCGNATGGANGANGCGAAATCNTATGCGNAGCCGGTGCCNATNGGNGGGCTNATGGANGGCGGCAGCGTNGGNAAGGTGNTCGCNTCCAATGATCCGAGCNTTAANNTNGGCGATTTTGCNTTTGGCGCCTTTGGNTGGGCNACCCANGGCGTTGCCCCGGCNAANCAGTGCCAAAAGGTCGANGCNGANGNCGTGCCGATCACCGCCTCGCTTGGNGTGCTGGGGATGCCNGGNNTGACNGGNTGGTACGGNCTNAACGAAATNGGCCAGCCGAAAGAGGGNGAGACGCTTNTCGTCGCGGCCGCCACGGGGCCTGTCGGGTCGATGGTGGGNCAGTTGGCCAAGGCCAAAGGGCTGCGCACCGTCGGCATCGCNGGCGGGGCCGAGAAATGTAAGATCGCCACGCGCGACTTCGGCTTTGACNTCTGTCTTGANCACCGCGCCTATGACGACGCCAAATCCCTGCGCGCCGCGNTGAAAGAGGCCGCGCCGGATGGNNTTGATATNTATTACGAAAACGTCGGNGGCAAAGTGCTNGATGCGGTACTGCCGCTGATGAACCCGCATGGCCGTATCCCGCTNTGCGGCATGATCGCGTGGTATAACGCAGGCGGGCTTGGTGCCGACGCNGANGGCGCTGGCCTCACCGCGCCGCGGCTGTGGCGGACANTTTTGGTGAATTTCCTCACCGTGCGCGGCTTCATCATCTCGAACCACTGGAACCGCATGCCCGAGTTCCACCGCGAGGTGGCCCCGATGGTCGCGGATGGACGTGTAAAGGTGAAAGAGGACATCACCGAGGGGCTAGAGAATGCGCCGCAGGCNTTCATCGACATGCTGAATGGCGGCAACACTGGCAAGGCAATCGTTAAGGTAAAGTAAGCCTTGCGCNTNNCTTTGGCCCGGAAACAAGNCGCAGGCGCCGGGCCATCGCCTGCCCGTTCCCCGGGTAGGCGATTTGATGAGGCAAGGCGCTGCCCCTCAGCANCCCTCAGGCCCGCTGCAACTTCCGCGCCTCCTGCCCGGCCAGNTTCANCAACTCATCCATAAACGGTTTGCCCAGATCATCCTTGCGCACCGCCGCATAAAGCCGCCGCGTTATACCCTGCGCCGTNAAAGGCCGCGTGACGTAATCCGACGAATATTTCACCTCGCGCACCACCCAGTCCGGCAGGACCGACACCCCGCGATTGGACGCCACCAGCANCAAGATCACCGCCGTNAGNTCNACCTGNCGGATCGCNGCAGGCTCGACCTTAGNAGGGATCAACAACTGGCTGAACACATCCAGTCGCGTCCGTTCCACCGGATAGGTAATAAGCGTCTCACCNCGAAAATCAGCCGCCTCGACAAAGGGTTTATCGGCCANANGGTGNCTTTGCGANGCCACNAAAACCGGATTGTAATCAAAGAGTTCGACAAACTCGACCCCCGGCAGTTCTTCGGGATCCGATGACACCACCAGATCAACCTCTTCGCGCAGCAGAGCGGGCAGCGCGTCAAANGCCAGACCNGGGCGGATATCNACATCNACATCCTGCCAATGCCGCCGGAACTGNTCCAACACCGGGAAAAGCCACTCGAAACANGCGTGNCATTCAATGGCNATATGCATCCGCCCCGTGCTGCCTGCCCGNANCCCCGAGAATTCATCTTGCAAGGCTTCGACCTGTGGCAAGACCTGCTGCGCCAGCTTNAAGAGCCTCTGCCCGGCGGGCGATAGCTTCAACGGTTTTGAGCGCCGNACAAACANCTCAACNCCGGCCTGATCCTCCAANCCCTTCACCTGATGACTTAACGCCGATTGCGTGATATTCATCTGATCCGCCGCGCGGGCCAGCCCGCCNGCCTCGTGAATGGCCTTGATTGTGCGCAGGTGACGGAACTCAATGTGCATGTGAGGCATTACTCATGTTCAAGATGAATGTTATGAGTTTGTCTCACAAGGCTAGATGTGAGACAAGACGTGAAACCGCCAAAAGGATCTCTCAATGACCACGCCTGCCGTTTCCTTCGAAGTCTTCCCGCCCCGCACCGTCGGCGCGGCGTTCAAACTGTGGGATGCAGCTCAGGCGCTGGCCCCNCTGGCGCCGCGTTTNTTCTCGGTCACCTATGGCGCGGGCGGCACGACCCGGGATCTGACCCATGATTCGGCCCATGTGCTGCACCGTACCTCCGGNCTGCCNGTCGCCGGGCACCTGACCTGCGTGGGGGCCAGCCGCGCGGAAACNATGGAAGTCGCCGATAAATTCGCCGAAGCGGGCATCAAAGACATCGTCGCCCTGCGCGGCGATCCGCAGGCGGGCACCGACAANTTCGNNCCGCATCCCGAAGGTTTTGCCGATAGCTGTGAGCTGATCGAGGCNCTGGCGAAAACCGGCAAATTCACCATCCGNGTGGGNGCCTACCCCGACCCGCACCCCGAAGCGGCCGACCAGCANGCCAATATCGATTGGCTGAAACGNAAGTTCGACGCGGGCGCGGACGAGGCGTTGACCCAGTTCTTCTTTGAAGCCGATACCTTTCTGCGCTTCCGCGACGCCTGCGTCAAAGCGGGCATCGACAAGCCGATCACGCCNGGNATCCTGCCAGTGGTCAACTGGACCTCNGCNCGCAAATTCGCCGTCAAATGTGGCACGCCCATCCCGGAATGGGTCGACCAAGCCTATGAAGCGGCGATCCGCGATGACCGTCATGACCTGCTGGCNCAAGCCATGTGCACCGAACTGTGCAGCGAATTGATCGACGAGGGCGTGGACGCACTGCATTTCTACACGCTCAACCGCGCCGAACTGACCCGCGATGTTTGCCGCGCCATCGGTGTGACNCCGCAGGTTGATCTGTCGGACGTCGCGTAAACTTGGCACCTCGGGCGCAGGGGCTTGCCCCTGCCCCCCTCGGGCGTATCCTCCGGCAAAATTCATCTGCCGGAGAAGACNATGCCCCGCATCGCCCAAAGCCCTGCTGACCTTTTGTCCCAATCCGAGGCCCTGAAACTGTCGGGGCTGGAGTTCATGCAGGCCATCCTCGACGGCACCAACCCNGGNCCGCCCATCGGCCAAACCATGGGCTATGCGCTGCATTCGGTCGAAGANGGNCGCATNNTNTTTCGCGGCGCGCCGAGCTTCGCCATGACCAANCCGATGGGCACGGTGCATGGCGGCTGGTACGGCACGCTGCTCGATTCGGCGATGGCCTGCGCNGTGATGACGAAAGTNCCGCGCGGNTCNGTNTANACCACTTTGGAATACAAGATTAATATCCTACGCGGCCTGCCNTTNGGGATGGAGATCGACTGCATCGGGGTGACCGATCACGTGGGCCGCTCCACCGGCGTGGCGCATGGGGAGATACGCGGGGTTNAGGATGGCAAACTCTATGCCACCGGCTCAACCACCTGCATCGTGATGAAGCTGGGCTAACCCCANTCNCAANACAACCCCGGCGTGGACGGCNCCACGCCNNGGTCAAAACTCTTTCGGCAAAGANTTAACCGTTCAGATCAGTCCCANAAACCTTCGTCAACGCCGGGCAGCGCTTCCAGTTCTTCTTCGCTCAGACGGGTAACATAGGCATAGGTTTGGTCGTCGACGGCCACGAGGTTCACGTCGGGCGTNGAAATCATGACATGTTTGTCACCGATATCAAGGAAACCACCGACTTCGGCCACGATACCGACCATTTGGCCATTTTTGGACAGAACGATGTCTTCGATCTCACCGATCTCGTTCCAGTCGGTGCCGATNTCGGAATATGCCGTGTTGGGGCTCCATTCGTCGCTGGCTTCGTTGATGGTGTAAATCTCNCCGCCTGTGATATCCCGCGAGCGGATGAGATCGCCGCGCATCTCGTTCATCGCCGCGCTGTCGAGGTTGGNATGGTCGACCATATGGGCTTCTGCGAAAGCGGCNGTGCCTGCGATTGTCAGGGCAAGGGTGCTGGCTGTGAGCGTTTTCATGTCTCTCTCCTCTTTCGTTAATTGCTNTGGTTNCAACGAAAGCTGAGGGTGAANGTTCCAGAAAANGNTTAGATTCTATNGGTTAGC
This sequence comes from Sulfitobacter sp., assembly GCA_002703405.1. Lineage (GTDB taxonomy): Bacteria > Pseudomonadota > Alphaproteobacteria > Rhodobacterales > Rhodobacteraceae > Sulfitobacter. Next base: position 90,663 of record NZSX01000042.1, on the reverse strand, counting down.
GTGGAAACGCCGGCGCGGCACTACGCGGCNAGCCCTCGCGGAAAGGCGCTAGTCTCACTGGAAAGAGTGGCCGATGCACGAAAAGTGGGGGGGATGGTACCACCTCCTGGTCTCGAACCAGGGACCTCTTGATCCACAATACTCCACTCTGTGGATAAATGAACTTTATCATTTATTTTCAATAGCTTAGATAAATTCCCCAGGAATCAGAAGAGGATTTTTAAATGTTTAAGCTCAGACACCGAAAATTTTATCTTACATTACAATAGGTTGCCAAAGAGGCTCTAATTTGGGTGCTGCGCCCAACATGTTGGTTAGAGCGTGTTACTAGGCGATCTGCGAATCCTCCGCTCTAATACATCAGGTATCGCTAATGAGGCTGAAACTTGCAGGCAAAGCAATCCACCGTGTCCGAAAGAACGGTAAGGCTTTCTACGAACAACGTTACTACGATGCTTATGGGAATAGGCGCTCTTGTTCAGCCAACACATTGCAAGAGGCGATAACGCTGGCGAACGCCGCAGTCATGCCAATTGAGCTTCAACACAGGAATCCGAATCAAACGCTTGTGAACTATATCGAGGTTTATATCGGCACTAGCCAATTGGGGCGCAACGGTGAAGAGCCACTCAGTCCATTAACGATAGCGTCATACAAGAACACTGTGAAACGCTATATCGCACCTTACTTCGGCTCAGAAAAGCTTACTTCAATCGATGCCGCTAGGATCGAACTCTACATAAGCCAAATGCTTTCACTCAGAAGTTCCCCAAATTTGAACTTAGGCCGGTCCAGGGCACGCGCTGGCTTACTACTGGTGAAAATCGCGATGAACCATGCATATAAGTTTGACGTGATCGCAACAAACCCTGCGAAGAACTTCAGGATCGCCAAACTACGCGCGGAAGAGTACCAGAAAAAACGCGCGCGCGTCCCTACCAAGGAGGAGTTCGAAAAAGTTCACGCCTGCGCCAAGACCTGTCGCGACTCGACCAATTTGACAGTCCGTCGTGCGTATGAACGCTACTGGCCCCTCTATCTTGTACTGAGCATGACCGGGATGCGCATCGGGGAGGCCCTCGGGCTACAATGGGGGGACATTAATGGTGATTTCACCACAATCGATATACAGAGAACGATAATTCCCAATATCCCCGGGATAGAGGAGGCAGAAAGGGTTCGCCCGCCTAAGTCTGCAAATGGTTACCGTCAAATACCAATTCCCGATAAGCTGTCTGACGCGCTCAAAGAGTGGAAGGTAACTTCAACGAACCGACGGTTAGGCACGAATTGGGTTTTTTCAACGAAACACGGTGACTTACTCTCTTACACCAACGTAGCACGTAAGTTTTGGATACCTTTACTGGAAAGAGCGGGTGTCAGAAGATTCGGAATGCACGGCTTACGCCACTACTACGCATCCACGCTCATTAACAAAGGCCACATTTATGCCGCGTCTGCAGTGCTTGGGCATTCGACCGCAAGCTTTACTCTGGACCAGTATGGCCACGTAGAAAATGGAGGAGAAACCCATGCCGAAGTGCGGAAAATCATCAATGAAATTTGATGGTACCGGGGGTAGGTTTCGAACCTACTGCCTCGTGGACCACAACCACGCGCTCTAACCGATTGAGCTACCCCGGCAACACGGTCCTCTTAAATCGATGGGTCAGTAGGGTCAATGCATTAGATGGGAAAAAAACCAAAGTCGTACAGTCTTATGAACTTAGAACTCAAAGCAAGGACTGATGCACGGTTCCAGCGACACTTCGACGGTGCTAAATACCTCGATTTTCCGATGGAAGTCTTGGAGTAAGGAGCGCTTCTGCTATTAGGCGGCAACCGACGCGCCTCTACATTTCGGAGTTCTTCAAATTTGCCTTCTTAGCGCTCCCCACACAACCTTAGGTCGAAGGGAGCCTCGCGTGAGCTGCTTACGAGGCTCTCTTGTTCTGAAGTAAAGTTTGCTCAACCTTTCGAAGGAGCAAAAGAAACCAGAAGGTCACGCTACCCCTGCCCTGGAATGGGCTAGAAATTAACGAGTTAAACCGTTGGACTGATTTGCGGGCTGAGCGAAGATAGCAGTACATTTGGAGAGGAACCGAAAAAGCACTAAACTTAGCCAAGCAACAAGCTTGGCTAAGCTGATCCTATGCATTCTTAAAGGGTAAATCCTCGGTCAATGCAATCCCCGGTGTCGTAAGCCAATTATATAGATCAGGTATTGACAGGTTGCCGTCCTTCACACGGAGGTAAGCTTCTGCGAGATCAACTATCTCAACCACGCTGAGCCGCCGACAGCCAGAAATAGAAGTGGGTACACTCGGCTCAACCCCTGGACTACATACTGTTATGCAGTGATGCGTGGGCATTCCAGCAAGTTCCGAAGCGGAAAGGACTTCGGTAGCGTCATTCAATGGTACTAGGGAGGTCTCCTTCTCTTTCGACTTCACTTCGGCGACAACGTCAGTCGGCAAACCATTCAAAGTGAACTCAATTTTCAGATCGGGCCAAGCTTGATTAACTCCATCGTCTAAAACACTACAAACAACAGATATGTCTTTCATAACTGCCGTAATAGCCGCTTCTAATTGTTTCCCCCTTTTTTCGTAAAGGTCCGTAACCTCGCCATCGCATCCGTGCTTCTTCGCCTTATTGGCATGGCGTTTCCTATAATGCCGACGTTGGTCCACCTTCCAGTTCTTCGCGGCGTCTCGGATTAGATTTGGATAATTGATCCCGTTATGGCTAGGAACAGCGGCCTGCCGAACCACATCATACTGGGGGCTACCATCCATGAGCAAATGCGGTCGTGACAACCCATACTGATGCAAACTAACTATTTGCTTTCGAGAGAGACGCTTAGTTAAACCATTCAGCTCCAGCTCGCGCAACCAATGGCACTCCGATGGAAGACCGAAAGCTACCCGTGTGGAGTAACGACGCAGAACACGCGCGAAGGATCGAATCAACTGCAGGTTAGGGTTTGTCGAACGGAGGATTGGGTGCTTCGCTTCGTCGGCGAGAGTCGGTGAAGACGCCGAAGATATCACCTGTGAAATGGCGAAAAGTAACCAGCTTACGTCGCGCGCGGTCGCATGAATTGTACCCATCCTGATATTAGGAACAATTTCCTCCAGTTCAGCTCGCGCCGCGCCTGACGCCCATTCCGAAACCACCCGAGCACCATTGGCGGCATGTGGATTCGCCACCCAGGGCCGTTCAAAAAGCAACTCGTTCAATCTCTCGGCTGTAGGATTGGCAACCGGCCCCGGGTGCCCTAAACGCCAGTGGATGAAACGCGTAGCAGCCCCACCTACAGAGTCGAACTCTGGTGCTAGTAGGCTTCCATGAGTAAAGATAAATAGTAAGTCATTATCACGCCCTTCATTCTCGGGCGTAGGGAGGAGCGGCGCTAATGCTTCGGCGCTTCCACTGAGGTACTGCAGGAAGAACTCTGCAGACTCCGGTTTTATCCCAGCTCGAGCGACTGCCTTACCAAATTCAGTGATAACTAGTTTCGTACCGACATCAATAAGACAATGTGTAGAGATAAGCCGCTCAATCTGCACGTGGAGGTGGGGCATCCAGTGGTCGACGCTCCCGTCACCCTTCTCTGCTTCGCGTTGAGCACTGAGAGTAGATGACATCAATGCGAATGCCTGCTTTCTTGTCGCGCAAAGACCTCCTGCAAAGAGCTGAATAATAAGGGAACCGAAGTCTTCAGGAGTGATCCCGACCCCTAACGTAGCTTGTTTACTGAAATCCATCAGCTCGCTGAGGTCACTTAGGTCATTCGCCGTCTCTGCTGTGGCTAAGACTGTTCCTTCGTCGGCAGCTTGCCCCATTCGACCGACGCGTCCTGCCATGTTCTGGAACTCATCCCGCCGAATAGGGACAGGCATCTTCTTCTCAAAGTTCCACCTCTTCCACTTGGAAAAAATGGCGCTTCCTAAAGGAAAGTTGACGCCCGCCGCTAAGGTTGAGGTGGCAAACACCACATCGACTTGGTTATTTTCCAAGAGGCTCTCCACGTAAGCACGCTCGTCATCGCCCATTTCAGCATTGTGGAAAGCGCATCGCTTATTGATAAGTTCGAGAAGTGAAGCGTCGAGGTCTACATCTATGGGGGGCAGAATATTCTGCGCTTCAGGTTGGCCTTTTCCCCATTTTCGAGCGTAATCATAGGTGTCATCAACTTTCATACAGAAAACGATGACCGGGCATTTGCCCGAAGCCAAAAGCTCCTGGATCATCTCATTCAGCTCTCTCGTTCTGACATGCGGTTTTTGGGCAGGCGGGAGGTTCCCCTCGGGTGTCGATGTTGCCATCAAAACGCCGTTGGCCCACCTAGCTTCGATTCTGATTGTCTTTTCGCGCGTCGCCGTTTGAACCAAGCCCAAATCAAGCCAATTGGAAAATTGGACGGCGCCGTCATCATCCATAACCGCAGAAAGCCCGATGAACTGATGCCAACCTGTGCGCTTTAGAACAGATAGCAGTAGCTCTACATGCTTCCCGCGCGAACCATCACCAATCAATTGAACTTCGTCGCAAACGAATACGACATCACGGAGGTTCTGCGGAGGGCCGCCTGCAGAGACTAAAGCTAGATACTTCTCATACGTAGCGACAAGAATAGTCGCCGCCAACGGTGCGCTATTAGCTCTCCCGGTAGCGTCATAGACCCCATCTCCCGTCGCGCAAACAATTGAGGTTGTGTCATCACCCACCCAATTTTTTAGAAAAAGGCTCTGGATCTCTTCAAATTTTTGCGAAGCCAGTGCACGGTGTGAGACAAGATACACCACTCTTTTACCTTGCTCCAAGGCAGACGCGGCTGCCCACCAGCCGATGAGAGTCTTGCCGGTCGAGGTCGGCGCACTGACGAGAAGACTAGCACCATCCCCCAACCCCGCCGAAAGAGCATCATACTGAGCATCTGTAATGCTTACTTCGCCTCCAACCCTTGGCATCAACATCGGACAATCTAGTAGGCGTTCACTAAGATTATGGTTTTCAGGAAGAGAGTTTTTCAAAATGCACCTATTAAAATTCTATTTAAAGTTGAAACCACGCTACAGCGCCCTAGGGGCGGCAATCAACCCGCAAGTTTCCTTTCAATTATCCTGCAGACTAAACACCCAGCGGCCCACAACCCAAGCTCAGTACGTCCCTGAGCCTTTAAGTACTTAGGTGTGAACAACTGTCATCGCCGCCTCGCTAGCTCCGCAACTGTCAGGTACTTAGACTGGTCCGTAGAAGGGCATTTGCGCCCCCTATATCGACCTAGCAGTTCAAGGCATGAGGATAACTAATTGCGCCTATCAGAGCCTCTAAACAGGCGCGCGTAAGGTCAGCGACCTCTTCCCCTATGTAGAGGTGTGCAAAGAGAGTACTCTCAAGATTTGTTCTTTTCGAAGGACTAGCGAAGTAGGTAGCGAATGAAGACAGATGCCGGCAGGCTTTGATACCGTTAAGTTCTCCGAATTGACGAGCGGCCCATGCAAAATTTCTTGCCTGGCTCTTCGCCGTACAAGCCTTGTCTATCACCTTAAACTAACGTTTCGACGGCAGGCTCTACAAATGCTGCACTGTCCAGAAATTGGTTTGATGACAATTCTTTTGCGGGATGCAACTCGGCCAATAAATTCCCCAGAAACGTTCCCCAAAAATCAAATTCCCCGGCCGAAATGGGGAAATCCCCAAAAAACTCCTCAGCATTATGCACGCTATAGGGGTATTAAAGCCGTCGACTGCAACCATTTTTCATTTTGGGGAATTATAAAAGTGTTTAACTTCAAGGGCTTAGCAAAAATCCCCAAAACGGTCCGATGCTTAGGAATTGACCTGGCGTGCTGTCTCCACAATCAAGCGCTCTAACCAACTGAGCTAAGGCGGCACTGGGGCGGATTTAGCGCCCGTGGCAGAGGAATGCAAGACCTCAGGGACAGAAGAATGGTCGGTTTTCGGCAGAATTTTCGCGCCTTCCCGACCATCGCCTTTTCCGGGGGAAACTTCGGTGGCAGACCACTGGTTCTTGCGCCCCTACCCTTACACCGCGCCTTGTTCAGCCCTTTTGGCTCAGAGGTGTGCCAAAAAACGGCATCATAGCCCACCACGTGCCGCATAGAAGGTTAGCATTTCCCGCACGCATCCCCACCGTTCCGAATCCCGGTCGCCACAGCCCCGCAACACCGCAAGATCCCTTGCCTTTTCCGCCACGCCGCGCTAGCGATAAGCCCACCAAACCGGAGGCTCCCATGGGCATCGACACCGAACGCGACATCGAAGCAAACCTGCAAATCGGCCCGACCGACAAAGGCATGGTCCGCCTTTTTGTCGAAGGGGACGGCGTTGAAATTCCGATGGATTTCACGCCCGAAGAAGCCCGCGAAATCGCCGAAGAAATCATGGCCGCCGCGAACCGCGCAGGCAAAAAGGGGCGTTAAGCCCCCTTGAGGGACAGGTCTTCCAGCGCTCTGCCAAGGCACTACTTTCGAAGCAAAAACTGCGCTCAGCCCCACAATCAAGACCAGTTCGGCGCCATATCTGGATCGCGCAGCCGGTGCAGGCGCCGGGCGGCATGGGTCGCGAACTTTTGCACCATCACCTTGCGCCGGGCGGGCGCAAGCTTGGTCTCATCGCTCATTCGCACAATCTCGGCCCCATAGGCGTCACCGATGATAAGGCCGCTTTCCTCCGGCAGCAGCTCGACCGGAAAATCACTGTCGACGGCCCAAAAGAACCGGTCCGCCCATTCCAAATAGCCCTCCCATTTTGCATCACCCATGAAATCGGCGCGGCAGGATTTACATTCGACGATCCAAATCTCCCCCTTCGGGCCAAGTGCCATCACGTCCACCCGCAGGCCGCGCGTTGGCACCAGTTCCTCAACAGAGGCGAAACCCAGATCGGCCAAATGCCGCATCACCCCCCGCGCCAGAAGCTGACCAGGTTGGAACTGTCGTATCTCGTTTTCCATCATAGGGACAAATATGAACATTTGGTGAACATTCGCAAGGGCCCACACCGGAAAGTTTGGTATTTCCCCCACAACCCCCTATCTTCAAACAAGCAAAGCGAGGGGGGCCCATGGCACAACGCGAACCGATGAGTGAGACACAGGCGCGCGGGGTGCGCTATGCCCGTGAATTAGAGGGCCATTTGACATGGCTCGACACATTCTCTGGCACGGCGCTTGGTGTCCTCGCCGTGGCCTCGGGCATCTACACCTACCTTGGCGTTTCCTCACTGCTCGACGACAATGGCGCCATGTCGGCCTTTGCCGCGATCGCCTATTCCGTGGCGGTTTCGGTCGGTATCTTCGTCTTCTGGTCCTATCTGCTGCGGCTCTTCCCTGCTGTGCGCACGACACGGGCGCGGATGGGGCTTTTGGGGGCCATGGGTCTCGGCTCTGTGGCGATCATCGCGATGTCGAGTTGGCTGAACGCCGCGGCGCTGGCCGGGTCGGCAGCGGTGGAACAGCATCTGGCTGAGACGGTGCAAGACTACCAAGGCGCGCTGGAGCGCACCCATGAAATCGCTCTTTCCGCTCAAGGGCTTGAGCGTGACGTGGCACGGGTCAGACAGAGTTTCGAGGACCTGAGCGAACAAGAGGCCGCAGGCAGCCTTTCGGGCCTTGCTGGGCGCGGCGCGGTCTTCCGTGTCCTGCGGCAGAAATCGGCGGAACTGGCGGGCCTAGAGGCGCAGATCGCCACGCAGACCCCGCTGGTGAATGACGCCTTTGCAGAGGGCAACCAAATCCTCAGCCGGATGCGCGCGCTGACGGTGGAGCCCGGCCCGGTCCAAGCACGCTCGGTCGAGTTTTCCGAACAGGCCGTGCGCCTTGCCGGTTTGATAACCCGTTTGCGGCAACTCTCGGTCGCACCACTGGTTGAACGCGCGGCGCAGGATTTGGCGGCCTCTGTCGTGCTGCCGGAACTGGACGGCAGCAACGAAGAACAGCGCGGCGCGCAGGGCGCAACGATTACCTCGGTGCTCGAAGTTTTGGCGCAGCGCGCAGCGACATTGGAACGCGCCGCGCAGGATGTGCAGGCCATGCCGCCCGCCGCCGACACGACCTATACGCCGATCTCCAGCGCCGATGCGGTGATCCTCTATGCGCGCAACTTCGTGCCCTCTTGGGCCGGGGCGATTGCGATTGACCTGTTGCCCGCCGTGCTGGTGATGATCCTCGCCATTACCCAAGGCGCGATCCGCTCTGGTCGCGAGGGGGCCGCGGTCGAAGACACGCTGACCCTTGCCGAGCTGCGCGCAGCACTGGCCGCCGTGCGCGATGTCGATGTGGCGATGCAAGAAAGCCCCGCCCACAAACGCCCCACCGCCGAAGCCGCCCCTTTGCTCGATGAGAGCGTGCGTGAAGACGCCCCCGGCCACGTCACGCCGATAAAAAGCACATGAGCGAGGAGACTTCGGAGAAACTAGAAGGCACCCGCCGCCCGCCCATCGTCGGGCGGGTGCTGATCGGCGTGCTGATCTTTCAACTGGGCCTCGCGGTGCTGCTGTTCTGGGGCGATTTGGGCGAAGGGCTGCGCCTGCCCGGCTTTGGCCCGCGCGCACCGGAACTGACCGAGCCCATCCGCCCCGGCGACCAGACCCGCCGCTTTCGCCCCGAACGCGCGCCAAATCCCGGCCAGCCGATGCCCGATACCGCCCTGCCCGACCGGCTGATCCTGACGCCCGTCTCTGGTGGTCGCGCGGCATTGCTGGAAGGCACAATCGAAGCAGGCGATGCGGAGCGGATCACCAAGCAACTGGCCGAGCTTTCCCCCGCGCCCGAGGAAATCTATCTCAACTCCCCCGGCGGGTCGGTCCGCGATGCACTGGAACTGGGCCGCTACCTGCGCCGCGAAGGGTTTGACACCGCGCTGCGGGACGGCGACATCTGCTATTCCGCCTGCCCCTACCTGCTGGCCGCAGGCGAGGCACGCACGGTGCCCGACAGCGCCTCGGTCGGGGTGCATCAGCATTACTTTGGCGAAAGCACGATTCTGCCCGCCTTTGTCGCCGTGGAGGATATCCAGCGCGGCCAAGGAGAGGTAATGCGCTATCTGGATGACATGGGGGTAGACCCGCTGGTGATGCAACATGCGCTGGTCACCCCGCCCGATGAAATCTACGTGCTGCTGCCGGAAGAGTTGCGTCGCTACGGCTTTATTCCTTCCGAAGACTGAGTAGCCAAGAGAAGTTTGCGAAATCCACCTTCGCCCCCTTGCCGCAGCCCCCTGCGCCGCCTACATCGGGGTGGACGGGTTCTGCCCTATTCGTGAACGTTACATTCCAGTGGCCTTAAGCAAATCCGAGGGAGCTGGCTCTGTCCGAGCCCTGGTTCGGTTACCTGGCGCCCACCTGTACATACAGGTCCTCGGGAATATAAAACAGCAGCGGCAGGCGCGGTTCCCGTCACTTTTCCCAAGATAATGATATGGTTAATGGCCCCTCGGGGCCACTTTCCCGTGCTTAAAAGGCCTCGGGACGCGCCTCGCGGGCCATATGGTCGAGCACGGCGTTCACAAAGCTCGGCTCGCGTCCTTCGGGGAAAAACGAATGGGCCACGTCGACGTATTCCTTGATCACCACACGCGGCGGCGTATCGTCGTGCCGGAGCTCGGCACCCGCGGCGCGGAACAGCGCGCGCAGCGTCGGGTCAATCCGGGCAATGGCCCATTTCGCGACGATGGCGCGGTTGGCCATCTGGTCAATCGGTGCCTGATAGTTCACCGCATCTTCGAGCACGCGGGAGAAGTGATCGACATCCCCCTCTTGCATCTCGTCGCCCTCATAGACGGCACCGAAACGGTGGTCGATGAACTCGTGACGCACGACATCAACCGTCTGCGCGGAATGCTCCATCTGGAACAGCGCCTGCACGGCATAGAGCCGCGAGGCCGACTTCATCTTACGTTTCTGATTGCCCGAAAGCGCGTTGCTGGTCATGCGAGGTTTGATCCATCCGTGTCGCCGGCCATCAAAGTGTCCTGCCCGAATGGCTTGAACCCGATGCCCTTGCTCTGGCGGCCCCATTTACGAGCGAGCGCGATAAGATGCAAGGCCGCAGCCGCCGCCCCGCCACCTTTGTTTTGCCCCTCGGGGTCGGCGCGGACTTCGGCCTGTTTCTTATTCTCGACCGTCAGGATGCCATTGCCAATGCAAAGCCCTTGCAGGCCAAGCAGTTGCAAGGCGCGGCTGCTGTCGTTGCAGACTGTCTCGTAGTGCGTTGTCTCGCCACGGATCACGCAGCCCAAAGCGACATAGCCGTCAAAATTGCTGCCCCGGTCGGAGATGCCGATGGCGGTGGGGATCTCCAGCGCGCCGGGCATCTCGATAACCTCATAGGTGGCACCGGCGGCTTCAAGCTCGGCCTTGGCGCCGGTCAGCATGCCGTTTGCAATGTCAGAATAATAGGGCGAGACGACGATCAGCAGCTTCACCGGTTCGTCAAAGCTGGGGCGCGGCAGGATGGTGTGTTCTTCAGCGGAAGCCATGGTCTTACTCCGTGGTGATGGGCCGGGTGCCCACAATTTCCAGCGCATAGGCATCAAGGCCCAGATAGCGCGTGTCGGGATTGTCGGTCAGCAGGACCAGTTCATGCAGGCCCATGGACGACAGGATCTGCGCGCCCAGCCCGGTGCGTTTGATGGTGCGCGGACGCTCGTCATCTTCGGCATCCAGCCGCAGGCGCGGATAGGGATCACGGAACAGCACAACAGCGCCGCGCCCTTCTTCAGCGATGATCTGCATGGCACGCGGCAGTTCATCCGCCGGGCTGGGGCCGAGGCCGAGGATATCCTCCAGCGCATTGATCGCATGGGTCCGGATCAGCACCGGCTCAGGGGTAGAGATATCGCCCTTGGTCAGCACCACATGGTCGGTGCCGGTGATCTGATCGGAGAATACCCGCATCTGCCAGTCGCCGCCATAGGCCGAGGTCACGGTGCGGCTGTCACGTTCCACCAGCAGGTTGTCGTGTTTGTGGCGATAGGTGATCAGATCGCTGATCGTGCCGATTTTCAGCCCGTGTTCGGCGGCGAATTCCACCAGATCGGGCAGACGCGCCATTTCGCCATCGTCTTTCATGATCTCGCAGATCACGCCCGAAGGATGCAGCCCGGCAAGCCGCGAAATATCCACCGCCGCTTCGGTATGCCCTGCCCGCACCAACACGCCACCATCGCGGGCGCGCAGTGGGAAGACATGGCCCGGAGTCGCGATATCCGCCGAGCCTGCTTGCTCCGAGATCGCCACCGCCACGGTCAACGCACGGTCTGCCGCAGAAATACCCGTGCTCACGCCTTCGCGCGCTTCGATGCTCACGGTAAAGGCCGTCTCATGCCGGGAGGAGTTGTTCACCGCCATCATCGGCAAGCCCAGATGATCGACCCGCGCCGAGGTCATCGGCAGGCAGATCAGCCCTCGCCCGTGGGTCGCCATGAAGTTGATCGCGGCGGCATCGGCAAACTGCGCCGGGATCACCAGATCGCCTTCGTTCTCGCGGTCCTCATGGTCCACCAGAATGAACATACGGCCTTGGCGCGCGTCTTCGATGATGTCTTCGATCGGCGAGATCGCATCGCTCAGCCCTGTCTCGACCGGTCCGGGTTTGTCAAATTGCATCGGCTGCTTTCCATCTATCTGTTGCCCGGCTCTTAGCCTGACCCGCGCCGCTTGGCCAGAGCGCGCCCCGAAGGGCGCGGCGTCACATCTCGTTCAGGCGTGCCACGTAACGGGCCAGCGTGTCGATTTCGAGGTTGACCAGATCGCCGACCTTGGCGTCGCCCCAAGTGGTGACTTCCTTGGTATGCGGAATGAAGTTCGTGCCGAAATCACAGCCGTCGACGTCATTCACCGTGAGCGATGTACCATTTAACGCGACTGACCCCTTTTGCGCGATGAAGCGCGCAAGCTCCTTTGGCGCGCGAAGCGTCACGCGGGTGCTGTCGCCCTCATCTTTCATCTCAATAATTTCGGCCACGCCATCGACATGGCCCGAGACGATATGCCCGCCCAACTCATCGCCCACCTTCAACGCGCGCTCAAGATTCACGCGCCGCCCTTCGGCCCAATGCTGGCCAAGGTTGGTCTTAGCCACCGTCTCGGCGCTGATCTGCACCTCGTACCAATCATCGCCCAGCCCCACGACCGTCAGGCAGACCCCGTCGCTGGCAATTGACGCGCCCATGTCGATGCCACTGGTGTCATAGCCGGTCTGAATGCGCGCGCGCAGGTCGCCTTCCTGCTCCAGCTTGGTCACGCTGCCAACGTCTGTGATAATGCCGGTGAACATGGNGTAGGCTCCTTTGCNGNTTNCGCGCAGTGNTAAACCCGNNCACCGCCACAGNCAAGAGCGGGTGACGCCACATTGTCGCCCCTATTATATGNTGGTTAAGGGTAAACCACGCCGATTTAGGACCNGTATGACCGTGACCGCNGCCCCNGCCCGCACCTTCCTGTTNCTGCAAGGCCCGCATGGGCCTTTCTTNAACAGTCTGGGCAAGATGCTGCGCCGGGCGGGCGCTGAGGTCTGGCGNGTGGGNTTCAACGCGGGCGANCGGGCCTTTTGGTTTCATCCGTCGACCTACATCCCCTATCGCGGCACGGTNGAGGANTGGCCGCAGNNTTTTCGCNACCCTGNTGGACGAAAAGCAGGTCACCGACATCGTGCTTTACGGCGANACACGCCCCATCCACGCCGAAGCAGTGGCCGANGCCAANCGCCGNGGCATCACCGTGCATGTNTTNGAGGAAGGNTANATGCGGCCCTATTGGGTCACCTATGAGCGCGGCGGGTCGAACGGCAACTCNCGNCTGATGGAGATGACCATTCCNCAGATGCAGGCNGCNNTGGCNCGCTCNGACATGGAAGCCCCNCTGCCCCCCGGCCACTGGGGCGACATGCGGCACCACATCTTTTACGGCGCGCTTTACCATTGGTTCGTGATGTTCCGAAACNGCGACTACCGCAATTTCAAACCCCACCGCAGCCTGCCGGTGACNAAGGAATTCCGCCTNTACCTCAAGCGCCTGCTGCTGATGCCGGTGCTGGCCGCCGACCGTTTGCTGGCGACGCTAAAAATCCGGCTGGGCGGNTTTCCCTANCATCTGGCGNTGCTGCAACTGGAGCATGANTCCTCTTTCCANANGCATTCNCCCTTCGACACGATGGCCGATTTCCTAGAGNTNGTGATCGAAGGCTTTGCCAAGGGCGCGCCGCAGCACCACCACCTCGTCATCAAGGCGCATCCGNTGGAGGATGGCCGCGTNCCCGTGCGGCGCGATGTCAAACGGNTGGCNCGNGCGCNTCGGCGTNTCNGACCGGGTGCATTTNGTNCGCGGCGGCAAGCTGGCNCAGCTTTTGAACGACACGCGCAGTGCTGTGACGGTGAACTCCACCGCCGGGCAACAGGTGCTTTGGCGCGGCATCCCCCTNAAGGTNTTTGGCCGGGCGGTCTATTCCCAGCCAGANTTCGTGTCGGACCAGCCTTTGCCGGANTTCTTTGCCNCGGCCAGCCGNCCCGACAACCGCGCCTATAAGGACTACCGCCGCTATCTCCTTGAAACNTCTCAGGTTCCGGGCGGGTTCTANGCCGCGCGGGGGCGGCGGCAATTGCTGCGNCAAGTGGTCGATATGATGCTNGCGCCCGACGATCCATATGACGCGCTGGAACAGGGCACCGCGGCCCCTCGGCAACAGTTGCGGGTCGTCACCTGANTTAACCCATTCCGNCCTGTAGATTTTTTNGNTAGGCTGCGCTAAGTTGCAAAGTAATACGCCAAAACAATTGGCGATTTCGAGGCAGATATTTCAGGTCGAGGAGACCGGGCAGTGAAATCCGTATCTTTCCGGTGGGCGCGTCCCGTCGCAGCACTGGCGGCANTGGCCGTCATNTCATCTTGTGGTTTGCCACAGGTCGGGCCGAACAANCGGCAAATCTATGCAGGCTCCGTTCAACGCGAGGGCGATGCCTTTGTCGTCAGCGTGAACGACCGCGTCACCCGTGCCACCGCCGTGGCCCCCGCNCTTGGCTTTTCCGAAAGCTTTAAAAACGCAGGCCGGGTCGGCTCTGACACGATCCAACCGGGCGACATCCTCGGCATCACCGTTTACGAGAACGTGGATGACCCGCTTTTGGGCGTCGAAGGCGCGCCNGCCACCCTGCTCGAAGAAGTGCANGTNGANGGCGCNGGCTTTATCTTTATNCCCTACGCGGGCCGCATCCGCGCTGCGGGCAACACGCCCGAGGCCATCCGCCGCATCATCACCCANAAATTGGGCGAACAGACCCCCGACCCGCAGGTCGAAGTGCGCCGCGCGGCAGGCGATGGCTCAACCGTGTCGCTGATTGGCTCCATCGGCGCGCAGGGCGTCTATCCCATCGAGCGCCCCACCCGCACGTTGGCCGCCATGCTGGCCCGCGCAGGCGGTGTGACCATCATTCCCGAAATCGCGCAGGTCACCGTGATCCGCGGCGGGCAGCGGGGCAAAATCTGGTTCCAAGACCTCTATGATCACCCCGAACTTGATATCGCGCTGCGCCCCGGTGACCGCATTCTGGTCGAGGAAGACACACGTTCTTTCACCGCCCTTGGTGCCACCGGCGGTCAAGCCCGCGTGCCCTTTGAGTCGCAAAACCTATCGCTGCTAGAAGGCATTGCACAGGTTGGCGGGCTCAGCCCGATCTCTGCTGATCCCACAGGTGTCTTCGTCTTCCGCAACGAGCCCGAAGAGGTCGCCGAGCAGGTGCTGGGCCGCAGTGATCTGACCGGCGCGCAGCGCTTGGTCTATGTGACCGATCTGACCAAACCCAACGGCATGTTCATGGCCCGTGACTTTGTAATCCGCGACGGTGACACAATCTATGTGACCGAAGCGCCCTTCACCCAGTGGAGCAAGGTGATCTCGGCCATCACAGGCACGGCAGGGTCGGCGGACAGCATCACCTCACTCTCCGAATGATCCACCCCGGTGGCCTTTGAAGCTGACCCATACCCCGCCGCCGGTCCCGAAAGGAGCCGGCGGCTTTTCGTATATAACGGCGGATTTCTGACGCAGCGCCGTGTGCGGCGCATCCTGCACCTGTCGGGCCATTCCCTGCGCATCGGCCTACCCGGTCCCGATGATGCCGTGGCGGTCTGGGGCAACTCCCCCACCGCGCACCGTGGGCTGGCCGTGGCGGCAAAGCGCGGCGTGCCAGTGATCCGTGTGGAGGACGCATGGCTGCGCTCCCTCCACCCCGGCCGCGCTGGAGAACCGCCCTTGGGCCTTCTGATCGACAGCCGGGGCGCGCATTTCGACCCCGCCCAACCCTCTGACCTAGAAGAACTGCTGGCCCATCATCCGCTGGACAACACCGCCCTACTGGACCGCGCGCGGGGCGGCATGGCGCAGATGGCCGAAGCGCATCTTACCAAATACGCGGGCTTTGACCTTGGCACCCCTGCACCTGAACCGGGCTATGTGCTGGTGATCGACCAGACCCGTGGCGACGCTTCGGTTACCGCTTCGGGTGCGGATCGCGCACGGTTTCTGGAAATGCTCGTCTTCGCGCAAGAAGAGCATCCCGGCGCGCGGGTGATCATCAAAAGCCACCCCGAGACGGTGCGGGGCTATCGCGCGGGGCATTTCCGCCCCGAGGATACCAACGACCGGATCACCCTGCTGACCGATCCCATCAGCCCTTGGACGTTGTTCGAAGGCGCCGTCGGCGTCTATACCGTCTCCTCGCAAATGGGATTCGAGGCGATTTTCGCCGGCCACAAGCCGCGCGTCTTTGGCCAGCCTTTCTACGCGGGCTGGGGGCTGACGGAGGATGAATTCCCCGTCCAACGCCGCCAGCGCCGCCTTAGCCGCGCGCAACTCTTTGCGGCGGCGATGATCCTCTATCCGACGTGGTACGATCCCTATCGCGACCAGCTCGGCAGTTTCGAGACGGCTCTTGCCGCGCTCACAGCGCAGGCCCGTGCGTGGCGGGAGGATCACCCCGGTTGGGACGCATGGGGCATGCGCCTGTGGAAGCGCCGCCCGCTACAGCAATTCTTTGGCGCGTCAACGCCGCTTCGCTTTTGCAAAGGCGCGGCAGAGATGCCGCAACCGCCCCGCCGCGCCATGGTCTGGGCCAGCAAGGCAGAGACCGCGCCCCAAGGTGCGTTGCGGGTCGAAGACGGGTTTCTGCGCTCACGCGGGCTGGGGGCCGAACTGGTCCCGCCCCTTTCGATGGTCTGCGATGATCTGGGCATCTACTACGACCCCCAAGGGCCAAGCCGTCTGGAGAAATGGATCGAAAAACGCGCCGAGCTGCGCCCCGATCAACAGGCCCGCGCCCGCGCGCTGATCGACAGGCTCACCGGCGCGGGGCTGAGCAAATACAACCTTGGCGGCGCCGCGCCCGATCTGCCAACGGGACGCCGCATCCTTGTGCCCGGTCAGGTGGAAGATGACGCTTCGATCCTCACGGGCACAGACACCGTGCGCAGCAACGCGGCCCTGCTGGCCGCCGCCCGTGCCGCCAACCCGGATGCCGTGATCCTCTACAAACCCCACCCCGATGTCGAAGCGGGCCTGCGCAAAGGTGCGACCGATGCAGGCGACGCCGATCTTATCCTCCACCACGCCGACCCGATGGCCCTGCTGGGCCAAGTCGACGCGGTTTGGACCATGACCTCGCTCTTGGGGTTCGAAGCCCTGCTGCGGCGCGTGCCGGTGGTGACCTTGGGCGCTCCTTTCTATGCAGGCTGGGGGCTGACTGAAGACCGAGGCGACGTGCCGCCCCGCCGCCGGGCGCAACCGACGTTGGAAGGGCTCGTCCATGCCGCCCTCATCGACTACCCGCGTTACCGCGACCCGGTTAGCGGCCTGCCCTGCCCCGTCGAAATCGTGGTCGAACGGCTGGCAACCGGCACCCTGCCCCGCGCCGGACTGGGCAACCGGCTGCTGTCAAAACTCCAAGGGGTCTTTGCCAGCCAAAGCCACCTCTGGCGGCGGTAGCGTTTAGTCGGCCGCGTTCCGGCGCCAAACGTGCAGCAGGTCCGGCCCAATCTGCTGGCTCGATTGCAAGGCAAAGCGCGGCGCCTCGGCCAGTCGCGAAAGGCCGAGCGCTCCGATCCCCGGCAGACCTTCGGCGCCGATCACCAACCCGGCGGTGAAGCCCACCAGCCGGTCGACCAAATCCGCCTCAATCAAGGACGCGGCCAAGGCGCTGCCGCCCTCGCAGAAGATACGGGTGAGCCCATGGCCCGCCAGTTGCCGCAACACATCACTGGGGTGCAACTGCGCCCCGCGCGCGGCACAGGGCAGCATCGTGGCCCCCAGATCGGACCACGCTTTCACCAAAGCCGGCTCAGCATCCGTGCCATGGCAGAGGATCAAGGGCACCTCTGCCGCCGTCCGCGCCAATTGCCCCATCAACGGNAGGTCAAGCCTGCGNGAGACGACGACGCGGGCCGGTTGCTGGGCNACGCCAAGACCGCGCACCGTGAGGCTTGGNTCNTCCTTGCGCGCGGTGCCTGCCCCGACCATCACCGCGTCGTGCCGCGCGCGCATGGCATGGGTCANCCGCCGCGCCGGGGCGTCGGTGATCCANTGGCTCTCNCCCGTGCCNGTNGCGATGCGCCCGTCAAANGAATTGGCCAGNTTCAGCGTCAGCATCGGNCGGCCCAGATCGGTNCGGCANAAGAAACCNGCGTTATCCGCGCGGGCCGCGTCTTCGTGCAGNCCGACCGAGACCTNGATCCCGGCATCCCGCAACATNGCNATGCCGCGNCCGTTNACCCGCGCNTCNTCNTCNTGNGTCGCGATCACCACGCGGGCCACGCCTGCGTCGATCAGCGCCTGCGCNCANGGCGNNGTNTTNCCGTGNTGGGAACAGGGCTCAAGCGTGACATAGACCGTCGCCCCGCGCGCCGCAGCGCCCGCCTGCGCCAGCGCCTGCGGCTCTGCATGGGGGCGCCCGCCGGGCTGGGTCCAACCGCGCCCAACGATCCGAGCGCCTTGCACGATGACACAGCCGACCGCCGGGTTGGGCCAGACATTGCCCTGCCCGCGCCGCCCCAAGGACAGCGCCAGCGCCATGAACCGCGCGTCGCTCACCCGATCGCCGGTCACTCTTCCGGCAGGGCGTCGGGCCGCAGTTCTTGAACGAATTTATCGAAATCATCCGCGGCTTGGAAGTTCTTGTAAACTGAGGCGAAACGCACATAGGCAACGGTGTCGATCCGGGCCAGCGCCTCCATCACGATCTCGCCGATGTGTTTCGAGCTGATGTCGGTCTCGCCCATGCTTTCCAATCGGCGCACGATGCCGGAAATCATCTGATCGATACGTTCGGGATCAATGGGGCGTTTTTGCATGGAGATGCGGATCGAGCGTTCCAGCTTGTCGCGGTCAAAGTCTTCGCGTTTGCCAGAGGTTTTGATCACCACAAGATCGCGCAGTTGCACCCGTTCATAAGTGGTAAAGCGTCCCCCGCAAGCCGGACAGAACCGTCTGCGCCGGATCGAGACGTGATCCTCGGCCGGGCGGCTGTCTTTCACTTGGGTGTCGATATTTCCGCAAAACGGGCAGCGCATGGGCCGTCCCCCTCTTCATCCTGCCTCACTTGTGGGGCGCGCGGCCCTCTTGTCAAAACTTATAGGGGAGCCGCGAGGTTTTGGGTAGAGAAGATTTCCACAGCTAGATGTTGCGTTCAAAAATGTGTCATGGACCCAACGCCATGCCCCCGCGTTGGTCAGCCAAGGACATAAACGGAGCATGCTATGACCAAAACACTTTTCCTCACCGGCGCCTCCAGCGGGATCGGCGCGGCCACCGCGCGTGCCGCAGCCAAAGCGGGCTGGAACATCGGCCTCTTTGCCCGCAGCGAAGACAAGCTGAACGCCCTCGCTGATGAGATTGGCGATCAGGCACTGGTATTGGTGGGCGACGCCACCGATTACGACGCGCAGAAACAGGCGCTCGACAAGCTCGCCGATCACTTTGGCGGGGTCGATGCAGCATTCGCAAATGCCGGACGTGGCACCAGCCCGGCGGGCACCGAAAAGGGCGATCCGCAGGATTGGAAGGCGATGGTAGACCTCAATATCATGGGCGCGCTCTATACCGCTCATGCCGCCATGCCGCATCTGCGCAAAACGACCGGGCAATATGTCGTNACCGGCTCTGCCGCAGGTCGGCGCCATATCCAAGGCTCAATTTATAGCGCCACCAAATGGTTCATCCATGGTTTCGCGGGCAATCTGGCGGATGAGATGGCCGAATGGGGTGGCCGCTGCATGGTGGTGTCCCCCGGCATGGTCGATACNGCCTTTTTCGATGAGGCCAAACCCGACAAGCTGCAACCCGAGGACGTGGCAAATGCCGTCATGCATGCCCTCGAAGCACCTGCGCGGGCGGCGGTGCGTGAAATCCATCTGATGCCGACGGGCTGAACCCTGTCCGGTCCGGCGTCAGTCGGGCCGGAAATGCGCCGCGATTTGGCGGTGATGAGGGGCATTGCGGTGCTCGAACAGATAGATGCCCTGCCATGTCCCCAGCATCATCCGCCCCCGCGCCACGGGGATGCTGAGGCTGACGGGCAGAACCGAGGCTTTGATATGCGCAGGCATGTCATCCGCCCCTTCCAACAGATGCGTCAGATAGCCCATTTGCGGCGCATCCGCAGGCGGCACCAGCCGCGCGAAATAGGCCAAGAGGTCGCGCTGCACGTCTGGATCGGCGTTCTCTTGGATCAACAGCGAGGCAGAGGTGTGCCGCACAAGGAGCGTCAGCAGCCCATCCCCCTGCCCGGCAAGCCAGCGGGCGACATCATCGGTGAATTCGTAGAGCGCCNGNCCGCGCGTTTCGACGGTAAATACAGTCTGCATCTTAGCAGGCTCCCCAATTTTGCGCGTCNGCATCCCAGCANTGGCCCGCNGCCTGTTTCGCATCGCTGAGCGCAAAGAGCCCCAGTTCCGCCGTACCGCTGTCGCAGGCAAGNGCTGCGATCTCGCGGCCCTGCTCGGTCACTGTCACACCGCCATTGCTGGTNNGNTCNATCTTGTCGTATGCGCCGTAGACCTCATAGGAAAACGCNCCGTTGCGAAAGGTCGTGCTCTCCCAAATGGCGCGNCCAATCCCCGGCCAAGGCTGATGCGCGACCTCCTTGATCGGNGCGCTCAACCTCAGGTCAGGCGCGGCGNAAGGGCCAAAGCGGTAGGTNACGCGATCCCCGGTGATACAGACATNCAACTGCTTGGTGCCCCTGCCGNTCNNACAGCTCAAAACCGTGGTNCTGNCTGCGTCGCAAAGGGCAGCGGCTTGGCTGACGCCGAGGGTCAGAAACAGGCTGGCAAGAACGAGACGCATGAGATTGATCCACCGCAACATCCCACGCAGGATAGGCCCGAGGTGCCGCGCAGACAACGGTCTGGGTCAGATTTTGGCTCTAGAAATCTTCCAACTCAATCAGGTGGTCCGAACAGAACTGACGCGCATGGTGGCTGGGCAGGTTCTCTCCCGCGCGACGCAGAGTGACGGAATAGGACTGCCGGATATCGCCGTTCACCCGCTCGGGATCGGTGGTGAAAACAACGCCGGTTCGGCCCACACCGCTGAGCGACGGCCCACGGGGCGTTTTGATGAAAAGCCGCTCACTGCGCGGCAGGCCCAAAACATCCTGCGCAAATTCTGCCGCTGCGCACCAGACGTGACGCGCGCCTGCACCGTGGTCTTCGATCACCTCAAAATCACGCGCGGTGAGGGGCACGACGACCAACCAATTCTCGGCCCGATAAGCCTGCGCGGCGGCTTGCAGCGGCAGCACCAAGCACAGAAGGGTAAGGAGAGTTTTGCGCATCATGGGATCCTCCTGGGGATATCCCANTGATGTAAGCGGCGCGCGCGGCAGGTCAAAGGCCCACCCCGCAAAAGGAAGCGCGGCCACCGGGGCCGCGCATCGTTTTATTGATCAAGGAAGCTGCGCAGCTTGCGCGAACGGCTCGGGTGTTTGAGCTTGCGCAGTGCCTTGGCTTCGATCTGGCGAATACGTTCGCGGGTGACCGAGAACTGCTGACCGACTTCTTCGAGCGTGTGGTCGGTGTTCATGCCGATACCAAACCGCATCCGCAGGACACGCTCCTCCCGCGGGGTGAGCGATGACAGCACACGCGTCGTGGTTTCCTTGAGGTTTTCCTGAATGGCGCTGTCGAGCGGCAGCACGGCATTCTTGTCCTCAATGAAATCGCCCAGTTGGCTGTCTTCCTCATCGCCGATGGGCGTCTCAAGGCTGATCGGCTCTTTGGCAATTTTCATCACCTTGCGGACCTTTTCGAGCGGCATCTGCAGCTTCTCGGCCAGTTCTTCGGGCGTCGGCTCGCGGCCAATCTCGTGCAGCATCTGGCGACCGGTCCGAACCAGCTTGTTGATCGTCTCGATCATATGCACCGGAATACGGATGGTGCGCGCCTGATCCGCGATCGAACGGGTGATCGCCTGACGGATCCACCATGTGGCGTAGGTCGAGAATTTATAGCCGCGACGGTACTCGAACTTGTCCACGGCCTTCATCAGGCCGATGTTACCTTCCTGAATGAGATCAAGGAATTGCAAGCCGCGGTTCGTGTACTTCTTGGCAATGGAGATCACGAGGCGCAGGTTCGCTTCGACCATTTCCTTCTTGGCCTGACGGGCTTCTTTTTCGCCCTTCTGGACCTGCTGCACGATGCGGCGGAATTCAGAGATATCAAGACCGACATACTGACCGACCTGCGCCATGTCAGCGCGCAATTCTTCGACCTTGTCGCTAGAGCGTTCGATAAACATCTGCCAACCGCGACCGGACTTCTCGGCCATCCGCTCCATCCAGTTGGGATCAAGCTCATAGCCACGGTAGTTGTCGACGAACTCCTTGCGGTTGATGCGCGCTTGGTCGGCGAGCTTTACCATCGCGCTGTCGATCTGCATGATGCGACGGTTGATGCCGTAAAGCTGGTCGATCAGGGCTTCGATACGGTTGTTGTGCAGGTGCAGTTCGTTCACCAACAGCACGATCTCGGACCGCAGCTTTTGGTACATTGCCTCCTGATCTTTGGTGAAAGACCCGTCTTCGTTCAGCGTGGCCGAGATGCGGCTGTCCTGCATCGCGCTGAGCTTTTCGTAGTCGTCGGCGATAATGTCGAGCGCTTCGAGAACCTGAGGCTTCAGCGCCGCTTCCATGGCCGCAAGGCTCATGTTGGCCTGTTCGTCCTCATCGTCGTCGTCGTCGGATGAGATCGGGTTGCCGTCGGCGTCGTACTCGGGCTTGGTGTCTTCGCTCTTGGTCTCGGTCCCGGCGGCAGGGGCAACGACCGGCGTGGTTTCTTCCTCATCGCCCATCTGCGTGCCAAACGTCGCCTCAAGGTCGATCACGTCGCGCAGCAGAATGTCTTCGGACAGAAGTTCGTCGCGCCAGATGGTAATCGCCTGAAACGTCAGCGGGCTTTCGCAAAGCCCGGCGATCATCGTGTTGCGGCCCGCCTCGATCCGCTTGGCGATGGCGATCTCGCCCTCACGGCTAAGCAACTCAACGCTGCCCATCTCGCGCAGGTACATGCGGACCGGGTCATCGGTGCGGTCGAGTTTTTCGGAGGTGCCAGACGACAGCGCCACATCACGGTTGGACTCGGTGGTCGTGACTTCGGTCGAGCCTTTGTTCTCTTCCTCTTCGGCCTCTTCGTCTTCGATGATGTTGATGCCCATTTCCGACAGCATCGACATCACGTCTTCGATCTGTTCCGAGCTNACCTGATCGGGCGGCAGCACCGTGTTNAGCTGATCATAGGTGATATAGCCCTTCTCGCGGGCCTCNCCGATCATCTTCTTCACGGCGGCTTGGCTCATNTCGAGCGAGTGGCCAGCCTCTGAATCGTTGCTCTTTGCGTCGTCATTCGTATCTTTGGCAGCCATCTCATGCTCCTTCAGCGCGTCAGCGCGAATCATCCGCAGACGATTCGGTTTTCCGAATCATGCGGGGTTATTGGTGATTCTTAAACCCGTTGCCCAGCATTTTCAAAAAGTCCTGCAAATGGGCCACGCTGATGCCTCATCCGCGACCCTTCGACTTCTCATATTTAATCGTTCCAAGCAGCGCATCCAGTGCACTGCGCTCATCGCGGTCCATGGTCATGCCGTTATCGCCAACGTCGAATTCCCCGTTGCTGTCTTCTTGTGCACTGCGCCGGGCCATGTCGGCGGCGCGGGCTGCTTCGCTCAAACGCCAAGTGACCCCCTCGTCTGCCGGGCCGCTTAGGTCTTCTACGGCTTCTGCAATTTCCTCGTTCAGCCCGCGGGCAGCGTCTAGTTTGGCCAGTTCCTCCGCCACGGTCAGCCGGGTCATTTCGACATTGCCGGGATTGCGGATGCAGGGCGTGATCGCAACGTGGCGTTGCCCCTTCATGTTTTCAAGTGTCTCCCAGCCGAGGGAATAGGAAATCTCATCGCGCAGCGTCTCTTGACCTGCATGGCCAAAGCGCAGCAGCAGATCGCGCAGCCGGGCGTGGTCAGGATCATCGCAGCGCATGGCCTCCAACCCGGTCTCGAATGTCTCAACCAATTGCGGGCAGTCGACGAGGGCCACGAGGATCACCGCCTCCCGCAGATGCATGCCCACCTGTTCATCGCTCATCGCCACAAGGGCCGAGGCTTTGGTGCTGGCCAATGGGGCCAGCGGTGCACCCCATGGGCTGCCCTTGCCGCCTTTGCCCTTGCCCGGCCCTCTGCCGCCCACGGGACGAAAATCAGGGCGCTGTTTTTGCGGGCGGAACAGGTCCCACCGCAGGTCTTTGATCTCTTGCCCATAGTGGCTGCGGATCGACGGATCGCGGATAAGTTTAATCTTTTCGCGCAAACTTTTATCCAACGCCGCTTTTCGTTCGGGGCTGTCAAAGACCTTGCCTTCGGTCTCGCGCTGCCACAGCAGGCGCACCATGGGCAGGGCGCTGTCCAAGAGCTTTTGCAAGGCCCCGGCCCCTTGGGCCCGCAGCAGATCGTCGGGGTCCTGCCCCTCAGGCATCACCGCGAAACGCAGGCTTTGACCGGCCTCCAACAGCGGCAGGGCCAGATCGATCAATCGAAGCGCCGCGCGCTGGCCCGCCGCATCGCCATCCAGCGTGATGATCGGCTCGGGCGCGATACGCCAGAGCATCTGCAACTGGTTCTCGGTGATCGCGGTGCCAAGCGGGGCCACGGCCCCCTCGAACCCCGCCCCATGCAGGGCAATCACATCCATATAGCCTTCGGCGACGATCAGCGGCTGACCCCGACCGGCGGCGGCGCGTGCGTCTTTCACGTTGTAAAGGCTGCGGCCCTTGTCGAAGAGTTCCGTCTCAGGCGAGTTGAGGTATTTCGCCTTATCCTCGGGGTCCATCGCGCGACCGCCAAAAGCGATCGCCCGCCCCCGCGCATCGCGGATCGGGAACATGATGCGCCCGCGAAAGGTGTCATAGGGCTTGCCGCCCTTGGACGAGGGTTTCGCCAGCCCCGCACCAAGGATCAACTCATCCGCCACGCCCTTAGATTTAAGCGCATCCCAAAGCCCCTGCCAACTGTTCGGCGCAAAGCCAATCTCCCAATGCGCCTGCGCCTGTTCCGACAACCCGCGCTTGGCCAGATAGTCCCGCGCCGCACCCGCAGCCCCGGTGCGCAATTGCAGGCGGAACCACTGCACCGCTTGCTCCATCACCTCGGCCAGTTGGGTGCGTTTGTCGGCCTTGGCCTGCGCGCGCGGGTCTTGCTTGGGCACCGGCATGCCGACTTCCCGGGCGATGATCTCCACCGCCTCCATGAAGCTCACATTCTCGGTCTCGCGCACGAAAGAGATCGCGTCCCCCTTCGCGTGACAGCCAAAGCAGTAGTAGAAGCCTTTGCGGTCATCGACGTGAAAGCTGGCGGATTTCTCCTGATGGAAAGGGCATGGCGCCCACATGTCGCCCTTGCCCTGATTGGACTTTCGATTGTCCCATATGACCTTACGCCCCACTACCTGAGACAGGCTGGCGCGGTCACGCAGTTCTTCCAAAAATCCAGGGGGCAGGCTCATGACTTCATATACCGGGCGGGGCGGATCAGAGTCCAGAGGAGGCAGGTCAGCCACGGGCGGCAAAGTGCCCTTCCACGCCGGGCAGCGCCCCTGCCCGGCGTGGTGTTTGTTAGCTTACTGCGCGAGGCACATTTCTTTCCATGCAGCGGAAAGATCGTTCTTTTTCACATCGCGCATCTTCATCTCATAGACCCAAGGGGTCACCAGCGGGATCGCGGTGTTAAAGCTCTCGGGCCATGTTGCCTTGGCCTTCACGGCGGCGGGCACTTCGCGTTCCTTCACCCGGTCAAGCCGCGCCTGCTGCACGGCGGCGACCACGGCGGCCTGATGCATACAGCTGTCTTCTTTTTTCGAGGCCGCCAGCGCCGGGCCCGAGACCGCCATGCTCATCGCGGCCAAAGCGGCCAAAATCATTCTGTTCATGTCTATGCTCCATCGTTTGCCAAACGGGGATTCGGGCCCCGCCGGATAACCTAGCGCCGCGATGCCACCGCTTCCATAGCGCGGCGCAACTCCTGCACCAAAGTGGCGGCCATCGACCGATAGACCATCAGCATAAACCCGGTCTCGGTGCGGGTGATCGAGACGGGCATATCGCGCAGTTGACTGCGCAGGGTCTGGCCGGATTTGAACGCCGCATCGCGCAGATCCACCGGTGCCAATCGCGCCAACACCTCCTCGGCCCCCGCCCCCTGCAGCTCCGCCACCGCCCATCCGTCTGAGACATCGACGAGGGCTGCATGTTTCGAAAGGGCCTCATCCGGCGTAGGCCCGATAAGCAGCGCCTCTTCCTGGCCAAACCACAGGCATTGGGCATCGCCCTCAGCGGTGCTCTGAAGTGGCTCTGGCAGTGCAACCCCATGGGCCGCCTCAAGCGCTTTGGAGAGGCCCGCCCGATCAAACACGCCCAGTACGGTCAACTGGCCCAGATCACGGGCCGCCACCGTCATGTCACCGATGTGCAGCGGGAGCAGCTCGCCGAACGGCGTTTGCGCTTTCAATTCAACCACGGGCGCGCCCTCCTTCCGGGTCCACAAAGACCGGAGCGCAAATTTCCACCTCCGCCTCAATCTCGCGCAGATGATCGACCATGCGCATCACCTCCCCATGCCGGGCGCGGCCCCGGGTAACAAAGCCCAGCCCGATAAAGGTGCCGACATCCGGCGAAAAGCCGACCGAGGTCGTATGCCCCTGAGCATTCTCGCGGCGCGCCTCGGCCCCGGCTTCGAACAGAAACGCCCCTGCGGTCAACTGTTTCACCGCGCCCACAGGCCGTAGCCCCACCAATTGCCCCCGCCCCGGATCGCGCAGGCCGGGACGTTCCGACATGGTTTTGCCAATACAGTCCTTTGCGTCCGACACCATGCGCTCCATGCCGATGTCGCCCGCCGTAGCGCGCCCATCGATCTCCGCGTGTGTGATATGGCCCTTTTCTAACCGCAGCACGTTGAGCGCCTCCATCCCATAGGCGCCGCCCTCCAGCGCCTCGGCCCGTGCGACCAGCAGGTCGAACAGCGCCGCGCCATAGCGCGCGGGCACGGCGATCTCATAGGCATGTTCGCCCGAGAAGGAGATGCGGAACAGCCGCGCCTCCTCCCCGCCGAGCCGTACGCCACCACAGGCCATGAAGGGGAAACTGTCATTGTCGATCGGCTGCTCCAGCAGCCCGTTCAGCAATTCGCGCGCCTTCGGCCCTGCCACGGCAAACTGCGCCCAATGTTCGGTAACCGAGGTCAGATGCACCTGCCACTCAGGGTGCAAGCATTGCGTCACGAATTCCAGATGCCGCATCACTTCGCCTGCTGCACCCGTGGTGGTGGTCATCAGGAAATGCGACTCGCCCAACCGCGCGCAGGTGCCATCGTCCATGACGAAGCCATCCTCGCGCAGCATCAGCCCATAGCGCACTTTGCCAACCTTCAAGGTGCTGAACTTATTCGTATAGACCAGATCGAGAAACTTGGCCGCGTCCGGTCCTTGAATGTCAATCTTGCCCAAGGTCGAGACATCGCAGATGCCCACCGCCTTACGCACAAACCCGACCTCGCGGTCACAGGACTGCCGCCAGTTGCGTTCCTGCCCGCGTGGGAAATAGCCGGGGCGGTACCACAGCCCCGCCTCGACCATCGGAGCACCCATGGCAATACTGGCGGCATGGCTGGTGGTCAGCCGCTCGGGCGCGAACCCTTTGCCCTGCCCGCCTGCGCCCATCGCTGCAATCGCAACCGGAGTATAGGGCGGGCGGAAGGTGGTCGTGCCCGTCTCGGCAATGCCGCGCCCCGTGGCATCCGCCAGCACCGGCAACGCCGCCACGTTGGAGTTCTTGCCCTGATCGGGGGCCATGCCTTGGGTCGTGTAGCGCTTCATATGCTCAACCGAGCGGAAGCTCTCTGCCGCCGCCTGCTGCACGTCTTTCACACAGACATCGTTCTGAAAATCCAGCCACGCCCGGCCTTTGCCCAGCACCGCCCAGAGGGGTTTGAGATTGTAGGGCGCGTCATCGGCCTGCGGCAGGTCCACAGCCTCTGCTTTGCGGCCCAAGGCCTCCAGCGCGTCCCCGGCCGCTGCCACACCCGCCGCAAAGCAGCCGTGGGTCGAAAAGGTGCCGTTGCAGGCCCCCGCCACATGCATCCCCGGCACCGCCCCGGGGGTGGGCAGAAAGGCGTGGATCTCCGGTGACCATGTCGGTCGCCCGTTCATATGGCACGTGAGATGCACCGAAGGATTCCAGCCGCCCGACATGGCCAAGCAATCCACCTGTATCTTATGCTCTCCGCTCGCTGTGCGAATGGTGACCGACTCCAATTCTTTGCGGCCCGAAGCGTTGCAGACCACGGCACCGTTCAGCACCGGGTAATCCGCGCCAACAACGCTGACCCCCTCGCGGCTGTCGATCAACGCGGCGACATGCACCCCCGCCGCGGCCAGATCGCGGGCGGTGCGATGCGCGTCGTCGTTGTTGCCGAAAACCGCGACCTGCTTGCCCGGTGCCACGCCCCAGCGGTTGAGATAGGCCCGCACGGCACCGGCCGTCATAATGCCGGGGCGGTCGTTATTGGCGAAGGCAACGGGGCGCTCCAACGCGCCCGCCGCGAGGATGGATTGCTTGGCCGCGATGCGCCAGAAACATTCCAGCGGCGCACCTTCGGCTCGACGCGCACGGTGTTGGTTGACCCGTTCGAGCGCGCCGAACATGCCGCTGTCATAGGCGCCGGTGACCGTCGTGCGGGGCATCAGGCGCACATTGTCCATCGCCGCCAGTTCCGCCACCACGCCCGCCGCCCAGGCATGACCCGGCTGGCCATCGACGTGCTCGTTCTCGGCATTCAGCCGCCCGCCCATCAGCGCGTCTT
This sequence comes from Sulfitobacter sp., assembly GCA_002703405.1. Classification (GTDB taxonomy): domain Bacteria; phylum Pseudomonadota; class Alphaproteobacteria; order Rhodobacterales; family Rhodobacteraceae; genus Sulfitobacter. The sequence goes on along the minus strand of NZSX01000042.1, from coordinate 62,243 downwards.
CGTCGGCAAGGATCACATCTGCCCCCTCCCGCGCCGCCACCAGCGCCGCCATCAGACCCGCCGGTCCTGCACCGATCACCAAGAGATCGCAAAAGGCATAGGCTTTCTCATAGGCGTCGGCGTTGGGCTGACCGCTCAGCCGCCCGAGCCCCGCGGCACGGCGGATCACCGGCTCATAAACGTGCTTCCAGAATTTGCGCGGCCACATGAAGGTCTTGTAGTAGAACCCCGCCCCGAGGAACGGCGACGCCAAATCGTTCACCGCCATGAGGTCGAGATCGAGGCTCGGCCAAGCGTTCTGGCTGCGCACCGCCAGCCCTTCGTAAATCTCCTGCATGGTGGCGCGAACGTTGGGCTCTGACGCAGGGCCAACGCCGGTGGTCACCAGCGCGTTCGGCTCTTCGCTGCCTGCGCTCAGCACCCCGCGCGGGCGGTGATATTTGAACGACCGCCCCATCAGCCGCTGCCCGTTCGCCAGCATGGCCGAGGCGACCGTATCGCCCGCAAAGCCATCATAGCGCCGCCCGTCGAAGGTGAAGCTGACCGGCTTGTCCCGGTTAATCAATCCGCGCCCTGCGATCCTCATTTCATGGCCCTTTTCACATCCGCTGCCAGTTCCACGGCGTGTACCGCATGGGTCACCGTATCGCGGGTGACGACGAGCCACGCGCCGCAACCACCCTCATGCTGCCACAGGTCGCGGGTCTGCCCTGCCGGGTTGTCGCGCAGGTGGAGGTAGGCGTCCCACACATCATCCCCGGCCTCGGGCGTAGGCCGCGCCAAGGCGATGGCATCGCCGCGATAATAAAACTCTCGCCGGTCCCGGCTGCCGCAAATGGGGCATTCAATCCGCATATCTGCCCTCCCTCAATGCAAGTTGTGCTGAGACCCGGTGGCCTCTTCATCCATCAAACCTTCGCCCGAGCGGAACCGGTCGAGCCTAAAGCCCGCCGCCGTCTCATGGTGCTGCCCCGTCGCCATCAGATGCGCCAGTGCATAGCCCGAGGCCGGCACCGCTTTGAAGCCGCCGTAGCACCAGCCGCAATCGATGAACAAACCCTCGGTGTCGGTCTTGTCGATGATCGGGCTGCCATCCGGCGTCATGTCCATAATCCCCCCCCAAGAGCGCAGCACGCGGGCCTTGCCGATCATCGGCATCAGGGTCATGCCCGCCTCCATGACATATTCCATCATTGGCAGATTGCCGCGCTGCGCGTAGGAGGCGTAGAAATCCAGATCGCCGCCAAAGACCAACCCGCCCTTGTCCGACTGGCTGATGTAGAAATGCCCCATGCCAAAGCTGATCACATGGCCGATCACGGGCTTTAGCCCTTCGGAGACGAAGGCCTGCAACACATGGCTCTCGATCGGCAGGCGCATCCCGGCCATGGCAGCGACTTGGCCCGAGCGCCCGGCTGTCACGATCGCCACTTTCTTGGCCCGGATCGGCCCACGCGTGGTCTTTACGCCGCGCACCCTGCCGTTCTCGACGTCGATGCCGGTGACCTCGCATTGCTGGATCAAATCAACACCGCGCTGGTCCGCGCCGCGCGCATAGCCCCATGCCACCGCATCATGCCGCGCGGTGCCGCCGCGCCGGTGCAGCAGCCCGCCGTGGATGGGAAAACGGCCATTGTCGTAATCCAGATAGGGCAGCAGTTTGCGCAGGCCGTCGCGGCCCAAGAGTTCCGCATCGTCGCCTTGGTTAATCATCACATTGCCGCGCCGGGCCGAGGCATCGCGCTGCGCGTCTGAGTGAAACAGGGTGATCACGCCGCGCTGGCTGAACATGACGTTGTAGTTCAATTCCTCCGATAGCCCTTCCCAGAGTTTCAGCGAATGGCTGTAGAACTCGGAATTGCCCGGCAGAAAGTAATTGCCCCGCACGACCGTCGTGTTGCGCCCTACGTTGCCACCGCCCAGGTAGCCTTTCTCGAGCACCGCGATATTCGTCATGCCGTAGTTTTTGGCGAGGTAATAGGCCGTGCTCAGCCCATGGCCGCCGCCGCCGATGATCACCGCGTCATATTCCGCCTGCGGCTCTGGATCGCGCCAATGCGCTGTCCAACCGCGATTGCCGGTCAAACCTTCGCGCAACACGCGCAGTCCTGAAAATCGCATCATTCGCCTCCCCCGGTCTTGCCGCAGTCAAGCAACTTGGGGCGCAAGTATCAATGACCGAAAACGCCCTCTGCCCCCATCGTGGGCCCGGTCAGCAAAAAGGGGCGCACTGCGCCCCTTTTTCGTTCACTTAAGGAGAAATACGCCCCCTCAAAGCCCCTTGGCGTGATAGCTCGCCGCGACCTTTTCGATCGAGACGAGATAGGCCGCCGTGCGCAGATCGTCGACATCGTCGCGGCTGTGCCAGACATTGGCCATCGCTTCATAGGCCGTGCGCATCGTGTCATCGAGACCCGAGCGGACCAGCTCCAACTCCCCCGCACCGCGCAGGTACTTNTCNTTGAAGTTCGGNCTCAGNGTCCAACCCAGTTGCTTGTCCGCGCTNANCCGCTCAAGCTCATCCACCACCAGTTGNTGACGCGATTCCTCGGCGCGGCGCTGCATNCGNCCAAAGCGGATGTGGCTNAGGTTCTTGACCCATTCGAAGTANGAGACCGTCACACCGCCCGCGTTGGCATACATNTCCGGCACGATNACCGTGCCCTTNTTGCGCAGCACCTCATCCGCCCCGGCGGTCACNGGGCCGTTGGCGGCCTCGATGATCAGCGGCGCTTGGATACGCTCGGCATTGCTGAGNTTGATNACNCCTTCAAGCGCGGCAGGGATCAAGATATCGCATTCTGCTTCCAGAAACTTGGCGCCATCTTCCTCAAACTTCGCATCGGCGTAGCCTTTGATGCTGCCGTGCTTTTCGATCCACTTGTGCACGGCTTCGACGTTCAGCCCGTCTTCGCTGTGCAGCGCNCCNTCGCGTTCGATGATCGCGGTGATCTTNGCGCCATCCTCTTCGCTCAGGAACTTGGCGGCGTGATAGCCCACATTGCCGAGNCCCTGAATGATGACCCGCTTGCCCTCAAGCTTACCGCTCAGACCGGCTTTCNTCAGCCCCTCGGGATCACGGAAGAAGGCTTGCAANGCATATTGCACGCCCCGGCCCGTCGCCTCGGTCCGGCCNTGGATGCCGCCTGCGTTGATCGGCTTGCCGGTGACACAGGCGACACCGTTGATGTCGGTGGTGTTCATGCGTTTGTANTGATCCGCGATCCACGCCATCTCACGCTCGCCAGTGCCCATGTCGGGGGCGGGCACGTTCTGCGCGGGGTTNATCATGTCGCGNTTGATCAGCTCATAGGCNAAACGCCGGGTGATCANCTCNAGCTCATGCTCGTCGTAGTCGCGCGGNTCNATGCAAAGCCCGCCCTTGGANCCGCCAAANGGCGCTTCGACCANNGCGCATTTNTANGTCATCAGCGCNGCCAGCGCNTCGACCTCGTTCTGGTTCACGGCCATGGAGTAGCGGATGCCGCCCTTNACNGGCTCCATATGTTCCGAATGCACCGAGCGGTAGCCGGTGAAAGTNTGCATNCGGCCCCGNAGGCGGACGCCGAAACGCACCGTGTAGGTGGCGTTACAAACGCGGATTTTCTCTTCAAGACCGGGTGGCAAATCCATCAGCGCGACCGCGCGGTTGAACATCAGGTCCACACTGTCGCGGAAACTCGGCTCATTGGCTGGATTCATCGGTCTCTCCTCTTCTTGTCTGGCCGCGTTACCTCTGTTGCGGGGCGCGACTCATCTGGCTGCCCTAGGGGCATGCTGCCGCACCGTAGGACGCCTCATGACGGGGTGCGACCTAATTCAGCGCGATTTGCAAAACTTTATCAACCGTGGGTAGGGCCGGAAAACACGCCCTCCCCGTTCGGTGGAAATCAGCCA
>NZSX01000042.1:0-58341 GCA_002703405.1 Sulfitobacter sp. | reverse complement strand
AGGTGGGCCATTTCCATGAAAACCTGCNNGGAACGCTGTCTATTGCCNCAGATGCGCCAAACTCTGGACACTTTCCCNCAGCACAACAAGGGCAAGGCAAATGCCGCCCATTCCCTTTGGTGCCCGCAGGACGCCACAGGAAGAAAGGTTGATGACGATGCGCAAGACATCTCACAGTTCGGAANGTTCCCCGCGGCCCCTGCCCGCGCTGCTTCGGCGTTTNGCGCGGGAAGAAGACGGGTTGGTCACGCTTTTCGCCATTCTGATGATCCTTTTGATGATCCTTTTGGGCGGTGTCGGGGTGGACCTGATGCGCCATGAACGTGAACGCTCTCGGGTGCAGGCCGTGGCNGANCGCGCCGTNCTGGCGGCAGCTGACCTTGATCAGACGCTCAGCCCCGAAGCTGTNGCCCGCGANTATTTCGACAAGGCAGGGCTGGCCGAATATGTCTCAAGCGTCACGGTCGAAGAAGGGCTNAACTACCGCCGCGTCACGGTCGATGCCTCCCATACCCTGAACACCATGTTCATGAGCAAATTCGGNCAAGACAGCCTGCGGGTGCCCGCCAAATCTCAGGCCGAGGAGAAGGTCAGCAAGGTCGAGATTTCCATGGTGCTCGATATCTCNGGCTCGATGCGGGAGAACGGCAAGATGGCCAACCTGCACGATGCTAGCGATGCNTTCATCGACACGGTGATCAAACCCGAGAACGCCGATCTGATCTCAATCTCGGTGGTGCCCTATACCGCGCAGGTGAACGTCGGGCAGGACATCATGAATGAGCTGAACGTCACCCAACTGCACTCCTTTTCGCACTGCGTCGACTTTGACGACAGCGAATTTGATCTCACCGCCATCAGCCAGACCCGCAGCTATGANCATATGCANCACTTCGAGGCGGGATATAGCTGGAACGGCTATGACNGCGAGAACACCGGGCGCTATGACAACATCTACAANCCCGGCTGCCCGAAACAAAGCTATGAAGAGGTGGCCGCCTTTTCGCAGAACGCCGCCGCGCTGAAGGCCCGNATCTCAAATTTCCAGCCCCGCGCGAACACCGCCATCCATCTGGGGATGAAATGGGGCGTGGCCCTGCTTGACCCGTCCTTCCGGGCGATCAANCAGGCCATCGGCGGCGAGGCTGCATTTCAAGATCGCCCGGCGGCCTATGATGATATCGAGACGCTTAAGACAGTGATCCTGATGACNGACGGCGTGAACGTGACCACCCGCCGGATCAACCCGCAGGTCTATGCCAACATNGACCACTACCGCCACTGGAGCGATTACCCCTTTTATTGGTGGCTCAACCGCAATGTCCGCTCAAGCGAGCAATACCGCTGGTATTACACCAAATACACCGCCTCGCGGGCCGACGCCCTGCTGGACAACATNTGCGACGCGGCNAAGGCCAAGGGCATCGTGATCTGGTCGATCGGCTTTGANGTGACCGACCANGGCGCNTCGGTCATGAAAAACTGCGCCTCTTCCGACAGCCATTTCTTCCGCGTCGAAGGGGTCGAGATCGTCAGNGCNTTTGAGGCCATCGCNCGNCAAATCAACCAGTTGAGGCTGACGCAATGATACAACGCAGCATCAAAGCATGGCGNCGGTTTCGCGGCGATGAGGACGGATCGGCGATGCTGATAGAATTNGCCATCCTGTCGCCGCTGCTNTTTGGCTGTCTGCTTATGTCGGTCGAAATGAGCTTTTACGCCATCCGCCACATGCTCCTTGATCGGGGCTTGGACATGACNGTGCGCTATNTCCGGCTNAACACCAACACNCCGATGACGCATCAGACCATCAAGGACAAAATCTGTGAATCGGCGATCTACTTGGAAGACTGCAGCGACACCCTGCGNCTTGAGATGATCCAAGTGGATCCGCGCAATTTTGCNANTTTCGATCAGTCACCCGATTGCGTCGACACCTCCGAAGACCCCAAACCGGTGCGCGGCTGGACCCTCGGGGTGGAGCATCAGTTGATGCTGCTGCGCGCCTGCGCCCGGTTTAAACCCTTCTTTCCGACCACCGGCCTTGGCTATGCCCTTCAGAAAGACGGCGCGGGCCGTGTTTCNATGGTCTCCAGCGCGGCCTTCGTACAGGAGCCGAACTGATGCNTNCGCTCATCTCTCTGCTGGCCCGGTTCAAAGGGCGCGAAGACGGCTCGATCGCCGTTGAAACGGTGATCATGCTGCCGNTGATGTTNTGGGCCTATCTGGCCATGTATTCGACCTTTGACACCTTCCGCATGTANAACCTCAACCAGACGGCGGCCTATACCGTGGGCGATGCCATCTCGCGGGAGACGCAGGCGATTGACCCAGACTACCTGCAAGGAATGCAGCAACTTTTCGAATATCTCACCCGTGGCGCAGGGCAAACNGACATGCGGGTCAGCTCNATTTGGTATGATGAGGCCAACAACCGCTACCATACGGATTGGTCGCAGGTGCGCGGCACCCCCACCCCTCTGACCAGCGATGACGTGCGCGATTGGCACGACAAGCTGCCGGTGATGCCCAACAACGAACGTGTCACCTTGGTCGAGACATGGCGCGATTTCGAGCCACTGTTCAAAACCGGGCTGGAGCGCCGCGATATCTATAACTTCGTCTTCACCCGTCCGCGCTANGCGCCGCGCACGGTCTGGTCNGACGGTTAAGCCGCGTCACGCTCGGCCAGTTTGGCGCGGATGATCTCGGCGATCAGCTTGGTCTCGTTGGCCGGGGTCATGCCACCGACACCGATACGGCGGCCAAGGCTCCACCACAGGCCCAAGCGCCAGCCCCGCGCCACGCGGCGGTTGGTCTTGAGCAGGAAACCGTTNGAGGGTTTGACCGCNAAAGCCCCCTGATCNATGCGGGCNATNTCNTCNATGCGNACGATCACCCGGCCATCGGCATCGCGCAGCGCCTCATTGGTGAGTTCNACGCCNCTNGCGGTTGAGCGGCGCATCAATTCGGCAATGCCGATGAANCCCAGCCCCACCAGCGCCAGCGCGATCTGCCACCCCGGATCGGGCGANCGGGTNAGCGCGGAATAGATCAGCAACAGCCCCAGCCCCGCCAGCGACAAAAGCCCCACCCCGCGCCGCGCNGGAGAGGCTTTGGCCCNGGCCAGCACGGTTTCCGCGCCGCTGTGCATCGTNTGGGGGGTATCGGTCATCGGCCGGGCTTTCTGAGGGGCAATGGGGCCGCACGCCTGCCGCCGCCTGCCGATTTCATTCNCCCTCGGCCTAGCCCGCCGCCCCGCAAAGGGCAAGACCGCGCGCCCGGGGGCGCNCTGCCCGATTAACGCTCAGCCTTGCTCTCGCGCTTGTCNTTTTTGCGGGCGNGCCCGGCTTGCAACCGCTCTTGCAGCTTGTCGGCATAGGCNTTGCGGGCGNCNGNATCCATCGCNCTGACCTCGGCCAGCCATGCGTTATGGGCCACGGTTTGAACACTGGCCNCAGCCTCTCCTTGNGCGGCGAGCACCGCCGCGGCCACATCCGCCTGAAACGGCTCTGCCCGCAGCGCGGCAAGCATCTCGTCATAAAGCGCNCGCCGTGCCGCCCGGTCGAGGTGATGCGCCTTGCCGCTGCTGCGCATCTTGCCGTGCAGATCGCGCCGCGCTTCGGGCGGCAGCGCCTGCACATAGGGCGAAGCATAGCTGCGCANCCCCGGCAGATCGCCATCGCCGCGCGGCCCNGGCCCGCCATGACGCCNCATCGCNCCGCCAAGCGCGCCGAGGATCATCACGTTCAGCGCCAGCGACAGACCAAGCGCCAAGCGCNTCAGTCGCNTGCGCCGTGGTGTGGGAACCTGTGTCATCTCAACTTTCCTCCATGTCCCAGCCAAAACCACCCAGTTCNGTGCCTGTATCGGCTTCGCNCGTGTCCAATGTCTCGGCCGTCCATGTNCCAGAGACGAATTGCCCGGCGAGATCCGGCATGCCCTCNGGCGGGGCNACGCCGACCCAAACCCCAACCGCCGCGGCNGTGGCAAGACCGCTTAGCCCCGCCGCACCGCCCAAAAGNTGCCAAAGTGCTTGGNGCCACGGCTGGCGNGCTGCTTTGGGCANATGCGCTTCGGCATCGGCCAGAACCCGCGCNTGCAGATCGGCAGAGACCTGTGGCGGATTGGCCCGGGCTGCGGCAAAGAAATNTTCCAGTGCGNCGTCACTCAATGCCCCATCACTTAATGCGTCGTCAAAGTCNTTCATTTTCAAACCCCAATGCGTCCCGTTGCGCAGATAGCTGCGCGGCCAACGCCCGTTTGCCCCGTGCGGTCAGGCTCTCCACCGCTTCGACCCCAATGCCCAAGACTTCGGCAATTTCGGGGTTTGCCATACCGTCAATGTGGCGCAGCACCACCGCCTGACGCTGCCGGTCGGGCAGGCTGGCNAGCGCCTGTTGCAGCGCNTCCACACGGGCNGNCTGCTGCATCNTCTGTGCNGCNCCNGGNGTCGGATCGNCNGGNTCGGCCACGTCATCAAGNCCNGNCGCCCNCGCNCCNCNACGNCGCAGNCGGTCNGTGCANAGGTTGGCCACNACNCGNTANANCCATGTNGTNACCTTGGCCTCNCCTGNGCGCCACTTTGGCGCNTGNCGCCACAGNCGCANCATCGCNTCTTGGGCCACATCCTCTGCCTCGGCACGGTCGCCNAGCACCCGCAGCGCNTGGCCGTGAATGCGCGGCACCAGCCGGGCNGTCAACAGCCGCGCCGCTGCCGCATCGCCNCTGGCGTAGCGCTGCAACAACTCGGCATCCGCATCGTGCTGCTCGTCGGACAAATCCTGCATCCCGTCCATCGCTAAGGCCCGGGCGCGCCATGATCAAGCGCGCCCGGCGCATCAATTAGTCGCGCTGCGGCTTGTCATGGTCCATCTTGTGGCCCTTGCCGTGCCGCTTGCCATGCATTTTCTTGGCCGCTTCGAACTCTTCGGCGCTGATGCTGCCGTTCTCGTCCTTGTCCAGACGCTCGAACATCTTNGCGGGGTCGTGGCGCTGCGTCATTTCTTCCATCGACAGCTTGCCGTCGTCATTGGNGTCCATACGCTCGATCATGCGCTCGCCGCCTTTGTCACCGCGCTTGCCNTCCTTTTTGCCGTCNCGNTTGTCNCCGCGNTTGTCNCCCATGGCTTCCANNTCAGAGGCNTCNAGGCTGCCGTTGCCNTCGGTGTCGAAGCGCTCCAGCATCTTGGCCGAACGCTCGGCNCGGCGCGCATCGCCTGCGGCTTTCAGNTCTTCGCCNGTCACGAAACCGTCGCCATCGGCGTCAACCTNGGCAAAACGCGCCTCGGCATGGGCCTGAAACTCTGCCTGTGTGATCTCNCCGTTGCCGTCAGCGTCAAGCTGCTGGAACCGGTCNTGCCCGCTTTGCTGCGCGGTGGCNGCGACGGCACCNANGGCCAACAATCCGCTGAGGGCTGCGATCTTCATGTTTGTACGAATGGTCATCTTGATACTCCTCGTTTTTTAAAGACCGTCTCACGCTTTTGCGCCGCGATCACAGGGTCAAACGGNTGNCGCCNGAACTTCCGTCGCAGGTTTNCGAACTTTTTCTNANAAANGCNCCACAGCCCCANCCTGCGCGACATGGCGCCGCAACNGCAGCCTCGGGGCTTTTCATTTCANGCCTCAGGTTGCATCTANCCCNCAACCAAAGGATCGCTTCCATGTCACAGACACAGCAACTCTCNCCCGACACNGTAGAGACCCAAGACNGCGAAGAGCGGCCCCGCCTGCCCGCCATGCTGCGCGGCTGGCGGGGCAAATGCCCCTCTTGCGGGGGCGGGCAGTTGTTGCACGGCTATCTTAAGGTGAATGACGACTGCGCCGTCTGCCGCCAAGAATTCCACCACCACCGCGCCGATGACGGCCCGGCCTATCTGACCATTCTGCTCGTCGGTCACCTGCTGGCACCGGGGCTGCACATCGCCTTTGTGGTCTGGCGGCCCGAGCCTTTGACCCTGTTCACCATTTTTGCGGTTGGCTGCACGGCGCTGTCCCTCTACCTTCTGCCCAGACTGAAGGGGGCCATGATCGGCTTTCAATGGGCCAAAAGGATGGGCGGCTTCGGCGGCGACACCTAGCGCGGCCCGCCCTTCGGCCCCTGACCGCCGGAGCATCGCCGCATGACCATCGACAAGACCAAAATCCGCAACGCCGCCACGGTGATCGTGCTGCGTGATCGCCATGTGACCCCGCATATCCTGATGGGGCAGCGGGGGGCCAAAGCAGCGTTCATGCCCAATAAATTCGTCTTTCCCGGCGGGGCGGTGGACGCAGCCGACGCGCGCGTACCGCTGGCCGCCCCGGTGAACGCACTCTGTCACGGCAGGCTTTGCGATGACGCCGAACCGTCCTTGGCCCATGCCATCGCCGTCGCGGCCATCCGTGAGTTGTGGGAGGAAACCGGGCTGGTGCTGGGCCGCAGGGGGACGTGGGAGGGCGACGTGCCCGCCGATTGGAAAACCTTCGCCGCCACCGGCCATCTGCCCGACGCCTCTGCTCTGCAATTCGTGTTTCGCGCGCTGACACCCCCGGGCCGGCCGCGCCGTTTCGATGCGCGGTTCTTCCTTGTAGATGCCGATGACATTGCCAGCGACCCCGATAATTTCGACGCCGCCTGTGATGAGCTTTCGCATCTGCAATGGGTGCCGCTCAGCCGGGCGCGGTCGTTTGACATGCCCTTCATTACCGAGGTTGTGCTCGCCGAAGTCGCCGCCCGCGCGCGCGATACCAATCCGCCCGCCTCTGTCCCGTTTTTCAAAAACAACGACGAAGAGAGCCTGTTTCTGCGTCTGCATGGCCGCCCGATGACGGGCTAAGTCGCCAGCACCAGCACTAGGATCGACAGCGCCAGCACGGCCATCCCCGCCCATTCCCGGCGCGAAATCCTTTCGCGGAAAAACAGGGTCGAGGCGGCGATGCTCAGCATCAGTTCCACCTGCCCTAAAGCCTTCACATAGGCCGCATTTTGCAGGGTGAAGGCGATGAACCAGCACAGCGAGCCACCCATCGAGGTCAGGCCAATCCAGACCGCCACCCGCCGCGCCGCCCAGACCCGCCGCATCTGCCCCGGTTCGCGCAGCCGCAGCCAGACAGCCATGATCAGCGTCTGCATCAGCACCACCGCCGCCAGCGTCACGCCCGCACGCAGCAGCGGATCGTCTGAAACCACGGCCAATGACGCGCCCCGATAGCACACCGCCGAAATTGCGAAGAGAAACCCCGAAGCGATCCCCAACCCGGCCGCACGGTTGCGCAGATCGGCAAGGCGCAGCCCCTTGGCCTCAGCCCCGCCGGATAGAAGCAACAGGCCAACAACCCCAAGTGCAATGGCCGCGAACCCCGCGCCGGAGACACCTTCGCCCAACACGATCCAGCCCATCAGCACAGTCTGAATCACCTCGGTTTTCTTAAAGGTGATGCCCACGGCAAAGTTGCGTTGCTTGAACAAAAGCACCACGCAGACCGTCGCCATGATCTGCGCCGTGCCGCCCATCAATCCATAAAGCCAGAACCCCGGACCAAGCGTGGGCACCCCCTGCCCGCTAAGCCTCAGATAAAGCGGCAGCAGCACGGCCACGAATGGCGCGGAATACAGGAAGCGCGAGAAGGTCGCCCCGCCCGCCGAGAGCGTATCGGTCGCCAAATGCTTTTGCAGCATGAAGCGCCCGGTTTGAAACGTGGCGGCGGCAAGGGTGACGAGGACCCACAGATCGGGGGCGAAAATACTGTCCATAAAAGCCTATAGGCCGAAGCCGGGCAGCAGCGCCAGCGTCAGCGCGGTCAGCGTCTCATTTGCAAGGCGCTAAGGTCGTAGCCGTTGAAATCCAAAATCTCTTGCGCCGCGGTGATCCGGTCTTCGCCGCCTGTCGCCCGACGGTCGAGGATCCAGCCATAGCCCCCCTCGGGGCTGCCGATGACGGCGGTGCGGAAGCCTTCATCGACCCAAAGCACCCAGAAGGCACGCTCGGCCCCGCCCACGGCGGCGCGCATGGTATAGCGTGCCGGACCCGCTTCGCTCAGCGCCCAGAGGTCGCGCCGGTCGGTGCAAACCCCGGCGGCATCGCACGCCTCTCGGGTTTCGATCAATGTCGGCCCTTGCGGCGCGAAAGTCACTGCGAGCAGATTGGCGTCCCCCGGAAAGGCCGCACGGATCTGCCAATCACCGCCGAACCGCGCCGCGTCATAGCGGCTGGTGGCCCCGATCAGCGCGTCGGCATTGCGAAAACCGGTCTGCACGGGGGGCGGTTCGCTGCGGTTGCAGGCCGCCAGAGCGCCGAGCAGTAAAAGCACAGCGGCACGACGCGCCCAAGGGATTGAACAGCCCATCAATAAGGCATCGGATGGGATTTATGCGACGCATCAAGGTCGGCCATCACCTCATCGCTCAGGGTCAGGTCGGCCCCGCCAAGTGCAACATCAAGCTGCTCAAGGCTCGTCGCGCCAAAGATCACCGAGCCCATGAAGGGCCGCGTGGCACACCATGCCAGCGCCATTTGCACGGGGTCGAGGCCGTGTTTCTGGGCCACTTCAAGATAGGCCGCGACCGCCTCAAAAGCGCGCGGCGTGACGCGACCGCCCAGGTCTTCGTTCAGCGACAGACGCGATCCGGCGGGGATTTTTCCGCCCTGATATTTCCCGGTCAGCAACCCGGCGGCGAGCGGCGAAAAGGCCAGCATGTCGATCTGTTCATTCACGCAGGTCTCAGAGACATCGGTATCGGCCAAACGGCACATCAGCGAATATTCGTTCTGCACCGAGATCGGGCACGGCCCGCCCGTGCGCTCGGCCACGGCGGCCCATTGGGTCAGCCCCCATGCGCTTTCGTTGCTCAGACCAAAGGCGCGGATCGTGCCACGCTCAACCTCGCGCTGCAGCGCGCCAAGGGCGTCTTCCATATGGGCGATTGTCCCGGCCCGGTTCTGACCCGAGGGGTCAAAGGTCCAATTCTTGCGGAACATATAGCTGCCGCGGTTGGGCCAGTGAAATTGGTACAGGTCGATATAATCCGTCTGCAACCGCTTCAGCGAGCCTTCGATGGCACCGGGGATTGTGTCGGACGAAATCGGCGCACCGTCGCGGGCATGTTGCATCCCTTCCCCGGAATGTTTGCTGGCCAAAACCACCTCGTCGCGGCGCTTGTCGCGGGCGACCCACTGGCCAATGATCTCTTCCGTCCGGCCAATCGTCTCGGCGCTGATCGGGTTCACCGGATACATCTCGGCCGTGTCGATGAAGTTGATCCCGGCGTCGAGCGCGCGGTCGATCTGCGCATGGCCTTCCTCGGCGGTGTTCTGGGTGCCCCAAGTCATGGATCCCAAACAGAAATGCGAGACCTCGATATCGCTTGAGCCGAGCTTGTTCATCTTCATCGTCTGGTCCTCGCTTGTGATTTGCCCGCAACCTAGCCGCCTGCCCGGCCTTCGCAAGGGCAATTGCCAAGCGCCAATCCATAGGCCCCCGCAAAAGCGTAAAATGGCTGCATTCTCCCTTCCCCTCGCCGGGCAATGGACGCAATGTGCGCCCATGCGCCTGCTCATATCCTTCGCCGCCCTCTTCTTTTCGGTCATCCTTTTGCAACTCTCCACCGGGGGCGTGGGGCCGCTCGATGTGCTTTCAGGCCTACAGCTTGATTTCTCGCGGCAGGAAATCGGTATGTTGGGCTCGGCGCATTTTCTGGGCTTTTTCATCGGCTGCTGGTGGGCACCGCGTTTGATGGGCAGCGTCGGCCACAGCCGCGCCTTTGCCGCATTCACCGCCGCCGGATCGATCGGGCTGATGGCGCATATGATGGTGGTGGATCCTTACGCATGGGGCCTGATGCGGGTGGCGTCGGGCATGTGCGTCGCCGGGTGCTATACGGTGATCGAGGCTTGGATGCAGGCCAAGGTCACCAATGAGACGCGCGGGCGCACCATGGGGGTGTACCGGGTGGTCGACATGAGCGGTTCGCTCGCCGCGCAGCTGATCGTCGGCGTGCTCGCCCCAGCCTCCTATGTCTCCTACAACCTGCTCGCCATCGGCTGTTGTGCTGCACTTTTGCCCCTGACGCTGACCAAAGTCCGCCCACCCGAGACGCCCAACCAACCAAGGCTGCGCCCGCGCCTCGCCTTTGACCGTTCGCCCTTGGCGGCGGCGGGTGTTGTGGTAGCGGCGGTCTCTAGCGCGTCGTTCCGGATGGTCGGGCCGATCTACGGGCAAGAGGTGGGGCTTAGCGCCACACAGATCGCATGGTTCCTCGCCGCCTTCGTGCTGGGCGGAGCGCTCGCGCAATATCCGATGGGGATGCTGGCCGATAAATACGACCGCCGCTGGGTTCTAATTTGGCTCTCGGTTGCGGCGATGGTGGGCTGTGCTGTCACGGTGATGGGCGCGGGCTATGGCACCATGGGGATCATGCTTTCGGCAGGGCTCTTCGGGGCCACGACCTTTCCGATCTATTCCGTTTCAGCCGCCCATGCCCATGACTTCGCAAGCTCTGACGAACGTGTCGAACTGTCTGCCGCCTTAATGTTCTTTTTCGCCGTGGGGGCCATCGGCGCGCCCTACCTTGCCTCTGTGCTGATCGAAGGCTTCGGTGCATCGGCGTTGTTCGTGATGATCGCAGCGGCGCATGGGGTGCTGGTGGTCTTTGGCCTTGCCCGGATGCGCGCCCGCCCCACACGGACCGACCGCACGCCCTACGTCTATGCCCCGCGCACCACCTTCCTCATCGGACGGCTCTTGGGCCGCACCCGAGACCGCGACTAGACTATTCCCGTCTTTTGCTGGCAACAGCGCAGCCCTTGCGATAAGGCTGCGCCAAGCACCGGGAATATTGATATGACACGCCACCTCATCACCTCCGCCATCCCATATATTAACGGGATCAAACATCTGGGTAACCTTGTGGGCAGCCAACTGCCTGCGGACCTCTATGCGCGCTACCAGCGTGGCCGGGGGCAGGATGTTCTGTTCCTCTGCGCCACCGACGAACACGGCACCCCTGCCGAACTCGCCGCCGCCAAAGCGGGCAAACCGGTCGAGGAATACTGCGCCGAGATGTATGAAACACAGGCCCGCATCGCCGAAGGCTTTGGCCTGTCGTTCGACCATTTTGGCCGTTCTTCCAGCCCGCAAAACCGCAAGCTGACGCAGCATTTCGCGGGCGCGCTGGCGGATCAAGGGCTGATCGAGGAAGTCTCGCAGCGCCAGATTTATTCCCCCACCGATGGCCGCTTCTTGCCCGACCGCTATGTCGAAGGCACCTGCCCCAACTGCGGGTTTGAGGACGCGCGCGGCGATCAATGTGACAACTGTACCAAGCAGCTCGACCCCGAAGACCTGATAAACCCGCGCTCCACCATTTCAGGCGCGACCGATCTGGAGATGCGCGAGACCAAGCATCTGTTCCTGCGCCAGAGCAAGCTGAAGGATGAGNTGGACGNNTGGATCAATTCCAAGACCGATTGGCCCGTGCTGACCACCTCCATCGCCAAGAAATGGCTNCATGACGGCGANGGNCTGCANGACCGNGGCATCACCCGCGACCTGANCTGGGGCGTNCCGGTGAAGCGCGGCGATCAGGANTGGCCGGGNATGGANGGCAAGGTCTTCTANGTCTGGTTCGACGCGCCGATCGAATATATCGCCTGCGCGCANGAATGGGTCGATNCGGGCAAAGGNNCNGANTGGGAAAGCTGGTGGCGCACCGACAAGGGCGCCGACGACGTGCGCTATACCCAGTTCATGGGCAAGGACAANGTNCCNTTCCACACGCTNAGCTTNCCNGCCACNATCAAGGGCTCGGNCGAGCCGTGGAAGNTGGTGGATTACATTAAATCCTTCAACTACTTGAATTACGACGGCGGCCANTTCTCCACCTCGCGCGGGCGCGGNGTCTTNATGGATCAGGCGTTGGAGATCCTGCCCGCGGATTATTGGCGCTGGTGGCTGCTCAGCCACGCGCCCGAGACTTCGGATGCCGAATTTACATGGGAAAACTTCCAAGCCTCGGTGAACAAAGATTTGGCAGACGTGCTGGGCAACTTCGTCAGCCGCATCACCAAATTCTGCCGCTCCAAATTCGGCGAAGCCGTGCCGGAGGCCGGGGAATACGGTGCGGCGGAGCACGCCTTGATCGAAGACATCACCGCCCGCGTCGCGCGTTACGAGACGCTGATGGAGGCGATGGAAGTCCGTAAATCCGCCGCCGAACTGCGCGGCATCTGGGCGGCAGGCAACGAATACCTGCAGGCCCAAGCGCCCTGGACCACCTTCAAGACGGACCCCGACAAAGCGGCGGCGCAGGTGCGGCTGGCGCTGAACCTGATCCCGCTCTATGCGGTGCTATCGGCCCCATTCATCCCTGCGGCTTCGGCCTCGATGCTCGAGGCGATGAAGGTCGAAGACATGCCTTGGCCCGATAATGTGCCAGCGGCCTTGGGCAAACTAGCCCCCGGTCATGGCTTTGACGTGCCCGAGGTGCTTTTTGCCAAAATCAGCGATGAGGACCGCGAAGGCTGGGCCGAACGCTTCGCCGGCAAGCGGGATTGATAGGAACCGACGGATCAGCGGCGCCGCGTAAGTCGCCGCTGTTTCTTTATGCGCTGATGGGCATTCGCGGCTAGCTGCCCATGGCGCGCCGCGAAGCCCCCTTCCCCAACGCGCGCACCGGTCCCACTTCGTTCGCCGCGGCTTCCACGCCCCGAAACCGGATGGTTTGAACCCGCCCATCAGGGCCGCACGCCGCGCTGAACTGTCCGTCGACGATCCGGGCNGTGTCCTCTCCCGGGTGCATCTGAAAACGCCCCTGCGGACACTGCCCCCGCAGGACCTGCGTCCAAAGTTTGCGGATNTCAGCCCCATCGCAAATCCTTGGGCCAAAAAGATCGTAGATATGCTGCCCGTTCAGACAATCCCCCAGCCCGTAGGTGACGCCGCAGGCCGCCTCATTCGCGTGGCGCACGCGCCCGTCCGACGCGAAGTCCACTTCGATCTCAGCCATATCGACGTTGACGTTGGGAAGGATGCGCGCACCTTCAGCCCCCGTCAGCGCCGCGTGACAGAAAGTGGGGAAAAGCCCCCCGCAGCGCCGCGCCTTGGGCGCCGCCCCGCCTGCGACGCCATCTTGGTTGTGCCTAAACATGTGCCGCTCTGCCGCGAAAACGATGGAGATAAGCGGGAATTGCCCCAAGGTAAGCGGCGCCGCTGAACCAGCCGAGTCCTTGCGGAAAACCTGCCTGTTTTCGCACTGCCTTCCTCGTCCAAACGCACGACGCTGCCGCGCCCGCCCAGTCAGCTGCCCAACGCGGCGCCGCAGCCGAAAAACAAATTGACGCAAAGGGTTAGATGGTTTCACCCGCTCGTTTAAATCTACCATACCCCCGCCTTTTCCTCAGCCCGACGCAATACCGATCATGGCTGAGACTTAACGCCATGCCCTTAAGAGCGGGTTAAAACAGAAGCACAGTGTGAACTTGCGGGGGCCTTATTTTAGCCCTATTNGGCCAGCAATTAACTAAATCTTAGTATTTGATAGGATTAAGATGTTCCGGGTCGCCCACAGTATTCATCANGATCACGACCTCGGACTCGTGCTGCTGGCGGCGCTGCTTTGTATCTTTGGCAGCTGGGTGGTGTCGCGGCTTTATCANCANGTGCTTGAGCAGCCGCGCGCACAGGCAATGATCTGGTGCTATTTGACCGCGATGACCGCCGGGGTCACGATCTGGTGCACCCATTTCATCGCGATCCTCGCCTATCAGCTCGACGCGCCAGCAACCTTCCATTTCTCCCTGACTTTCCTGTCCCTGATNATCGCCATCGTTGGATCGATCTTGGGTGTCGTCATCGCGGGTCTGTTAAAATCGCGCCGCGCCACGNTTTTGGGGGGGACGATCTTCGGCTTGGCAATCTCGGCCATGCATTACACTGGTATGATCGCCTACCGTGTGCAGGGCACCATCCAATGGGACATGGGCTATCTGGCCGCCTCTGTGATCATTGCGGTGACCCTCGCTACCCTTGCGCTCGGGGCCGCCGGCCGTGGTGGAAAGGGCAGCGTGTTGTGGATGACGGGGCTCTTGGCCTTGGCCATTATCCTATTGCATTTCACCGGGATGGCCGCCTTTCAGGTGACGCCGCTCGCCGCGCAGCCTCTCTATGCCAATCCTGTCGAATACCGGCTCATCGCGCTGATCATCGCCGGAACCGCCGCCATCATCGCGCTGGCCGCGCTTTTCAGCTATGTGGTTGAAAACCGGACCCGCAACGAAAGCGTCGAGGAACTGCGTCAGGCCCGCGATGCCGCCGAAAGCGCCAGCCGCGCGAAATCGGAATTTATGAGCGTTCTCAGCCACGAATTGCGCACCCCGCTGACCATCGTCATCGGCTACGCCAGCTTCCTGTCGGAACTCAAGCGTCACAACCTTGCCAAGCTCGAACCGGAGGAGAAACCGGCATCAGAGCATTTCACCAAGATGNGCGATCAGGCGGAACTCTACGGTCAGCGCATCAAATTCGCGGGCGGGCAATTGCTGACCATTATCAACGACATCCTCGATTACACNAATATGGAATTGAACGACCTCGCGCTGGANAANACCCCCTTTGATACGCGCATNTTNTTGGAGGAAGTGGTCGAGCAGCACCATGGGGCGGCGCATGACAAGACGGCCANGCTGCATATCGACACCCCCCCGCTCACCGTTACCGCCGACCGCCGACGCAGCCTGCAGCTGCTNGGCCATATCGTCGGCAATGCGCTGAAATTCTCCAAGGCGCGCGACATACANCTACGCGCCCGNCCNCATGCNGGCGGGTTCGTTTTTGAGGTTGAAGACAATGGCGTCGGCATCGCCGCGCAGGACTTCGACCGCATTTTCGAAGCCTTCACCCAGATCGAAGACGCCGACGACCGCGCCGAAGGCGGCACAGGTCTGGGGCTGGCAATCTGCAAGAAACTGGCGCTTGCACATGGCGGCGACATCACGGTCAANAGCACNCTTGGCCAAGGCACGATCTTTACCGTTTTCATCCCCGGCGCCACGCAGATGGCGGNACCTGCGACGCTGGCCCAAGCAAGCTAAGTCTTTGAAAAAGGTGGTGCGGGCGGTGGGACTCGAACCCACACGGGGCTACGCCCCAACAGATTTTAAGTCTGGTATGTCTACCATTCCATCACGCCCGCATCGGGGCGCACAATAAGCATCGCGNGGGCGGTGTAAATGGGGGAATGCCCCGGCCCACGGTTTANGCCGTATCGGCCAGCATGGTTTCTTTCACNGCCTCCATCGCCACATAGGTCGAGGTGCTGGCCACATGCGGCAGGGTNGAGATGACCTCCCCCAGAAAGCGCCGATATTCCGACATGTTCCGNGTGCGAACCTTGATCAGGTAGTCGAAATGGCTNGCGATCATATGCGCCTGTTCNATCTCTGGCACCTTGGCGACGGCGACGTTGAAGGCCCGCAGTGCCGCCTCGCGCGTGTCGTTCAACCGGACCTCGACAAAGGCCACATGGTCGAGCCCCANCCGGATCGGATCCAAAAGCGCGCGGTANCCGAGGATCACGCCGCTTTCCTCNAACCGGCGCAGGCGCGCTTGGGTGGGTGATTTCGANAGGCCGATGCGGCGGGCAAGGTCGGTGATGCTGATGCGGCCATCCTCGGCNAACACCGATAGAATCGCGCTGTCGAACCGGTCCAGATCNAAAAGTTCATTTGCCATGTNATNNCCCCATAGTTCAGTCTNATCGACTGAAGTNTNGATTACCTTCAGTNGAATATCCCGCCGATCATCGGGTATTCTGGNTCAAACATCAACTGGAGCTTGCCATGCCCCTCGATNACGCCCCCGCCCTTCGCCAAACCATCGACGCGCGCACCTANGCCGACCCNGANGCGCTGCTGACCGAGCTNAAGGCNCAGGCCAATCTTTCTGCCGAAGATCGCGCCCAGATCACCGCCGATGCNGCGGGNCTTGTNCGTGACATTCGCGGCACCTCCGCNCCGGGGATGATGGAAGTCTTCCTCGCTGAATACGGTCTNAGCACCGACGAAGGNGTGGCGCTGATGTGTCTNGCCGAGGCGNTGCTGCGGGTCCCGGATGCCGAGACCATCGACGCGCTGATCGAAGACAAAATCGCCCCTTCGGACTGGGGCCGCCACATGGGCCATTCGACCTCCAGCCTCGTGAACGCCTCCACATGGGCGCTGATGCTGACGGGTCGTGTCCTAGATGACGACCAGCCCGGCCCGGTGCGCCACCTGCGCGCCGCGATCAAACGTCTGGGCGAGCCGGTGATCCGCACCGCCGTGAGCCGCGCCATGCGCGAGATGGGCCGTCAGTTCGTTCTGGGCGAAGACATTCAGGCGGCGATGAAACGCGCCAAGGGGATGGAGAAAAAGGGCTTCACCTATAGCTATGACATGCTGGGCGAAGCGGCCCGGACCGAGGCGGATGCCAAGCGCTATCACCTCAGCTATTCTCGTGCGATCTCGGCCATTGCTGACGCCTGCACTCATGACGACATCCGCAAGAACCCCGGCATCTCGGTGAAACTCTCGGCCCTGCACCCGCGCTATGAATTAGCGCAGGAAGCGGCTGTTATGCGTGATTTGGTGCCGCGTTTGCGCGCACTGGCACTGCTGGCGAAATCGGCGGGCATGGGCCTGAACATCGACGCCGAGGAAGCCGACCGTCTGGCGCTCTCGCTCGAAGTGATCGACACGGTGATGGGCGAGCCTGCCTTGGCCGGATGGGACGGTTTCGGCGTGGTCGTGCAGGCCTATGGCCCCCGCGCGGGCACGGTGATCGACACGCTTTATGATATTGCGACGCGCCACGACCGCCGCATCATGGTGCGTCTGGTGAAAGGTGCCTATTGGGACACCGAGATCAAGCGCGCGCAGGTCGAGGGCATCGACGGCTTCCCGGTCTTCACCCGCAAGGCCGCCACGGACGTGAGCTATATCGCCAACGCCCGCAAACTGCTGAACATGACCGACCGCATCTACCCGCAGTTTGCCACGCACAACGCCCATACCGTCGCCGCCGTGCTGCATATGGCCGACGATCCCGAGGCCTATGAGTTCCAGCGCCTTCACGGCATGGGCGAGACCCTGCATGACATTGTGATGGAGAAACACGGCACCCGCTGCCGCATCTACGCCCCCGTGGGCGCGCACCGCGATCTGCTGGCCTATCTGGTCCGTCGCCTTCTTGAGAACGGCGCGAACTCCAGCTTCGTGAACCAGATCGTCGATGAGAATGTGCCGCCAGAAGTCGTGGCCGCCGATCCCTTTGACCAGTTGCAAGACAGCGCCCCGACGATCCCGCGCGGGCCGGAGGTGTTCTTGCCTCAACGCGCCAATGCAAAGGGCTTCGATCTGGCCCATAGCCCGACCCTTGCAGCCATCGAAGAGGCTCGCGCCCCCTTTGCGGATGCCACATGGAACGCCGCGCCGATCCTCGCGGGCGAGGCCAATCCAGAGGCCGAAGAGACCGTCAGCAACCCGACCGGCGGCACTTCCCCCGGCACGGTGCAGCCTGCCTCCGAGGCCGATGTCGCCACGGCGCTCGACAATGCCGCTGCCTGGGATGCGCCGCTGGACACCCGCCGCGCCACCCTGCTCCGCGCAGCCGATATGTTCGAGGACCGCTACGGCGAAATCTTCGCCATCCTCGCCCGCGAAGCTGGCAAGGGCCTGCCCGACTGCGTGGCCGAACTGCGCGAAGCGGTAGATTTCCTGCGCTACTACGCGGGCCAAGCGACCAACACGCCGCCTGCGGGCATCTTCACCTGCATCTCTCCGTGGAACTTCCCGCTGGCGATCTTCTGCGGGCAGGTCACAGCGGCGCTGGCGGCTGGCAATGCCGTGCTTGCCAAACCAGCAGAGCAGACCCCGCTGATCGCCAAACTCGCCGTCGAAGTGCTGCATGAAGCGGGCGTGCCACGCTCTGCCCTGCAACTCCTGCCGGGTGGCGGCAAGGTGGGCGCGGCGCTGACCGGCGATGCCCGCATCAACGGGGTGGCCTTCACCGGCTCCACCGCCACCGCCCTGCGCATTCGCGCCAATATGGCCGAACACTGCGCCCCCGGCACCCCGCTGATCGCCGAGACGGGTGGCCTTAACGCCATGATCGTTGACAGCACTGCTCTGCCCGAACAAGCGGTACAGGCCATCGTCGAAAGCGCTTTCCAATCGGCCGGCCAACGCTGCTCTGCGGTGCGCTGCCTCTATGTGCAAGAGGACATCGCAGAAGACCTGATCCGCATGCTCACGGGCGCCTTGCAGGCGCTGAACATGGGCGATCCGTGGCATCTGTCGACCGATGTCGGCCCCGTCATCGACGACACCGCGCGCAAAGGGATCGTCGAGCATATCGAAGCCGCCCGCGCCGAAGGCCGTGTCATCGCGGACCTCAAAGCGCCCGAGGGTGGCACCTTCGTCGGTCCCGCGATCCTCCGGGTGAACAGCATTGCTGACATGAAGCGCGAAATCTTCGGCCCCGTTCTGCATGTGGCGACCTTCAAAAGCCATGAACTCGACGCCGTGATCGACGCGATCAACGCAACCGGCTATGGGCTGACCTTTGGTCTGCACACGCGCATTGACGATCGGGTGCAGCATGTCTCGGAACGGATCGAGGCGGGCAACATCTACGTCAACCGCAACCAGATCGGTGCGATCGTAGGCAGCCAACCCTTTGGCGGCGAAGGGCTTTCGGGCACCGGGCCAAAGGCAGGCGGGCCGAACTACCTGCCGCGTTTCTCGGCACCTGACCATCAGGACGCTGCTGGCACATGGGACAGCGCAGAGACCAAGCTCCCCGCCCTGCCCGCGCATCAGAAAACCGTGCTGGAAACCCAATCGATGCCCGGCCCGACCGGCGAGAGCAACCGCCTTTCGACCCTGCCGCGCCCGGCGCTTTTGTGCATGGGACCGGGGGCAGAAACAGCGGCCGCGCAGGCCAAGGCCGTGCGGGCGCTCGGCGGTGTCGCGGTCACGGCCTCGGGCCGGATCAACCCCGATGCGCTGACCACCGGCCCAGCCTATGGCGGCGTGCTCTGGTGGGGTGATGACACCACCGCACGGCAGATCGACCAAGCACTTGCGGCCCGGGACGGCGCAATCATCCCACTGCTGCGCGGCCTGCCCGACACCGCGCGTGTTAGGGCCGAGCGTCACGTCTGTGTTGACACCACTGCCTCTGGCGGCAATGCACAGCTCTTGGGTATGATGGCCTAAGACAGAAATCGGAGGAGCGCCATGCTGACGAACAGCGACATCGAAGACCTGACGCAGTTTCGCAGGGCGCTCCACCAATATCCCGAGGTCTCGGGCGAAGAGATTGAGACCGCGCGGACCATCGCGGCGGAATTGAAGAAACTCGCCCCGACCCGCATTCTGACGGGTCTGGGCGGGCATGGTGTTGCAGCGGTCTTTGACAGCGGCACGCCCGGCCCCACGGTGCTGTTTCGCGCTGAGCTAGACGCCCTGCCGATCCCCGAAGAACATGACATCCCATGGGTGTCGAAAGTGCCGGGCAAAAGCCATGTCTGCGGGCATGACGGACATATGACCATGCTGCTGGCGCTTGGCCGCATGATCGCGCGACAGTCGGTCGCCAAGGGCCGCGTCGTGCTGATGTTCCAACCCGCCGAGGAAGACGGCAGCGGCGCGCGGGCGGTGGTGAACGACCCCGCCTATGCCGAGATCGCCGCCGATTATGCCTTTGCCATCCATGTCGAACCGGGCCGCCCCTTCGGCCATGTCGATACGGCCCCCGCCCTGATCAACTGCGCCTCTAAGGGCGTCGCCGTGACCCTCCGCGGCAAGACCGCCCATGCTGCCAGCCCCGAAGACGGCACCTCCCCGGCCCCGGCGCTGGCCGAGTTGATCCCCGCACTGCAGGCACTCGGCCCGGGTGGCGCGCTCGACGACACCTTCCGCCTCGTTACCCTCACCCACCTGCGCATGGGCGAGCCAACCTTTGGCATCGCCCCCGGCGAAGCGGTGCTCTACGCCACCCTGCGCAGCACCCGCGACGACGCCCTAGCCGAGATCGAAGAGGCCCTGCGCGCCGAAGTTGCCCGCGCCGCCGAGACCCACGGGCTGACAGCTGGATTCGCGGAATCCGACCATTTCGCCGCCTCCATCAATGACCCCGAAGCCTATGCCATCGCCGCCGCAGCGATGGACGCAGTTGGCGTGTCGCACGGGCAAAGAAACTTGCCGATGCGCGCCTCCGAAGATTTCGGCCTGTTCGGACGCGACGCCAAGGCGGCGATGCTCTGCCTCGGGCCGGGGGAGGACTATGCCGCCCTGCACAACCCTGACTACGACTTCCCCGATGATCTGATCCCCATCGGCGCGGGTATTTTCGAGCGGATTGCGCGGGATTTGCTCGGCACCGCTTGACAGATGCCCCGGCGGGCGCAGCTAACTGCGCTAATCCCTCCGCCGCTTGACGCGGTGCAAGACTTGGCAAAGGCTGGCCCGCATGTTCCCGATCCGCGATCATAACCCCTCGGGCCGCACGCCCTATGTCACCTACGCGCTGATGGCGGTGAACATCGGGGTGTTCCTGTCCTATCTGCCGCTGATGGCGGACGAGCGTGCCTTAGGGGAGTTCTATTACACCTACGCCCTGAAGCCCGCGCGGCTGACCCATGGGGAGGGGTATTTCGGCCTCATTACCTCGCAATTCTTGCATGGTGGCTGGATGCACCTGGCCGGTAACATGCTGTTTCTGTGGATCTTTGGCGACAATGTCGAAGATGAGATGGGACACGGGCGCTATCTGCTTTTTTACCTTGCTTGTGGCATCGCGGCGGGGCTTGGCCAGGTCGTGACGGAGCCACTCTCGTGGGTGCCCATGGTCGGGGCCTCGGGCGCGATTGCCGGGGTGATGGGGGGCTATCTTCTGCTTTTCCCACGGGCGAAAGTCGACATTCTGGTCATCTTCATTGTCTTTTTCCGCATCTTCGCGATCCCTGCGTGGATCATGCTGGGGCTGTGGTTCGGCATGCAGTTCATTGGCGGCATCGGCGCCACACCCGGCACTGGAGGCGTGGCCTATTGGGCCCATGCGGGCGGATTCATCGCGGGGCTGGTTCTGGCCCTGCCGCTTTGGCTGCGCCGGGGCGGTTTTGCCTTTTGGCGACAGACCGACGGCCATCCGCCCCATGCCGCCGCCGACTATGATCTAGCCGAAAGCCGCATTCCGAAAGTGAGACGCAAATGACTGAAACCTCCGAAACCCGCCGCGCCTCTTGCCACTGTGGGGCTGTGGTGATCGAAGCGCTGTTCCCGCGCGGTCTGGCCTCGGCCTCGCGCTGCACCTGTTCCTTCTGTCGCCGTCGCGCAGCAGCCACAGTGACGGCACTGGCCGAGACGGTGACCGTGTTGAAAGGAGCCGAGAACCTTACGCTCTACACTTGGGGCACGCATACCGCGCAGCACTATTTCTGTAAGACCTGCGGCATCTACACCCACCACCGCCGCCGCTCGAACCCCGATGAATGCGGCGTGAACCTTGGCGCGATCGAAGGGGTGTTGCCATGGGAGATGGAGCCGCTGCCCTATAGCGACGGCATCAACCACCCATCGGACCGCAAGGGCGACTAGAGGCTAGAGATCACCCCCTGCATCCGCGCCAGAAGCCCCGGCTGTGGCTCGGCCTCTGCGCGGCGCTGATCAACGCTTTCGTGTATCCGCTCTGACGGATCCGCGCCCACCACCCGGCGGCGGCGGGTCACCAGCATCTTGCCATAGCCGCGCCAGCGCCCGATGGAGGGCGCAGCGGGGTCTTGATCAAAGCGTGTGGTCCAGCCGTCGGGCAGCGGCAGACCGCTGTCTTCCATCCGCGACAACAGCCAGACCAGCGGGATATTTGCCAAGGGGCGCGCAGCTTCATCACCGCCCAACTGCCCACCGACATCGCCGTGGGTGCCCGGAAACCAGACCTGCTCCAGCCGCCCAGCATAGCCCTCTGGCGTGGTCCACAGCACCGGAGCATAGGCGACACGGGTCTCGTTCAGCGCCAGCGCCTGAAAGCCGTTCTTCACATTGCGGCTTAGATCGTGGTTGTGGAACATGTGCAGCGGCTGCGAGAACCGCCAGAACAGAGGCGCGTTCAGACCCAGCGATTTCACCGTGTCCCAGACGCCAATCGCCTCAATCTCGACCTGCGGGTGGCAATTGGCCTTGGCAAATAGCGCCCCGGCTTTGCTCAAGGATTGCGCCTCGTAATGGCGGTAGACATCGCGGATGTTACGCTCTGTCGCGACCTCGGCACGCAGAAGGCCCACACGGTCGATCACCCCGGCGAGCGAACGCACGGCATAGCCCCCACGCGAATAACCCATCANGAAAATCCGGTCCCCGGGTCGGTAGCGNGAGGCGAGNTAGCCATAGGCGCGGCGGATCTGTCGGTTGATCCCGCGCCCCATGATCACATCGCGCGCGCTGCGCCAATCACGCCATTGCAGACCNGGTTCGTAATAGATCGACAGNGCNCTGCCCATCTCGCGGCACAGGCNATAGGCGATGCCNGCGTTNGTCTCTCGCCCCAGTTCGAGCGAGGACATGGTNCCATCCAGAATAATGACATGGGTCACCGCCCCCCGGCGCGGGCCGAANTCACTTTCAGGCCGTCGCCATAACCGCCCAAAGAGCNGTTGGAACAGGCTTTTACTCGGCTGCGATTGCGGCACCTTGCAGCATCTCCCAGACCCTATGCGGGGTGAAAGGCATATCCGCCTGCCGCACACCGCGTTCCCAAAGNGCNTCNTGCACCGCGTTCGANACCGCCGCNAGCGCGCCCACAGTNCCAGCCTCACCACAGCCCTTCATGCCCATGGCNTTGGCGGTNGAGGGCACAGGNTCAGAGGTNAAAGAGATCATNGGCAGNTCGNCGGCGCGGGGCATGGCNTANTCCATGAANGTGGCGGTCAAAAGCTGCCC
This sequence comes from Sulfitobacter sp., assembly GCA_002703405.1. GTDB lineage: Bacteria > Pseudomonadota > Alphaproteobacteria > Rhodobacterales > Rhodobacteraceae > Sulfitobacter. The sequence continues at coordinate 35,386 of NZSX01000042.1, read as the reverse complement.
GTCTTCATCATAGACCACCCGNTCCTGCACCGCTTGNCCNATGCCTTGGGCGACCCCGCCGTGNACCTGCCCCTCGGCCAGCATCGGGTTGATCAGATTGCCGAANTCATCGACNACCGTATAGCGGTCGAGGGTCACCACCCCGGTTTCAGGGTCGATCACNACCTCGGCCACATGNGCCCCGTTGGGATAGCTGCGCCCCGGCAGGCTGGCGCGTTCGTGGTGAGACAGCAGATCATCCCGGCCCTTGGCGCGGGCCATTTCGGCCACNTCCANCATNGTGGGNNTGNCGTTNGACCCNTCNGCGCGGAAGCGTTCGTCGTCAAAGGTGATATCGCTNNCCGCAACGCCCAGTTCATCAGCCANAAACGCNGTGAANACNTCGGTTATCTTCGCCACGGTNGCCAANGTCGCCGTGTTCTGCGTGGTGACCGAACGCGAGCCGCCNGTGCCNCCGCCCTTTTTNATCANGTCGCTATCCCCCTGCACAACGCGGATTTGCTCNGCCGGNATGCCGGTCTGATCCGACAGGAACTGCGCATAGACNGTCTCATGCCCCTGCCCGTTGCTTTGGGTGCCGACATANATCGTCACGCNNCCATCCTCCTCAAAGACCACTTTGGCCCCTTCGGAAGGATCGCCNAGAATGCTTTCGATATANTAACACAAGCCCTGCCCCCGCAGCAGGCCGCGNTTGGCGTCNGCNGTACGNCGNGCNGCGAACCCCTCNCGGTCNNCCTNCTCTCCCGCCCGGGTCAGGAGGCGCGCGAAATCGCCCACGTCGTAAAGCTCTCCCGTGGCGGTGGTATAGGGAAACTGATCCGGNTTGATGAANTTGATCCGCCGCAATTCCCACGGATCGACGCCCAACTCNCGGGCNGCGCGGTCCATCAACCGCTCCANCACATAGATCGCCTCGGGCCGCCCGGCGCCGCGATAGGCATCGACCTGCACGGTGTTGGTGTAATAGCCCTCNACATGCAGATAGGTGTCTTGCACGTCATANACNCCCATCAAAACCTTAGAGAACAGCGTCGACTGNATCGGCTGGCCGAACTGGCTGTTATAGGCCCCGAGGTTGCANCGCGTGTCGACACGGTANGCGGTGATCTTGTGGTTTTCGTCAAAGGCGAATTCGGCCCAAGACACCAGATCGCGCCCGCCGTTGTCGGTNAGCATGGCTTCGGTGCGCTCTGACATCCAACGCACCGGGCGGCCCAGCGCCCGCGNAGCTTGAGCGATGCAGAAGTATTCTGGGTAGGTCATCGCCTTCATGCCGAAACCACCCCCGACATCGGGGTTTGTCACGCGCACGNNGTCTTCGNNNAGNCCNAANGCNTTGNNNANNAAGNNCTTATGCGCCCAGACNCCCTGCCCGNNCAGCGCCACATGCAACCGGNNATCGGCCCATTCCGCATAGCAGCCGCGNGGNTCCATCGAATTNACGATGATGCGGTTGTCGCCNACCTCNAGCNTNACGCGNCGCGCNGCCTTGGCAAATGCCGCCTCAACCTTGGNCTCATCNCCCATGCCCCAGTCNAAGGCGCGGTTGTCGGGCGCNTCGGNGTGCAATGTCTCGCCNCCGGGGNTCAGGTCCATCTTGGCNGGCAGATCATCNGCATCGAATAGGATNAACTCNGCNGNNTCNCGCGCCTGTTGCAAGGTNTCGGCCACNATNAGGGCGACCGGCTCTCCNACATAGCGCACCCGGTCTTTCGCCAACATCGGGCGCAGCGGTGCCGCCCCCTTGCTGCCATCGCGGTTGTCGACCACCGTATGCGGCAGGGCGATGTTCATCCCCGCCGCTTCCAGATCGGCACAGGTCAGCACCAGATGCACGCCCTCTGCTTCGCGGGCATCGCTCACATCCAATTCAGTGATCACCCCATGCGCCACCGGCGCGCGGAAGAATACGCCGTGCAGTGCCCCCTGGGGGGCGATGTCATCGACATAGCGGCCATCGCCAGTCAGGAAACGGTGGTCTTCCACCCGTTTGACCGGCTGGCTTTTCCCGAACTTTTCCATCTGATGCTGCCCCTGCTGCCCTGCTTATTCCAGCGCAACAGTAGCGGGCGAACCGCCAGTGTCCAGAGGCTCAGGCGGCCTTGCGTTTGGGCGCAGCCCCAAGGTCGGAGACAAGCGTGATGCCCGCCAGCCCATAGCCATTAAAGGCGGTGGACATGGCGATGGAATAAGCCCCCATCCCGCCGAACAGCAGATAATCCCCCGTCTGCGCGTCTTCGGGCAGTGGCAGGCCGTCGGGCAAACGATCCAACGAATCGCAAGTGGGGCCAAAGACCACGCGCGGTGTCGGCGCCCCTTGGCGCAGCGCCTCCTCAGGGCCGACCACATCCACCAGCCCAGACAGGCCCATGTCGCGCAGATCGGGCAGACCGCCATAGATACCGTCGTTCAAGAACACCGTCCGCCCGGCGTTGCGCATCCCCTTGATACGGGTCGCCAGCACGGCGGCATCGGCAACCATCGCGCGCCCCGGCTCGCAAAGCAGCGAGGGCGCATCCGTCCCAAAACTCTCGGCAAGTGCCGCCTTCACCGCGGCAAAGACCGCCCGGTGATCCGGCGCGTCAAATCCACGATCTACAGCAAACCCCCCGCCGATATTCATCCTTTTGATAGAGACACCCGCCGCACGCAGGATATCCGCCGCCGCATGGACATATTGCACCCAAGCCTGCGGATCATTGCACTGCGTGCCGGGGTGGAAACACATCGAAGGAGTAAACCCCATCTCTACCACCGCGCGCAGCAGCGCCGCCGCCTGCTCAGGGGCCGCGCCGAATTTGGACCCGAAATCATAGGCCGCGCCCTTCACCGGCAGCGCGAAACGCACCGCCACCTCATTGTTGCGCGGCACGTCGCGCAGCTTGGCCAGTTCCGACATATCGTCGATCGACCAGCTATAGACGCCCGCCGCGATCCCTGCCTTTACCTCCGCTGCCGAACGCACCGGGTTGTTGTAATGCAGCACCGCCTGCGGACAGACCGCACGGACCGCCCCCATTTCTGCCGGAGAGGCCACATCGAAGGTGGTAATCCCCGCCGCGACAAGGTTCGACAGCACTTCGGGCCGGTCATTGGCCTTGACCGCGTAGGTTACGAGCCCGTCGAAGTCCGCCTGAAAGCGCCGCGCCGTGGCTTGCAGCACCGAAGGAGCGAGGAACAACACCGGCGCGTCGGGGCTGTGTTTCGCCAGATAGGCGGCGGGCGTGGCTGAAAGGGGGGCGGTGTGCTGCATGATGGCCTCTTGTTTGCTTTCCTCCAGTGAACCGCGAATTGTGGTCGATTCATCGTGTCAAACCGCCTAAAGTGACGGAAACTTTCGGCATAGTGACGACATGATACCACAACTTGACGATACAGACCGCGCTTTGATCGCGGCGCTTCAATCCAACGCCCGCCTGCCGGTCGCTGATCTGGCCCGCAGTCTTGGGCTTGCCCGCACAACGGTTCAGGCCCGGCTTGAACGGTTGGAGCGCAGCGGCGCCATCACCGGCTATACCCTGCGCTTGGGCGAGGCAGCCCGCGCGCCTCTTCATGCCACGGCGCTGGTTAATATTGAATTGCGCGCTGGCCCCGCCGTGCTGGCCCGGTTGCACAGCCTGCCCGGCGTGCAGGTCGTCCACACTACTTCGGGACGCTTTGACCTGCTGGTGCAGATCGCGGCGCAGACCACGCAGGAGTTGGACGAAACACTCGACCGTATTGGCGAGACGCGCGGCGTGAAGGGCAGTGAGAGCCTCATCCACCTCAGCACCAAGATCGACCGGCGCGGCTAAGCCGCTTGCCGCCCCAAATCCGCTTTGCCATAGGTCTTTCCCTCACCGCGTCAGACCGCTAAACGGGGCGCAACAAAAGGGATCACTGACCATGGCACTCGAAAAGACCTTCAACGCCGCTGAGGCCGAAAGCCGCATCTACGCCGATTGGGAGACCAAGGGCGCGTTCAAAGCGGGCGCGAACGCACAACGGGATGAGCATTTCTCGGTGATGATCCCGCCGCCGAATGTCACCGGCTCGCTGCACATGGGGCATGCGTTTAACAACACGCTGCAGGATATTTTGGTGCGCTGGCACCGGATGCAGGGGTTTGACACCCTCTGGCAGCCCGGTCAGGACCACGCGGGCATCGCCACCCAGATGGTGGTGGAGCGTGAGTTGGCCGCCACGGGCCAGCCCGGCCGCCGCAAGTTGGGGCGTGAGGCCTTCACCGCCAAGGTCTGGGAGCAAAAGCAGAAATCCGGTGGCACGATCATCGACCAGCTGCGCCGTCTGGGCGCCTCCTGCGACTGGTCGCGCAACGCCTTCACCATGTCCGGCGCGCCCGGTGCGCCCGAGGGTGAGGAAGGCAATTTTCACGATGCCGTGATCAAAGTCTTCGTGGATATGTACAACAAGGGGCTGATCTATCGCGGCAAGCGGCTGGTCAACTGGGACCCGCATTTCGAGACCGCGATCTCCGACCTCGAAGTCGAAAGCACCGAAGTCGACGGCCACATGTGGCACTTCAAGTACCCGCTGGCCGGGGGCGAGACCTATACCTACGTCGAGAAAGACGAGGACGGGAACACGCTCTTCGAGGAGACCCGCGACTATATCTCCATCGCCACCACGCGCCCCGAAACCATGCTCGGCGACGGCGCGGTTGCGGTTCATCCATCGGATGAGCGTTACGCCTCAATCGTCGGAAAGCTCTGCGAAATTCCCGTTGGCCCGAAAGAGCAGCGCCGCCTGATCCCGATCATCACCGACGAATACCCGGACAAGAACTTCGGCTCGGGTGCCGTAAAGATCACCGGCGCGCATGACTTCAACGACTACGGCGTCGCCAAGCGCAACGGCATCCCGCTTTATGCCCTGATGGACACCCAAGGCCAGATGCGCGCCGATGGCCTGCCCTACGATCAGGCCGCCGCCCGCGCGCAGGCCATCGCCGATGGATCGGAGCCCGCCCCCGAGGACGCGACCGAGATCAACCTCGTGCCGGACGCCTACCGCGGCTTGGACCGCCTCATAGCCCGCAAGCGCGTGGTCGAGGACGTGACCGCCGAAGGTCTTGCCGTGATGACCGAGGTGACCGATCCCCGTCTTGGCCGCGCCGCGCTGAAAGCCCCCGTCGAGCCCGGCGAAGGCGGCGAGATGCGCACTGAGGAAGAGAACCTTGTGCCGCTGGTCGAGGCCAAGAAAATCATGCAGCCCTTCGGCGACCGCTCCAAAGTGGTGATCGAGCCGATGCTGACCGACCAGTGGTTTGTTGCCACCGATAAGATCGTGCAGCCTGCTATTGATGCGGTGCGCTCCGGCGAGGTCACAATCCTGCCCGAGCAGGACCGCAAAGTGTATTTCCACTGGCTGGAGAACATCGAGCCGTGGTGCATCTCGCGTCAACTGTGGTGGGGGCATCAGATCCCGGTGTGGTTCGACGACGAAGGTAACGAATATTGCGCACCGACCGAGGCCGAAGCGCAAGCGATGGCCCCCGGCAAGACCCTGCGCCGCGACCCCGACGTACTCGACACATGGTTCTCCTCCGGCCTCTGGCCCATCGGCACGCTGGGCTGGCCAGAGCAGACATCGGAGCTTGAAAAATACTTCCCCACCTCCGTGCTGGTCACCGGCTTTGACATCATCTTCTTCTGGGTCGCCCGGATGATGATGATGCAATACGCCGTGGTCGATCAAAAGCCCTTCGACACCGTCTATGTCCACGCGCTGGTGCGTGACGAGAAGGGCAAGAAGATGTCGAAGTCGCTTGGCAACGTGCTCGACCCGCTGGAGTTGATCGACGATTTTGGCGCGGACGCGGTGCGCTTTACGCTCACGTCGATGGCGGCGATGGGGCGCGACCTGAAGCTCAGCACCCAGCGCATCGCGGGCTATCGCAACTTCGGCACTAAACTCTGGAACGCCCACCGCTTTGCCGAGATGAACAACGTCTTCGACAGCATGCCCGCCGCGATGCCGCAGCCGCAGGCCACGCTGAACAAATGGATCGTGGGCGAGACCGCGCGCATTCGTGAAGAGGTCGACGCGGCGCTTGGGAACTTCCGCTTTAACGACGCGGCCAATGCGCTGTATGCCTTTGTCTGGGGCAAGGTCTGCGACTGGTATGTGGAGCTGTCCAAACCACTGTTGCAAGACGATGCGCCCGAGGCCGACGAGACCCGCGCCACGATGGCTTGGGTGCTAGAGCAATGTCTGGTGCTGCTGCACCCGATCATGCCCTTCATCACCGAAGAGCTGTGGCAGACCACCACCAAGCGCGAGCAGCTCTTGGCCCTGACCGATTGGCCGACCTACACGACCGCTGATCTGTTGGACGCAGAAGCCGACCGGGAGCTGAACTGGGTCATCGGCCTGATCGAAAGCATCCGCTCTGCGCGTCAGCAGATGCATGTGCCCGCCGGGCTGAAGGTGCCGATGCTGGTGACAGAGATGGACGAGGCCGCCCAAGGCGCATGGGACCGCAACGAGGTGATGATCAAACGCCTCGCGCGGGTCGAGAGCCTTGAAAAGACCGACAGTTTCCCCAAAGGCACCGTGTCCATCGCGGCACCGGGGGCAAGCTTTGGCTTGCCGCTGGCCGGGTTGATCGACATCGATGCCGAGAAGGCGCGTCTGCAAAAGTCGCTCGATAAGCTGGGCAAGGAGATCGGCGGTCTGAAGGGGCGTTTAAACAACCCCAAGTTTGCGGCCTCAGCGCCGGAAGAGGTTGTCGCCGAAGCGCAGGCCAATCTGGATGCGCGTCAGGAAGAAGCGGACCAGTTGCAGGCGGCGTTGGATCGCTTGGCCGAACTGGGCTGACGGCAAACGCGACGGAGCCGGGCAGCGCCAGACCGCGGGATGGCGCTGCTCACGGGGCAGTGGGGCAGTTTATCCCTGCCGCTCATATGATCACCTTTCAGGACATCGCTTCGATTGCAAAAGCGCCAGCCCGTCCGGGCGGTCTGGCGCTGCCCGGCGGCCTTACGGCCTTGATTCCGGGCTGTGGTGCGCGATGCTAACGCCGCGCTTGCCAGCCCTAATTAAACACCGCAGGCCGCTTGCCGAACTCCGCCGCGATCACCTCCATCTGCTCTGGCTTGCCCAACAGTGCCGCCTGCTCACGCGACTCGGCCTCCAGCACATCCACATCGGACGCACCGGATTCCGCGTATCCAATCAACCGTTTGGCCGCCCGCACCGCATTCGGCCCCTTACCTGCGATCGCCTGTGCCAGCGCCAAAGCCGCCGCGTGTGGATCGTCGGCCAGTTCTGTCACCAACCCCCAGCACTCGGCCTGCGCCGCGTCAATCGGAGCCGCCGTATAGATCAACCGCCGCAGCACGTCCGAACGCACTAAACGCGGCAGCAGCACCATTCCCCCCATGTCCGGCACGATGCCCCATTTCATCTCCATCACTGCAAGCTTAGTCTCGGGCGCCGCGATGCGGATATCCGCGCCAAGCGCCAATTGCATCCCAGCGCCATAGACCACCCCGTGAAGCGCCGCGATCACCGGGATCTCTAGGCGGTGCCAGACCATCGACACCTCCTGCCACTTGTTCGTCGTCCCATCCCCNTGTGTCCGCGGCATGATCAACGCTTCAGGATCCTTACCGACCATCCCTGACAACCCGCCNATNTCGATNCCNGCGCAAAACCCTTTGCCCTCGCCNGANAGCACCACCACCCGGGCATCCGAGGCCGCAACCTCCTGACCTGCCGCGATGATCGCTTCGATCATCTCATCATCCACCGCGTTCATCTTGTCGGCGCGGGTGAGGGTNACATGGGCGATATGGTCTTCGATCCGGGTGGTGACGCGGGGCATNGCTGTTCTCCTNANTGTTTGNCGCAGTTCANCGCAGATNANCGCGCNGCACCAGCAAAACGTGGCGGCAGGTGCNGCGNCNCTTGCCCTCTCANCNGCGCGACCCTACACCTTGGCGCATGACATATGCACGCCTCACCCCCCTCGCCNAANGNCTGCCCGCCAANGTCCCCTTCGTGGGCCCCGAAGCGCAGGAGCGCAGCCTTGGCCGCCCCTTCAAAGCGCGGCTTGGNGCCAATGAAAACGTCTTTGGCCCCTCGCCCCGCGCCATCGCNGCCATGGCNGANACCGAGATGTGGAAATACGGCGATTCAGAAAGNGTNGAGCTGCGCGCGGCNNTGGCCGANNTGCANGGCNTNNCGCCNGANAANATCATCGTCGGCGAAGGNATCGACGGGNTGCTGGGCTATCTCGTNCGNCTNCTGGTGGGCGAAGGCGANGCGGTGGTNACCTCNGAAGGNGCNTACCCNACCTTNAACTACCATGTCGCNGGCTTTGGCGGCGTGCTGCACAANGTGNCCTACCGCGACGATCACGAAGACCCGGCNGCGCTTTTCGCCAANGCGGCAGAGNTTGANGCCAAGCTNGTCTACCTCGCCAANCCCGACAATCCGATGGGCACTTGGCANGAGGGCNCNNCACTGGCNCGCGCGCTNGACGANCTGCCCCAAGGCAGCCTGCTTTTGCTGGATGAGGCCTATATCGAATGCGCCCCCGANGGCACNGCNCCCNAGCTTTCCGCCGATGACCCNCGGGTGATCCGGATGCGCACCTTNTCCAAAGCCTANGGNCTNGCCGGGGCGCGGATCGGCTATGCCATCGCCGCGCCCGAGTTGATCACCGCCTTTCACAAGGTGCGCAATCACTTTGGTCTNAACCGNGCGGCGCAGGCGGGGGCCTTGGCGGCGGNGCAGGATCAAGACTACCTTAATGCAAGTTCAGACCNAGATCGCCGAGGCNCGCNNCNGGATCGCNCAAATCGCNGAANAGANCGGGCTGANCACCCTNCCCTCCGCNGCCAATTTCGTCGCGATCGACTGTGGCGGCGATGGCGCCTTCGCCAAGGCGGTGCTGGATGCCCTAGTGGCGCGGGGCATCTTTGTGCGCATGCCCTTNGCCGCGCCGCAAAACCGNTGCATCCGCATCAGTTGCAGTACGNCNGAGGANNTGGATCACTTCGCCNCCGCNTTNCCCGANGCCTTGGCNGAAGCCCGCAAGCCGGAAGCGCGCGGGGNCTANGCCCCGCCGATCACCTCCGCCGCCGCTTGCAGNGCGCCGGGCCCGTGNTCGATCTTTAGCGCNNANAGCCCGGCTTCGATCCCGCCGAGCAGNCCCATGANCATATGGCCGTTCACATGGCCCATATGGCCNAGGCGGAANAANCCATGCCACGCAGGCTCCCCCGGCAGGGCCATGCCCAGCCCGACACCCAGCGTCAGACCCAGATTGCTTTGCACCCAATCGCGCAACTCNGTCGCATGGGGCGCTTGCAGCCGCAGNGCGGTGACGGCATGGCTGCGCAGGGCGCGGTCTTCGATGTTGAACCGCAGGCTGCCCTCTGCCGACCANGCCTCGCANGCNGCCCAAACCGCGCGGGCCAAGGTGGCATGNCGCTGCCAGACCTGCTCGATCCCCTCTTCNTGNATNATNTCNAGNGCGGCGCGCAGGCCATAAAGGTGATGCGTCGGGGCGGTGCCGCCGTGGTANTGGTAGAANTCNTCCGCATGNGCGCGNGGCGACCAATCCCAATAGCGGCTCACNCGTGGCAGACGCGCGCGGGCNTCCTCGGCCCGGTCGTTNAAGAACACGAAGGCCATGCCCGGCGGCACCATCAGCCCCTTTTGCGAAGCGGTGACCATGACATCAACGCCCCAAGCGTCCATCTCGAACCGCTCGCAGCCCAANCGAGGCGATGCAATCGGCCATCAAAAGCGCGGGGTGGCCTGCCTCATCCAACAGACGGCGCAGGCCGGGGACATCGTTGCGGACCGAGCTTGACGTGTCCACATGAACCGCCATCAGCGCCTTGATCTGGTGGCCCGTGTCGGCCTTCAAACGCTCGGCCACCTGCGCCAGATCAATCGGCGCGTTGCGGCCAAAGTCGAGGATTTCCACCTCCGCCCCCAGCCCCGTTGCCATCTCGGCCCAACCATGGCCGAAACGCCCCGTCGCCAAGACCAGCACGCGGTCGCCCGGTGCTATGACATTGCTCAGCGCGGCCTCCCAAGCGCCGTGGCCGTTGCTGATATACATCGCCACATGACGATCTGTACGCGCCACACGTTTCAAATCGGCCGCCAGCGCCGGCATCATCTCAACCAACTCACCCTCATAGATATTCGGGGCGGCGCGGTGCATCGCGCTCAGCACCGCGTCGGGCATGACCGAGGGGCCGGGAATGGCAAGGTACGAACGACCTTGGGCGAGTTTATTCTGCTTTGTCATGATATTGGCTGCCGTTTTGAAAATGCGTGACCGGGCTGCGGTCGGGCGCAGCTTACTGCCCGCCGGGCCGGGGTCAACACGCGATCGGACGTAAGGTAAGCCGCGCCCCGGACGTCCCTACCCCGGCCCGCTCCGGCCCGGATGCGCGTCCCATGCGCGCCCTGCGACGGCTTGCCCTGCCTGCGCGGCTTTCGTACACGGGATCCGACTGCCCAAAAGGATCAGGCACCGGCATGAATGATGACAGTTACACCTCCGCGCAGTTGATGCGTTGGCTTTGGCATGACTATCTAAAGAAACACACCGGCCTGATGGCCATCGCGGTGATCTTCATGATCATCGAAGGCTCGACCTTGGGCGTGCTGGCCAAGCTGATGGAGCCGATGTTCGACCGCGTCTTTGTCGGCGGCGACCAAGGTGCGCTGGTTTGGGTGGGGCTGGTGCTGGTGGCGATCTTTGCGCTGCGCGCGCTGGCCACGGTGGTGCAAAAGGTGCTGCTGACCCGCGTGGCGCAACGCACGGCGGCGGACCTGCGCATCGACCTGTTGGACCGGATGATGCAGCAGGATGGTGCCTTTCACCAAAACCACCCGCCCGGTTTTCTTGTGCAGCGCGTGCAATCGGATGTGAACGCGGTCAGCGATGTCTGGCGCGCGGTGATCACCGGCGCGGGCCGCGATCTGGTGGGGCTGGTGATCCTGATGGGCGTCGCCATCGCGATTGATCCGATCTGGGCGCTTTTGGCGATGGTCGGTGTGCCGCTAATGGTGCTGCCGGCCGCCATCGCCCAGCGTTTCGTCCGCGCCCGCTCGCGCGAGGCGCGCGACATCGGCGCCAGCCTCTCGACACGTCTGGACGAGGTCTTTCACGGCATCGTGCAGATCAAACTGAACGCGCTGGAAGACTATCAGGCCCGACAATACCGCGAGTTGACGCGCACCTTTATTCGCACCGAAGTTCGCGCCGCCTTTGGCAATTCCGCGATCCCGGCGATGATCGACATCATGTCAGGCATCGGTTTCATGGCTGTGATCGTCTATGGCGGGTCCGAGATCATCGCGGGCAACAAGACCATTGGCGAGTTCATGACCTTCTTTACCTCGCTCGGGTTCATGTTCTCCCCCCTGCGCCGCCTCGGCGCGATCAGCGGCCTGTGGCAGATGGCCGCCGCCGCGCTGGAGCGGATCAAGGAGCTGCTCGACGCGCCCCTGCACCTGCGCAGCCCGGCCAAGCCCGTGGCCGCGCCCGATGGCCCGCCTGACGTTGCCTTGGCGGATGTCTCACTCTCCTACGGCGATACGAAGGTGCTGAATGCGTTGAACCTGACCGCGCAAGCGGGCCAGACGACCGCCCTTGTCGGCGCCTCGGGCGCGGGGAAGTCGACCATTTTTAACCTGCTCACACGGCTGGTGGATCCACAAAGCGGCACGGTTCAAATCGGCGGGGTCGACACAACCTCAATGACCATCCCAGACCTGCGGGGCCTGTTTTCTGTCGTGACGCAAGAGGCGCTGCTGTTTGATGAGACCCTGCGCGAGAATATCGTGCTGGGCCGCGAGAACGTCAGCGACGAAGAACTCGACCGGGTGTTGAAAGCCGCCCATGTGGCCGATTTCCTGCCGCAGCTTGAACAGGGGCTAGAGACCCGCGTCGGTCCGCGCGGCTCGGCCCTGTCGGGCGGGCAGCGTCAGCGTGTGGTGATCGCCCGCGCCCTGCTGCGCGACACGCCGATTCTGCTGCTTGATGAGGCCACCAGCGCCTTGGATGCGCAATCTGAACAGGTTGTGCAGGATGCCCTTGATCGGCTCGCCAAGGGGCGCACCACCATCGTGATCGCGCATCGGCTCTCGACCATCCGCAGCGCGGATAAGATCGTGGTGATGGACCGCGGCCAAGTCACCGATGAAGGCACCCACGACGAATTGATGGAGCGCGGCGGCATCTATGCCGACCTTTACCGCCTGCAATTCCGCGACGGAAAGACGGTGTCGGATGCCCGTGGCCTCAGCGCCCTCTCTGCAAAGAAGCGCCGCGAAAGGGCGCGTCAGCCCAATCTGTTCCAACGGATCGGGGCGGTGTTCTTTAACTGAGTGCAGGGGCGCAGGGGCAACCCGCGCCCTTTTCATGACCGCCGATAGCTTTCCGCAAGGGCGTCGGGGCTGGCGCCCATTATGTAGCGCATCAGCGTCCACAGGTTGCGCCCACCGCGGCGCAGCCAGCCCTGACGGCGGTATTTCTCGGCACTGGTCACGGCGATGCCCTCAAGCCGCGCCAAACGCCCCCGCAGGGCGCGGGCCAAGGCGACATCCTCCATCAGCGGCTGATCGGGGTAACCGCCAACCGCATCATAAAGCGCGCGCGGCAGCAGCAGCCCCTGATCGCCATAGGGCAAGCCACAAGCGCTGCGCAGGTTCGCCCAGCCTGCGACCAACCGCGGTGCCAACCCGCGCTGATCGAACCTAAGGCGAAACCACCCCGCAGCCCCTGCCCGGCGCGCCATGTGACCCTGCACCGCATCGGTCCAACCCGGCGCCAGCACCGTGTCGGCATGGAGCACCAAGAGCCACTCCCCCCGCGCCGCGTCACATCCGCGCCGCAACTGCCCNCCCCGCGAGGGCGCGCCCGAGATCACCTCAGCCCCCCAGCCTTCGGCCAGCTGAGGTGTGCCATCTGTCGACCCGCCATCGCTTAGGATCACCTCGCGGATCAGCCCGGCCTGCAACCCTTCGACAAGCGCGGCAAGGCAGGCAGGCAGCGCGGCGGCTGCATTGAGACTGGGAATGACGACAGAGATCGGCGCGCGCATGGTTGCCCCTTTTGGATGGGTTTGACAGGTTATATGTCATGGCCAGCAATCAAAGGACAACCGCATGACCACGCGCCGCATTCTGCGCCTCTCCGGCCCCGACACCCGCGATTTCCTGCAAGGCATCGTGACCAATGACGTTGGCAAACTTGACCANGGNCCGGTCTACGCCGCCCTGCTGACGCCGCAGGGCAAATATATGGCCGATTTCTTTCTGATCGCTGACGGCGANNGCGTTNTGCTTGATGTGGACGAAAGCCTTGGCGACATGCTGAGCCAACGGCTGTCGATGTACAAGCTGCGCGCCAAGGTGACGATTGAGCCGACCGAGTTGCACCTGCACCGTGGCACCGGCCCCGCACCCGAAGATGCCGTGGCCGANCCGCGTCATCCGGAAATGGGCTGGCGCGCCTATCGCGACACGCCGCAGACCGANGACANAACCGATTGGAACGCCCTGCGCGTGGCNCATCTGATCCCNGANACNGGNGTGGAACTGACGCCNGATACNTTCATCCTCGAAGCCGGNCTTGATCGGATCAACGGGCTAGACTTCCGCAAGGGCTGCTATGTCGGCCAAGAGGTCACGGCGCGGATGAAGCACAAGACTGAGTTGCGCAAGGGGCTGACACGGGTNGAGGTCAGTGGCAGCGCCNCGCCNGGNACGGCGATCACGGCAGAGGGCAANCCTGCGGGCACNCTNTTCACCCAAGCGGGNGACCAAGCGCTGGCGCATCTNCGCTTTGACCGCGCGAAAGGGNCGATGCAGGCCGATGANGCGCAGGTCACTTGGCCCGGCCCTGCCGCCTGANCGCNCCAAAACAAGAAAAAGCCCCGGCAAAACCGGGGCTGATCTAGCTNACGTTNGATGACGTNGCGTCAAGCGCGTTCGACATATTCCATGGTTTCGGTGTTCACCACGATCGCTTCGTCCTGCCCNACGAAGGGCGGAACAGAGATCTTCACACCGTTTTCCAGAATGGCNGGNTTGAAGGAATTCGCCGCTGTCTGGCCTTTGACGACCGGCTCNGTCTCGGCAATGTTGCAGACCACTTTTTGNGGNAGACGGGCGTTCAGCGCCTCGGCNTCATGGTACTCGACCACGATCATCATGCCGTCTTGCANGAAGGGNCGCGTGTCACCCAAAAGCTCGGCATCNAGCTGCACCTGCTCATAGGTTTCGGTGTCCATTACCACCAGCATNCCGTCGTCTTCATACAGAAATTGCTGGTCTTTTTGCTCCAGACGCACGCGCTCGACCTTGTCGGCAGAGCGGAAGCGTTCGTTCANTTTGGAGCCGTTGCGCAGGTTGCGCATNTCGACTTGNGCAAAGGCNCCGCCCTTGCCGGGCTTCACGTGATCGACCTTCACGGCCGCCCAAAGGCCACCGTTATGTTCAAGGACGTTTCCGGGGCGGATCTCGTTTCCGTTAATCTTGGGCATGTGACAAAACCACGACATAAGGTTGATGATAAGATGACCGGGTCTATATCGGGAGGGATGGTCCCCTGCAAGCGGGCGATATCCGGGCGTCGCTGCGGCAACTAGATATGCGCANGTTGCATGGGAGGTATGCTAAATAGAGGTATCCGAATCAAAGGATATCCGTCATAAGGGCCTCCACGCCCGAATGACAAGAGCAAGAATAATCGAAAGGACGACGAGATGAAAGATTTCGTTGATGGCACCGCTTTCAACAACGAGCAAGGCAACCGCGCACGCAAGCTCTTTGCTGCTGTGGTGCTTGCTGCTTTGGATGACGCAATTGCCGACGACAAGAAATATGGCAACGGCCCAGAACAGATCGCCCGCTGGGCCCGTTCGCGCGATGGCCGCGAAGTGCTGAGCTGCGCCGGGATTGACCCCAACGAGCGGGTCGTCGAAGGTCTGATGGAATTTGTGGGCAAAGGCGTGCGGACTTCCGTCGCCCTGTCGCGCGAAGAGTCCGAGCGCCGCAATGCCGCGCTTCAGGCCGAAGCCGCCTGAGAATATCCGCCAAGCGGAGCAATTGACGCAGCCTTCGGGCTGCGTTTTTTTGTGTCTGCTGCCCGAGCCTCTGTCAGTCTGCTCCGAAAAAGAAGATCCAATTGCGCAGGGCCAGCCCCTCGGCCAGCAGCAGCGCCAACGTCAAGCAAGAGAGCACCCATCCGGGCCTGCGCCACCACAGCGTAATGGCGGCAAGGGTGCTGACCAGCGCCTCAATCGGTGCGACCCAGGCCGCGCCGTGACGCACATCCCAATAACTGACCGGGCTTTCGAATATCCAACCCGTCAGCGGCCAGAAATGCGCCCGCCCGTCGTCGTGNTGCAGCGGCAGATCGAACAGNAGATGCAGCAGCGCCGCCCCNGTCAGCGCCACGGCCCAGCCNGCTTGCCGCCAGACCGCCAGCGCCAAAAGCGCCCCCCAGACGATGAAGGAGTTATCTATCGAAAAGACCGTCTGCCAGAGGTCCGAGTAGTAAAGCTCNCCAAANACCACACTCCCCGGCAGNCCTTGGACATAGAGCGCAAAACCCGCCATAAGATAGAGCGACAAGTCCGGCAGCAGCGCCCCGACAAGCGCCGCCCAGATCAACGGCNTGCCCCCCTCGCGCCCCATCACGGCAGCGCCCAAAAGCAAATGTGCAGGCGTGTTCATCGCGGCTCTTTCCCCTTGGATCATTTTGCGCCAGTTTGCGCGAAACAGGGGCAGAATGACATGACCAAAGCCATCATGATACAGGGCACCGGCAGNAATGTCGGCAAGTCGATGATCGTTGCCGGATTNATCCGCGCCTGCACCCGNCGCGGGCTGCGCGTGCGCCCGTTCAAACCGCAGAACATGTCCAACAANGCCGCCGTCACCGANGACGGGGGCGAGATTGGCCGCGCGCAGGCNNTGCAGGCCCGNGCCGCNGGCGTGGCACCGCATACGGACATGAACCCGGTGCTGCTCAAACCCCAGAGCGCCACTGGCGCGCAGGTCGTGGTGCAGGGNANNATCGCGGGCCAGCAAGAGGCGCGGGAGTTTGGGCGCAACAAAGCCAGCCTGATGCCCGNCGTGCTGCAATCCTTTCACCGCTTGGCCGAAAGCTGCGACCTGATCGTGATTGAGGGCGCAGGCTCNCCGGCAGAGACCAACCTGCGGGCNGGCGATATCGCCAATATGGGNTTNGCCCGCGCCGCCGGGGTGTCTGTGGTNCTGATGGGCGACATCGACCGCGGCGGGGTGATCGCGCAGATCGTCGGGACGCAGGCGGTGCTTGATGCCGANGACAACGCGCTGATCCGCGGCTTTGCCGTCAATAAATTCCGCGGCGACCGCAGCCTCTTTGACGCAGGNCGCGANNACATCGCCNNGCGCACCGGCTGGCCNAGNCTTGGNGTNATCCCNTGGTTCGACGCNGCCCACCGCCTGCCCGCNGAAGATGTGATGGANCTGCCCGCNCGNGCCCGNTCCGGTGGNTCNGGCTGNGTGATNGCNGTNCCNCGCNTGCCNCGGATCGCCAATTTCGANGACCTNGACCCNNTGGCNGCCGAGCCGGGCGTCGANCTGCGNATGATCATGCCCGGCAGCCCCNTNCCNGCCGATGCNGANNTGNTGCTGATGGTNGGNNNNAAATCCACGATTTCNGACCTCGAAGCCNTNCGGGCCGAGGGNTGGGACATCGACCTTGCCGCCCATATCCGNCGGGGCGGCCATGTGCTGGGGCTNTGCGGTGGCTATCANATGNTGGGCAAGACNATCACNGANCCGCAGGGCATCGAAGGCCNGGCNGCGCNGGTNGCGGGNCTNGGGCATCTGGACGTTGAAACCACGATGGCCCCGCTGAAACATCTGNCNGAAAAATCNGGCCAGCATCNNGCCAGCGGCACCGNNCTCACNGGCTATGAAATNCACATCGGNGAAACCACNGGCCCCGATTGCGNCCGCGCTTGGCTCACCTTCGANGGCACGNCNGAGGGNGCGGCCTCNCCNTCGGGNCGGGTGCAGGGNTGCTATATGCATGGNATTTTNAGCTCAGACGCCTTCCGCCGCGCCTATCTTGGCGGTTTCGGCGTGACCTCATCGCTGAACTTTGAAAGCGGTGTGGATGATGCGCTNGACGCGCTGGCCGATCATNTCGAGACCTATATGGANGTCGACCTGTTCCTCTCCCTCGCNGCAGAGGTCTAGGCTGGAGAGCGCGCNGCCCTCCAGCCCNANNNTTANAANTCGACGACCGCGCGGATCGATTCACCNTTGTGCATCAGNTCNAAGCCTTCGTTGATCTGATCNANCGTCANCTTNTGGGTNATCATNGGGTCGATCTCGATCTTGCCGNTCATGTACCANTCAACGATCTTNGGNACGTCCGTCCGCCCNTTGGCCCCGCCAAANGCGGTCCCGCGCCAAACNCGNCCCGTCACCAGTTGGAATGGCCGCGTNGAAATCTCGGCCCCCGCAGGTGCCACNCCGATGATGATGCTNTCGCCCCANCCNTTNTGNGCNCATTCCAGCGCGTCGCGCATGACCTTGGTGTTGCCGGTCGCGTCAAAAGAATAATCCGCGCCGCCTTTGGTTACTTCGACCAGATGCGCCACCAAATCGCCTTCGACGTTNTTNGGGTTCACNAAATCGGTCATCCCGAAATAGCGCCCGACCTCTTCCTTGTCGTCGTTGAGGTCCACGCCCACGATCTGATCNGCNCCCGCCATCCGCANACCTTGGATCACGTTNANCCCGATACCNCCCAGCCCAAAGACCACGCAACGCGCGCCCAATTCGACCTTGGCCGTGTTGATCACCGCACCGATGCCCGTGGTGACGCCGCAGCCGATATAGCAAATTTTGTCGAAAGGCGCGTCTTTACGCACCTTGGCCAGCGCGATTTCCGGCACCACGGTGTGGTTGGCGAAGGTCGAACAGCCCATGTAATGGTGGATCGGCGTGCCATCGAGCATGGAAAACCGCGTTGTGCCATCGGGCAGCAGGCCCTGGCCTTGGGTCACGCGAATTTTTTGGCAGAGGTTGGTTTTGCCCGACAGACAGTATTCGCATTCGCGGCATTCGGGAGTGTAGAGCGGGATCACATGATCGCCCGGCTCCAACGTGGTCACGCCTTCGCCCACTTCCAGCACCACGCCCGCGCCCTCATGGCCGAGGATGGCGGGGAAGATGCCTTCGGGATCGTCGCCGGAACGGGTAAATTCATCGGTGTGGCAGAGGCCGGTTGCCTTGATCTCTACCAAAACCTCACCGCGTTTCGGCCCTTCGAGGTTCACCTCCATGATTTCAAGCGGTTTGCCGGCTTCCACGGCAACGGCGGCACGGGTTCTCATCATGGGTCTCTCCTTCGGGTGTGATCTCTGCTGCTTTATGAAGCACGGATGCGGCAAATGTCCAACGCAGAAAACGCCGCTCTGTTCGCCTCAACCGGTAATCGGGGCGTCGGATTTGATCTGCCGCAGGATTACATTCGTCGTGGCGGAATTGACTGCGGGATGCAGGAACAAAAAACTCTCCAAAAAGGCGTTATAGGCATCAATATCGCGGCAAAGCACGCGCAGGTGATAATCCGCTTGGCCGGTGGTGGCGAAACACTCCGTCACCTCCGTCCGGCTTTGGATGGCACGGATGAAACTGGCGAGGGCTGAGGCGTCATGCCGGGTCAGATGTACATGGACCATCGCCTCGAACCCCAGCCCCATCGCCTTGGGGTCGACCACGGCGGCGTATCGTTTGATCACCCCCGCCTGCTCCAACGCCTTGACCCGCCGCCAGCAGGCAGAGGCAGAGATATTCAGCTTCTCGGCAAGTTGCGCATTGGGCAGGCGCGAATCCTGCTGAAGTAGGAATACAAGCTGCCGGTCCGTCGCATCCATTTCACTCATCGGGTAATTCTTTCACCATACGGGACTATGATGGATAATTTACCCGGNCTTTACCCATATCGCCAGCAAAACCGGAGCGAAAATTNGGAGCCTCTGCGGTATACTCCCAAGTGAGGAGACCCCCATGACANAACAACCGCGCGAATTTACCACTTATAAACTNGATGACCGCTATGATCAGACCGAAGGCCGCGTNTTNCTGACCGGGACGCAGGCNNTGGTGCGCATCNTGCTGGATCAGGCCCGCCGCGATCGCGAGGCGGGGCTGAACACCGCCGGTTTCGTTTCGGGCTACCGCGGCTCCCCCTTGGGCGGGCTNGATCTGGAATACTGGCGCATCAAAGACCGCGTGGCCAAGGCGGGGGTGAAGTTCCTGCCCGCNGTGAACGAAGACCTTGGTGCCACCGCGGTNTTGGGCGCGCAACAGGCCCACCTCGACCCACAGGCGGAGGTCGAGGGCGTCTTTTCCATGTGGTACGGCAAGGGGCCGGGGGTGGACCGTTCNGGCGACGCGCTGAAACATGGCAACGCTTACGGCTCGGCCCCCAAAGGCGGCGTTTTGGTGGTGGCGGGCGACGATCATGGCTGCGTCTCGTCCTCNATGCCGCACCAGTCAGACGTGGGCTTCNTGTCGTGGTTCATGCCGACGNTGAACCCGGCNNNCGTNGCCGAATACCAAGCCTTCGGTGAATACGGCATCGCNCTTTCACGCTTCTCGGGTACTTGGGTNGGTTTCAAGGCGATCTCGGAAACCGTGGAAAGCGGCGCATCGGTGACACTGACGCCCGACCGCGTGTTCAACCAGCCCGACTACACCGCGCCTCCGGGCGGGCTGCACGTGCGGCTTGGCGATCTGCCCTCGCCNGAGATTGAGACGCGGCTGCATCACAAGCTCGACGCGGTGCAGGCCTTCATGCGCGCCAATCCCATTGACCGGCATATCTACGACACNCAGGNCGCCACTTTCGGNATCGTGACCACCGGCAANGGCCACCTCGACACGATGGAAGCNCTGCGGCTTCTGGGCCTNGATGAGGCCGCCTGCCGCCGCCTNGGCATCGACATCTACAAGATCGGCATGGTCTGGCCGCTGGCGCTGGACGACGCGCTCGACTTCGTGAAAGGCAAGCGCGAAGTGCTTGTGATCGAAGAGAAACGCGGCATCATCGAAAGCCAGTTCAAAGAGGCCTTCTATGACTGGCCCGGCTCCAAACCTGCGCGGATGGTGGGCAAACATGACGAAAACCTTGAGGAGTTGGTGCCTTGGACCGGCGAGCTGTCGCCGCTCAANCTGCTCCCGATCATTGCCGCGCGGCTCAGTGCCTTNTTCCCCGAAGAGAACCTGCTGGAAAAGGCCCGCGCCCTGACNNACCAGCCGNCCGTGCTGCTGAANGTCCCCGGNGCCACCCGCACGCCTTACTTCTGTTCGGGCTGCCCACATAATTCCTCGACCAAACTGCCCGAAGGGTCAAAGGCCAACTCCGGCATTGGCTGCCATGTCATGGCCTCGTGGATGGACCGTGAAACCGCCGGTTTTGCCCAGATGGGCGGCGAAGGCGTGCCGTGGATCGCCACCTCGATGTTCAACGGGGGCAAACATGTGTTCCAGAACCTTGGCGAGGGCACGTGGTACCACTCCGGCTCGCTCGCCATCCGCCAAGCGGTCGCGGCAAAGACGAACATCACCTACAAGATCCTCTACAACGACGCGGTTGCCATGACCGGCGGGCAGCCTGTCGATGGCCCTGTNTCAGTCGCCGCCATCGCGCAGGCCTGCCGCGCGGAAGGCGTNGCGCGGATCGCNCTGGTCTCNGACCGGCCCGNACTGTTGGAGAAGGGTNATTTCCCCGNCGGCACCACATTTGATCACCGCAGCGCGCTTGACCGCGTGCAGCGCGAGCTGCGCGATATTCCGGGCGNCACNGTGCTGATCTATGAGCAGACCTGCGCCACCGAGAAACGCCGCAAGCGCAANCGCGGGNTGATGGACGACCCTAAGAAATTCGTCATGATCAACGANCTGGTCTGCGAGGGNTGCGGCGATTGTTCGTTGGAATCCAATTGCCTAAGCGTCGAGCCGAAGAAGACTGANTTCGGCACNAANCGGCAGATNAACCAATCGACCTGNAACAAGGATTACTCCTGTCTNAACGGGTTCTGCCCNTCTTTCGTCACCGTCGAGGGCGGCAGCCGCCGCAAACGCTCTGGGGCCGGGCTGGACGTGGCGGGCCTGTCGGCGCAGCTGCCGATGCCCGAACTGCCCAGGCTCGACCAGCCCTTTAACCTGCTGGTGACCGGCGTAGGCGGCACCGGCGTTGTCACCGTGGGCGCGCTGATCACCATGGCGGCGCATCTCGAAGGACTGGGCTCCAGCGTGCTCGACTTCACCGGCTTTGCTCAGAAATTTGGCACCGTGCTGGGCTATGTGCGGCTCGCCCAAACCCCCGAGGAGGTGCATCAGGTGCGCATCGATCAGGGCGGCGCCGACGCAGTGATCGGCTGCGACATGGTGGTCAGCTCCGCGCCCAAAGCCTCGGCCCACTACCGGCGCGGCACGCGGATCGTGCTTAACCGCGCCGAGATGCCGACTGGCGATCTGGTGTTGAACCGCGACGCCGAGTTGCGCATCAACGACCGCGAGGCGGTAATCGCGCAGGCTGTGGGAGCTGAGAACCTCAGTGCCTTTGACGCCAACGCCATGGCCGAAAAACTGATGGGCGACGCGGTCTTCGCCAATGTGATGATGCTGGGGTATGCTTGGCAGAAGGGCCTTGTGCCGGTCTCGCTCACCGCGCTGGAGCAGGCGATCGAGTTGAATGGCGTGGTGCCCGACAAGAACCGCGCCGCCTTTGGTTTTGGCCGGGTCATGGCCGCAAACCCCGAGGCGATTGAGGCGCATTTTGCCCCGGCGCCCGCCCCCGATGACAGTGTCGACAGCCTGATCGCGCGGCGGATGGAGTTCCTTACCGGCTACCAGAACCGAGCCTACGCCGAGCGCTATAAATCCCGCCTTGATGCTTTGACAAACGCGCTGCCAGACGGCTCCGAAGACCTGCTGCGCGCTGCGGCGAAATCGCTGTTCAAACTCATGGCCTACAAGGACGAATACGAGGTCGCCCGCCTGCACCGCCAAAGCGGCTTTGAGGAGCGCATCGCCGATAGTTTCGAGGGCGACTACAAGGTGCATTACCACCTCGCCCCGCCCGCATGGCCCACCGGCCGCGATGGCCGCGGACGCCCCAACAAGCGCAAGTTTGGCCCGTGGATGGGGCGTGCCTTTGACCTATTGGCCGCGATGAAACCCCTGCGCGGCACATGGGCTGACCCATTCAGCTACGGCGCTGATCGCAAGCTGGAGGTCGGGCTGATCGACTGGTACGAGGCGGTCATGGCCAAGGCCCCGGCCCTGCCCCATGACGAAGCGCTCGCGGTGCTTTCCGCACCGATGGAGATCCGCGGCTACGGCCCCGTGAAAGAGGCCGCGGCCGAAAAGGTGCAGGCCGAAGTCGCCGCGCACTTAGCCTAAGAGCGTCGTCGAGCAATCGCCGCGCAGCCCGGCCTCATACAATTCGAGGTCGGGCGAACAGTGGGCAATATGCGCCACCATCCCCGGCGGGGTGACCAAAACGTCGCCCGCTACCAGCCTTCGCGGTACTTGCAGATATTCAGCCAAGATATCGCCCGACAAGCGCATCAGCGTGGTGATTTCATCGACCTTTGCCGCAGTTTGGCGCGCAGGAGGTTAGACGCCAACGGCGTGCTACGTACGACATCCGATAAAGTTTCCCTCAATCACCCAATCGTGAAGGCGAGTCGCAGCGCGAAACTCCCCACGTTCACAAGAACCGCATATTCTCGCCCTGTTTTGGCTCTCTAATCCGCATTTCNACGCCCAGAACTCTGCACGATATCCGCCAAATCACCTCCCGCGATGCGGGAAAACAAGGGCGTGCGGCCGCCACAGGCTGCGAATTCAATGGTTTCGCGGAACTTCTAAATATGGTTAATAATTAACGGAACGGCACAAGCTATTGGTGCAGCAACGTCACAATTTCGCCGGGTTTATACGACTAAATGTGAACAGATTATAAAGACACCCGGACTGCCCGTCTGCCCCACGAAAGAGGTGCCAAAAATGAAAATTCTTGCCGT
Organism: Sulfitobacter sp.; assembly: GCA_002703405.1. GTDB lineage: Bacteria > Pseudomonadota > Alphaproteobacteria > Rhodobacterales > Rhodobacteraceae > Sulfitobacter. The sequence continues at coordinate 12,299 of NZSX01000042.1, read as the reverse complement.
CGACGATGACCCTTTTATCCGCGAATTGCTGCCCGTCGTTTTCCGCGAAGCTGATTATCCCTATCTGACACTGGCCGATTCCGGCGCTGCCGCTTTGGAACTGCTCGAAACCACCAAAGACCATTTTGATTGCCTGCTCTTGGATATCGAAATGCCCGAAATGGACGGCATCACCCTATGCCGCCGCATCCGCACGCTGGAGGCTTATCAAGACACGCCGATCTTGATGGTGACCTCGCGCGCCGACGCGACCGCGATCGAAAGCGCTTTTGCCGCCGGGGCCAACGACTATGTGACCAAACCATTTGATGTAAAAGACATTGCAACCCGCGTGCATATCGCCGAGCGGATGTTGGAAAACACCCAGCGTGCCCCGCGCCTTGACCCGCATCATCTGAAAGAAGCCGGAGAGCCCGGCGCCCATGATTTCGCACTGGCCGATCCTGTGCATATCAACGGGGTCGAGCAGTTGGTGCTCCCCTTCTCCTTGGGCAATTACCTGTCGCAATTGTCGCGCCAGCACCTTGATATCTGCCAGGTTTTCGCCGTGAAGATCGAACATATCGATGAGCTTTACGCGACCTGCAACACCCGCGAATTCGCGCGCGCCGTTACCTCTGCCGCCCAAGCGATCGCGCGTGTGGTCGATTGCCCGCAACTGCTGATGACCCACAATGGGTCTGGCACGCTGCTGTGCATCGTGACAGGCGACAGCCTGCCCGCATGGCCCGAGATCGAAGTGCTCATTCAAGGTGAGCTTGACGGGATGGACCTGCGCTATGACGACAACAGCCCACTATCGGTAATGCTGTCTGTGGGCGGCCCGATCCAGCCCAACGCCAGCCGCACCCAGCGGGTCAGAAAGACATTCGACCGCGCCATTCGCCGTGTGACGATGCGCCAGAAGGTGAAACTCGACACCGCCCCGACCGAGAAACCCTCCGTCTCTGCCGCGCATTGAGCCAAGGCGGATGCCCCATGAAAAACCCGCCTCACCGGCGGGTTTTTGCATTCAGTTGATGGGGAATTGCACCAGACAACGCTCGGCGATGCGGCGGTAATCTTCCAATGTGTCCGGCACGCTGCGTCGGTCGCGCATCACCTCCATCGCTGCACGTTTCTGGGCCCAACTGCCCTCAACATGTCGGTCAAGGATGCGCACGGTGACGCCCAGCATCACGTTTTTCTCCCCCTCCCCGATCAGCTCCGCCGAAGAAAGCGCCACCGCCGTCAGGGCCAGCGTGTTGGCGCAGCGCAAAGCGGCGGCCTCGCGCTCCTCATAGATACGTGTGCCCGCTGTCGCTATGCCGGGATGGGCCAGCGCGCCAAAGGACAAAGCAAAAACCGTAACCGCAGTTAGAGAGAACCTGCGCGGCACCTCAAAAGACCTTGAAGGTCATCGTGGTCAAGGACCGCTCAATGCCTTCGATGTCCAACAGGTTGTCGTTGATGTAGACGCCCACATCCTCCCCCTTGGGGATGTAAAGCTTCATCAGCAGGTCATATTCACCGGAGGTGGAATAAAGCTCGGAATGAATTTCGCGCAGGGCGATTTCCTCGGCCACACGATAGGTCGTGCCCGGTCGGCAGCGGATCTGGATGAATACGCAGGTGGTCATGTCGCGCCTCTTTCTGGGATTTGGTTCAAGCTGACATATGGACCCTGCCCCCGCAATCCCCGATCGCGCCCATGGAGGCTAAAGGTGCTTCACCGCTTGGGCTTGGCGTGGCGGCATGCCCTGCTATAAGGGCGCAGCAATTGCCTTCGGAGATGCCCCATGCGTCGCAGCACCCTGACCCGCACCACTGCCGAAACCGACATCACGGTCGAGATCAATCTCGACGGCAGTGGCCGCTATGACAATGAGACCGGCGTGGGTTTCTTTGACCATATGCTCGACCAATTGTCGCGCCACTCGCTGATCGATATCACGGTGCGCGCCAAAGGCGATCTGCACATCGATGATCACCACACGGTCGAAGACGTAGGCATCACGCTGGGCCAAGCACTGACCCAAGCGCTCGGCGACAAACGCGGCATCCGCCGCTACGGGTCTTGCCTATTGGCGATGGACGACGCGCAAATCCGCTGCGCGCTCGACCTCTCTGCGCGGCCCTTTCTGATCTGGAACGTGGATTTCCCCACCAGCAGCATCGGCACATTCGACACCGAACTGGTGCGTGAGTTCTTCCAAGCACTNAGCACCCACGGCGGCATTACCCTGCATGTCGACGCGCTGCACGGGTTCAACAGCCACCANATCGCCGAAGCGGCNTTTAAATCNGTCGCCCGCGCCCTGCGCGAGGCGGTCGAAACCGACCCGCGCAAAGCGGATGCCATCCCCTCGACCAAGGGCGCCTTGTAAGCNAATGCTGACAGNAATCATCGACTACGAATCCGGNAANCTNCACTCGGCCCANAAAGCCTTNGAGCGTATGGCCCGCGANNANGACGCAGGCGAAGTCNNNGTGACNTCAGACGCCGAGGTCGTCGCCCGCGCCGACCGTCTGGTGCTGCCCGGCGATGGCGCNTTCCCGGCTTGTATGGCAGCGCTGAAAGGCGCCGGTGGCCTCTATGANGCCATGGTCGAAGCGGTTGAGGAAAAGGGGCGCCCTTTCCTTGGCATCTGTGTCGGNATGCANCTNATGGCCAGCATGGGCCGCGAATACAAAGACACCCCGGGATTGGGNTGGATCGGNGGAGAGGTGACCCAGATCACCCCCNCGGANCCGAAACTNAAAGTNCCNCACATGGGCTGGAACGACTTGGTGATCGATCATGACCATGCNGTCTTCGACGGGNTGCACACCGGTGATCACACCTATTTCGTGCACAGCTACCACATGGCNGTAGCANACCCTGCCGAACGGCTGGCCCATGTCGATTACGGCGGCGAGGTCACGGCGATTATNGGCCGCGATACGATGNTGGGCATGCAGTTTCACCCTGAAAAAAGCCAAACCACNGGCCTGCGGCTGATCTCGAACTTTTTGAACTGGACGCCTTAACCNGCGCCGCGNCTGNCGAAGCGTCGGACGGTATTTAAGAAAGGATGAAGTTGAAGAAAGACCCTCTTCAACTTCATCCTTTNNNAAATACCTCTGCGCNGCGCTTGCCTTCCGCAAANCGCAAAGAAGGCGCGGAGATCGTTCCTCGCGCCTTCTGACTTTCGTATCGAGGNAACGGCGTTACTTAANGCGCGCCCAGGTCTNTTTCGAACAAATCANCCCGCCCGCGACGCAGCCCGAAAGTTTGAGCGATTTGCCCGAGACGTCCATCTTGCCGATATAGATTTTGCCGTTCGACGGGCGCCATACTTTACCGGCGTATTTGCCGCCGCCCTGGGGCTTCATATCGATNACGAGCGTTTTNCCGATATTGGGNGATTTATACTCACCGCTGTCGTTGAACGTGCGCGCGATAGTGCCGCAGATCGCCCCGCCGCAGGGGGCCATTTTCACATGGGCGTAAGCGCCGTCATCCACCTGCGTTTGCCATGTACCGACTGCCGGATCCGCCGCATGGGCGGCACCGGNCAGGCCAAGGCCCANAAGGGCCGCTGCAAAAAACTGTTTCATGATCTNTCCTCCCGATCTGGGTTTAGTGTTAGACACAACTTTCTTTCGGGCAAGACTGACCTAGGGTCGCGTTGCAAAATCCTTGGCGACGTGCAAAAGGAAACCAACGTTCAGAACAAGGGCCCGGCCATGATCCTCTACCCCGCTATTGATCTCAAAGACGGTCAGGCCGTGCGCCTCGTGCATGGCGATATGGACCGCGCTACCGTTTTNAACGACGANCCTGCCGCGCAGGCGTTGAGTTTCGTCGAGGCGGGCTGCGAATGGCTGCATCTGGTTGATCTTAATGGCGCCTTTGCCGGNNCNCCGGTNAACGCNGCNCCGGTCGANGCGATNTTGAANGCNTGCAANGTGCCNGCGCANNTNGGNGGNGGCATNCGCGATATGGCNACGATCGANAGNTGGCTNGATAAAGGGCTTGGCNCGGGTNATTNTGGGCACNGTTGCAGTAGAGAACCCTGAACTGGTCCGCGAGGCCGCCGCCGCTTTCCCCGATCAAGTAGCCGTTGGGATCGACGCGCGTAATGGGCGCGTTGCGACCAAGGGCTGGGCGACGGAGACCGATGTCATGGCCACCGATCTTGCAAAGTCCTTTGAGGACGCTGGCGTGGCGGCGATCATCTATACCGATATCATGCGCGATGGCGCGATGGGCGGGCCGAATGTNGAGGCGACGGCCGATCTGGCGCGNGCNGTNTCGATCCCNGTGATCGCCTCGGGTGGGGTCTCGTCGCTCGAAGATTTGGCCGCACTGCGCGACACCGGGGTGATCGAGGGCGCGATCTCGGGTCGGGCGCTTTATGACGGCGCCATCGATTTGACCGAAGCCATGAAGATGTTGAAGGGCTGAGCCATGCTGAAGACCCGCATCATCCCCTGTCTCGACGTGGCCGATGGGCGCGTCGTCAAGGGTGTCAACTTCGTCGGCCTGCGTGATGCGGGCGACCCGGTGGATGCCGCGATTGCCTATGATGCNGCNGGGGCGGATGANCTTTGCTTTCTCGACATCCATGCCACGCATGAAAACCGCGGCACGATGTTCGATCTGGTCACTCGCACGGCGGAGCATTGCTATATCCCGCTGACCGTGGGCGGTGGTGTGCGAACCGTGGCGGATGTGCGGGCCTTGCTGCTGGCGGGGGCCGACAAGGTCAGTTTCAACTCCGCCGCTGTGGCGAACCCGGATGTGATCGCCGAAGCGGCGGATCATTTTGGCAGCCAATGCATCGTCTGCGCGATTGACGCCAAGACCGTAAGCCCCGGCAAATGGGAGATTTTCACCCATGGCGGTCGCAAGCCCACGGGCATCGATGCGGTCGAATTCGCCCGCACCGTGGCCGCCAAGGGCGCGGGGGAGATTCTGCTGACCTCGATGGACCGTGATGGCACCAAACAGGGGTTCAACCTGCCGCTGACCCGCGCCATTTCCGATGCCGTGTCGGTGCCGGTGATCGCCTCCGGCGGGGTCGGCAATTTGGATCATCTCGTGGACGGGGTGATCGAAGGCGGTGCCTCGGCGGTGCTGGCAGCCTCGATCTTTCACTTTGGCGAATATACCGTGCAGGAGGCCAAGCAGCATATGGCCGCAGCAGGCATTCCAATGAGGCTTTCATGACGCTTGATGATCTTTACGCCACCATTCTGAGCCGCAAAAGCGCTGATCCCTCAAGCAGTTGGACGGCGCAATTGCTGGCCAAAGGGCCTGAAAAATGCGCCGAGAAGTTTGGCGAAGAAGCGGTTGAGGCGATCATTGAGGCGGTGAAGAACGATCCGAGGGGGCTTACCTCGGAAGCAGCGGATGTGCTATATCACCTACTCGTCATGCTGGCAGCGCGGGATGTGCCGCTGAGTGATGTGCTGGATGAACTGGCGCGCCGCCAGTCGACCTCGGGCATCGCTGAGAAGGCCGCGCGCAAGTAATCACCCGAGCAGACGCGGGATTTCCACCTTGGGGCAGCGGTCTTGGATCACATCCACGCCACGCGCTTCGGCCTTGGCCGCTGCTACGGCATTGGTGATCCCCATCTGCATCCAAATCGTTTCCAGATCGGGAAAGGCCGCGAGCGCCTCATCGACGACGGGGGGCACATCCTCGGAGCGGCGGAAGATGTCGACCATTTGCACCGGCGGGTCGATCTCAGCCAGAGTGGCGACGATGGTCTTGCCAAAGACCTCTTTGCCAGCATGCATGGGGTTNACCGGCACCACGTCATAGCCCTTTTGCTGAAGATATTCAGCGACATAGTGGCTGGGCCGCGCCGGGTTCGGAGAGACGCCAACCACCGCGATGCGGCGGGTGCGGGTGAGAACGTCTTTGATCAATGCATCTGTCATATCCTGAACTTAAACGCCTGCGCGCGGGTTTCAACGCCATAATGACGCGGCGTAAAGCGTGGTGCCCCCTGCCCGTGATTGGCAAGCTAGCAGCGATTGCATAGGCTCCCCCCAAAGGGCCGCCTTTGGAGGAACCGGGCGGCACCGCGAACCATCATCACCGGGAGCATAGGATGATCGATCAGACCTTGGACATGAACAATCTCGAAATGTCAGAAAAGGCCAAGCCGCTTTTGGCGGCTGTTACCAAGCACATCCGCGAGAATGTCGATCCGATCACCGAGGAGTTTTTTCGCCTTGGCGAAGGCCGCGCCGACCGTTGGTCCTATGCGCCGGGTCAATTGGAACTGCTCGATGGGGCCAAGCAAAAGGCGCGAGAAGCGGGGTTGTGGAACTTCTTCCTGCCCAATGCGGAAACCGGCGAAGGGCTGGCAAATCTTGATTACGCCTATATCGCCGCCGAACTGGGCAAAAGCCCCCTGGCCCCGGAAACGCTGAACTGCTCGGCGCCCGATACCGGCAATATGGAGGTGCTGGAGCGTGTCGGCACGCCTGAGCAAAAGGAGCAATGGCTGAAGCCCCTGCTCGCGGGCGAAATCCGCTCGGCCTTTGCGATGACGGAGCCTGATGTCGCCTCTTCGGACGCGCGCAATATCTCTACCAGCGCGGTTCTCGATGGCGACGATTGGGTGATCAACGGCGAGAAATTCTATATCTCCGGTGCGGGCGATCCACGCTGTAAGATCATGATCGTCATGGTGAAAACCTCGCCCGAGGCTGAAACCTTCCGCCAGCAGAGCCAGATCCTCGTGCCGATGGACACGCCGGGGGTGGAGATTCTTGGCCCGATGCATGTCTTTGGCCATGACGACGCGCCGCATGGGCATATGCATATCCGGTTCACCGATGTGCGCGTGCCGCGTGAAAACGTGCTTTGGGGCGAAGGNCGCGGGTTCGAGATCAGTCAGGTGCGGCTTGGGCCGGGGCGGATTCANCACTGCATGCGCTCTATCGGGTCGGCGGAAAANGCGCTGGANCTGATGATTGANCGCGGGNTGGGGCGNGAGGCNTTNGGNAAGAAAATCATCGACCTTGGTAAGAACATGGANACCATCAGCCGCGCGCGGATCGACATCGAAGCGATGCGGCTNATGGTGNTGAANGCGGCCAANGCGATGGATGTNNTGGGCAACAAAGAGGCCCGCATCTGGGTCAGCATGATNAAGGCGCTGGTGCCNGAAAAAGCCTGTGAGATCATNGACGCCTCGATGCAGGTGCATGGCGCCACGGGGATGAGCCAGTGGAGCCCTCTGTCGGGCATGTACACTTGGCAGCGNGCNCTGCGCTTTGCCGATGGGCCGGATGAGGTGCACCATCAGGTCATCGCGCGGGCCGAGGTGAAGGCGTTTCAGGCGTCGAACACNCGCGGCTCTGACGGCGACAGCTGATATGGANCTNGCGGGGCGCGTCATCGTNATNACCGGGGCGGCCAGCGGCATCGGGCGGGCCATGGCCNTGCGCTTTGCCNAGGAANCGCCNGCGCATCTGGTCTGTGTGGATATCGACGGCCCGGGGGCCGANGCGACNGCGGCCGAGGTTGGCGGCACGGGCTNTCGCGTCGATGTNGCNNANGAGGNCGAGATNGCCCANCTGATNGAAACCGTCGAGCGTGACATTGGGCCGATTGATCTNTTNTGNTCCAACGCNGGNATCTCNGTCGAGGGCGGGGTCGANGTGCCGGATNCCGATTGGCAGCGCATNTGGGAGATCAACGTGATGAGCCATGTGCGCGCCGCGCGGCATCTGGTGCCGCTGATGCGCGCGCGGGGCGGAGGNTANTTGCTNAACACCGCNTCGGCAGCGGGTCTGCTCAATCAGGTCGGGGCCGCGCCNTANGGGGTGACGAAACACGCCGCCGTTGGCCTCGCTGAATGGNTGGCGATGACCTATGGCGATGATGGGATCAAGGTTTCNGTGCTTTGCCCGCAGGCGGTGCGGACCGAAATGATGCGCGGNCTGGAGGATCATGTCGCNGCGATNGACGGCATGCTTGAGCCAGAACCNGTGGCCGANGCCTGCGTGCAGGCGATCCGCGATGAGGTGTTTCTGGTGCTGCCGCATCCNCAGGTNCGNGACTANATNCGAGGNAAGGCGCAGGANTATGACCGCTGGATCGGCGGGATGCGCAGGCTAAACCGGCGGTTCGGGGGGCCGAACGACAGCTAGAAAACNCCTGTCCGGTGACACAGCGGGCATCGCCCCTCAGGGGGCTGCCCTTAACCTTCGCCTTTTGGACGTATCGGGCGCAGCAGCCCCTCTTGCGCTACGCTCGCCACCAACTGCCCGTTCTGATTGTAAATCATCCCGCGATTAAATCCCCGCGCCCCGCCGGTAAANGGCGCATCCAGCGCGTAAAGGTGCCATTCGTCAAAGCGGATCGGCGCGTGGAACCACATGGCGTGATCCAGACTTGCCGTCATCACCTTGCCCTGAAACCACGTGAGCCCATGGGGCCGCAGCGACGAGCCCAGCAGGTTCATATCAGAGGCATAGGCCAGTAGCGCGTGCTGCATGACCGGGTTCTGGCCTTCGGCGGCGGCCATGCGGAACCACAGGTAGTTGCGGTCGTCGACCTTTTCGGGCGTCATGAAATCGCGCGGCTCGACCTCCCGAATCTCGATGGGTCGCTCGCGCAGAAAGTCCCCGCGATATTTTTCGGGCAGTTTCTCGGCAAACGCCTCGCGCAACTCAGGTCGGTCCGGCCAGTTTTCGGGGGCGGAGACCTGCGGCATCTCATGCTGCCAGTCAAACCCCTCCTCCTCCACCTGAAAAGACGCCGACAGGTTCAGGATCTGCTTGCCATGCTGGATCGCCACCACCCGCCGGGTCGTAAAACTGCCCCCATCCCGGGCGCGGTCGACCTGATAGATCACCGGGATCTTCGGATCCCCGGGCCGGATGAAATAGGCATGAAGCGAATGGCACGCGCGCTCGGGCACCGTGCGATATGCGGCCATCAATGCCTGCGCGATGACATGGCCGCCAAAGATCCGCATCGAGGTCTCGCCCCCCGCGCCCGTGCCGCGAAACAGATCGACCTCAAGCTGTTCGATATCCAATAAATCAAGCAATTGTCGCGCAGCATTGGTCATGAGTCATCCTTTCAGGCCGGGTCTCACGGCCCTAGCAACAGGTTTTCGCCCCAAAGCTCAAGCACCAAAAGCCTTGCTGCCCGGTCAGCGGTCGCGATCCAGCGCCTCTAACCCGTGGCGCGCAAAAACCGGGACATATTGCCCTAATTTCAGCCCATATTCGGGGTTTGAGGCATTGCCCTCCAACGCGCGTTTCAGCACCCCTTGGATGATGGCGGCCATGCGGAAAAAGCAAAAGGCGAGGTAATAGCCGAAGTTGTCGATCCCCTTTAGCCCGCGCCTGCGGCAATAGGCGGCGATAAACTCCGCATCCGTCGGCAGGCCAAGCGCCTTGCGGTCCACCCCGGCCAAGCCGCGCCCCTCGGGTCCCACGGGCATCTGCCATTGCATGATGACAGCGGCGAGATCGGCAAAGGGGTGACCGATTGTGGAAAGCTCCCAATCCAAAACCGCGCGGCAGGCGGTGCCATGCGTGTCAAAGATCATGTTGTCGATGCGGTAGTCCCCGTGCACCAACGTGCGCTGCCCGTCATCTTCGGGCAGCTCGGCACTCAAGCGCTGCATCAGCGCATCCATATCGGGCTGTGGCTCTGTCTCAGACGCGCGGTACTGCTTTGACCAGCGCCCCACCTGCCGCTCAAAATAGTTGCCCGGCGGGCCATAGTCCGACAGGCCAACCGCGTCGATATCGACCTCATGCAAGGCGGCCAACACGCCGTTCATCTCATCCACGACCGCGCCGCGCTCNGCCGGGGTGAGTTCCGGCAGGGTCGGATCGTTGAAATTGCGGCCCGGAACATGGTCCATGACATAGAACATCGAGCCGATGACGCTCTCATCCTCACAGAGCAGATGCATCCGCGCGACCGGCACCTGACTGTCGGCCAGCGCCCTTTGCACCCGAAACTCCCGATCCACCGCATGGGCGGATTTCAACAGCGTTCCCGGGGGCTTGCGGCGCAGAACATAGTCATGCGCAGGGGTNGAAAGCAGGAAGGTGGGGTTCGATTGGCCCGCCTGAAACTTGGTCACTTCAAGCGGCCCGGCAAAGCCCGGCAGGTTTGCTTCCAACCAGTGGCAGACAGCCGCCTCGTCCAAGGTTTGCGTATCCGTGCTCATTGCGCAAACTCCGCGGCCAACCGGGCCCCAGCGGTGCGGTATTCGGTCTCGATCCGGTCCACCAGTTCAGCCACCCCGCCGATCTGCTTGACCGCGCCGATGCCCTGCCCCGCGCCCCAAATTTCCTTCCACGCCTTGGGTTTGGANGAGCCAGAACCGAAGTTCATCGAAGATGCATCCGCCGATGGCAGGTTGTCCGGGTCCATCCCCGCCGCCTCAATCGAAGGTCGCAGGTAGTTGCCCGACACCCCGGTGAAGAGCGAAGAGGTCACGATGTCATCCGCGCCGCCAGCGACGATCATGTCTTTGTAACCCGGCACGGCGTTGGCCTCTCGCGTGGCGATAAAGGCCGACCCCATATAGCCCAAATCCGCCCCCATGGCACGCGCGGCCAAGAGCCCCTCGCCCGTGGCCAAAGCCCCAGAGAGCAGAAGCGGGCCATCGAACCATTCGCGAATTTCGCGGATCAGCGCAAAGGGTGATTGCGGCCCCGCGTGCCCCCCGGCCCCGGCGGCCACGGCGATCAGCCCATCGGCGCCCTTCTCAATCGCCTTCCGGGCAAATCGGTTGTTAATGATGTCATGCAGCACCACGCCGCCACAGGAATGCGCGGCCTCATTCACCTCCACCCGCGCGCCCAGTGAGGTGATCCAGATCGGCACCCGATGCTTTACGCAAATCTCAAGGTCGCGCTCCAACCGGCTGTTGGAGCGGTGCACGATCTGGTTCACCGCAAAAGGCGCCGCAGGCCGGTCCGGGTTCTCTTGATTGTGCTTGTCCAAAGCCTCGGTGATCTGGGTCAACCACGTATCGAGCAGCGGCGGCTCGCCCTCGGCCTCGCGGGCATTCAATGCCGGGAAAGACCCGACGATCCCGGCCTTACACTGCGCGATGACCAACTCNGGCCCCGAAAGGATGAACATCGGTGAGGCGACCAGCGGCAGGCGCAGCCCGCGCAGGGCTTGGGGTAGATGGCTGTCGTCACGCATGGGCGGTCTCCGTCTGAATTTTCGTATGTGTCATGACAAGGCTCTTTCAAAAATATTGGGGCCTGACATCACGTTGATGCCGCCGCTGACCGGGATCACCGCACCGGTGACATAAGCCCCGCCGCGTCCGCAGAGGAACAGCATGCAGCCTGCGATATCTTCATCGCGGCCGACACGCCCAAGCGGGACATCTTTGCCCACGGCTTCGCGCGTGGTCTCATCTTGGGTGGCAAAGGCCGTCATACGCGAGACAAACGGCCCCGGCGCCAGCGCGTTCACTGTGATCCCCTCCCCGGCCAGTTCCTTAGCGAGGATTTTACTCAGGTGGATCACCGCCGCTTTGGAGGCGGCGTAGCTATAGGCCCCGTCGCCCATCTCGCGCTCGCCCATGACCGAGCCCACGTTTACGATCCGTGCCGGATCATCCGCCGTGGCCCCGGCCCGTAGCAGGGGCAGCAGCTTTTGCGTCAAATCGAAAAGGCCGGCAACATTGACGCCCATGACCTTATCCCATGCCCGGAAGGGGAATTGCCCCAGCGGCGCGCCCCATGTCACGCCCGCGTTGTTCATGAGAATATGCAGCCGGTCGCCGCGCGCCTGAACCTCGGCCACGAGCGCGTCAACGCCCTCTTCGCTGCCGACATCCCCGGCGAAACCTTCGGCACTGCCCCGGGCGCCTAGCGCATTCAACTCCTCTGCGACTGCTTGGCAGGCCTCTCCGGTCCGGCTGGCCAGCAAAACCCGCGCGCCCGCCCGCACCAAAGCTTCAGCCGCCATGCGCCCGATGCCCGTGGCGCCGCCAGTGATCAGCGCAGTTTTCCCCTCCAGCCCAAAAAGCGTCTCAATATCCATGTCCTGCCTCCCAGCCGCCGACTTTGACGCCACTGTGACAGGGCCTTGGGCGGGGTCAAGCGGATGGGNAGCCGCGACTGNAGTAACCGGGCGTCATAACAATCNGAGAAAAGAGTAGTTTTACAAAGCAAAACCGCCGCAGCTTAATAGCTACGGCGGTTTTGTTATTCTGTTGATCGTGGAGAGATACTGTTTTTATCAGGAACTTATTAGGTTTGGCGATGACCTACTCTCCCACGTCTTAAGACGCAGTACCATCGGCGCTACGGCACTT
>NZSX01000041.1 GCA_002703405.1 Sulfitobacter sp. | reverse complement strand
ACGCCGAAGTATTCGAGGAAGAAACCGTCGCGCAGGGTGGATTCCACGCAGACGTTGGTGGCGATGCCGGTAAACACCAGATTGCCGATGCCACGGGCGCGCAGCAGGCTGTGCCAATGCGCGGCCCCCGTAACCGGGGAGAAGGCCGCAGGCATCGTGAGGATACGCGCGCCCGCCTCGGCAAGCGATTGATAAAGCGCGGGAAAGCGCATGTCGTAGCAGACTGACATGCCGATCTTGCCAAAGGGTGTCTGCGCCACCACAGCCTTGTCGCCGGGCCGATAGCCTGCGGATTCGCGGTAGGTTTCGGTCGCGCTGATATCCACGTCGAACATATGGATCTTGTCGTAACGGGCCACGATCTCTCCCTGCGGGGAGATCAGGAACGACCGATTGGCAAAACGCCCATCGCCGCCCCGCGTCTTGAGCGCGAGTGAGCCGATCAGCAGCCAAATTCCCGCCTTCGCCGCCTCTTCGCGCAGAGCGGCGAGGGTGGCGTCATCTTCCTCATAGGCCAGCACCGACTGTTGGTGGCTACGGCTGGTGCTGACGCAATTCGTCACCTCGGGCGTCAAAACAAACGCTGCCCCGCCCGCCACCGCCTCGCGCAATAAGGCGCGGGTTTCGATCAGATTGGCGGCGGGATCGTCCGAGACGTTGAGTTGCAGCAGCGCGATTTTCATCTGTCTTGCAGCAGCGCGTCGAGCTTGCCGGCACGGTCCAGCGCATAAAGCTCATCACAGCCGCCCACATGCACGTCACCGATAAAGATCTGCGGCACGGTGCGGGCCCCGCCTGCACGCTGGATCATCTCTTTCTTGCGCTCTGGCTCTGACAGAACATCGACCTCGTCAAAGGCCGCGCCCTTTTGGGTCAGCAGGCGTTTGGCGGAATGACAAAAACCGCAGAGCGGCGACGTATAGATTTCGACAGGTTGCATAGGATCACCCTTTGAACAGTTAACGTTGCACAGTGATCTAGGTCTCTTTGGCCACGCGCGCCAGTGCCAGCACGAAAACGGGGCCGGAACCGGCGGCAAGACATGCCTCTGTGCAGGCGGTAAGCGTGGCACCGGAGGTAAAGACATCATCCACCAAAATCACCGGTCGCGTGATGATACGGTGCCGCCTTCGCGGATGCACGCGGATCGCCTCTTGCAAAACGTTGAACCGTTCCGCCCGGCCCAACCCATCAAGTGAGGGCGTGCGCCGGACCCGCTGCAACAGGTCCGGGCACCAGCTATGCCCGGTTTCGACCGAGAGTGCTTTGGCCAGCAAGGCGGATTGGTTGTAGCGCCGTTTCAGCAAACGCCGCCAATGCAGCGGCACCGGCGCGATCAGTGCCGTATCAGGCAAAAGGCCGTGCGCCGCCTGCGCCATCCACCGCGCGCCCGGGCGCGCGATCTCTTGGCGGTCACCGTGTTTCAGCGCCAAGACCAGCCTGCGCCCCATATCGCGATAGAGCAGCGCCGTGCGGCCCTGCGCCCAAGGGCGCGGCGTGGCGAGACAAGCATCACAATACGGTGAAGCCACATCACCGCCCCCCGGAAGCGGCACCCCACAAGCATCGCATACCGTGCCGCCGATAAAGGATGTGTCACGCCAGCACCCACCACAAAGGCCAAAGTCTGCATCGACCACCCCGCCGCAGCCCAGACAGCGCGGCGGGTAAATTAATGAGAGCGCTGTTTGAAGTCCCCGTGGCGGCATTCTATGTGTTCCCCATGACAGCACAGCCCACTCTGACCGACCCCAAGGCCCTCATCCATCGTCGCGCCCGCGCGACGGCGCGGGGAATGTTCCTGCAACAGGCGGCAGCCGAAGAAGTTCAGGATCGGGTGGCATTGGTTAAGAAAGCGTTTACCGCGCCAGCCATCGTGACAGCGTTCCCGCAGGTCTGGGCGACCTCCTTCCCCAAAGCCGCGATTATCCCCGAAGCCGAAGTGCTGGCGCTAGAACCGCAGGCGCATGATCTGGTGATCCACGCCATGGGGCTGCACTGGGCGAATGATCCTATCGGCCAATTGATCCAATGCCGCCGTGCGCTGCGGCCTGATGGGCTGTTGCAAGCCGTGTCACTGGGCGGGCAGACCCTGCATGAGTTGCGGGCCTGTCTTGGCCAAGCCGAAGCCGAAGTGACCGGCGGACTCTCCCCGCGCATCGCCCCGATGGGGGAACTACGCGATCTAGGTGCGTTATTGCAGAGGGCCGGGATGGCACTGCCAGTGGCCGACAGCCAGCCACTGACCGTGGAGTACGAAAACGCTTGGGCCCTGATGCGCGACCTGCGCGAGATGGGGGAAACCAACGCTTTGCAAGCACGTCTGCGCCGCCCCACTGGTCGCGCGGTCCTGACCCGCGCGGCAGAGCTTTATGCCACGCATTTCACCGCTCCCTCGGGCCGGATCACCGCGACCTTTGATATGATCTTCCTCGCCGGTTGGGCGCCGGATGAAAGCCAGCAGAAACCCCTGCGCCCCGGATCGGCGCAGCAACGGCTGGCAGATGCGCTGAATAGTCGCGAGGAGCCGCTCCCCGATTGACCCAATCCGCAAAGCGGCTATCTCTGCGCGGATCATATGCGAGGAAACCCCATGCAGGCACCCCAGCCCGAGACGGCCCGACCCCAACACGGCCCCAGCGATCACCCCAAAGTCCCGCGTCCCAAGGTTGGTGTCTTGCTCGCTAACCTTGGCACGCCGGACGGCTATGACTATTGGTCGATGCGCCGCTACCTAAGCGAGTTCCTCTCGGACCGCAGGGTGATCGACTACAGCCCGTGGAAATGGCAGCCGCTGTTGCAAACGGTGATCCTAACCAAACGCCCCTTCACCAGCGGCGCGGCCTATAAATCGATCTGGAACGAGGCCGAAAACGAAAGCCCGCTCGCGACGATCACCAAGTCGCAAACCGCCAAGATCAAGGCGGCGCTGCAGGCGCGTTACGGTGCCGATGTGATGGTCGATTACGCCATGCGCTACGGCAACCCATCGACCCGGTCCAAGGTCGAAGCAATGACCGCTGCAGGGTGTCAAAAGATCCTGTTTTTCCCGCTGTACCCGCAATACGCCGGGGCCACGACCGCAACGGCGAATGACGCTTTTTTTGCCGCGCTGGCCAAAGAAAAATGGCAGCCCGCGTCGCGCACCGTTGCCCCCTATTTCGACCGCCCCGACTATATCGAAGCGCTGGCGCAATCGGTTGAGCGTGCCTATGCCGCGAAGGACAAAAAGCCCGACCTGCTGGTCTGCTCCTACCACGGCCTGCCGCAGCGCTATCTGATGGAGGGCGACCCCTATCATTGCCAATGCCAGAAAACGACGCGCCTGCTGAAGGAGCGTCTGGGCTGGCAAGACAGCGAGATCATGACGACCTTCCAGTCGCAGTTCGGCCCCGAGGAATGGCTGCAACCCTACACAGTCGAAGAGGTCGCCCGTCAGGCCAAGGCGGGCAAGAAAAGCATCGCCGTCTGCGCGCCTGCCTTCTCGGCCGACTGCATCGAAACGCTTGAAGAGATCAACGAAGAGATCAAGGAAAGCTTTGAAGAGGCGGGCGGCGAGGATTTCACCTATATCCCATGCCTTAACGATGATGACGCGCATATCGAGGCACTGACCACGATCATCAGTGAAAATCTGGCTGGCTGGGTCTAAGCCCGCCTTGGGGTCGCTCCGGCGGCTCCTTTTTCAAAGCCATACGCAGAATACAAAAAAGGCGGTGCATTGCACCGCCTTTTCCGTTTGATCGTCAGTTCCGATTAGTCGGAAGCAACAGCTGCGGCAACCAGTGCCAGCAGGATCAGGGGAACCAGGATGCCCGAGGACGAACCTGTTGTTTCTTCCACGATGACCGGTGCTTCGACGATCGGCTCGGCCAGCGAACCAGCAAAAGCAGTCGATGCAGCAGCGGACAGAGCAGCGGCGAGAACGAGTTTCTTCATAACATAACCTCCAGAATAGGCGTGCTGTATCATATACATACACGCACCCAAGACTTACCTCGTAATCNNGTTCTAAACAGTATCGGCAAAAGTTTGCAAACCCGGAATCAGCTATTGCATCAAGGAATCAGGGGGATGTCGTCAAATAAGCAACACCTGCGTGCCGACCTTTGTCATGGCAAAAAGTTCGGCNATATGTTCGTTATAGAGCCCAATGCAACCATTGGAAGACTTNCGCCCAATTTTTCTTGTGTCNTGGGTTCCGTGGATACGGTAATACGTCCAGCTGAGGTACAGCGCATGGGTGCCCAGCGGGTTATCCGGGCCGGGCCCGACATAGGGCGGCCACTCGGGATTGCGCTTGAGCATGGAAGGCGTGGGACGCCAGCTTGGCCCCTCGACCTTTTTGATGACACGGGTGCGGCCCCGGCGCGTGAGGTCTTCGGTCAGCGGCACCGANGAGGGGTAGAGTTTNTAAACGCTCTGATCCTCGGACCAGTAATGCACCGCCCGGCTGTCGATATCNACCAGCACCGCGCCGTTGCGCGTGTTGCTGAAATAGGGGCGCCAATCCAACATCCGGAAGCTCGAGACATTGCGCTGGACCGATTCAGTCAGATCGCGCTCGGTCTCGGTCGTCGCGGAGGAGTTGAACGAAGAGGTGCTTTGCGCCAGCGCCGGTGTGGCAANCATCGCGGCGCTGCCAGCCAGAAAGCCACGGCGGCTCTTAATCGAAAAACGGTGAGCGGACATGGAGCGTCTCCAAACTGAAATTATGCTAATTAANGCCATATATATGGCTCGAAAGACGCAGTTTCAATTGAAACCAGCCCCATACGGCAGAGTCACGCCTATGTGCGTTTGAACTGCAACGCGCCCCGATGTAAGGCAGAAAAAATTTCATTGCGTGGAGCGCTCATATGATCCGTATCCTGTCCATCCTGCTGGCGCTGACGGTTGCGCTGTCTGCCTGTGCCCCGTCCAGCACGAGTGGCGGCAAAGCCGGCGGTTCCTACCGCATCAGCCGTTCCGACGCGGGTACAATCCAATTCCGNATGCTCGACTCGGTGAATGCGCTGCGCAGCTCNGCNGGGGTCACGCCTTTGGCGCTGGATGCCAAACTGAACGCCGCCGCCGCGACCCACTCGCGCGATATGTCGGTGCANAACCGNCCNTGGCACTTCGGCTCTGACGGNTCNTCGCCGATCGACCGTATCCAGCGCGTTGGCTATACCGGCGGTCTGGTCGGNGAAGTNATCTCGGAAACCTATGAGACCGAGCTTGAGACNCTCGCCGCNTGGATGGAGCAGCCAGACACCCGCCGCATCNTGATGGCCCCNGATGGCCGNCAGATGGGTTTCTCTTGGTATCAGGAAAACGGTGGCAAGATCTGGTGGACNCTGGTNGTCGGCAACTGATCTTTNNCTGAACAANCGGTTTATCCGGCCCCTGCGGGGGCCGGTTTCGTTTTGACCAACCCGGTGATCAGGGTGTGATCAGGATCGGCGTGCCATCGCGCACCATCGCATAGACATCTTCGATCTCTTTGTTNGTGACCGCGATACAGCCCCAAGTCCAATCGGTCTTTTCTTTCTGCCGCGGGTCTTTCTGCCCGTGAATAAAGATATCGCCNCCGGGGCTTTTGCCCATCGAACGTGCATATTCGGTATCCAACTGGTTCGGGTAATCGATACCAATTGAAAGATGGAACCGGCTGTTCGGATTGCGACGGTCGATTCGGTANAGCCCTTCGGGCGTGCGCCCNTCCCCCTCAAAGGTCTTNTGACCNACCGGAGCGAANCCCAGCTTGATCGGATAGTCCTCNAGCACGCGGTTATGATGCAACAACATCATGCGACGTTGGCTTTTGTTNACAACCACATAGGTCACTTCGGGACCATTGTATCGTTTGAATTTACTGNTGCTGCACGCNCCAAGCGCCACCATAGCGGTGCCGCCAAGTATCATTGTCCTGCGCTTCATCACTGTGCCCTCAAAGCCCCGGCCATTCCGGCCCTTTTTACCTGAGCTANCACAATGAGGGATTAATTTCATTCAAAAAGNGGTGATGAGCNGAGCCAAATGCAGNCNNTTTGCNTAACCTTCCGGCAGNGTCAGGCANGCGGNAAGCTCCACATGCGACGACCAGCGAAACTGNTCCACAACCTGCACCCAGTCCAGCCGNTACCCTGCCGCCACCATNTTTTGCACATCNCGGGCAAAGCTGACCGGGTTGCAAGAAACATAGGCCACGCGCGGCACCCCGGCGCGGATGATCTCGGCCACCTGNGCCTCNGCNCCGGCGCGNGGCGGGTCCAGNACGACGGCGTNGATCTTGGNNAATTCATCCGGCAAGAGCGGACGGCGGAACAGATCGCGNGTCTCAACGGTGAGCGGTTTGGCCCCCTTGGCCCGNCGCCAGCCGCCCTCAAGCGCGGCGATCATCTCNGCATCGCCCTCAACCGCATGAACCCGCGCCTTTTGCGCCAGTGGCAAAGCGAAGGTGCCGCAGCCTGCGAACAGGTCCGCCACGGTCTCGGCCTCCCCCACGGCATCCACGACGGCGGCGCGCAGGGCCGCTTCGCCATGGCGGGTGGCTTGCAAGAACGCGCCCGGCGGCGGCGTGACTTGGGCCGTGCCGAAGGTCTGCGCGGGCGGCGCGCGCATCGCGATCACCTCGCCATCCCAGGTTAACCGTGCCAGCGCCAAAGCCTCACAGGTCTGCGCCAANTGCTGCCGCAGCGGCCCNTCGAGCGGTTTGCCATTGGCNACNGANACGTCNAGCCCCTCTTCNGANAGNGTCACNGTNACGGCCAATTCGGCNTTNCGGCTGGTGCCGATCAGCGCCAGNTCCTCTGCAACCTTCAACCCNGGCAAAAGCGCGGGNTCGACCANCTGACAGCCNGGCACCTCGATCAACACGTCNGAAGCNCGGCCATGGAACCCNGCCATGGCGCCCTTTTTCGTGCGGCGCGCAGCAAANGTGGCCCGGCGGCGCGATTGCGCAGGCGAGGTTTGGATGGGGCGAAATTCTGNCTCTAACCCATGCGCCGACAGCGCATTGCGNACCACATCNACCTTCCACNCNGCCACGAAATCNTCNGCNGCATGCTGCAACTGGCAGCCCCCGCAGGATTTGAAATGGCGGCACGGCGGCGCGACCCGCTGTTCGGACGGCGTAACGATCCGCACGTCGCGCAGCTGTTGGCCCTCAATTTCACCGGTGACGGTTTCCCCCGGCAGGGTCATCGGGGCAAAGATCGGTCCTTCGGCGATGCCGTCGCCGTGGTGGCCAAGGCGCAAGATGTGATGTTCTGTCATAGCCTGCCCATAGCGCGGCAAAGGCCACAGCGAAAGCCTATTCCGCCGCCTTCACATCCAGAAACCCGCCCGACTGCCGGTGCCAATAGCGCGCATAAAGCCCGTCTTGGGCAAGCAGATCAGCATGGCTGCCGATCTCCGCGATGCGGCCTGCGTCCAACACCATGATGCGGTCCATCTCTGTCAGGGTCGACAGACGGTGCGCGATGGCAAGCACGGTTTTGCCCTCCATCACGCGGTCTAGGGTCTGCTGGATGGCGGCCTCCACTTCGCTATCCAGCGCGCTTGTCGCCTCATCCAGCACCAGTATTGGCGCGTCTTTCAGGATCGCTCGGGCCAAGGCAATGCGCTGACGCTGCCCACCCGAAAGCTTCACCCCACGCTCCCCCAGATGCGCGTCATAGCCGCGGCGGCCTTTGTGATCCTCGAGTTCCTGAATGAATTCATGCGCTTCGGCACGTTCGGCCGCCGCGATAACCTCGGCCTCTGTCGCGCCGGGCCGCCCGTAAAGGATGTTGTCCCGCGCGGAGCGGTTGAACATCGCGGTTTCTTGCGTGACCATGCCGATATTGCGCCGCAAGCTCTCTTGCGTGACTTCCGATGTATCCATTCCGTCAATCACGATCTTGCCCTGTTCCGGTTCATAGAGCCGTAAAAGCAGCGCAACGAGGGTCGATTTCCCTGCCCCCGAGGCACCAACGATCCCCAGCTTCTCGCCCGGTTTGATGGTCAGTGAAATTTGGTCGATCCCACCCGTCTGGCGGCCATAGGCAAAGCCGAGGTCGCGCAGTTCGATCTGCCCGGCCTCCACGACCAATTCCTGCGCATCAGGCCCATCATCCAACCGCACGCGCGGCGTCAAAGTGCGCATGCCGTCCTCGACCTCTCCAATATTGGAATAGATCGCCATCAGCGTGAAAGAGACCCAGCCCGTCATCTGCGCAATACGGATCGCGATGGCACCGGAGGCCACGATATCCCCCTCGCTCGCCATGCCGCGCTGCCACAGCAGGATCGTGCCGCCCAACAGCAGAACCGGCAGAAGCCCGGCAAGGCTCATCAGCGCCAAACGGAACCCTGCGGCGAGATAGCCAAACTCCAACGCCCGGGCGCGAAAGCTCTGCATTGCCGAAAGTGCTGCGCGGTCCTCGTGATCGGCATGGGCAAAGAGTTTCACCGTTTTGATATTGGTGATCGTATCCACCACCTGCCCCGACACCAACGCCCGCGCCCCGGCACGGCCCGCCGCCCGCTTGCGCACGCGCGGCAAGAACCAGTTGATCAGCGCCAGATACATGACCAGCCAGACCGAAAACCCAACCGCCACGCGCCAATCGATCGCCAAAAGCAGCGCCACCGACCCCACGAGAGAGGCNAGCGCAAAGGCCACCACGTTGATCACCTCAGCCGCCACATCCGTCACCGCCCGCGCGGCCTGCATCTGCTTTTGCGCGATGCGTCCGGCGAAGTCTTCGTCAAAGAAATTTACGTTCTGCCCCAGCGTCCAACGGTGCAGCCGCGACAACACCAGCGGGTTCACATTCGGCTGCACCATGATCGCGTTCGACGCCGAAGAGAGGCCGAACAGCACGGGACGCGCCACCAGAAAGAACGCGACTGCGCCCAGCACCAGCACCAGACTGCTGCCTTCGAAGAACCGCTCTGGCCCCGCGCTGACCGTGGCGTCGATGACCTTGCCCAATATCCACGCCGTGCCCGCCTCCATCGCGCCAGCGGCGGCGGAAAGAAGCGCGGCAAGCCAAAGCACCGGCCAAGCCCCCGACAGACACCAGCGCATGAATGCCCCCAGCGTTTGCGGCGGCGGGCCATCGGCGGGGTGAAACGGGTTGATCCAGTTCGAAATGCTCACGGCTTGTCATCCAATGCGAGAAGACCGCCCGACTGACGGTGCCAGAAGGCTGCATATAGGCCAGCTTTCTGCAAAAGCGCGTCATGGGTGCCTTCTTCAACGATACGGCCTTGATCCAAAACCAGAATTCGGTCCATCTCGGCAATCGTGGACAGTCGGTGCGCGATGGCGATGACCGTTTTGCCCGCCATCATGTCATAGAGCGTTTCTTGAATGACCGCCTCCACCTCACTGTCGAGCGCGCTGGTCGCCTCATCCAGCAGCAAGATCGGCGCATCCTTNAGGATCACCCGCGCCAGTGTGATGCGCTGACGCTGCCCGCCGGAAAGCTTCACACCCCGTTCACCGACACGGGCATCATAGCCCGAGCGCCCCTCCGGATCTGTCAGATCAAGAATGAACTCATGCGCCTGCGCCTGTTTCGCCGCCGCGATCATCTCNGCCTCGCTGGCNTCGGGGCGGCCGTAGAGNATATTCTCGCGCACCGANCGATGCAGCAGCGAGGAATCCTGCTGCACNACNCCGATNTGCCGCCGCAGACTGTCTTGCCGNACNTGTGNAATGTCCTGCCNGTCGATCCGGATCTGNCCNGCTTCGGCATCNTAGAACCGCAGCATCAGNTTCACGAGGGTCGATTTCCCNGCGCCNGAGCGGCCAACAAGGCCAATCTTCTCNCCCGGNTGNACGGTGATATCGATNCCTTGGANCCCGCCGCTCTCGCGCCCGTAGTGGTGGCTTAGATCTGCCATCTCGATCCGGCCTTCGGTCAGCTTCAAGGGCGGCGCATCGCGTCGGTCGGTCAGGGCNAGNGGCTGGGCAATGGTCTCCATNCCCTCGGCCACGACACCCAGTTCGCGGAAGAANCTCGANAGCGCCCACATGATCCANCTNGTCATTGAGTTNAGCCGCAGCGCCAGCGCGGCGGCAGCGGCCACGACGCCGACGCTCGCTTCGCCCNCCATCCAAAGCACCAGCCCCCAGCCGACNATACCCACGATCAACATGCCNTTAAGAAGGGTCAGCACCACNTCCATGATGCTGAAAATCCGCATCTCGCCCTGAAAGGTACGCCGCGCCTCTTCNATGGCCTCTCCGGCAAAGTCGACCTCTAGATCATGNTGCGCGAACATCTTGACCGAATGGATATTCGTATAGGCATCCACCACGCGCCCCGTCACCTGAGACCGCGCGTCNGACGCCGCCTTGGACGCAGGCCCGACCCGTTTGATCGTCCATGCCACCAAGCCAGCGTAGAGGATAAACCACCCCAAAAGCGGCACTAACAANCGGATATCAGAGGTGGANAGCAGGATCGCCGCGCCGATCATATAGGCCAGCGAATAAGAGATCGCGTCAAAAACCTGAAAGATCACCTCCCCCGCTGCCGGGGGTGTCTGCATGATCCGGTTGGCGATACGCCCGGCGAAATCATTCTCGAACCAGCCGACNGATTGCCGCAACACATGCCGATGCGCCCGCCAGCGGATCAGGGTGCCAAAGTTNGGCAGGATCGCATTGTTGAGNAGCATNACGTCGACCGCCTGCACCAAGGGCCGCAGGAACAGCACGGCAAGGGCCACGAGGGTCAGTTCGGTGCCATAGTCCTCCCACATCNGCGCNGGNTCGCTGCCGAGCAGGTCAACGATACGGCCCATATAGTAGATCAAACCGATCTCNATCGCNGCGACAAGGATCGCCATCACCCCGGCGAGGACAAAGACCTTTTTAAACGGCTGCGCATAGTCCCGCAAAAAGGGCCAAAGCCCCTGCGGCGGGTGATCCTTTTCNCGATAGGCAACATAGGGATCNACGAGGTTTTCGAAAAANCGNAACATGNGGAGNCCTTGGAAATANACGTGCAAAATNNNCGGCNATGCCCNATNGCAAAGCCGCAAAGGGGCAATGGTTATGCCAGCTTAGCTAAACCAGATCCCGCGGTACATCTCGCCCATCTCCCTTGTAATGCGGTTTGGATAGCCGAATTTCCGCGCGNTGTCGACCTAGCTGGACTTTCGCAGCANCTCCGCGCGGGTCNGGGTNAAGCCGGAGTTNATCCANATTTGCTCCAGCCGGGCAAGCTCTTGCCCTAAGGCCGGGCCTTTGAACGCTGGNATCAGGTCTTTGGCCNTTACCGGAAAACGGGCAGNGGCGGCGTTTGAAATCGTCTCTAACACGGTGGTTTCGGGCATCTGTTCTGNCATANCGCCGCGTAGNAATGCAGCGCCACGGGCGATCCCTGCCCCATGACGATAGGCAAGTTCNGCCAGCGGTGGCCCGNCAAAGCCTTGCTCTTGCAGCAACGTCAGGCGCTTGGCCTCNGCCTTGCTCAACCGCAGACGATCCGCCAAGGCTTCCCCGCCCAGCGCGGCCAGCCGAACCAGCCAGTCAGGCTCAAGCCCCANCATTTGTTCAAAATGAACCAGCATGGATAGCCAGCGGTCATCACTCCCCGGCAAAAGCACCGGCAAGGCACNGGTTTGCCGCATCAACGCCANGGCCGGGGCGGGATCNGGCGCGCGGAGCAGCTTTTTGAANTCCTGCCCGACACGCTCNGCCGANAGCGTNTCTAACCCATCCAANTTCGACGCGATGGCATCCAGCGCCTCCGGCTCCGGCCCCGCNTCCGGNTCGCCATACCACGCCATAAAGCGAAAATAGCGCAGGGTGCGCAGGTAATCCTCGCGGATNCGCTGACCTGCNTCNTCGATAAAACGCAGCCGTCGCGCGTACAGGTCNGGCAGGCCGCCCAACGGGTCGAACACACGGCCCTCGGGCGTGGCATAGAGCGCGTTCATCGTGAAATCGCGGCGNCGGGCNTCNTCGGNGATATCGGTNGANAANGCCACNACNGCCCGGCGGCCATCGGTTTCCACATCGCGGCGAAAGGTGGTGATCTCAAACGGTTTGCCGCCCGANACAAGNGTNACCGTGCCATGGTCGATCCCTGTCGGCACGGCCTTGACCCCGGCGGCCTTGGCCAGCGCCATNACCGTTTCAGGNGTCGCATCGGTGGAGAGGTCCACATCNCTGTCCGGCAGNCCCANNAGCGCGTCGCGCACGCAACCNCCGACGAAATAGATACGNTGCCCNCCNTCCTGCACCACGCGGCAAACCTGCTGTGCGTCTGCGTCATGTANCCANCGTGTCGTGGTTGGAATCATNTGTTCATNCGNNTCGCCCATGCCCGCAACATACGCGCGGTCGCGCCCCAGATGTAATAGGGGCCGTAGGGNACNGCGTAATAATACCGCNGCTGGCCGCGCCAACGCCGTGAATGGACAAGGTAGTTGCTGGGGTTNAGCACATGGTCNAGCGGCACGCGAAACACCTCTTCGACCTCGCCGGGTTCTGGCACCACGGTGAAATCGCGCGTNACATAGCCGATCACGGGGGTNACGCTAAANCCGGTGACCGTNTCATGNGCNGGNAGNACNCCCANGACATCTACGATGTCGCTCGGCAGGCCGATCTCTTCGCGCGCTTCGCGCAGGGCGGCGGCGATGACATCCGCATCGCCGCCNTCTTGNTTNCCCCCCGGAAAGGCAATCTGCCCGGGGTGATGTTTCAGCGCCGANGACCGCTTGGTCAGGATCANTTCCAGCCGCGTNCCGGTATCCNCCACCGGGGCGAGCACACCCGCAGGNCGCAGACTGCGCCCCTCGGGCAGGGTGACCTCCGGGTTCAGNTCNAAATCNGAGGATTCNACCCCAGTCTGGGCAAGNGCCTCGCGAAAGGANTGGAACCGGTCGCTCACCCTAGGCCTTGGCGTCGAAACCGACCGTGGCCGGATCAAGGTCATAATGCGCNCCGCAGAACTGNCAGTCTGCGGTCACCCGCCCNTCGTCCGTNGTCATCTTTTCGATATCGCGGGCCGAGTAGATCGACAGGCTCTGACGCACGCGGTCTTCGGAACAGGTGCAGCCGAAACGNACNGGCTGAGGNTCATAGACCCGCGGTTGTTCCTCGTGAAACAATCGCAACAGAAGATCGGTCGGCGGNACGCTGGGNCCGATCAGCTCAAGATCCTCAACCGTGCCGAGCAGGATGTTCACNCGGTTCCAATTCTCGGCCTCGTCGCCTTCGACCAAATCATCGGCNTTGAGNACCTCACCCGTCCCTTCGCCCGACGCNGANAGNGGNGANGCTTTGGGCATATGCTGCAACATGATGCCACCNGCACGCCAATGCTCTGGCTCNCCCGGNCCCGACGATTTGCCAAAGCTCAGCGAAAAGCGGGTCGGCAACTGCTCGGACTGGGCGAAATAGGCTTCNGCACAGGCAGCCAAAGACCCACCGGCCAGCGGCGTGATGCCCTGATAGGGGGTCATGCCTTTGCCTTGGTCGATCATGATCGCGAAATAGCCTTCGCCGACCTGTTCAAACGGGGCGTCATCGGTCAGCCGATCTGCATCATAGCTGGCATAGGCGCGGATGCGCGCAGGCTCGCCTTCCTTTTCGGGGCCGTAGTAATCGGTCGCGATCATCCGCACGGCACCTTTGGATTGCACCTGTAGCGACAGTTTCCAACGCAGTTTGATCGTCTGACCGATCAAAGCGGTCAGCAAAGCCATTTCGGCCACCAAAGCTTCGACCTGCGGCGGGTAATCGTGCTGCTTCAGGATGCCTTCCAACACGCCATCAAGCCGCGCCACGCGGCCGCGCATGTCGACATCATCAAGCTGAAAGGGCAGAACGGTATCGTCCCACGCGATTTTAGTTCCTTGGGTCATCGGGTTTCCTTATCGGGGGCCGCTTGGCATACCGCGTCTATATAGGCGCAGCAACCCATGGAAAAAGGGGCAGCAGATGATCCGACGTACAGGTGAGACACCACAGCCCGGCCAAAGCTACACACCGCGGCCCGGGGTCTATGCCATTCTCCCGCTGCAACGCCGTTTNCTGATGACGCTGGAAATGGCNCAAGACACCGAGGTGCAATTGCCCGGCGGCGGTATCGAAGCGGGAGAATCCCCGCTCCAAGCACTCCACCGCGANGTGCTNGAGGAAACCGGCTGGCGCATNGCCCGCCCGCGCCGATTGGGCGCGTTCCGNCGCTTTACCTATATGAAGGATTACGACCTCTGGGCGCAAAAGATCTGCCATATCTACGTCGCGCATCCCGTNCGCCAGATCGCCGCNCCGACAGAACCACATCACGCCACNTTGGTGCTATCNGCCAGCGAAGCATTGGCGACCCTNGCAAACGAAGGCGACCGCCTGTTTCTGCAACGCCACCTGCGCTAAACGTTGCCCTGATACTCAAGCAATATCCCTGACACATCATCNGGGAAATCACGGCTGCCCGCGAATTCGGAAAGCTTCCANACCAGCGCGCTGAGAAGCGCCGGACCGCTNAACCGGCGCAATTCNCCCAGCATCCNTGCCAAACCCTCTTCGCCCAACATCTCTCCGCCCGGATCGGGGCATTCCGTCACCCCATCCGATAGNATCAACAGCCTGTCCCCCGGCGCCATCTGAAGCNTATATTCCTCAAACCCCACCCCGGCGAGCAAGCCAACAGGAAAGCCCCCGGTGCCNGGCTGTTCGACCTGCCCATCGCCGCGCAGCAAAGCGGGATGCGGGTGCCCTGCCTGCGCAACNGTGACCTCCCCGGTGGTGAGGTCGGCAATCGCCAGCATCAGCGTAAAATAATGCTCCGTCTCCATCTCATGAAGAACAAGATCGTTAAGCTCTTCGATCACCTCCCCCGGGGGGCGCGCCGCATAGCTGCCCCCGGGCAATAGCGTGAGCGCAAGGTTCTGGTCCGGCGTCGACGCCGACAGATATCCGGCCAGCCGCGCCGTCATNAGGGCCGAGCTGATGCCATGGCCCGACACATCCAANCCGAAAAGCCCCACGACCCCCGGTCGCACAGGGAAATACCCCACCAAATCGCCGCCAACATGCCCGGCAGAGCGCAGCATCATCGACAGATTGCCCCCCTCCATGGCGCGATAGCGTTCGCGGAGCAGCGATTGCTGGAATTTCTTGGCCTCAATCAAATCCTTGTCGATCAGCGCATGCACCTGCCGAAGAACATCCAATGTTTCGGTGATCAGCTTGTTTTTCTGCGTCAGCTCACGCTGCATGACCAGAAAACGCTCCCCAGCCATGACCCGGGCGCGCAGGTCCGGCGGACCGATTGGCCGGATCAACACATCATCAGCCCCCGCATCAAGGGCGCGGGTCACCGCGCCACCTTCAGGCCTGTCGGTGAGCAGAATGAAATAGCCACGACGCTCTTCCGACAGGCTTCGGAAAGTCCGGCAGAAGTCGAGCCCCGACAGCCCCGTCATCGCCCAACTGCAGAGCACAATATCAGGCAAACGGCGCTCGCAAAGGGTCAGAGCCACAGCACCCGACGCGGCAGAGATCACCTCATACCCCCATGCCCTCAGAGACGCCGAGAGAAAACCCCGATGGGTTTCATCCCCCTCAACCACCAAAATCAATGGCGACACAGCAGGCGTCGCCACCGCTTCAGAGAGGCTGGGGATATCCAATTTCATGCGACACGATCCTGACAGGCCTGCCGATCTAAACAGCGATGCCTTACCGAAACGTGAATTCTTCTGAAAATCCGCCGCGTCGGGCGCGCCTACAGCACGAACTGCGCCAAGGTCTCGTCTTTGGTGATATCCGTATAGGTAAAGCCAGATTGCCCCAGCTGTTCAAGGAAGGGCTTAAAATTCTCAGGTCGCCGCGTCTCGATCCCAATGAGGACAGAGCCGAAATTTCGCGCCGACTTCTTCAAATACTCAAACCGGCAGATGTCATCCTCCGGGCCAAGCAGCATCAGAAACTCCTTCAACGCCCCCGGCCGCTGCGGCATGCGCAGGATGAAATACTTCTTCACGCCCGAATAACGCTGCGCCCGCTCTTTGACCTCTGGCAAACGCTCGAAATCGAAATTGCCGCCCGAAGCCACACAGACCACCGTCTTGCCGACAATCTGATCGGCCACCTCGCCCAGCGCATCTATCGACAGCGCGCCTGCTGGCTCTAAAACGATGCCTTCGACATTCAACATCTCGTTGATCGTCACGCAAATCCGGTCCTCCGGCAGATGCACCACATCCGCCGGGTTCACCCCGCGCAAACGCTCAAAGGTCCGCGCGCCGATCTTGGCCACCGCAGCGCCATCCACAAAGTTATCAATCGGAGAGACATCAACCGGCGCCCCGGCCTCCAACGCCCGCGCAAGGCTCGGAGCCCCTGCGGGTTCGACGAATGTATAGTCGCAGGCGTCCCCAAAATAACTGACCACCCCCGAAGACAGCCCGCCGCCGCCTACGGGCAAGATCACCCGATCCGGCACCCGGCCCAACTGCGCGGCAATCTCCACAGCAACAGAAGCCTGCCCCTCAATCACGTCATCATCGTCAAAAGGCGACAGGAAATGCGCGCCCTCGTCCCGGCAGAAACTCTGTGCCGCCGCCAAGGTCGCATCGAAATAATCCCCCACCAGCCGAATCTCGACATTCTCACCGCCGAACATCCGGGTCTTTTGCACCTTCTGCTGCGGCGTGGTCACCGGCATGAAAATCACGCCGCGCACCCCGAAATGGCTACAGGCAAAAGCCACCCCCTGCGCATGGTTCCCCGCCGAGGCACAGACAAACAACCCCTGCCCCGGGATCACTTTGCGCATCGCATTGAACGCCCCGCGCAGCTTGTAAGAGCGCACCGGGCTTAAATCCTCGCGCTTCAGCCAGATATCCGCGCCAAAGCGCTCCGACAGATGCTCATTCCGCAACAGTGGTGTGGCCGGAAACAANACCCGCAACGCCTCTACCGCCGCCTGTGCTTTCTGTGCAAATTCATCCGCCATCTGTGCTCTCCTTGCTGCCATTCGTCGATAGGCGCGCAGCCTGCATAGGTCAACGCAGGCTTCAATCTTGCCCGCGCCCTCGAAAACCGCTACCTCGCAGGGCGAACTTGAAAGGAACCCCGTCATGTCCGCGCCCAAGAAAGTCGTGCTTGCCTATTCCGGCGGCCTCGATACCTCGATCATCCTGAAATGGCTGCAAACCGAATATGGCTGCGAGGTGGTGACCTTCACCGCCGACCTCGGCCAAGGTGAAGAGCTGGAACCGGCCCGCAAAAAGGCCGAGATGATGGGCATCGCGCCAGAGAACATCTACATCGAAGACGTGCGCGAGGAATTCGTCCGCGACTTCGTCTTCCCGATGTTCCGCGCCAACGCGGTCTATGAAGGTCTGTATCTCTTGGGCACCTCCATCGCCCGCCCGCTGATCTCCAAACGCCTCGTGGAAATCGCCGAAGAAACCGGTGCCGATGCCGTGGCCCACGGTGCAACCGGCAAAGGCAACGATCAGGTCCGCTTTGAACTGGCCGCCTACGCGCTCAACCCCGACATCAAAGTCATCGCCCCTTGGCGCGAATGGGATCTATCGAGCCGCACCAAACTCTTGGAATTCGCCGAAGCACACCAAATCCCCGTCGCAAAAGACAAACGCGGCGAAGCCCCCTTCTCCGTCGATGCCAACCTGCTGCACACCTCTTCCGAAGGCAAAGTCCTCGAAGACCCAGCCATCGACGCGCCCGACTATGTCTACCAGCGCACGGTGAACCCCGAAGACGCGCCGGACACGCCCGAATACGTCGAAATCGGCTTTGAGCGCGGCGATGCCGTCAGCATCAACGGCGAAGCCATGTCGCCCGCCACGATCCTCACCAAACTCAACGAGCTCGGCGGCAAACACGGCTGTGGCCGTCTCGACCTCGTCGAAGGCCGCTTCGTCGGCATGAAATCCCGCGGAATCTACGAAACCCCCGGTGGCACCCTGCTGCTCGAAGCCCACCGCGGCATCGAATCCATCACCCTCGACCGCGGCGCCATGCACCTCAAAGACGAGCTGATGCCGAAATACGCCGAACTGATCTACAACGGCTTCTGGTACAGCCCCGAACGCACCATGCTGCAAGCCGCCATCGACGCAAGCCAAGCCCATGTCACCGGCACCGTGCGCCTGAAACTCTACAAAGGTCATGTCCGCACCGTGGGTCGCTGGTCCGATCACAGCCTCTATTCCGAGGCCCATGTCACCTTTGAAGACGACGCCGGCGCCTATGACCAAAAAGACGCCGCAGGCTTCATCCAACTGAACGCCCTGCGCCTCAAACTCCTCGCCGCCCGCGATAAGCGCACCAAAGGCTGAGCCAAGAGGGGACCTAATTTCTCTCTTCATCCTTTCTTAAATACCCGCGGGGGTCCGGGGGCAGCGCCCCCGGCGGTCTGCCCCGCGCACAGACGCAAAAGGCCCGGACGTTCCCGCCCGGGCCTTTCTACACCTATCAATGCCAAATCAATCGGCGGTGACGACTTTCATCACCAATTCGCCGTTTGGCTTGATCGGCCCGTCTTCCTTGGCGCCCAGCGTGTATTCGAACACACCGGTCTTCATGCCGCCATCTTCGGAATGCACCATCAGCATCAGCATATCACCCGAAGCCACGTCCTCTTGCAGGATCGCGACCACGTCGGTGTTCTCACCCGCACGCAGCGGCGCATAGCCCACAACGGGGCCGGGCTTCATGTCGGCATCGGTGCGGTGCACGACCAGCCAGCCATTCTCTCCTGCCATCACTTTATCGGCGCTAACGACGCCATTCGAAACATCTTGGCCCGACGCTTCGACCATTGCCATGGCATGAGCATCAGCCCATGCGCCACCGGCGATCATGGACAGGGCGACTACGGTGCTTGCAAATTTTTTCATCTGGTTTTCCCTCCGTTTGAAATAACGCCATAGTCACGACAGCGCCCCGAAATAAGTTTCGCAGATTTCAGAAATTTTTAAGGCGTTCCGCAAATAGCTGCTCATAATAGGGTAAGGCGGCGGCCAGAACCTCAGCATTCGCCCCGTTCAGCAGGGGCAAATCCCCCTCGGGTCCGGCAAACCCTGTACTTTGATGGATCGCCCCATACCAATGCGGGGCCCAAACCCCATCCTCGGGGCGTGGCCCTGGAGGCCAGTGCAGCATCGCAGGGTCGAAGGGCAGACCGACCGCGGCGCAGAGTTTGCGCAGCATCCCCTCCGGGTCCGCACGGATATCGCCACTGTCGATGACCAGCCCGCCCAAACGCTCAAACAGGGTAAGCTGTCGGTCAAATCCAATGTCCGCCAAACGGGGCGCTTCACGTTTCGCGGCGTAGCTCGCGATCACCCGTGCGGGATGGCGGATCAGATGGATGTTCACACAATCCTCCGCCCAGTCCAGCGGAAACCCGTCGATCATATGCTGCGCCATATGTTTCATATAAAGATGCCGCGCGCCGTCCTGCACAAACCCCAAGGGCACCCGCGCAGGGTCTTGCTCCTGAGCCGCCAGAACCGCGTCGCGCATCGGATGTTCCAACCCGGTCGCCTTCAGATAGGCCGCGTAGAAAGGCTCATCCATCGCGGTAAAGTCCTGCCGCGCCCCGAAACTATACATCATCGCGGTGCTTAGATTGCGTGGCCCTGACCACATCGCAATTCGCATGAAAGGTTTCCCCCATTGCCGTTAAACCCGGAACGCTAGAAAGAACGCGCCATCTCGCCAAGTGGTAAATTGCCTTCACCAGCGCGTGACTTCCCTTGCCCCGGCCTTGCGCTATCTCAGCCCCAGCGGCAACCCTACGCCAGAGGAGGACCATCATGTTCCGAAAAACAATGTTCAAACCCGCCATTCTGACCCTCGCCATCACCTTGGGCCTCGCGGCGCAGAACCGCCCTGCCGCTGCGGCGCAAACCGAGGTACTGACCGTCGCAGGCGGCTGTTTCTGGTGCGTCGAGGCGGATTTCGAATCCGTCAAAGGCGTGAAAGAAGCCGTCTCGGGCTTTGCCGGGGGGCGCACCCAGAACCCCACCTACAAACAGGTCACCGGCGGCAACACCGGCCATTATGAGGCCGTGCAAATCCAATTCGACCCAGACGTGGTCAGCCGCAAAACGCTGCTGGACCTCTTTTTCCGCTCAATCGACCCGACGGATGCGGGCGGCCAATTCTGTGACCGAGGGGAAAGCTACCGCACCGCGATCTTTGCGGGCAGCCCCGCGCAGAAAAGCGCCGCAGAGGCGGCCAAGGCCGAGGCGCAGAACGCCCTTGGCGCCAAGGTCGTGACCCCAATCCTTGGCGATGCGCCGTTTTATCCGGCTGAGGATTACCACCAAGACTACTACAAAAGCAGCGAGCGGCTGGCCTTCAGCAGTGTCGGCGTGGCGGTCAAAAAATCAGTCGCCTACAAACGCTACCGCAACGGCTGTGGCCGGGATGCCCGTGTGAAACAGCTTTGGGGCAGCGCGGCACCCTTCGTAAAGTAACCGCGACACCGATCGCTTAGGTACGAAAATCGTGATCCCGGATCTCTTTCAGGTCGGGGATCACATCCGCGGTGCCATGGCGCATGACCATCAGCGCCCCGGCGCGCATCGCGAGATCAATCGCCTGCGGCATGGTCATCCCCCGGTCCAACCCCGCGACCAGATAGCCGGTAAAGGTATCCCCCGCCCCGGTCGTATCCACCGCCTCGACCCGATAGGCAGGGTAGCTTTCGACCAGATGCGCCTTGTTAGAGACCCATTCGCAGCCCCCGGCGCCCAGCGTCACCACGATGTCATCGACAGGCAGTTGCCGTAGCTCGCCCCCCGTCGCGGCCCTAAGCTGCGCCGCTTCGACCTCGTTCAATACCAACAGATCGATCTGGTCTAGAATCGCCGTGACCGCCCCGGCATCGAAAGGCGCGGCGGCATAGGCCAGCCGCAGGCCCAATGTCTTTGCCGTCCGGGCCGCGAACCGCTGGCCGTTGGTCTCATTCTGCATCAACAGCCAATCGCCAGAAGAGGCCTCGCTCAGCGCCGCGCCGATCATCTCATCGGTGATTTCGTGGTTGGTGCCGGGGAAGATGACGATGTTGTTCTCACCCTCAAGATCAACGGCGATATTAGCGTGACCGGTGACCCCCTCCATCAAGGTGATATGCGCCGTCTCGACCCCGTATTCCANCAGCCTTTCCAGCGCCCAACCGCCATCGGCCCCCAGCGCGCCGACATGCATCACCCGCGTCCCGGCGCGGGCGGCGGCNACCGACATATTGGCCCCCTTACCGCCCAGCCCNTGNCGAAAATNNCGGGCCGAAATGGTCTCTCCCGGCCCCGGCAGATGGGGCAACAGATAGAAGTTATCCGCNTTGATAGAGCCGAGGTTCCAGATCATCAGCCCACCTTGCAGGCCGCGAGAATGGCCATGTTAAGAATGTCATTCGCCGTGGAGGTNGAGGAGCAGATCTGAATNGACTTGTCCAANCCCGTAAGGATCGGCCCGATCACCGTGGCCCCCGCCATCTCTTGCATCAGCTTGACCGAGATNCTGGCCGAGTGCCGCGCTGGCACCACGAGGATATTGGCAGGCCCCGTCAGCCGCGAGAACGGGTAGTTCGCCTGACTGGCCGCGTTCAGCGCCACGTCGACGGTCATCTCGCCTTCGTACTCAAAATCGACGCCGCGCCGGTCGAGCACTTCGGGCGCGAGGTGCATTTTTTCGGCGCGTTCCGAGACGGGGTAGCCAAAGGTCGAGAAGCTGACAAAGGCAACCCGCGGCTCCAGCCCCAGATGCCGCGCCACACGCGCGCCGCTTTCGGCGATATTGGCCAGATCGTTCTCATCGGGCCATTCATGGACCAGCGTATCGGCAATAAAGACGATCCGCCCCTTATGCAGCAGCGCTGTGATGCCCGCTGCACCGGCTTCGGCATTGGCCTCAAAGACATGGTTCAACCGTTCCAGAACATGCGCCGATTTGCGCGTGGCCCCGGTGACCAGACCATCACCATGTCCATGCGCCAGCATCAGCGCCGCGAAGACGTGGCGATCGCGCGAGGCGAGGCGGTGGATATCTTTGCGGTCAAACCCTTTGCGCTGTAGACGCCCATAAAGGAAATCTTTGTATGTTTCCAAATGCTGCGTATTGGCAGCGTTCACCACCTCCAACTCGCGCACCGCATCT
>NZSX01000040.1 GCA_002703405.1 Sulfitobacter sp. | reverse complement strand
CGAGACCGGCGAGATCACGGCAATGGCGGCGAAACCGGCGAAAACCTTGATCACCGCGTGGCCCGCCATGACGTTGCCCGCCAGACGAATGGAGTGGCTAACTGGGCGCACGAAGTAGCTGATCAGTTCGATGATCGCCAGCACGGGGCGCAGGGCCAGAGGCGCCGAGGACACCCAGAAGAGGCTCAGGAACGCCTCGCCATTCTTGACGAAGCCGACAACGGGCACGGTGATGAACACCGCCAGCGCCAGCACCACGGTCACCGAGAAATGCGCGGTGGGGGTGAAGGCTGTCGGGATCAGGCCGAGGAAGTTGGCCATGACGATGAACATGAACAGGGTCATGATATAGGGGAAGAACTTCAGCCCCTCTTTGCCGCAGATGTCTTCGACCATCTTGTGGATGAAGCCGTAAGCCAGCTCAGCAACCGACTGCATCCGGCCCGGAACGACCGAGCGGCGCGCGCTGCCCAGAACGAGCATCGCGAAAGTGGCCAGAACCGCCAGCGCCATCCAGAAGGTGGCGTTGGTGATGGTGTACCAAGCAACGGAAGCATCATCGCTAAAGAGCGGCGATACGATGAACTGGTCCATCGGGTGGAATTCCAGACCGCCTGTTTCAGCGCCGTTTGTCTCTGTTGCCATCTCAGGCTCCCTCGTCCTTGCCCGAATGGGGCGTATCCTGTTCGGCCGGTTCGGCCTGTTGTTTGCCCTGGATTTCCTCAGCGGTGCGGAGCATCGTCTTCACCCCCGCCGCAAGGCCCAGCATTACAAATAGCACCATGAAGATGGGCAGCGTGCCAAAGAGCACATCCAGCCCGTATCCGATGCCGAAACCGATCCCTAGACCGGCCACAAGTTCGATCACCATCCGCCAAGCCATATTGGCCTGAGAATAATGTTCATCCGCTCGGGGCTTGGGTGCGCCGCGTTGTTTCGCAGCCGCCAGTTTGGCCTCAAGCTGCTCCATNTGCTGCCGTTGGTCCGGGCTGGTCACACCAAAATCCCCTTAGGAATATCTGCTGCGGTGCTACTGTCAGGGCGNGTTAGAGTCAACNACCTTGGGCNTCGCAGGTTTTCGNGTCTTTACAGTNGGTTANCCGGANCNAGACGNTGNCNCCCTTGAAACAGNGCNNGCAAATCCCNGTGAAACCGCGCCGGATGCTTATTCAACCCGGTGGTTAAGTTAGCCGCAATGGCTGCTTTCCCACTCCCGCGCCCCGCGCTATGCAGGCACATGACCCAAGACCTAGATCAGGTGTTTGCCGCCCTTGCGGACCCCACCCGGCGCGCCATCCTCGCGATGCTGCTGGAGGATGATATGGCCGTGACCGACGTGGCCGAGCCGTTCGAGATGTCGCTGGCCGCGATCTCGAAACATTTGGGCGTGCTGACGGCGGCAGGGCTGATCAGTCAGGAAAAGCGGGGGCGTGTGAAGTGGTGCAAACTGGAACCGGATGCCTTGCGGAATGCGTCGGTCTGGATGCAGGGGTTCGGGCAGTTTGAACCGGTGAACCTTGATGCCTTCGAGCGATTTTTGGAAATCGAACTGCCTGAGACTGCGGAAGGCGTGACGCGCTCAGGGTCTGAGTAGAGAGAGTGATCCCCCCTTGCCACGAGGTAAATAAGACAAGGGGAGGATCAATCGACGGTCAGATGACGCCGAATGCAAAACGCAAAATAGCCAATACCACTACGATCAACCCGATCAGGTAAATAATACTACGCATGGTTGTGTCCTTCACTTTGATTTCACGCCCCAACGCGGGATCACGCGNTCCGGTTCCATCAAATCTGCATCTTTTTGAATTTTTGTGATTTTTCCGCGCTGTCGTCGCGCAGCAGCAGGTAAAGCGCCAGAATGGTCAGTAGGACGCCACCCCAAATCAGCCCGCCCGGCAGGGCATTGCCAAAACCCAGCTCCCACAGGATCACCCAGCTTGGCGTAAGATAGGTATAGGCCATCACTTTCGCCGAGGGCAGCCGCAGCGCCGCGAATTGCAACAGAACCACCGTGGCCGCCGTGGCAAAGACCGCAACGTATAGGATCGTGATCCAGACCAAGGGNCGAAGCGCACCCCAGTCCGTCGCGCGGATATCCTGCCAGCCGTACAGCCCCAACAGCACTGTCCCCGCCAGCAAGGTGCCAAAGGTGAACATCACCGCGCTCTCGCCTCGGTTCAGCCGCCGCACCATGGGCGTATAAAGTGCGTGACTGATGCAGCCGACGAAATAGATCGCCTCCCCCCGGCCGATGTCGAACGCCAACAGCGCCGCGAGGTCGCCGCGAAAGATCACCCACAGCGCCCCGGCCCCGCCGATCGCCAATGCCAGCGCCATGCGCGGCGTCATAATCTGCCGCATCAAANCCCAAGCGAAGCCCGCCGCCATGACCGGGACAAGGGTAAAGACCGCCGCCGCAGCCACCGGCGGCGCGGTCTTGAGCCCTTCGAACATGAGCACGAAATANAGTGTAAAGAGCCCCGCCAACACGAAATAGCGCCAAGGTGCTGCAAAGCCTGCCCGGTTGATATCGCCCCGTCCCCAAGCCAAAGCTCCGACCAATACCGTGGCCAAGGCGAACCGAACGGCATTNAGGGCCGTGGGCGTGATCTCATTCGCAACCTGCGCCCCAAGCGAGAATGACCCCGCCACCAGCGCCGAGAAACAGAGCATCGCCAGATGCCCCTGCGCCGAAGCGCTTATTCGGGACATGTGACCGCATCCTCGGCATGTTCCTTNAGGAACCGCAGCACCGCCTGCACCTTGCTGGTCCGGTGCAGATCAACATGGGTGACCAACCACAGGGCACTGCTCCAATCNGGACGCGGGGCGTGAATCTCGACCAACTGCGGATCATTGCGCCCCATGGCAGCGGGCAGGCCACCGATTCCTGCCCCGGCCCGCAGTGCCGCCTCCATCGCCGCGCCGCTGGTGCTGCGCCACGTCACGCTTTCCTCTGGTACCGTGGCCCAAAGCCACTTGTGATAGGGCGCGCGGCTGTCGCGGTTATCGGCTGCGATGAAGCGGTGCTTGTGGTAGTCCTCCGGCCCCTGCGGAATGCCGAATTGCGCCACGTAATCCCGGCTCGCATAGGCCCCGACCGCAAGTTGCGCATAGGGCTGCACCACATTGTCGGGCTGGTCCGGCGCGGCCCCGGCGCGGATTGCGACATGCGCCTCGCCATACTCCAGCCGGAACAGGCGATCTCCGATCAGGTAACGCACGACCAACTCAGGGTTCTGGCGCTGNAANTCNNTNANCAATGGCGCCAGNTGCGGGGCAAGGAAATCAAGCGATGTGATCACCAATTCGCCCGACACATCACTGCCACGCCCCTTGATCCGCCCGGCCAANTGGCTGAACTGATCNTCCGTGGCCCGCGCCACCCGCAGCAGATCCTCGCCCGCCTCGGTCGCCGTATAACCGCGCGCGTGACGCTGGAACAACTTCACGCCAAGCCGCCCTTCCAGCGCGTCGATATGGCGGATAACGGTGGCATGATGCACGCCCAACACCTCTGCCGCGCCGCTGACGGTGCCAAGNTGCGCGACCTGATAGGCCGTCCTGATCTCATCCCAATTGTCCATGGTTCACCCTGCCTTCCTGACTTGTGCATTTACGAACATGGTCACGTTCATTCTGGCAGTTGCGTTCGGGAGCACAATGCCCAATTCCATGTCATCAGATTGANCCTTGGAACAAGGANCNGCNNNATGGCCACCCTGCGNATCGAAACNTCCGTGAACCGCGANAACTCTGTCACCCGNAAGCTGACAGACCGCATCATNTCNACNCTNGGNGACAGNGANGTGGTNNCCCGCGACATCGCCANNGANCCNCTGCCGCTGATCGATTCCACATGGGCCAGCGCCCGCGTGAAACCCGCCGACGAGCGCAGCACCTTGGATCAAGAAGCCCTCGCCCTGTCNGACGCGCTGGTCGCCGAGGTCCAAGCCGCCGATACAATCGTCATCAGNGCGCCGATCTATAACTTCACCATCCCCGCCTCGCTGAAAGCGTGGATTGACCTGATCGCCCGCGTCGGNGTGACCTTTAACTACACGGCAGACGGCCCCGTTGGCCTGCTTGAGAACAAGCGCGTNATCGTCGCCTTCGCCTCNGGCGGCACCGGCATCGATTCCGCCGCCGATTTCGCCAGTGGCTACCTGCGCTTTGTGCTGGGGTTCTTGGGCATCACCGATGTGACCTTTGTCGCGGCGGACCAATTGGCCATGGACGCCGAAGGCACCATCGCCCGCGCCAACGCCCAGATCGACGCGCTGCGCGACGCGGCCTAAGCAGCCTCNCGCTCAGAAACAGCCGCGTTCCNTCACCGGGGCGCGGCTTTTGCNTGGCGNTAGCTTTTGCCGNCCGCCCTGCCCGGCTTGACTCNCGCCNCGCCAGCGCGTAAANGCCCCTCAATCTCCGGAAGCATTGCCTTCCGGTCCCGGCATGGCGTCGGGATCGCCCCCAGTCAGCGCGTTGCGCCCACTGGGGCNTTTGTGCATTTTCGCGCGCGTCCTTAANTAGGGGCAAGTGCAACCGACCCGAAAGGCCCTGTGCCCATGTTTGAAAATCTNAGCGAACGGCTNTCTGGTGTCTTTGACCGCCTGACCAANCAAGGCGCGCTCAGCGACGAAGANGTCAAAACCGCCCTGCGNGAAGTGCGCGTCGCCCTGCTGGAGGCNGACGTNTCGCTGCCCGTGGCGCGCGATTTTGTNAAAGCNGTGCAGGACAAGGCGACCGGCCAAGCGGTGACCAAATCGGTCACGCCCGGCCAGCAGGTCGTNAANATCGTCCATGANGCGCTGATCGACGTGCTGAAAGGCGAAGGCGANCCCGGCGCGNTGAAAATCGACAGCCCGCCCGCCCCGATCCTGATGGTCGGNCTNCAGGGCGGCGGTAANACNACCNCCACCGCGAANCTNGCCAANCGNTTGAANGAGCGTGACGGCAAGCGCGTNCTGATGGCCTCGCTCGACGTGAACCGCCCCGCGGCGATGGAGCAGCTTGCCATCCTCGGCACGCAGATCGGCGTCGACACGCTGCCGATCGTCAAAGGCGAAAGCCCCGTNCANATCGCNAAACGCGCCAAAACGCAGGCGGGNTTGGGCGGCTATGACGTCTATATGCTCGACACCGCNGGCCGCCTGTCCATCGACGAAGAGTTGATGCANCAGGTCAAAGCCGTGCGNNACGTGGCCANTCCACGTGAAACATTNNTGGTNGTCGACGGCCTGACCGGCCAAGACGCCGTGCACACNGCCGAGAACTTTGACGAGCGTATCGGCATCACCGGTGTCGTCCTGACNCGGATGGACGGCGATGGCCGTGGNGGTGCNGCNCTNTCGATGCGTGCNGTGACNGGCAAGCCGATCAAATTCGTCGGTCTGGGCGAAAAGATGGACGCGCTTGAGACTTTCGAGCCTGAGCGCATCGCGGGCCGCATCCTCGGCATGGGCGACATTGTCGCGCTGGTCGAGAAGGCCCAAGAAACCATCGAGGCCGAACAGGCCGANAAGATGATGAAGCGCATGGCCAAGGGTCAGTTCAACATGAACGACCTGAAGATGCAGCTTGAACAGATGATCAAGATGGGCGGCATGCAGGGCATGATGGGCATGATGCCCGGCATGGGGAAAATGGCGAAACAGGTCGAAGACGCCGGTTTCGACGANAAGATCCTCAAGCAGCAGATCGCCCTCATNCAGTCNATGACCAAGAAAGAGCGCGCCAACCCTGCCCTGCTGCAGGCCAGCCGCAAGAAGCGNATCGCCAAGGGTGCCGGCATGGAGGTTTCTGACCTTAACAAGCTGATGAAGATGCACCGCCAGATGTCCGACATGATGAAAAAGATGGGCAAAGGCGGTATGCTCAAGCAGGCCATGAAGGGCATGATGGGCAAGGGCGGCATGCCCGGCGGCATGGACCCCTCCCAGATGGACCCCAAGGCGCTGGAAGCGGCGGCCAAGCAAATGGGCGGCAAGCTGCCCGGCGGTCTGGGTGGCATGGGTGGNGGCCTCGGCGGCGGCATGGGCCTGCCCGGCGGCCTCAGCGGTTTCGGGAAAAAGAAATGACCGACACCACCACAGATACCGCCAGCCGCGCCGCCGAGCTGTTGAAAGAGCACCGCGCCTCGATCGACCGGCTCGACGCGATCCTCGTCTATACGCTGGGCGAGCGGTTCAAACACACACAGGCCGTGGGGAAACTCAAGGCCACACACGACCTTCCCCCGTCCGATCCAGCCCGCGAAGCGGCCCAGATCGCACGGCTCGAAGATTTGGCGAAAGAGGCCGACCTCGACCCCGAATTCGCCAAGAAGTTCCTGAACTTCATCATCGCTGAAGTCATTCAGCACCACAAAAGCCACCAATCGTAAGACAGGGCGCAGCCCCTTCTTGCTTACCAACTCAAAGGACTACTCATCATGGCCATGAAAATTCGTCTCGCCCGCGGCGGCTCCAAAAAGCGCCCCTTCTACCGTATCGTTGCCGCCGACAGCCGCATGCCGCGCGACGGCCGCTTCATCGAGAAGCTGGGCACCTACAACCCGCTGCTGCCCAAAGACAGCGAAGACCGCGTGAAAATGGACGTTGAAAAGATCGAAGCATGGATCGCCAAAGGCGCCCAGCCGACCGAGCGTGTGACACGTATGCTGGAAGCCGCTGGCGTTCGCGAAAAGACCGAGCGTAACAACCCCAAGAAGGGCGCACCGGGCAAGAAAGCCCAAGAGCGCGTGCAGGAAAAGGCCGACAAGGCCGCTGCCGCTGCCGAAGCTGCCAACGCNCCTGCCGAAGAAGCTTCCGCAGAATAAGCCGCGAGCGCCCGGCATGGATACATTCTCTGATGACTTCCGTGCCGGGCTGCACGACCTGATGCGATGGCGGCGCGATGTGCGCCGCTTTCGCACAGACCCGCTGGACGAGGCACTGGTGCAAACCTGCCTCGACAGCTTTACCCTCGCCCCTTCTGTGGGCCTGTCGGAACCATGGCGGATCATCCGCGTGCAATCTGACACCGCGCGCCAAGCCGCGCTTGAGAATTTCGAGACAGCCAATGCCCGCGCCCTTGCCGGATATGACGGCAAGAAGGCCGCGCTCTATGCCGGGCTCAAGCTTTCGGGCATGAGCGAAGCGCCCGAGCAACTGGCGATTTACTGCGATGACAGCACCGACAAGGGCAGCGGCCTTGGTGCCGGGACAATGCCCGAGATGCGCCGCTATTCCGTGGTGGGTGCGATCAACTATCTATGGCTCACCGCCCGCGCCCATGGCCTTGGGCTGGGCTGGGTTTCCGTGCTTGACCCTGCGCGGCTGAACCGTGATCTTGCCGTTCCAAGGGACTGGTCGCTGGTGGCCTATCTTTGCATGGGCTGGCCCGAAGACAACAGCCTGACGCCGGAACTGGAAACCAAGGGCTGGGAGACCCGCGCCCCAAGCCTGAAGATCGAGACCCGTTAATGAGAAAACTACTGTTCCTTCTGGCCGTGCTGGTGCTCGGCTTTGTCCTTGGCATCCGCTACGATCGGCAGTTAATGCAGGACGAATGCAAGGCCGGGGCCGGAGGATGGACCGGGACGATCTGTGTCAATTCGGAGTTGTTGCAATGAGTGACCAAGACCTGATCTGCGTCGGTGCCATCGCGGGCGCCTACGGCGTGCGCGGCGAAGTGCGCGTGAAAAGCTACTGTGCCGTGCCCGAAGACATTGAAGACTACCGCCCGCTGAGCACCGAGGATGGCAGCCGGACCTTCACCCTTGCTCTGCTGCACCCGGTCAAGAANGGCTTTGCCGCCCGCATCGCCGAGATCACCACCAAGGAAGAGGCCGACGACATGCGCGGTGTCTCTCTCTTTGCCGCGCGCGACCAANTGCCNGGCCTGCCGGATGATGAGTTCTACCACGCCGANCTCATCGGGCTTGAGGTCTATGACACCGGTGGCGCG
Organism: Sulfitobacter sp.; assembly: GCA_002703405.1. Taxonomy (GTDB): domain Bacteria; phylum Pseudomonadota; class Alphaproteobacteria; order Rhodobacterales; family Rhodobacteraceae; genus Sulfitobacter. The sequence continues at coordinate 34,035 of NZSX01000040.1, read as the reverse complement.
CTGCTGGGCCGCGTGAAAACGGTGCAGAACCACGGGGCGGACGACCTGCTGGANCTGCAATTGGCGGGCACCTCGGCCACCACCTTCCTGCCCTTCACCAAGGCNGCCGTGCCGACCGTCGATCTTGCCTCGNGCCGGATCGTCGCCGACCCGCCCTTGGGCGTGCTGCCGGATGGCAAGGATGGCTGAGACCGGAGCCGGATGATGCCCCGCCGGATCATCCTGCATCCCGGCTTTCACAAGACCGGGACCAGTTCCCTTCANGCCACNNTGCGCGCNAACCGCACCGCCTTGAAACCCCATGTNGCGCTGCGCNTGCGCTGGCATATGAAAGACCTGCTGCANGCCACGCGCGGCTATTCCACATGGCGCGATCCGCTCACGCTGTTGAAAGCCGAACATCGGTTCGAGACCCTGCTCGACGGCCTGCCCCAGATGCCGCGCCGCACGCTGATCCTCTCGGCTGAGGAACTGGCCGGCCACCTGCCGGGCCGGGGCGATCTGGCCGATTACAGCGCCGCGCCCGAGTTGTTGGACAGCTTCACCCGCAGCCTGCGCCAGCGCTTTCCCCGGGCAGATATCATGGTCTACCTCTCCACCAGAGCCCCGGCGGAGTGGATCGCCTCGGCCTATTGGGAGCATGTCAAAGCCTCGTCGATGACGCTCGACCTTGCTGACTTTACTGCCCGCTATGCCCCTTCGTCGGACTTGGACGCGATGGTTCAAGAGATCACCCACCGCCTACCATGCCCGGTGCACCATACACGGCTGGAGGATTGCCGCGATCTGCCGCTCGGGCCTGNGACTCCGCTCCTCGACCTATGTGAGCTACCGCAAGACCTTTTGAAGCAGTTAACCCTGCCACCGCCCGNNAACCNACGNTTGCCTGCGGANCTNTTGCAGGCTCTGCTTGACGCCAACCGCCGACACGCCGATGACCCTCAGGCGCGCCGCCGCGCCAAGACCGCCCTACTGACACAGGCAGGAACCGCATGAAACCCACCCGCTCCCACGGACGCCAAAGCGCACGCCCCAGTCTGAAACCTCGTGCCNTGATGCAAGATNCGCCNGATTACGCTGANGTCTGGCAGGCGCGGATCGTNACNCTGTTTCCCGATCTNTTCCCCGGCGTGCTGGGGGCGAGCCTGACCGGAAAGGCCTTGCACGAAGGCCGCTGGCAGNTGCACACCCACGACCTGCGNGATTTNGGCATNGGCAAACACCGCAATGTCGACGACACCCCCGCGGGCGGCGGGGCGGGCATGGTGATGCGCGCCGATGTTGTCGGCCCCGCACTTGCCCGCGCGCAAAGCCATGCACATGGGCGCTGGCCGATCCTTTANATGTCGCCGCGCGGGCGNCGGTTCGATCAGGCCATGGCGCGCGATCTGGCAANCTGCGCAGGGGTGACGATGCTCTGCGGGCGGTTTGAAGGGGTCGATGAGCGGGTGATCGAACATTTCGGCATNACCGAGGTCAGCTTGGGCGATTTCGTCATGACGGGCGGCGAACTGGCGGCCCAAGCGATGATCGACGCCACCGTGCGCCTTNTGCCCGGCGTGCTGGGCAATGCCGACAGCATCGAAGAGGAAAGCCACGCCTCGGGGCTGTTGGAACACCCNCAATANACCCGCCCCGCCNNATGGGAGGGGCGCGANATCCCCCCTGTGCTGATGTCGGGCAACCATGGCGAGATCGCAAAATGGCGGCANGCGCAGGCCGAAGACCTGACCCGCAAACGCCGCCCNGACATGTGGGCCGCGTTTGAGGGCAAAGNNTAAGCAANNNNCCCCNAGGGAACCCGCCCNCGNGCGGCGCGTTGATCCCCCATATTGGAGGGAGAAACCAAATGCTTGAACTNATTCTCATTCTGCTGATCGTCGCNGCTGTGGCGGCTCTCTTGGGNTTTGGNCGCGTGTCGGGGGCTGCGNTGACCGGGGCAAAAGTGCTGATCGGCATCGTGCTGGTGCTTTTCCTGCTCGTTGTNTTGGGCGTGATTGCGCTGGCCTGACGCGCTGAGCTACAAAACTGGGGATCAAGGCGGCGAGAGCCCCCTTGATCCTTTANCGATTGCCCCCTATACCCCGCGCATCCGGAATCGCTTTGGCGGCTCCGGTGCTTTGCGTTNNGGCGCAAGCGAATAAAGCAATGACGANGATACCTCCGGCGGGGGCCCTTGTGATCNAGANTGATCCCGGCGCTGCCCGATAGAACCCGAAGCTCTGGGTCGCGACATAATTTCGTGGAATACCGCGAACATCATAGGAGATAGGTCAGATGAACCTGATCGCAGAGATCGAGGCGGAACAAGTCGCCGANCTGGGGAAAGAGATCCCCGACTTCCGTGCNGGTGATACCNTTCGNGTTGGCTTTAAAGTCACCGAAGGCACCCGCACCCGTGTGCAGAACTACGAAGGCGTCTGCATTTCGCGCAAGAACGGCCACGGCATTGCCGGGTCTTTCACCGTGCGCAAGATTTCCTTTGGCGAAGGCGTGGAACGTGTGTTCCCGCTGCATTCGACCAACATCGACAGCATCACCGTTGTGCGTCGTGGCCGCGTCCGTCGCGCCAAGCTGTACTACCTGCGCAGCCGTCGGGGTAAATCCGCACGGATCGTCGAAAACGCTCACTACAAGCCCCGCGCGAACGCATAAAGGACTGGTCGATGAAAACCGATACACATCCCGAATACCACATCATCAACGTCAAGATGACCGACGGCACCGTTGTGGAAATGAAATCGACATGGGGCAAAGAAGGCGACCAGCTGTCGCTCGACATCGACCCTTCCGTGCACCCCGCGTGGACCGGCGGCACTGGCCGCATCATGGACACCGGCGGCCGCGTGTCGAAGTTCAAGAACAAATATGCNGGTCTGGGCTTCTAAGCCTACCCTACATTGCGAATGCAAAGGCGCGGCCCCTANGGGTCGCGCCTTTTGCGTTTGGGGGTGATGGGGCCGGGACCGGGCGTATTTGGCAGGCGGTGCGGCGGTATTTTNAAAAGGATGAAATGAGGGAGGGCTGCGCATCGGTGGACGCCGGCGCGCAGATAGGCTGATGGGGTTAGAGGCGGCGCTCTTGGAGGGCGGCTTGGGTGCCGTAGCCGTGCAGGTGCGAAAGCACCGCACCGTAGGCGATCAGCAGGTAGGCGAGCAGCTCGGTGCCTTCTTGGACGGTGGTTTTGACTTGGGGGTCATAGGCGGCGCCCATAACGGCCTCCCACAGGGAGCCGGTGCCGAAGGTCCGCGAGAAAAAGAGCAGCAGCACCACACCGATATAGACAAAGGTGGCAGAGCGGGTTTGCAGATGGTGCAGCATCGGCAGGAGCGTTGTCCCGCGATTGCGCCATACGATGAAGCTGCCCACGGCCAGTGTCACGAGGGCGGGGTAAATCCAGAACCCGTGCTGGATACGGTCGAGCGCGGCGTCATATTCGCGCAGGAACATGCAGGCGAAGAGCGTGGCCACCAGTGTGAGGTACCCCCGCATGCCCACATGTTTGTAAGCGCCCAGCATGAAGATGGCAGCCGCAATAGCGAGGAAAGTATTGTGCAGATGTTCTGTCAGCGAGTCTTCGGAGACGCCATCGCCCAGAACGGCTGTATCAAGGTAAACCGTGACCGGCACCAGAGCCACCAGCAGGCAGACAAGCGCGAATTCCGCGATCACTGCGCCCAAAGAGGGCAGCACGCCGCGCGCGGTCGTCGGTTTTGAACTGCTGGATGTGCCGGGGTTGTGATCTGCCATAAGGGGGCCTTGATTGAACGGTTACTTGGACCGCCAGTCAGGGCGGTAAGGCGCGGTGTTACACTGCGCCTTAGATGGTGAAAATAAGGCAAATCCCTCTGTTGTCCAAACGCGGCAGCGCTGCCACGGTCGGGCTGAACAAGCCGCCTCGCCACTTTCCAAAGCGGAGAACCCTACATATAGTGCGGCTCAACAATATCCTGCTTTGAAGGGCAGGCGCGAAGGGACAGCAGTATGGCGCATATAATCGTCGTCGGTAACGAAAAAGGCGGCGCGGGCAAATCGACCGTTTCCATGCATGTGGCGACGGCCTTGGCGCGCCTTGGCCATAAGGTCAGCGGGCTGGACCTCGACCTGCGGCAGCGGACCTTTGGCCGCTATATCGAGAACCGCCGTGATTTCATGCGCGAGTCCGGTCTGACGCTTGCCAGTCCGACGCTTTGCGAATTGCCGGATGTGGAGGCCAGCAGCCTGCGCCCCGGCGAGAACATGTATGACCACCGCATCAGCGCGGCGGTGGCGGAGTTAGAGCCGGACAATGATTTCATTCTGATCGACTGTCCCGGCTCTCATACCCGGCTNAGCCAGGTCGCGCATTCGCTGGCGGACACGCTGATCACCCCGCTTAACGACAGTTTCATCGACTTTGACCTCTTGGCCCATATCGATGCCAATGGNGAAAAGATCACCGGGCCATCGGTCTATTCCGAGATGGTTTGGAATGCGCGGCAGCTGCGCGCACAGGCCGGGCTTTCGGCGATTGACTGGGTCGTGGTGCGCAACCGTCTGGGTGCGCAGCGGATGGTGAACAAAGAAAAGATGGAGCGGGCGATTGNCAATCTCAGCAAGCGGATCGGCTTTCGCACCGCACCGGGGTTCAATGAGCGGGTGATCTTTCGGGAGCTTTTTCCGCGCGGNCTGACGCTGCTGGACCTCAAGGATATCGGGGTGAAACAGCTCAATATCTCCAACATCGCTGCGCGGCAGGAACTGCGCGAATTGATCAAGGCGTTGGACCTGCCGGGCGTCAGCCCCGACTTTTGAAGTTAGTGATGAGGCAGCGGCGGCACGACACGGCGGCGGCGTGACAGGGCAATGAGGTTCGACAGGAACAGCGCGCCCACGACGATGCCGCCGCCGATCAGCGCGTAGATGCCCGGATCTTCGCCCAGCACCGCCCAGACCAGCAGCGGGGCNAGCACGGATTCCAACAAGACCAGCAGACCGACTTCGGCGCTTGAGATATAGCGCGGCCCNAGCGCGATGAGCCCCGCGCTGGCGGCCATAAAGGCCGCGTAGAGCAGCATCTGCGGCAGTTCTGCGGCGGGCATTTGCAGNGGCTGCGCCACNGGCAGCAGNACCGCCCCGGCCAGCAGATAGNCCAGCGCAACCGCCGGCACCATCGACACCGCGCGCGCGTNGCGCGCCGCAGTCAGCGCACCGGCAAAGATCGCCGAGATCGACAGCGCCANNAGGTCCCCCGCGCGCGAGGCATTTTCGGTCTCGCCCGAGCCAANGGCNATCACGGCAAGNCCGGCCANCACCGCCGCGATGGTAAAGAACATGCGTCGGCTGATCGGCTCACCCANAAANACCTTGCTGTAGATCGCCGCGAAGACGGGCAANGAGGCGAGNATAAANACCACATTCGCCACCGANGTCAGGCGCACNGCCAGCACAAAGCCGACCCCGGCGCAGGCCACGCCGCCGACGTAAATCGCGCTGGCCCACCCNGCGCGGCGCANNGCGCGGAAGGGCGCAGTGCCCTGCGCCAACAACAGCCCCGTGCCAATTGCCAGCCCCACCAATGCGACCTTCCAAAAAGCCAGCGTCAGCATCGGCGCATCGATGACCCGCACGAAAAGCGCTTCGGGAACGATGCACATCACCCCGAGAAAGGTGAGCAGGAGGCCTTTGGTTTGATCCGTCATGCGCCATCGGTGGCGATTTCCGCAGCCTAAGTAAAGCCCCCCTGCGCCACATCCGAAAGCTTGAGCAGCGCCCGCCGCAGCACCGCCGCCTCGGCAGGGTCGAGCGTGTCCATGAGCGCGGCATTATAGCGCTGCGCCACCGCGCGCAGATCGTCATAGGCCGCTTGGCCCTGCCGGGTCAGCGACAGATGCTCTACCCGGCGATCCCCATCGTCGCGGGTGCGGGTGACAAAGCGCCGTTCCGTCAGGCGGTGCACGGCGCGGCTGATCTTGGTCTTATGCATCCGCGCGCGCTGGCCGATCTCACTCGCTGTGAGTTGCCCGTAGAGCCCGAGGTGGAACAGCACCCGCCATTCGGTGCGCAGCATCCCATAGCGGCTTTTGTAGATCTGCTGAAACTCAAGCGAAGAGGCCTCTGCCGCCTGGTTCAACAGGTAAGGCAGAAAATACTGAAGCTGAAAGTCGTCGTCCGCCATGCTACACCGCTTGTTAGTTACAAATCCAACTATTACAGTCGCAACAGATTCTGCAAGGGGGCACAAATGACCAGCCATTCAAAGCCTACGACGATGACCAGCGCGGCGACCACCTTGGGCACGCATCCGGGCTATATGCCCGGTTTTGGCAATGATTTTGAGACGGAGGCCCTGCCCGGCGCGCTGCCGCAGGGCATGAACTCTCCGCAGAAATGCAACTACGGGCTCTATGGCGAACAGCTTTCCGGGACCGCTTTTACCGCGCCGTCCCATCAGAACGAGCGGACATGGTGCTACCGTATCCGCCCGTCGGTCAAACATTCGTCACGGTATGAGCGGATCGACCTGCCCTATTGGAAGTCCGCGCCGCATCAGCCGCAGGATGTCACCAGCCTTGGCCAATACCGCTGGGATCCGGTACCGCATTCCGATGCGCCGCTGACGTGGCTTACCGGCATGCGGACCATGACGACGGCGGGGGATGTGAACACGCAGATCGGCATGGCGAGCCATATCTATCTGGTCACCGACAGTATGGTGGACAGCTATTTCTACTCCGCCGATAGCGAGCTTCTGATCGTCCCGCAGGAAGGCACGCTGCGCTTTTGCACCGAGTTGGGCGTGATGGACATCGCCCCGCAAGAGATCGCCATCATCCCCCGCGGGCTGGTCTACCGTGTCGAAGTGCTTGATGGTCCGGCGCGGGGATTTGTGTGTGAGAACTATGGCCAGAAGTTCCACCTGCCCGGCCGCGGCCCGATTGGCGCCAACTGCATGGCGAACCCGCGTGATTTCAAGACGCCCGTGGCGGCGTTTGAAGACCGCGAGGCGCCCTCGACCGTGACGATCAAATGGTGCGGCCAGTTCCATGAGACCAAGATCGGGCATTCGCCGCTCGACGTGGTGGCATGGCATGGCAACTACGCGCCGGTGAAATACGACCTGAACACCTATTGCCCGGTGGGCGCGGTGCTGTTCGATCATCCTGATCCATCGATCTTTACTGTGCTAACCGCGCCCTCGGGCGTCGAAGGCACCGCCAATATCGACTTCGTGCTGTTCCGCGACCGTTGGATGGTGGCCGAAGATACCTTCCGCCCGCCGTGGTACCACAAAAACATCATGTCTGAGTTGATGGGCAATATTCACGGCCAGTATGATGCAAAGCCCAAGGGATTCATCCCCGGCGGGATGTCCCTGCACAACATGATGCTGCCGCATGGGCCGGACCGGAATGCCTTCGAAGGGGCGTCGAACGCTGACTTGCAGCCCCATAAGCTCGACAACACGATGTCCTTCATGTTCGGGACACGCTTCCCACAGCATCTGACCGAATTCGCCGCCAAGGAAGCCCCCCTGCAGGATGACTACATCGACTGCTGGGAGAGCCTGGAAAAGAAATTCGACGGCACGCCGGGCAAGAAATAAGCCCGCCTGCCCCTTGAAAGGACCGACATGACCCTGATGACCTCTTGGGTGGAAAGCGCCAACAGCGCTGATACCGATTTCCCCCTCAACAATCTGCCCTACGGTGTTTTCACGACCAATCGGCTGGAAGCGCGCTGCGGTGTGGCGATTGGGGATCAGATCCTCGACATGGCCGCTTCGGAGGAAGAGGGCCTTATCACCCTTGCCGAAGATCCTGTGTTTGACGTGCCTTATTGGAACGATGTGATGGACCTTGGCCCAGCGGCATGGGCCTCCCTGCGTGCGCGGCTGATTGAACTGCTCAGCGCCGATGCCGCGGAACAGGCCACCGTCGCGCCGCATCTGGTGCCGATGGCCGATGCCCGTCTGCACATGCCCATGATGGTCTCGGAATATACCGATTTCTACGCGGGCAAACACCACGCGACCAATGTCGGCACGATGTTTCGCGGGGCAGAGAATGCCCTGCCGCCGAATTGGCTGCACATTCCGATTGGGTACAACGGCCGCGCCTCGACCGTCGTCGTCTCGGGCACTGCGATCACGCGGCCCAATGGCCAGCTAAAAGCGCCCGATGCCGATGCCCCGCATTTCGGCCCTTGCCAGAAGCTCGATATTGAACTGGAAATGGGCGCGATCGTCGGCACCTCGACCGAGATGGGCCAGCCGATCAGCGTCGAAGAAGCGGACGAGATGATATTTGGTTATGTCCTGCTGAACGACTGGTCGGCGCGCGACATTCAAGCATGGGAATACCAGCCGCTTGGCCCGTTTCAGGCCAAAGCCTTCGCCACATCGATCTCCCCTTGGATCGTGAGCCGCGACGCCCTTGAGCCGTTCCGCACCTCGACACCTGAGCGCGAGAAGGACCTCCTGCCCTACTTGCGCGAAACCAAACCCGGCCTCTATGACATCGACCTGTCGGTGCTGCTCCAGCCCGAAGGCGGCGAGGCCGAGGAGATTGCACGGACGAACTACCGCGAGATGTACTATTCCGCCGCGCAGCAGTTGACGCATCACGCCTCTTCGGGCTGCGCGATGAACGCGGGCGATCTGCTCGGGTCCGGCACCATCTCCGGCCCTGAAAAATCACAACGCGGGTCACTGCTGGAACTGTCATGGGGCGGCAAAGAGCCGATCACCCTCGCAGACGGCAGCAGCCGCAGCTTTGTCGAAGACGGCGACACGCTGACCCTCACCGGGCATGCGCAAGGCGACGGCTTCCGCGTGGGTTTCGGCACCTGCACCGGCAAAATCCGCCCGGCAATCGACTTTTCCTGAACACATGAACGCGCCCTGACCGCCAGGCAAACCAAGACAGAAGGACATCACATGGCCAAGCAATTCGCATCCCAAGGCGACATGACCGAAAAGGAAATCTCCTTCACCGAGGTGGGCGAGGGACTTTACGCCTTCACCGCCGAGGGCGATCCGAACTCAGGCGTCATCATTGGCGACGACAGCGTAATGATCATCGAAGCGCAGGCGACACCGCGTCTGGCGAACAAGGTCATCGAATGCGTCCGCTCGGTCACCGACAAACCGATCAGCCATGTGGTACTGACCCACTACCACGCCGTGCGCGTGCTCGGGGCCTCGGCCTTTGGCGCGCAGCAAATCATCATGTCCGAGAAAGCCCGTGCCATGGTCGCCGAGCGCGGCCAAGAAGATTGGGACAGCGAATTTGAACGCTTCCCCCGCCTGTTTGAAGGCCACGAGAGCATCCCCGGCCTGACCTACCCCACCACCACCTTCAACGGGCGGATGAGCGTCTATCTCGGCAAGCGCCGGGTCGACATTATGCAGTTGGGCCGCGCCCATACGGCGGGGGATGCGGTGATCTATGTGCCCGATCAGAACGTCATGTTCACCGGCGACATCGTCGAATACCACTCCGCCTGCTACTGCGGCGACGGGCATTTCCACGACTGGCCCGACACGCTGGAGCGCATCCGCGCCTTTGACCTTGATGCCATCGCACCCGGTCGGGGCGACGCGCTGATTGGCCGCGAGATGGTTAATGCCGCGATTGACAGCACCGCTGACTTCGTGCGCTCAACCTACCGCCCTGCGGCCCGTGTGGCCCTGCGTGGCGGCACCTTGAAAGAGGCATGGGACGCCGTGCGCGCCGAATGTGACCCCAAGTTCGGCGACTATGCGATCTATGAGCACTGCTTGCCCTTCAACGTCGCCCGCGCCTATGACGAGGCGCTCGACATCGACACGCCGCGCATCTGGACGGCTAAGCGCGACAAAGAGATGTGGGAGGCGCTGTCGGACTGATGCCGCTGCCCGCGCTTCTTACTGCCCTAATCATACTGGCGCTGGCGTTCTGGTTCTATCTGGTCTTTGCACTGGTGATGGATCACCGCCGCCAAGCTGCGCGCCGGAGCGGGCAGCCCTACGCCGGGCTGCGCGATACGGCACAGGTTTGGTCAAAGATGCTGCGCGCGCCAGAGCACCGCAAGTCGCGCCGACGGGTGACGCTGACAACGCTGGCCTTGCTTGTCCTGCTGCTTTTGCGCGCCCTTGTCTGAGGAAACCGCCATGGCCTATGCCTACACCCCCTTACCCTACAGCCCCCCGCCCGGCCTCACCGAGCCCGAGCCACGGCACCCGGTGGTGATTGTCGGCGCCGGCCCCATTGGGCTGTCGATGGCCGTGGACTTGGCCTTGCACGGGGTCAAATCGGTCGTGCTGGATGACAACAATGTCGTCTCCCTCGGCTCACGCGCGATCTGCTGGGCGAAACGAACCTTGGAGATTTTCGACAGGCTGGGCATCGGTGAGCGAATGCTGGAAAAAGGCGTAACATGGAAAGTGGGTCGCCAGTTTCACGGCGAGAGGGAGGTCTATAACTTCGATCTGCTGCCCGAGCCGGGGCATAAATACCCGGCCTTCGTGAACCTCCAGCAATACTATGTCGAAGAGTACCTCGTTGAACGCGCACAAGATTTCCCCGACCTAATCGACCTGCGGTTTCTCAACAAGGTGACCGATCACAAAGGCCACGCCGATCACGTCAAACTGACGGTCGAGACGCCGGACGGCCCGTATCAGCTGAAAACCGACTGGTACATCGCCTGCGATGGCGCGGGGTCCGCCACCCGCAAACGCATGAACCTGCCTTTCGAGGGCCAAACCTTCGACGAACATTTCCTGATCGCAGACGTAGAGATGGAAACCTCCCCCTTTGGCGACCATGACACGCCCGAGCGTTGGTTCTGGTTCGCCCCGCCCTTTCACAACGGCCAATCCGCCCTGCTGCACAAACAGCCCGACAACATCTACCGCATCGACCTGCAACTGGGGCCAGATACCGACCCGAAGGCCGAGGCGACCGAAGAGAAGGTCGTGCCGCGCCTGAAGCAGATGCTGGGAGACGCGCCGTTCCGACTGGATTGGATGAGCGTCTATAAGTTCCGCTGCGCGCGGCTGGAGAAGTTCGTCCATGACCGCGTCGTCTTTGTGGGCGACAGCGCCCATGTGGTCAGCCCGTTTGGCGCGCGGGGCGGCAATGGCGGGGTGCAGGATGTTGATAACCTCGGCTGGAAACTCGCCGCTGTCGTGCAGGGCGACGCGCCCACCACCCTGATCGAGAGCTATGACATCGAACGCGGATATGGCGCGGATGAAAACATGCGCAACTCCGCCCGCGCGACCAATTTCATGACCCCCAAATCGCCGATCGAAACCCTGTTTCGCAATGAGGTGCTGACCCTCGCCGCGCGTCATCCTTTCGCGCGCAAGCTGATCAACTCGGGCCGGTTGTCGCAACCCTGCACGCTGGCCCATAGCCCGCTGCAAACCGCAGGCCACGCCCCCCTGGGCCCCGGCAGCGCGCTGATCGACGCGCCGCTGACGGGGCCTGCAGGGGATTGCTGGCTGCTGGGCGAAGTTCAGGGCCAGTTCATCCTGCTCGCCGTGGGCGAGATCACCGCCCCCGACCTCCCGGGCCTTGCCCGGATCGGTATCGATCAATCGCAGGAGGCCTACCCCTGTTTTCAGGGCAAGGACGGCCACGCGCAGCGGCGCTATGGCAGCGGGTTCCTCTATCTGCTGCGCCCCGATGGCCATGTCTGCGCCGTCTTCGACCGGCCCGACAGCGCCGCGATTGCCCGCGCCTTTGACCGCGCTTTGGACTGCGCGAAAGGAGCCGCCACATGATCCTTCAAGACAACCTCGGTACCGAGGGCGACACTGTCTATGCCGCGCTCATGATCGCCCACGAAGGGCTGAGCGAGGCCGAAAGCCACGCCCTCAACGCGCGACTGGTGCTGATGCTGGCCAATGAGGTCGGCGACCCGGCCCGGCTTGAGGCGCTTTTCACAGCGGCCCGTGATCCGGCATAAACCGCCATTTTAGCAGTGGTTTTTCCCGGCCACCCCGCTTGCCGGGGCGGTTTCCTGCGCTAGCTTGCTGCTCAACTTCCCGCGACAGGCTTGACGCAACGCGCCTGATCGGCAGACTAAACACCCCGCGCCCACCTCAAGAGGCGACAAAAGCAGGTCAACTGCATCACCTACCCCACCCTAAAAAGTGGGGATCCGCGATGGCCCCGGCCAGCGCACCAACAGAGAGGAAAATCATGGAATTTTTGACACGCACCGGAAAACCGCTGCCGCAATCCGTGCTGACATCAGCCGAGAACGCCAAGAAAGACCCCGTCAGCAGACGCGAGTTTCTGGCGATTGCGAGCGCCTTCGGGGCCACGTCCGCCACAGCTTACGGGATGCTTGGCATGGCCGCGCCCGCGCGTGCGGCGGCCCATGCCAACCTCAAGGAAGGCGGCACCGTGCGGATGCAGATGGAGGTGCGTGCCCTGAAAGACCCGCGCACCTATGACTGGTCGCAAATCGCCAACTTCAGCCGCGGCTGGTTGGAGTATCTCGCCATCTGGGAGAACGACGGCACCTTCACCCCCGGCCTGCTGGAAAGCTGGGAGATCAGCGACGACGCCACCGAATACACGCTGAACGTCCGCAAGGGCGTGACATGGAACGACGGCACCNCCTTCACCGCGCANGACGTGGCNCGCAACATCGAAGGCTGGTGCGANAANTCGCTCGAAGGCAACTCCATGGCGGGCCGTTTCGCCACGCTGGTGGACGAAGAGACCGGCAAGGCNATCGAAGGTGCGATTGAGGTGGTCGATGACCACANGGTCAAGCTGAAGCTGCCNAANTCNGACATCACNCTGATCCCCGGCATGGCNGACTACCCCGCCGCGATCACGCCCGAGGGTTTCGACCCCGACACCATGTTGGAAAACCCCAAGGGCACCGGCCCCTACCTGCCCGAATCGCTCGAAGTNGGCGTGAAAAGCGTGNTGGTGAAGAACCCCGACCACACATGGTGGGGNACTGAAGTCTTTGGCGGGCCCTACATCGACCGTCTGGAATACATCGACTANGGCACCGACCCTTCCGCATGGATCGCCGCTGCCGAGGCCGAAGAAGTCGACGCTTTCTACTCCATGGAAGGCGAATACATCGACGTGATGAGCACGCTCGACGGTTGGNTCGAGAACGAGATCGCCACNGCGGCGACCATCGTGATCCGCCCCAACCAATTGGCCGAAATCGACGGCATGAAGCCTTACGAAGACAAGCGCGTGCGCAACGCGCTGCAACTGGCGGTCGACAACGCCGTACTGCTGGAACTGGGCTATGCCGGTCGCGGGATCGTGGCCGAAAACCACCACGTNGGCCCGATGCACCCCGAATATGCAGAGGTNGAACCGCCNAAGACCGATCCCGAAGCCGCCCGCGCGCTGATGGAAGANGCNGGNATGGCGGANTATGAGCATGAGCTCTTCTCGATCGACGATGCGTGGCGCAAGGACACGACCGATGCCGTNGCCGCGCAGCTGCGNGANGCGGGNATCAAGGTCAAGCGGACCATCCTGCCCGGCTCGACCTTCTGGAACGACTGGGTGAAATATCCCTTCTCCTCCACCAACTGGAACGCGCGGCCTCTGGGCGTGCAAATCTGGGCGCTGGCCTACCGCTCGGGCGAGGCGTGGAACGAGTTTGGCTATGCCAACCCTGAGTTCGACGCCCTGCTCTCCGAGGCGCTGGCCACGGCCGATGTTGAGGCACGGCGCGAGATCATGGCGAAGGGTGAGAAGATGCTGCAAGACGATGGCGTCACGATCCAGCCTTACTGGCGCTCGCTCTATAACCACACCCGCGAGGGGTTGGTGGGTGCCGCGCACCACATTGGGTTTGAATACCACCCGGCGCGGATGGCTTGGGCNGAAGAGTGATCNGCCANTAGGTNGAAACGCGAAAGGGCCGCAGCGATGCGGCCCTTTTTCNTTNCGNGGNNNNGGCGCCTTANCCNCCGATCANNTCTTTCGCCATCATCATATGNACGCCCTTTTCGCGGTTCACCGTCTGGGTGATGCGCAGATCNCCGGCCAGCGANCAGAGCACATAGGCNTCNTCGCGGCTGATCCCNGCNCGCTCAGACACNAGCGCGATCATNTCNCGCAGNGCCATCTCNGCNCAGCGNTCAAGGTCNGGGGCCATNCCCATGGTNATNACNTGGGTNGGCGTNTCGGCCTGCGGATAGCTGAGNNNGCGNTCCTTCAACACNGTCAGACGAAAGCGCCCCTGTAGCGCCGTNTCAATCGCCGTGACGCAGACNTCNCCNTCGCCCTGCGCACCGTGCCCATCCCCGCANGAAAACAGCGCCCCTTCGTTGAAGACCGGCAGGTAAAGCGTGCTGCCCGCCACCAGTTCCTTGTTGTCCAGATTGCCGCCATGNTTGCGCGGCTCNATNGTNGCGATCCGGCCCCATTCGGGCGGCGGNGCCACNGCCATGACGCCAAAGAACGGGGCCAAGGGCAGTTCCAGCCCCCAAGGCAGNCGGGCGNTGCCCCGCTCNGCNTCGAGCGGGATGTTGCTGTGATANGTCTCGGTGAAATCCTGCGGCAGCGTGCCTGCCAAGGGGCGGATGAAGTTATANCCCCAGTCCTGCCGCAGCNCGACATCNAGGATATCGACCTTCAGCACATCNCCGGGCNTCGCGCCTTCGACGGCNACCGGGCCNGTCAGGATATGGCCNGGCATCGGCGGCGGGCCNGCCTTGTGGATGTNGTAAAGTTCNGGCGGNACNTGNAAGCCTTCGGGCGGCAGGCAGTTCGGCGCGCCAGAGACGGTGTTNATGATCACCTCGTCGCCGCTTTGGATNGTCAGCGCGGGCGGGCGGCTGGCCTCNAANTAGCCCCAGTGGCAGGTTTCNGGCGANGACTGCAAGGTGGCGGTCATGACTGNGTCCTTCCGTTGGCCAANATGCCTTCGATNAGCTCCTGCACNCGCAGCGCNTCNTCTGGNGTNGCCAGNCGGCTCGGNCNTGCCNNCCATCAGNAGCNCCATGTCNTCAAGCTGNGCNTTGAGGCTGGTGGCGCGGGTGTCGGNGGGGNNGNNGNTGGTNGGCGCGAANGCCTCNCCGGTCGANANGGTGTCGATGGNNAANTCCGAGATGCGGCGGCTGGCCTTNGCNCCTTTCACCGTCACCTCTTGCCGGTCCGGCTGCACGCCACCAACAGAGCCAAGGATNGAAACCGGCANGCCNTCGGCATTGACNAGNCGTGCNGCNACATGGGTCTCGCAAAGTTNGGCGTCGGGNTATTCCGCATGGGCCCATTGCAGGGTCAGCGNCCCCAGCACCCGCTCGCTCANNAANAGGAAATGCGAGATNACCTCGCGGGTCATGCCGCCCTCNNCGGCAAAGCGCAGCCAATCNGCATCCACCTGCCACGCNCGGGGCCAGGCCGGATAGGTCACNATGATGTCGATACCNCANAGATCNCCNAGCGCACCCTCACCNATCGANCGCGTNAGATCGGTCAGCGCCGCCCCCGCCGCTTGGGTNAANTTNACCGCCGCCGGNACGCCTGCAGCCTGCAACTCNGCCACCAANGCNCGNCTNTCNGCGATGTCCACGCCNAGTGGNTTTTCNAGNAAGATCGCCNTGCCCGCCGCCGCGGCCTCAAGCGCATAGGCTTTGCGCGGCACCGGGGGGCAGGCGAGGTAGACCAGATCGACATCGGCCATCGCCNCGGACGCCGTGGCNGACNCTGTCGCNTCCGGTGCGACCTTTTGCGCGGCGGCNCAGGCCGCNGNGTCGGGATCCCACATGGTGGTGACCGTGAAGTCGGGGTGCAGCACCATGTTCTCGGCCATGCGCCGNCCCATGATCCCCAATCCGATTACCGCAGTCCTGATCGTCATCTTCGTCTCCCTCAATGTGCTGCGCGATAAGACGCTGCAATCGGGGGAACTTCAACTGCGCGCGGCGCAATTGCCTCAGGCGAGGTCNGCGCGGACCAAAGGTTTGATCACGCGGGCCAANTCTTCGGGCGCGGATTGGCTTTTGAACACATCCGCGATGGTAAAGACGCAGGTGAACGAACCCTCNAAACACAGCACNCCGTTCTGCCGCGCNTTCATGCCGAAGGTGATGGATTTGTTGCCGAGCCGCGTCGGATAGGTTTCGCACATCAGCTTGTGCCNTGGCGTGACCGGGCTGCGGAAATCCATNGAAAGGTTCACGAANGGCGTGCCGATNTTGCGGTCGATCTGCAGTTGGAACCAACCATCGCCATCGAAATGCGCCTCCCACCATGCGTTGATCGCATCCAGCGCAAAATAGGGCAGCCGCGCNGTATAGGCGATCTGCGCCGGGTCACAATCGCCCCAAGTGACGTTGATCTCGTGAACGAAGTTTTCCGTGGTCATAAGGCTGCTTTCATCTGCTCAAACCCGCGCGGGGCATGGGCTATCTTCTATCCCTTCCAGCCCCNNGNGCAACCCAAGCGCAGGNGNNCANTGCAGCAGCNCAGCANGCNNGATNNTCATNNGAAACAAAGGGGGGANNATGGTGGCGTTACCTGGATTTGAACCAGGGACCTAACGATTATGAGTCGTTCGCTCTAACCAACTGAGCTATAACGCCGTGGCGCGTCGGATAAGGCAGCTTGGCATTGGGGTCAAGGGCGAAANNTGGATGATTTCNNTTTTGCCCCAGAAAACTGCNGCCGCCGNNTTAATGCGCGGGGGCCGANACCACATCAAGCAGGGTACGCCCNCCATCAATGGTCATGATCTCACCGGTCATAAAGCCCGAGCTTTCGGCGGCGAGGAATTGCACCGCCTCGCAAAGNTCATTCGGCCCGGCGATACGGCCAAGCGGCGTNTGCGCGCGNATATCCTCGCGCCAGTCGCGGTTTTCGGCCACGGCGGCGCGCAGCGACGCGCTCATCACCGACCCGAAAGAGATCGCATTCACCCGTATCCGGTGCTGCGCCAGCACCAGCGCCAGAGAGCGGGTCATCTGCTGCACCGCCGCCGAGGCGATGGCATAGCCCATCATATCCGGCTGGTGGCGTTGTGCCGCGATGGAACTGAGGTTGATGATCGACCCCACCTGCCCCTCGGTCTGGCCCTCGGCCTGTTTTATCATCCGCCGCGCCACCTGCTGCGACAGTTGCAGCGCCGTCATCAGGTTTTGCTGCAACAGCGTATCAACCGATCCGTCTTCCACATCCAGCGGATCGGTCGGCAACACCTGCCGCGAGGCATTCACAAGGATATCGACCTGATCATAAGCGTCGATCGTGGCCGAGACGAGGTTGGCGATGGTCAGCCGCTGGCGTAGATCCCCGGCGAAAACGCGGACATTCCCGTCGTCCGGCGTGTCGCCCAACTCTTCCATCAGCTTTTTCTCGTTGGAATCGGCGCACATCACATTGGCGCCCCGGTCGGCCAGATGCCGCGCGATGGCAAGGCCAATGCCGTCTGCGGCGCCCGTGATGATGGCTGTTTTGCCTGAGATCGAGAATGACATCGGGATACCCCCTTAAGGCTCAGCGGCGCCGGGTCAGCGGGCGTGTGGCGTGGAACAGTTTGAACCGCGCATCCCCCCCAAGCTCCGCCACCTGTGCAAAGCGTTTCTTCAGTTCCGCCTCATAGGGCAGATGCCGGTTGGCCACCATCCACAGGTCGCCCTGCCCCGACAGCATACGCGCGGCTGCGGCGACAAAGGCTTGGCCAATCTGCGGCTCAGCGGCGCGGCCGGTGTGGAAGGGCGGGTTCATCACCACCGCATCCATCCGGTGCGGGGGCTGCCATTCGGTGGCGTCCTCCCAATGGAACACGGCGCGGTCGTCGGTCACGTTATGACGCGCGCATTCCAGCGCCATATGCCCGGCCTCGACCAAATGCAGCGTCTTCACCTTGGGCCGCGTCAGGATATGCGCCGAGAGAAAGCCCCAGCCTGCACCCAGATCAGCCACCTCGGCCCCAAGGTTATCGGGCAGCACATCCACCAACAGCGCCGAGGCCAGATCGACCCCATCAGCAGAGAAGACCCCCGGCGCGGTCCAAAAGCCGCCCTCCGTCTGGGCGGGACCGGCTTCCCAATCGGTGAAGAAATCGCTGGAGCCCGTATCAATCCAATAAAGCTTGCCATGCGCCTTGGAGATCGGACCCTGCACCGTCACCCGCGCACGCATTTCGCGCAGGATCGAATCCGCGCCATCGGTCTTTTGCCCATCAACCACCACCGGCCCGTCGCTCACAGCACAGGCTTGAGCGACCAAGGCGCGGGCCTCATGTTTGGCGCGCGGCAGGCAGACTATGGCGGCGGCATAGCGCCCTTCGACCGAATGCGCGGCCTCATAGCCCCGCGCGGTCCAAGCGTCATAGGCTGGCTTGAAATCGTGAATGATCTTGCAGCGCTCTACCGGCAAACCGGCCAAATCGGCATCCACGGGGGGCTGAAAGATGGCGATCACCCCAGTTTCGGGCAAGTCCAGCCCACCGCCGTTCAGGGCCAGTTCCAGTCGCGGATCAATCACGTGTTATTCTTCTTTTTCCATAGTGCATTGCAGCGGATGNTGNTGACGCCGGGCGAAATCCATCACCTGCGCCACTTTCGTCTCCGCGATNTCGTGNCTNAAGACGCCAACCACNGCCAGCCCCTTTTTGTGAACCGTCAGCATGATCTCNAACGCCTGCGCGTGGTTCAGGCCAAAGAACCGCTCCAGCACATGCACCACGAATTCCATCGGGGTGAAATCNTCGTTCAGCAGCATCACTTTATAAAGCGGCGGGCGTTTGGTCTTGGGGCGGGTTTTGGTCAACAACTCGGTGTCGTCNNCNTCNTTNGGGCCNTNCGCCATCANCTGCCANCCCNNCGCGGGCCGGTCTNNTNCTNGGNTCNTCCAATCTGCTTTCNCGTCGTCACGGTGCATTGCTGCTCCTGCGGCTGGGGGTAGAGCTTGTTCGTCGTGCAGCCGTCTATATAACCCCTGAACCAATTTAGGAAAGAGGCAGCACATATGGGCGGGGCACTCACCACCATCGGTTTCGATGCGGATGACACATTGTGGCATAATGAACGCTACTTTGCACTCTCTCACGACCGTTTTGCAGCCCTTCTGGCCGAACATAGTNAACGCGACCATCTGATGGCACGGCTTTTGGAAGCCGAACGGCGCAATCTGCCGCATTACGGCTACGGGATCAAAGGNTTCACCCTGTCGATGATCGAGACCGCAATCGAGGTGACAGAGGGCAAAGTCCCCGCCGAGGTGATCAGTGACCTGCTCGCCGCCGGGCGCGAGATGCTGGACCATCCGATTGAACTGCTGCCCCATGTCGAAGACGTGCTGGAAACCCTGCGCGGTGACTACCGGCTGATCGTGGTGACCAAAGGCGACCTGCTGGATCAAGAGCGCAAACTGGCGCNATCAGGCCTGCGAGAGAGGTTCGATGCGGTCGAAATCGTCTCTCACAAGACCGAAGCCGCCTATCGCCACATTTTTAAGCAGCATGGGCAAGGCGCCGCGCGGGGNCTGATGGTCGGCAACTCACTGGCCTCCGATGTNCGCCCGATGATCGAGGCGGGCGGCTGGGGCGTCTACGTGCCCCATGACCTCACATGGGCGATGGAACACGCCNAACCGCCAACCAATTCACCACGTTTTGCTGAAATCAACGATCTTTCCGGCCTCCCAGAGACGGTGAAAAAGATCGTTTCGGGGTGACTCGCCCGGGCCGGTGAGTCGCCTCNGCGNCNCAGCCAAAAACGCCCCACTGCGGGCCAATTTNCGCCTAATTCTTGCCTTATTCGCGCTTATAGTGGGTCANTGTGCGCAAGCCTCTACATATTGGAGAAGAGATCCGTCCTTTTTTACCCTGNCCATCGGATTCGACGGCTTCCGCGATGCGCCGTCCTATGCTAGCCTTGAACCAATCAATAAATGGTCAGCCAGAAAANCGGCGACTTGAGGCAGTAAAAGGCAGGCAAATATGAAGGCTCGGCGCATTCAGCCGGCCCGTTACGGGCTATTTCTATTCGCAGCACTCTGGGTTCTGGTCATCCTACCCCTCAGCGCCATGGCAGCCCCCTATGCCGCCTANGTCATCGATGCCCGCACCGGCAAAGAAATCCACGCAGAGAACGCCGACACGCGCCTGCACCCCGCCTCCCTGACCAAGATGATGACCCTNTACATCGCTTTCCAAGCGGTCGANCGNGGGGAACTCTCACTNGATACNCAAGTAACGATCTCCAAGAACGCCGCNTCAGAGCCGCCCAGCAAACTGGGCATGCGTCCGGGCCAAAAAATCGCCCTGCGCTACCTGATCCGCGCCGCCGCCGTGAAATCCGCCAATGATGCCGCCACCGCGATCGGCGAAGCCATCGAAGGGTCCGAGGCCGCCTTTGCCCGCCGNATGAACCGCACCGCCAAACAGCTTGGCATGACGCGCACCACCTTCAAGAATATGCACGGGCTGACCGAAAGCGGCCACCTCTCCACCGCGCGCGATATGACGGCTCTGGGCCGCNACCTGCTCTANGATTACCCGCAGTACTACAACCTGTTNTCGCGCATCACCGCCGATGCGGGCGTGCGCAAGGTCTCCCACACNAACCGCCGNTTTCTGGGGTCTTACAAAGGCGCCGATGGCATCAAAACCGGCTATACCCGCGCCGCNGGCTTCAACCTGACGGCCTCGGCCGAGCGTGGCAACGANCGGATCATCGTGACCGTCTTCGGGGGCAAATCCACCGCCTCGCGCAACGCCAAAGTGGCCGANNTGATGGACCTTGGCTTCCGCCGCGCCCCCTCTTCGGCCCCCCTGCGCAAACCAGTGCCCCCGGTCTACGCCGATGTCGAAGACACGCCCGCNGCCCCCGGTGCCGCAGGCAAAACGATCCGACTTGTCGGTGCCGTCACCACCTCCAAACGCCCGCAACTCCGCCCTCGCAGCGAAGTCGTGGTCGTGGCCACNGCNGCNGCCCCCGAAGCAACCAGCACGGTCTCCAACAGCGACATCACGGCAGCCCTACGCGAAGCGGTGCAAACCGCGCCAACCCCGCCCGCCGCCGCGCCCACACCAGAGATCAAAGACGCCGAAGTCGTCATCGCCACCGCGCAGGCCTCCCCCCGCCCCGAACCGCGGCCCAAAGACGTAACGCTGGCNGTACAGCAGGCGGTAGAGCAAGAAATCGTGACCCGCGTCTCCACNTCAGGNGGTCGCCACTGGGGGGTCAACGTGGGCCGCTTCCCCAGCCGCTACGCCGCCGAGAAGGTCNTGNTGAAAACCGCACTGGCCGAAATGTCGACGCTTGATGGCACATTGCGNAAAGTGGTGCAGCGNCCGCAGGGCTATGACGCGAACTTCCTCGGCCTGTCACGCGAAAGCGCCGACCTCGCCTGCCGCCGTCTGGCCGCGCGCAACGTCAGNTGCTTCATGATCGGCCCNAGCGAAGGCTAAAGCCCAAAGACCGCCGCCCCTCAGGCGACGCCCNCCAATCTTCATCCTTTTNAAAATACCCGCGGGGGAATCGCGCCCCCCGGCGCGATGGGGGCAGCGCCCCCCTCNCCCTCTCCGCACNNNCGACGNNTGCTTAACCAGCCGCCTGCAACAGCTTGCGCGTATAGTCGGTCTGCGGATTGTCATAAAGCGCATCAACGTCGCCGTATTCCACCACATCGCCGCGCTTCATCACCATCACCTTGTGCGACATCGCCCGCACGACCTTNAGATCGTGACTGATGAACAGATAGGCNANNNCGTATTTCGCCTGCAANTCCCGCAGCAAATCAACGATCTGCACCTGCACCGTCATGTCCAAGGCCGAGGTTGGCTCGTCNAGAACCAGCAGCTTCGGCCGCAGCACCATGGCGCGGGCGATGGCGATCCGCTNGCGCTGNCCGCCGGANAACTCATGCGGGTAGCGGTCCATCGTCNCGGGGTCGAGCCCCACTTCCGTCATCACCTCCGCCACCAATTCACGTCGGTCGCGCGCCTTGTCGATCTTNTGGATCGCCANCCCCTCCGAGATGATCTGGAAACAGGTCATCCGCGGGCTGAGCGANCCGAAAGGGTCCTGAAAGACGATCTGCATATCGGCACGTAGGCGGCGCAGCTTTTTGGTGGACCATTTGCGTAGGTCCTCGCCACGAAAAGTCACCTCCCCNTCNGAGCCGATGAGCCGCATGATNGCCAGCGCCGCGGTGGTCTTGCCCGAGCCGCTTTCCCCGACGATGCCNAGCGTTTCGCCCGCNCGGATCGACAGGCTGGTGTCGTTGACGGCCTTCACATGGCCCACGGTACGACGCAGCAGGCCCTTCTGGATCGGAAACCAAACCTTGAGGTTGTCGGTNCGCAGCACTTCGGGCGCATCCGCCGCCACNGGGGCCGGCGCGCCGGTNGGCTCGGCGCCNAGCAGTTTGCGTGTATAGGGGTGTTGCGGATTGTCGAAAATCTCNGCGGTCGGCCCCTCTTCGACGACCAGCCCNTTNTGCATGACAAAGACCCGGTCGGCGATGCGCCGNACNATCCCGAGGTCATGGGTAATGAACAAAAGCCCCATCCCCATCTCATCCTTCAGGTCTTTCAACAGGTCGAGAATCTGCGCCTGAATGGTCACGTCGAGCGCCGTGGTNGGCTCATCCGCGATCAAGATGTCGGGCTTGTTGGCCAGNGCCATNGCGATCATNACGCGNTGCCGCTGCCCGCCNGAAAGCTGNTGCGGATAGGCCCCCATGCGGCTTTCCGCGTCGTTGATGCCGACCTGTTCCAAGAGGCTCAACACCCGCGCCCGCGCCTCGGCCCCCTGCAATCCCTGATGCAGCGCCAGCGACTCNGCCAGTTGCTTTTCGATCGTGTGCAGCGGGTTGAGCGAGGTCATCGGCTCTTGNAAAATGAACGAGATGTCNTTGCCNCGCACCTTATGCAGCAGCTTGTCATCCGCGCCGATCATCTCTTGCCCNTCATAGGTNACCGAGCCGCTGACCCGCGCGCTATCGCCCAAGAGCGACACCGTCGAGAGCGCCGAGACCGACTTGCCCGAGCCGCTTTCGCCCACCAGAGCNACCGTCTCTCCNCGGTTGACGGCAAAGCTGACCCCGCGCACCGCCGGGATCAACTGCCCGTCCTGCCGAAAGGAAACCNGCAGGTCTTTGACGTCCAACAAAGCAGTCACGAGAAGGTCTTTCTGGGNTCGAATGCGTCGCGNATGCCTTCAAAGATGAAGACCAGCAGCGACANCATGATGGCAAAGGTAAAGAAGGCCGAGAAGGCCAGCCAAGGCGCTTGCAGGTTCTGCTTNGCNTGCANCGTCANTTCCCCCAGCGACGGNGCCGAGGACGGCAGGCCNAAGCCCAAGAAGTCGAGCGTCGCCAGCGTGGAGATCGTGCCCGTGATGATAAACGGCAGCATGGTCAGCGTNGCCACCATCGCATTGGGCAGCATATGGCGCAGCATGATGGTGCCGTTGCCNACCCCAAGCGCACGGGCAGCGCGGACGTATTCAAGGTTNCGTGCGCGCAGGAATTCGGCCCGCACCACACCCACCAGCGCGGTCCATGAGAACAGCACGAGGAGGATCACCAAGAGCCAGAAACTTCGCCCCAGAATGGCNANCATGATGATGATCACATAAAGCGACGGGGTTGAGGACCAAATCTCGATGATGCGCTGAAAGATCAGATCGAGCCAGCCGCCNAAGAAGCCCTGCACCGCNCCCGCCAGAATGCCGATGATCGACGCCGCCCCGGTGACGATCAGGGTGAACACCACCGAAAGCCGGAANCCATGNATNACCCGNGCCATNACATCGCGTTTGGTGCCGTCGGTCCCGAGCCAGTTCTGCCCATTNGGCG
Source organism: Sulfitobacter sp. (assembly GCA_002703405.1). GTDB lineage: Bacteria > Pseudomonadota > Alphaproteobacteria > Rhodobacterales > Rhodobacteraceae > Sulfitobacter. The sequence goes on along the minus strand of NZSX01000040.1, from coordinate 10,261 downwards.
GCAGCGGTGCGGCACCGGGGCGGTCCACGGCGGTGTCGAAGGAATAGGGNATGACGGGCCAAAGCGCCCAGCCNTTGTCGATCGCTTCGCCTTCAACCTCGCCATCCNCGGCGTCGATAATATAGCCCTCAGGGTCNTCNAAACAGGCATCCAGCCCACCGGTGGCGATGAGGCATTGNACCTCAGGGTCGCGNTAGGCGGCTTCGGTCTGGAAATCNCCGCCAAANGCGGTCTCNGGGTAGAANTTGAAGATCGGCGCGTAATACTCGCCGCGNTAGCTCACGAGGATCGGCTTGTCGTTGGCCACGAACTCNGCCAGCAGCGAAATGCCAAANAGGATCGCGAAAATCCACAACGACCAATAGGCACGGCGGTTCGCGGTGAAATTGCGCCAGCGGCGNTGGTTCAGNGGNGANAGCGCCATCAGCCTTCCCTCTTNTCAAAGTCGATNCGCGGNTCGACGAGCACATACATCATGTCCGACANNATGCCGACGACNAGGCCGATNAGGCCAAAGATGAAGAGCGTNCCGAAGACGATCGGATAATCGCGCGCAACCGCTGCCTCAAAACCCAGACGCCCCAGCCCATCAAGGCTAAAGATCGTCTCGATAATGATCGACCCGCCGAAAAAGACCGAGATGAAGACNGCCGGNAAACTGGCGATCACGATCAGCATCGCGTTGCGGAAGACNTGCCCGTAAAGCACCTTGCGCTCTGACAGNCCNTTGGCGCGGGCGGTGATGACATATTGCTTTTTGATCTCGTCCAGAAAGCTGTTCTTGGTCAGCAGCGTCAGCGTGGCAAAGGCCGAGATCGTCGAGGCCAGNACCGGCAGNGTGATGTGCCAGAAATANTCGGCCACCTTGCCCAAGGGGCTGAGGCTGTCGAAATTATCCGAGGTCAGGCCACGCAGCGGGAAGATCTGCCAGTAAGACCCACCGGCAAAGAGCACCAGCAGCAGGATGGCAAAGAGGAAACCGGGGATCGCATAGGCCGCAATGATNGCGCCCGAGGTCCAGGTATCGAACCGGCTGCCGTCGCGCACCGCCTTGCGGATGCCCAAGGGGATCGACACCAGATGCGCGATCAGCGTTGACCAAAGCCCNAGCGTGATCGAGACCGGNAGCTTTTCCTTGATCAGNTCGATCACACTGATGGCACGGAAGTAACTCTCGCCGAAATCAAGCCGCATGTAGTTCCACAGCATGTGAAAGAACCGCTCCACGGGGGGTTTGTCGAAGCCGAACTCCTTCTCCAACTCCTCGATCAACTCAGGGGGCAACCCGCGCGCGCCGACATAGGTACTGTCAGACCCGCGTGCCATCGTGTCGACCCCGGCGTCGTTGTTGCCCCCGGCAAAGCCGCCAAAGACATCGCCGCCGCCCTGAATCCGCGCGATGGCCTGCTCGACCGGGCCACCGGGGACGAATTGCACCAAGGCAAAGTTGACCAGCATGATGCCGAACAAGGTCGGGATCACCAGCAACAGCCGTCTGAGAATATAAGCACCCATGTGGTCGCTTTACCGCAAGGCGCCGGAGGCGCGCAATTGCTGCGCGCGGTCTTCGTCATACCACCAGAAATCGAGGTAGCCCAAAGCATAGGACGGAATCTCGGGGTGGTCGTATTGGTCGTAATAGGCAACCCAATAGCTGTCGTTGTACCATGTGGGGATCATGAAGAATTCATGCCGCAGCGCCCGATCCAGAGCCATCAGAGCCGCATCTTCGTCCTCTGCCGTTTCGGCATCGAGCGAGGCTTCGATGATCGCGTCGACCAGCGGGCTGGCAAGCCCTGCGGGGTTGAACAGCGAAAATTCCGCCGCCTCGGACCCGTAGCGCTGCGACAGACCGGTGCCGGTGCCAAGGAAGGCGGCATAGGCGTCATAGATCATGTCATAGTCGCGGTCCCGCTCGCGGGCGGTGTATTGCGAACTGTCCACCTTCTCCAGCCGCGCGTCGATGCCGATGGATTGCAGGTTGCCCACAAAATTTTCGATCACCGCCGAAATCGTCGGCGACCCGGCGGAGTTCATCAGGAAGTTCAGCCGCAGGGGTTCGCCCGCCTCATTGACACGCATGCCGTTCTGCACGGTCCAACCCGCATCCTCCAACAGCTTGGANGCCTGCCGCGCGTTGCGGCGGTCCAACAGGCGGCTGGGNTCTGANGTATGCGGCACCACGGCAGGCNCGCTCAANAGCTCCCCNGGCACCAGATCGCCAAGGCTTTCCAGAAGCGCCAGTTCCGCCCCCTCGGGCGCGGCCCCGGCCATCAGCGGCGTGTCTTGNGTGAACGAGGCGCGGTGNCTGAAGAGCCCGTATTGCAGCGACTCGTTGGTCCATTCAAAGTTGAACATCAGTGCCACNGCCTCGCGCACACGGCGGTCCTGCAGCGTCTCNCGGCCGAGGTTAAAGATGATCCCCGATGGCGTGGGNGGCGAGCCGTCGGGCAGCTCGGCCTTGACGATNTCGCCGTCACTNACCTTGGAGAANTCGTAGCCCGTGGCCCATTTCTTTGAATCCCCTTCGGCGCGGAAGGTNTATTCGCCCGCCTTGAACGCCTCAAAGGCCGAAGTGTCGTCGCTGAAAATCTCCAGCCGGATGCGGTCGAAATTCATGCGGCCNCGGTTGATCGGCANGTCNNNGCCCCAGTANTCNGGGTTGCGNTTNAGCACGATGCGNTTGGTCAGATCGACGCTTTCGACCATATAGGCGCCCGATCCGGGGGGCGGGTCCATCCAGCTGTCTTTAAGGGTGTTGCCGGTTTNCTCGAACCAATGTTTCGGCCATGCGGGCACGCCGCCCACCGTCTCGATCAGGCTGCGGCGNGAGATACCGTCGGCAAAGTGGAACTTCACCGTGTGATCGTCCAGCGCTTCGACCTTGGGGATGCGCTTGCGCACCGCGTCGGCATAGGACTTCAGACCCTCGTCCAAGAGCAGGTTGTGCGAGAACACGATGTCATGCGCGGTCACCGGCGTGCCGTCCGAAAANGTCGCCTCGGGGCGCATGTGGAAGGTCACCCAAGACTTGTCCTCGGGATACTCAAGGCTTTCGCACAGCAGGCAGTAGCTTTCGCCATAGACATCCGCCGGCAGCGGCTCACCCGATGGGGCCTCGCCCAGCAGGCTTTCAAACCCGAAGATCGAGAACAGATGCGCGCGGCCCTTGCCGGAATAGGGGTTCATCGAATCCAGCGTGCCCACGAAGGGGATCGAGATTTCCCCGCCCTTGGGCGCATCNGGGTTCACATAGTTGAAATGCTCGAAATCCGCCGGGTAGGTCAGATCGCCATAAAANGAATAGCCATGGCTTTTGATGACCTCTTGCTCCTGCGCCGCGGCGGCACCGGCCAGCAGGGCCGCCACCATCAGCGTCAGCGTCGCGAGCCAGAGCGGCAGGTCATCAANGACCGAAGGACGGGTCGCGGCGCGGGTCTGGGCACGGGGCATAGGTCACTCCTTGGCGTGGCATAGTCCGGGTAGGCGTCATCTAGGCTAACGCTGTGAGATGCCAAGATACAAGTTGCGAATATGTAAGGTTGCCCTGCACGGGCGGTCCACCGCGGAGGTTGCCCCATCGAAGGGCGATTTCCCCCGCTTCCGCTCGCGAGAATGTGTAGCCCGACGCCCGGGAACTTCGCAGGCCAGCCGATTTCTCGCCCCAAAATTAACAGATTCTTCACTCAAGTTAACGATGCGTAAACTGGAGCAGACGATGAGAACCTACCCGATTCCCTTTAACGAAGAAGCCCGCTTGCGCGCCGTTTTTGATGTGCCCGGCCTCACAGCCGAGAACGAAGCTTTGTTCGACACTATCTGCGAGGCCACCCGCCGTCTGCTTGACTGTCCGATTGCACATATCAGCGTCGTGGAGGCCGAAACCCAATGGTACAAATCCGTGGTCGGCTATCCGCTGGAACCGATGCCGAAAGACACCGGGTTTTGCAGCCATACGATCATGTCGGACGTGCCACTGGTGGTGCCCGACCTCAGCAAAGACCCCCGATTTGAGCGCCACCCCATGGTTGCCAAGGGCGGACCCGAGGCGCGCTATTACTGCGGCGTGCCGCTGATCCTGTCCTCGGGCCACCGCTTTGGCAGCCTCTGCGCGCTGGACCTGCAACCGCACGAACAGCCCTCCGAGAAACAGATCGCCCTGTTGGAAGACCTTGGCCGTATGGTCGTCGCGGCGCTTGAGCGCAGCCAGCCCAACGCCCCTGAGCTAAAGGCCGACACCAGCGCCGAATCCACATTTTTAACGCTGGTAGGTCACGAACTGCGAACACCGCTNACGGTTCTCTTCGGCAGCCTGCGCATGTTGGAGGCCAAAGCCGAACAAGGGGTTAANCCGCTGCTGATTCGCTCTGCCCGGCGGTCTGTCGACCACCTCAGCGCNTTGATCGAGACGATCATATCCTANAGCAATGTCAGCACCGGAGANCTGCGCCTGAACGAGCGGAAATGCAATCTGAACGATCTTTTGCAATCGGTTTCGGCCCTGCATTTCGCCACCACNGANGCGACCACGAAAACCATCACNCTGCGCGACAGCCTGCCGCTTGAGGAAATNCACATAGATGGCGACCAGATNGAATTGGCNGTGACGGCCTTGGTNCTGAACTCNGTGCTGCACGGNGGCAGTGAGATCGCGCTAGGGACGTTCAAAGACGCCGAGGGCAATATCGAGATTTCGATCACCGACAATGGCTCTTTTGACGATCACGTCGACCTTGCCGAGCTTTACAAACCCTTTGTCGTCGGCGGNATGATGGACCATCGCAGCACCAAGGGCGGGCTGGGCCTTGGCCTGCCGCTGACCCGCAAGCTGATCGAAATGCACGGCGGAGATTTCGAGGTGCATGTAGAGGCGGACCACAGCCGCGCCGTGATCCGCCTGCCCGCATGGCGCTGCGACATCGGCGGGATCGCCGCTGCAAACGTCGCCGCCCCGGTGATCGCGGCTCAGTAACCTAAGAAGGGCGCGACCGACGCCGCGCCCCTCATTTTGCTCAGGCCCCGTCGACGGTGCGGATCAACGCGTTGATCTCTTCCGCCAACAGATCCGGGTGATCCTCGGGCGTGAAGTGTTTGCCCCCTTCAATCCGCCGCAGCGGTGCATTCAGATCTTTCGCCAGCCGCTCCCCATATTCGAGTTTCTGAAACTCATCCGCAGCACCCCAGACGATCCGCGCGGGGATGTTGAGGGTGGGCAGCTTGTCTGCGATGGCCTTGGTATCTTCCACGTCCAGCGACTGCGCCTGCCGGACAAAGGCTTCGGCCTCTCCATGTTGGGCGTAATGCGGGGCATGGGCGTCAAAGGCAGCCTCGGCAGCCGCGTCGGTCTCATGCCCCTTTGAAAACATCATTTTGAGCAACTGGTGGAACGACCCATCGGGCGCATGTTTCGCTACGCCGCCAGTCTTGGCCACGGCGCTGACAAGCGGAACGGGCCATGAATCATAGCTGATTGCATTCGTCAAAAGCAGCCCGCTGACCATCTCAGGATGACGCACCGCCGCAATTTGCGCGACACCGCCGCCAAGGTCATGCGCGGCAAGGATCGCACGCGAGATACCCTGATCGCGCATCCAAGCGATCAGATAGTCCGCCTGAGCCGAGACCGAAATATCACGCCCTTCGCCCTGCGGGATAGAGGCACCATACCCCGGCATTTCCCAAGCGAGCACCCGGCGCCCGGTGACCTTCGGAGCGACATCCCGCCAAAGCGCGGGGCATGTGGGAATACCGTGAAGCAGGATGACGGGATCACCCGCCCCCGTCTCTTCCCAACGCATTTCGATCCCCTTGACCGTGGTTGTATGACTTTGCATGTCGCGTCTCCTTTCGGTGTGGACGTTTCATGGCCCAACACCCGCATGAAGAAGACGTTCCGCCGCGCCCAAACGCAAAAGCCGCCCCAGAGGGCGGCTTTCTCTCACGCAATGCAGCGTGGAATTAGTTGGAAACGCTTTGCAGGTAAGCGATCACGTCAGCGCGGTCTTCGACTTTACGCAGACCGGCGAAACCCATGGTGGTGCCGGGGGCGTAGCCTTTAGGGCTTGTAAGGAAGGCGCTCAGCTCTTCCGGGGTCCAAGCACCTTCGAGTGAGGTCAGCGCGCCGGAATACCCGAAACCGTCAACCGAGGCGATATCGCGGTCGACCACACCGTCAAGGTGCGGACCAACGGCGTTGGAACCGTCGACCTTGTGGCACGCGGCGCATTTGCGGAACACTTTAGAGCCGCTGTCGGCATCGGCTTCGGCCATCACGGCGGTAAAGTCGATCTCTTCGCCGCCTTCGTCACCACCGGCGTCGGCCACTTCGATCACATAGGACGCTTCCCCATGTGCATCGGCGTGGTAAATCTCTTCACCCGCCCATTTGCCCAGCAGAAGTACCAACCAGGCGCCGAATACGCCGGCTGCGATTTTGGTCAGGGTCATTGTATCGAACATGCGTCAGGGTCCATCACTTGGTATTGGCACCATGGGCGGGCCATGGTTCTTGGCATCGTTGCCCGCGTATCTATTGCTTTCCCTTGGCGCAGGCAAGGTGTAGTTACCGCGACCAATTGCCCTTCTCCGCGCCTTTTGCAGCAGGATACGATCCATGACCGCCCAGACCACGCCGCGCATCGCCTTCCAAGGGGCCCTTGGCGCCTATAGTCACGAGGCCTGCCTTCAAGCCTGCCCCGACATGGAACCGGTGCCCTGCCAGTCGTTCGAAGGCGTGATCCGCGCCGTAAATGAAGGGCGCGCCGAATTGGCGATGCTCCCGGTCGAGAACACGACCTATGGCCGGGTGGCCGATATCCACCGTTTGCTGCCCGAAAGTGGGCTGCATATCATCGGCGAAGCCTTTGTGCGGGTGCGCATCGCCCTGATGGCCCGCCCTGGCGTGGCCATGGACGACATAAAACACGTCCGCGCGCATCTTGTGCTGCTGCCACAGGCCCGCAGCTTCTTGCAAAAACACGGTATCACCTCCGAGCCTGCGGCTGATTCCGCAGGGGCCGCTGCCGAACTGGCGGCGACCGAGGGAAGCACCGACGGGGTGTTAGCAGGCGAGGTCGCGGCAGAGATCAACGGCCTTAACGTGCTGGCCCGCGATATTGAGGATATGGACCACAACACCACCCGCTTTCTGCTGATGGCGCCCGAGATTGATCTGAGCCGCCGGGCCGAGCGGATGCTGACCACTTTCGTCTTTGAAGTGCGCAACATCCCCGCCGCGCTTTACAAGGCGATGGGCGGTTTCGCGACCAATGGGGTGAACATGACCAAGCTCGAAAGCTATATGGTCGGCGGCTCCTTCACTGCGACACAGTTCTATGCAGATATCGAAGGTCACCCCGAAGACCCGGCGGTGAAACGCGCGCTGGATGAACTGGGGTATTTCACCAATATGCTTGAGATTCTGGGGGCCTACCCCGCCCATCCCGGCCGGGGCGCGCCGACCGGGATGTAGGCTGGGCGCGCAGGCTCAGACTTTGACGCCGCGGGCGTGACGCTCTTCCATACCGCGGGCATATTCCGCTACGCGGTCCTTGTATTTCTTGGTCAGGGTCGTCTTGGCCAGTTTGAGCGATTGCACCCACAGCCGCGCGGACAGGGTCAGCGGTTTAATCTCAAGCGCGACCAACACGCGCGTGCTGTTGCGCGACAGGGGCATCAATTCAAACGACATTTGCCCCGCCAACCCCTGCGACATGCTGTCGATCACCATCTCGTTGGGGCGATCGAAACTCACCATCTCAAGCGTTAGCTCGCGCCGCTTGCCGCGCAGCGGGAAGACCGCGTTCCACGTCATTCCTACACCGGGCTGATGCATCGTATCCGCGCGCTGCACCTCGGCACCGCGCCGCATGGCCGCCCGCTCAAAGCTCTCAAAATCGCACAACATGTCAAAGACCGCCTCGATCGGGGCTTCGACGTCTTCTTTGGTGGAGAATTTCATTCGGTCCGTTCCAATTCTTCTGCTCGCATTTGCCACCCCTGCCGCTTTGACCGGGCCTGTCAGGTCGGTGTATCAGGTCAGTGTATCCGCAAGCCAGTTTTCCAGCAAGAAATGCGCGATGGCCCCACGCCGGGCGGGCAGCAGACGCGGGTGGCTTCCGGCAAAGACATCCATCATCTCTTCTCGGGTGACCCAAAGCGCGTCTTCGATCTCGACCGGGTCAATGGTCAGGTCGCGGCTCAGCGCTTCACCAGCGCAGCCCAACATCAGCGAGGCCGGAAAAGGCCATGGCTGGCTGGAGAGGTAGCTCACCGCGCCGACCTGCACTCCTGCTTCTTCAAAAACCTCCCGCCGCACGGCGGCCTCTACCGTCTCTCCCGGCTCGACAAAGCCCGCCAGCAGGGAATACATCCCCTCGGGCCAGCCGGGCGAGCGGCCCATGAGCACGGAGTTGCCATGTGTAATCAACATGATGACCACCGGGTCGGTGCGCAGGAAATGTGCGCCGCCGCAGTCGGGGCAGACGCGCTGCCATCCGCCTTGGGCCAAATCGGTCGCAGCGCCGCAGCGCGCGCAATGGCGGTGGGTTTCGTGCCAGCCGAGGATCGCCTTGCCGCTGGCAGCCAGTTCGGCATCGCGCGGATCGAGCCATGTCATCACCCGCCGCAACTCGGCGAATGCCATGTCATCGCCCAGCAGTGGGTGCCGCTGTTCGCTGGGGTCAAGGAAAGCTCCCAGTTGCGATTGGTCCAGATCGGCAGGCTGCCAGCCTGAAATATCGACAGCAAAGCGGGCGGCCCCGTCTTCCCGGCCCAGCAAAATCGGCGCGGCAGCGGCCTCTTGCAGCGCCGGGTGATCCATCGCCAATCGGACCAAACCGGCAGGGCGTTCAGGCACGATCAGGGGTTTGCCACGCCAAAAGACGATGGCGCGCGCCGCAGGGTCGGCGCGAAGCTGCGCCAACGCTTCCGGGTTGCCACGTATCTCTCCCGCCCGATCAAGGGCCGAGCCTCCAAAGGTTACCGTCTCCGCGTGACGCATGATGCTCTCCCGATACCGGCCCGATACAGGCTTTGTGCGTTTTGCCCAGCCATGCCACGGCGCAGGCGATATAGGCAATCCCAAGCCCCCTTGCCAGATCGGTTGAAATCTGGTCATATCAAAACATCTTTAGGTTGTATAATTTTAACGAGTAATTCCCTTTACGGTGAACACGCGCAGCACATATGTCACAGCCGGTGTCGTTCCCCCCGAGGGGGGCACCCCGGTCGGGGCACGTCTGCGCATATTGGCCACGACTGATTTGCACATGCAGATCGTGGGCCATGATTATGTGGGCGACCGTTCGGTGGGGCACCATGGGCTGGCTGGGGTTGCCACGCTGATCCGCGCCGCCCGGCAAGAGGCCGCTGAACAGGGCGCAGCCTGTCTCTTGCTTGACAATGGTGATCTGTTGCAGGGCAATGCCTTGGGCGACCAACTCGCCCAGATGCCCGTCACCCCTACGCATCCGCTTGTCGCCTGTGTAAACCATCTGCGATATGATGGCTTGGGCTTGGGCAATCACGACCTTGATCATGGTCTGCCCTATCTGCGCGCCGTGGCGGGCGCGATTGATATGCCGCTGATCTCAACTAATTTGCATCTGACCGATCCCGGCCCCCTGCGCCGCTGGGCCGTTGTGTCATGCCTGCTGCCCGCTGTCGGGGGGCATCCCTCCTCTACGCTGCAGGTTGGCCTGCTCTCCGTTCTGCCGGGCCGAACGGCGATTTGGAACCGCGAGGTCTTGGAAGACGCGGCTGAGATCGTCAGCCCCCTCGAAAGCCTGCGCAGCGCCGCCCTGACGCTGCGGGCAGAGGGGGCCGACCTGACCGTGCTGCTGGCCCATATGGGCATCCCCCAAAAAGGAGAGATCGCCGCCGAAGAGGACATCTGCGCCTTGGCTCAGATCGAAGGGATCAACGCCGTGATTACCGGCCACACCCACCTTCGGTTTCCTGGCGCGGACCACGGCCCGCGCAAGGGGGTCGATACGCAGGCAGGGACCCTGTCCAACCGACCGGCGGCAATGCCGGGGTTTGGCGGGTCCGATTTGGCGGTGCTGGATTTGGCCCTTGAACGGGACGCGCGGGGGGGCTGGCGGGTGTCGCAGCATCACAGCCACCTGCGCGACAACAGCGCGCAAACGCTGGCCGATCCCGTGGTGCTCAGTGCTGCACGGATCAGTCACATTGGCACTCGCAAGCATCTGGAAGAGGTGGTCGGCCACACCGGGACGGCGCTGCACAACTACTTTGCCCT
>NZSX01000039.1 GCA_002703405.1 Sulfitobacter sp. | reverse complement strand
GAGGATTTCCCAGCCTTTATCGTGAACCGCATCCTGATGCCGATGATCAACGAGGCGGTCTATACGCTTTATGAAGGGGTCGGCAACGTCGAGTCGATCGACAGTTCGATGAAGCTGGGGGCCAACCATCCGATGGGCCCTCTGGAACTGGCGGATTTCATCGGTCTGGACACCTGTCTGGCGATCATGAACGTGCTGCATGATGGGCTGGCCGATACGAAATACCGCCCCTGCCCGCTGCTGACCAAATATGTCGAAGCCGGGTGGCTGGGCCGTAAAACGCAGCGCGGGTTCTATGATTACCGGGGCGAGACACCGGTACCGACGCGCTAAGCCGTAAGGGTGTTGGGGGCCCTGCCCCCATCGCGCCAATGGCGCGATTCCCCCGCGGGTATTTNNAAAAGGATGAAGATCAGTTGGTCAGCGCCANAGTGTGGGCGCGGAGCCAAGNCATGAAGCCGCGCGGGTCGTCGGCCCAGCGGTCGATCTCTTCTTGGGCAAGCGGATGGCCGACGATCGGTCCTTGGGGCTTGTCGCAGGCGTGGGCGATTTCATGCAGCAACAACCCTTGGCGCAGCATCGGGCTGAGTTTGTTCGCGATCTGATAGGCGCGGCTGTTCTGACCGGGGAAGCGCATCGGGACCACCTGCGCACCAGAGCGGCGGATCATCTTGGCGGTGAAAACGTTCCATTCTGCTTCGACCGCCGGGCCCCACCAGCTTTCTGATGCGGCAACGACGCCGGAGGGGAATAGCGCCACAACGCCGCCGTCTTTGAGGTGGGCCATGGCTTTGGCGCGCATTTCAACGCCTTTACGCTGCGCATCCGGGTCGTGCGGGAATGGCACCGGGATCATGTAGCTGCCGGCCACCTCGTCGATCGACGTGAGCAGTGACCGGGTGAGGATACGGTAGTCGGGGCGCACACGGCCGATGAGATCGGCGAAAATCATGCCGTCGACCATGCCGTGGGGGTGGTTCGCCACAACCACGACCGGCCCTTCTTTGGGGATGCGGTCAAGCTGCTCTTGCGGGGTGGTGAGATCGATGCCCATCGTGTCGAGTGCGGCGCGCCAGAAGGCTTGGCCCGAGGGGGTGCCGCGTTGCTCAAACTTGCGGATCAGGCGCAGGATTTTGAGCTTGCCTGTGAAAAGCTCCATCGCGGAGATCACACGCGCCTTCCATGGGTCATCGAAGGTCGAGGCATAAGACAGGCTGCGGCGGTCGTATTTGGTGAAGGTCACCGTACCGTCACCTGTCTGGGCCGGTTTGGCCGCCTGCTTTTGCGCGTCATCCATGGGGTCGGAGGATCCTTTTTCCCGCCCGGCGGGCTTAGTACCCTTCGCCGAACTTATCCGCTACGAGGGCGGTCAAAGCGTCGGCCAAGGCATCGGCATCGGGGCCGGAAGTTTGGACATCAATCGAGGTGCCGCGGGACGCGCCGAGCATCAACAGCCCCATGATACTGTCGCCTGAGGCCGACATGCCATCCTTGCTGACTTCGGCGCGGGCATCGAAAGCCTCGACCACTTCGACCAATTTGGCCGAGGCGCGCGCGTGCAGGCCTTTTTCGTTTACGATCTTTAAAGAAAATTCGGGCATGACGTACTGGGGCCTTCTAACCTGCGCTGACATTCTGGCTGTCAATATACTTCTTACCAGCTTCGAGTGCGGCACGCACGGCATCGGGCACCTCCATATGCCTCGATTTGGCGAGTTTGATCAACATTGGCAAGTTCGCGCCGTAGATGATCCGGCGGTTTTCCGGGCGGCACGCCAAGAGGCTGAGGTTTGAGGGTGATCCGCCGAAAAGATCGGTGACGACCACAACGCCGGCGCCTTGGTCCACCGCATCGGCGGCGGTGCAGATCTCGCGTTCTTTGTCGGCGCGGTCGTGGTCGGGCTCAATCGCGATGGCGCGGACGCCGAATTGGGATCCCACGACATGTTCGATGGCGGCAAGATACTCTTGCGCCAGCCCCCCATGTGCGACGATGACGATCCCGATCACGGCTTGTTTTCCTCACGATGCTGACGGTCCAGCTCACGGTGCCTAATTGACACCTGCCAGCCCTGCTCTGCAAGGCGCAAAGCGTGATCTTCCGCCATGGCGACGGAACGGTGTTGGCCACCCGTGCAGCCAAATGCGATGGAGATATGCGATTTGCCCTCTTCGCGGTAGGCGGGCAGCAACAGCAGGCTAAGGTCGAGCACCTTATCGGCGAAATCTGTGTAGCGCTTATCGCCTGCCACATGGGCCGCGACAGCCGCATCCCGCCCGTTGCCACTGCGCAATTCAGGCACCCAATAGGGGTTTCTAAGGAAACGGCAGTCATGCACCACATCGACGCCGCGCGGCAGGCCGCGTTTGTAGGAGAAGCTCTGCACCGAGACCGTGAGGTGGCGCTGGCCGCCGGGGGCGAACCACTGCTCCACCTCGGCGCGCAGCTCGTGGACGTTGAGCGTGGTCGTGTCGATCAACACATCGGCGCGGGCGCGGATCGGGTGTAGCAGCTCTTGCTCGCGGGTGATGCCGTCAACTGGGCGGTCGGCGGGGGCCAGCGGGTGGCGGCGGCGGGTTTCGGAAAACCGCTGCAACAGCACATCGGGAGCACAGTCGAGATAAAGCAGCTCTGCGCTCCACCCCTGCTCGGCCGACAGGCGGCCCATCAGTTCCAGCACACCTTCGGTTGAGAAGTCGCGGTTGCGCGCGTCGATGCCCAAGGCCACCGATTGCGCATCACCGGGACGGTCAAGCAGCGCGGGCAGCAAACGCAGCGGCAGATTGTCGATCGCCTCAAAGCCCGCATCCTCCAGCACGTTAAGCGCAGAGGAACGTCCGGCGCCCGAAGGGCCGGTGACAAGGACCAACCGCCGAGTGGCGGGGTCTGTTGATGAGGTCTGACTGATCAATTCGGTTCTTTCACACCTGCTATATACAGATGAATTGCTGCCGCAAAATGAGCGCTATCGCATTTGTGAAAACAGGGCAACGTGACACCCTGTATCAGATGGCTGTGGCGCTCTGGAAGGCGCTGGTGTTCGGTATGGGCCAGATCGACGACAAGGCCCAAGGGCACGGGGCCGTGATCTTCGACCCGCAAGATGCCCACGTAGCGCGCCTCGATCAGGCCGCGGATCGTGTCAGGAACGCTGGCGATCACCTGCTCGCCATGGCGGGTGACATCGGTTCGGTCATCTGCCACCAGCTTGGCGCCGAGGGCCATCAATTGCAAGGCAAGGGCCGATTTGCCCGCGCCGGAGGGGCCGAGGATCAGCACCCCACGCCCGTTGATCGCCACGCAGCTGGCGTGGAGGTTTTCGCGCTCGACTGTCATATCAGGCCCCGCGCCCGTGCTTTATGTAGGCAGCCCCACGACGAAACGCGCACCGAGCGGTTCGGAGGTGATGTCGGCTTCGGTTGGGCGAATATTCTCGGCCCAGATCACCCCGCCGTGGGCTTCGACGATCTGTTTCGAGATCGCGAGGCCCAGGCCGGAGTTATTGCCGAAATGCTCTTCCGGGCGCTGCGAATAGAAGCGTTTGAAAATCTTGCCAAGCGCCTGTTCGGGAATGCCGGGGCCGGTGTCCTCGACCACGATCAGCACGCGGTTGGCACGCTTGCGCGCCCAGACCCGGATCGCATCGCCATCTTCGCAAAAGGAGATCGCGTTGGTGATGAGGTTCACAAAAACCTGCGCCAAACGGGCCTCAAGCCCATGTACGGTGATCGGCGCGGCGGGCAGATCGGTGATAAAGTCGATGCCCTTGGATTTCGCATCCTCGCCCAGATACTGGCCCAGATTGCCCAGCATTTGCAGCAGGTCGAAGGGTTCTTCCTCTTCCTTGACCAGTTCGGAATCAAGCCGCGAGGCGTTGGAGATGTCGCTGACCAGCCGGTCGAGGCGGCGCACGTCATGCTCGATCACATCCAGCAGCTTCTCGCGCTGGTCGTCGCGTTTGACCATGCGCAGGGTGCCAACAGCAGACCGCAGAGAGGCGAGCGGGTTCTTGATCTCATGGGCCACATCGGCGGCGAATTGTTCGTTACCGTCGATCCGGTTGTAAAGCGCCGAAACCATCCCGCGCAGTGCGCCTGACAGGCGGCCGATCTCGTCGGGGCGCGCGGTCAGGTCGGGGATGCGAATGCGGCCGGGGTTCATCTTGCGCGCATCCTTGTCGCGGCCAAGTTCGGCGGCAGTGGACAGTTCGGCCAGCGGGTTGGCAATGGTCGAGGCCAGCACGAGGCTGAGCCCGATAGAGACCAGTGTGGCGATGACGAACATCTGCAAAACGCGCTCACGTTCGCTGCGCACAAGGCGGTCAATCTCTCCCGCCGCGCTGGCCACGGCGACCACGCCGACGGGGGTGTCGCCCTGCATGATGGGGGTCACAACGCTGAACAGCGTGCCGCCTTCGATGGCGAGCGTGCCTTCCAGCCGGGTGCCGCCGGTCACGCTGGTGCCGACCATGCCGCGCAGCTGTTCTTCAAGCGGTGGGGAGGCGGTGACCTCGTCCGTGCCGAAGGGGGCCGAGACACGCTCCCAAAGCCAGTTCAACCCGTCGTTCAACAGCGTCCGCTCGCCCGCCTCGGAAGCGGCGAGGGCTTCGGCGACGGTCAGGCTGCCAGCGGTGCGGGCCACCAACGTTTCCGCCGGGTCATAGACGAAAACTTCGATACCGCCGCGCAGGTCCAGCCCCTCAAGCGTGGCGGCCACATCGACACCATCGCCAGTGGTGAGGTTCACAGGCGCCCCTGCAGGAAGCTGCGCTTCGATCACATCGGCGATCAGCTCCGTCTCGGACACCAGCGCCGCGGCGCGTTGCAGCGCCAGACTGTCGCGCGAGGAATTGAGGTAGAGGATCCCCGCCACCAGAACGCTGAGCGCGATGAGATTAAAGGTAATGATCTTGCGCGTCAGCGGCGAGGAGCGGAGCGAGAACAGCCCCCGCCGTTCGCGCTTGACCCGAATTTCATCCGGCGCGGCACTGTCAGGAGTGACCCAATCGTCCCCCAGTACAACATCACCGTCCCTGCCAGCAGCCATGTCCCGCACAAGCTTCCTTTCGACCCGCGTTAAGCGCCGGGTTTACTCTTCGTTATATCTATAGCCGATGCCGTAAAGCGTCTCGATCGCCGAAAATTCATCATCTGCGCTGCGCATCTTTTTGCGCAGGCGCTTGATGTGGCTGTCGATCGTCCGGTCATCCACATAGACCTGATCGTCATAGGCCACGTCCATCAGTTGGTCGCGNGANTTCACGAAACCGGGGCGCTGCGCGAGAGCCTGCAACAGCAGGAATTCGGTCACGGTCAGNGACACNTCCTTGCCCTTCCAGCTGACCGCGTGGCGCAGCGGATCCATCCGCAGATCGCCGCGTTCCATTACCTTGGTTTCTTCGGTATCGCCNACCTCATTCGTCTCTACCGCNTCTTGGCGGCGCAGAAGGGCGCGAATACGCTCGACCAGCAGGCGCTGGCTGAANGGNTTTTTGACGTAGTCGTCGGCNCCCATGCGNAGGCCCAGCACCTCGTCGATCTCATCATCNTTGGAGGTCAAAAAGATCACCGGCATCGCGGTTTTCTGACGCAAACGTTGCAGCAGATCCATGCCGTCCATGCGGGGCATCTTGATGTCCAGCACTGCCATATCCGGCAGTTTCTTGTTGAAGGCGTCCAACGCGGCTTGNCCGTCGTTGTAGGTCTCCACTTCGAAGCCTTCAGCTTCAAGAGTCATCGAAACAGATGTCAGGATGTTCCTGTCATCGTCTACCAATGCAATCTTTGACATTGCCTGCTTCCTTATGCTGCTCAATTCGTTCTTATTTTTGGAGTCAGTGATCTCCAATATTACAGATCGAATCAATCCTTAAGTGCGAATCGTGCCTTTGAGATGCACCAATTCGGTCATAATTTGGTTAGGAATGGCTAAATTGCCGCACTTTAATTACTCTTACCCAAGNTAAGACNAGGGNGGTGCGCATCGCTTTGGGCCGGGATCTAAGCGCTTCGAAACAAAGTTTTACATGATGGCGCTAACTGTGACAAAGCTGCCTGTTCAACCTGAAAACGCCCGTGTTAAGAGGCTCTCAAGGCCCCCGATGCCCAGGGCAATTGCGCCCGCTCGGACACGTACTGCGCTGCTCACGCGCTACCACAGGAGACATCACATGACATTTGGACGGGTAAACCCGCAGTTCAGCCTCGAAGATCANCAGATCAGCGGGCTCGGCGATGTCTATTACAACCTGACCGAGCCTGCGCTGGTCGAGGCGGCATTGAAACGGGGCGAAGGCAGCCTTGGCAAAGGCGGTGCCTTTCTGGTGACCACTGGCAAGTTCACCGGCCGGTCGCCCAAAGATAAACATGTGGTCAAGACCGACAGCGTGGCCGACAGCATCTGGTGGGAAAACAACGCCGAGATGTCGCCCGAAGGGTTTGACGCGCTCTATCAAGACATGATCGCCCATATGCAGGGCAAGGACTACTTCGTCCAAGACCTCGTTGGCGGNGCNGACCCCAAACATGCGATCAACGTACGGATGGTGACNGAACTGGCATGGCACGGGCTTTTCATCCGCACCATGCTGCGCCGCCCCGATGCCGAAGCGCTGAAGGACTTCACCGCCGATTTCACCGTCATCAACTGCCCCAGCTTCCAGGCCGATCCGGCCAAGCACAACTGCCGCAGCGAGACCGTGATCGCGATGAACTTCGACCGCAAGATGATCCTCATCGGCGGCACCGAATACGCGGGCGAGAACAAAAAGTCGGTCTTCACCCTGCTGAACTACCTGCTGCCNGAAAAGGGCATCATGCCGATGCACTGCTCGGCCAACCATGCCACCGGAAACCCCGTTGATACGGCCGTTTTCTTCGGCCTGTCGGGCACCGGCAAAACCACCCTCTCGGCTGACCCTGAGCGCACGTTGATCGGCGACGATGAGCACGGCTGGTCCGACAACGGCACCTTCAACTTCGAAGGCGGCTGCTATGCCAAGACCATCAACCTCAACCCCGAGGCAGAGCCGGAAATCTACGCGACGACCTCTAAATTCGGCACCGTGATCGAAAATATGGTCTTCGACCCCGATACCTTCGAGCTGGACTTCGATGACGACTCGCTCACGGCCAACATGCGCGCCGCCTACCCGCTGCACTATATCTCCAACGCCAGCGAGAAGGCCGTCGGCGGCCACCCCAAGAACATCATCATGCTGACCTGCGATGCCTTTGGCGTGCTGCCTCCGATTGCGCGGCTCAGCCCGGCGCAGGCGATGTACCACTTCCTGTCGGGCTTCACCTCCAAGGTGGCGGGCACCGAGCGTGGCGTGACCGAGCCAGAGCCCACATTCTCCACCTGTTTCGGCGCGCCCTTCATGCCGCGCCGCCCCGAGGTCTACGGCAACCTCCTGCGCGAGAAGATCGCCCAGCATGGTGCCACCTGCTGGCTGGTCAACACAGGCTGGACCGGCGGCGCATACGGCACCGGCTCGCGGATGCCGATCAAAGCCACCCGCGCTTTGTTGAGCGCNGCGCTTGAAGGGCGTCTGGCAGAGGCTGAATACCGCAAAGACCCGAACTTTGGCTTCGACGTTCCGGTTTCGGTCAACGGCGTCGCCGACATCCTGCTCGACCCGCGCCGCACATGGGACGATCCGGAATCCTATGACCGTCAGGCGGCCAAACTGGTCAAGATGTTCTCGGACAACTTTGAACAATACCTGCCCTATATCGACGACGATGTGAAAGCCGCAGCGATCAGCTAAGCCTTTGCGTTAGCATCCAAAACAGAAAGGGCCGCCTTGATGGGCGGCCCTTTTTGCATCTTGCCCTCAATGTTCGTCAGCCTGCGAATGTTACCTTTGCGTCCAAAGGCATCTCGCGCAGGAAGCTGTCATCAACACCGGCGATATTCACTGAGGTCGACCGGTCCACCGCCGCGATCAGGGCAAAGCTTTTGTCCGGATACCGCCCGGCCATCAGCAGGCGTTTGTAGGCCAAGGGCACCGGCTCGCCACCCTCTTCGCGTGGGATTTGGGTAACCACCTCGTCCAACCGAACGCCACAGGTCGCCTCCACCTCTCGAAAGGGGAAGTTCAGCATATTCTCAAACTCGGGCCCGCCCGGAAACAGCTTCAGTGGCCGTCCGATGCTGCTGCGCGCGTTGGTCCAGCCCCACCACTGCGTGTAGAACGATTTCTCCCCCACTTCGGTACAGATCCATCCATTGGGCGAGTCGCGATACACCAGCACATAGGGGCGCATGGCGCGAAAGGCTTCGCNCTCCAACTCTCCCCGGCTCATGCACCACGCCNGAAGCGCGGCCTGCATCATCGCGGAGCCCCCATCCCAGATCAGCGACAAGGGCTGCTGTTGCTGGTGAAAACTCCANCCGTTCGGCTCTTCGTGCGANAGNCGCAGCATCCCGTCGGCNTGGCGCGTCTTGCCNTCCAGCCACAGCTTGCCCCGNTCAATGATATCGCGCGCTTCGGGCAANGCNTCCACGCCNNCCTTNGTCAGGGAATAGCGCCGGTTCTCAATNGTGAACAGNGGCGCGCCCATCGNCTNTTCCAATTGCTGGATATGNCGCCGAACCGTTTGCCGNGTNCTNNCCAGTNGNGCNACCGCATGGCTGAGGTTCAGCGTNTGCGCCAAGGTCACGAANGAGCGTATCATCTCGAACAAAAGGGCCGGCGCAGGGTCCTTTTGCGGGGTCGGGGGCACGGGTGCNACCGGCTCAATATCGGACATATGTTGGTTCATAGGCAACNGATGGTACATGAATCATCCGGTAACGCAACATAATCCATCCAGCCAAGGTAAATCGGTTAACCCAAANGGGCCATATCTAGGCAATTGATCCTCAACACATTGCGGGTAGTGAATGTANNGTACTCAACCNGAGGTATTGANCNATGTCCCACCCNGTAGACGTTCACGTCGGTCGCCGACTCAAGCAGGCCCGCACCCTGCGAAGGCAATCCCAGACCGATGTGGCGCGTGAACTCAAACTGTCGTTTCAGCAGATCCAGAAGTATGAAATCGGCTCCAACCGGATTGCCGCCAGCCGCCTGCATGAGCTTGCCCGGATACTGAATGTGACCCCCGGCTATTTCTTCGAAGGGCTGGANGACGNCCACCCCGAGAACNNCAATGACCCCTCCCTTGAGATCGTGAATGCCATCGGCTCCATCAAGGACGATGCGGTAAAGGCCCGAATTCTAACGTTTATTGAGGACGTCTCTGGCGTCACAGTGTCGCGCAAAAGCTGATCGCNGCNCTCTGTCNACGCTAACTACGGCCTCGGNNACGCGGCTTGCAACAGCTTNACGGCAGCACGCAACCCCGCGGNAACCTGATGCGCGCACGCTTTAAGGGCCGGTCCTCGCAACCGGCGTCTCCCACCTTTACGCGACCAGNGTTTCCGCTTTCTTAAGATCGACNGANACCAACTGGCTGACCCCCTGCTCCGCCATGGTCACCCCAAAGAGCCGGTCCATCCGNGCCATCGTCACCGCATGGTGCGTGATGATCAGGAACCGCGTATCGGTNTGACGGCACATCTCATCCANCAGATCGCAGAACCTGGTCACATTTGCGTCATCAAGCGGCGCGTCGACCTCNTCCAGCACACAGATCGGCGCCGGATTGGCCAAGAACACGGCAAAGATCAGCGCCATCGCGGTCAAGGTCTGCTCCCCGCCCGACAGCAGGCTCAGGGTNCTCAGCTTNTTGCCCGGCGGNTGGCACAGNATCTCCAACCCGGCTTCTAATGGATCATCGCTTTCGACCATCACGAGGTTCGCCTCGCCGCCACCAAAGAGGTGGGTAAACAGCATAGAGAAGTTCGCGTTCACCTGNTCAAAGGCCGTCAGCAGCCGCTCCCGCCCCTCGCGGTTGAGGCCCGCGATNCCGCTGCGCAGGGTCTTGATNGCCTCTTCCAAATCGGCCTTCTCGGTCAGCAGCGCGCCGTGCTCTTCGCGTATCTCTTTGGCGTCATCCTCGGCGCGCAGGTTCACCGCGCCCAAGGAATCTCGCTGCCGTTTATAACGGTTCACGTCCTCTTCCAGCGCGTCCACCGGCGGGGTCTGATCCGCCTCGATGTCCAGCGCATCGCGCAGGGCCTCGGGCGTGACTTGCCGTTCGTCCTGAATACGGTCCGCCGCATGGGTCACCGTCTCGCGCGCGGCATCGCTGCGCGCCTCGGCCCGGGCGCGGGCCTCCCGCGCGTCCGAGGCCTGCCGTTCCGCGTCGCGTTCGGCATCCGTCGCCGCCTTCAGCGCAGCTTCGGCGGCGGCCAGCGTGTCGGTCGCATGGGTGCGTCGCGTTTCGGCTGCGGTGATCGCACCTGACAATTCTTCCCGCTTCGCCGCGATTTCCGCCGGCACGGCACCCGCCTCGGCCAACTCCGCCTCGGAGGCGGCTTTGCGTTCAACCAATTCGGCGGTGCGCTTGCCCGCTGTCTCCAACCGGTGCCGCCAGCCGCTGACCTCTTTCGAGACCTCTTGCACCCGGCGTCTGCGGGCTTCGCCTTCGCGGCGCAATTCGTCATGGGCCGAGCGGCGCGACATCATGGTGATCCGGGACGCTTCGACCGTCATGCGGATATCGTCGACAGTCGCACGGGCAGCGGCAAGATCGTCCAAGCCCGCCAAGGTACGTTCGGCGTCCATCACTTCGGCCCGCGCGGTAATCGCGGCCTCCTCATGGCGCTTCACGGCAAGGCCAAGGGATTCCAGACGGCTTTGAGCAAGGTTGCGATCCGCCTCCGCCCGGCTCAGGGCGCGCCCCGCTTCGGCCACCTGTCGATCCGCGTCGCGCCGCGCTTCGCGGGCACGTTTGTCGGCCTCGGCCTGCTCGGCCAACTGCTGCTGCAGGGTTTCATGCGCGGCCCGTGCCGCATCGGCACGTTCGCTCACCTGTTCCAGCGCCTGTTTCAGAACTTCCAACCGGTTCAACTGCTGCAGGCGCAGGGCCGCAGCCGATGGCGCATCCTCGGCCATGGCTCGGAACCCGTCCCACCGCCAAAGATCACCCTCTGCCGAGACCAGCCGTTGCCCGGGCAGCAACTGCGCCTGAAGCCGCGCGCCCGCCTCAGGATCCACCAGCCCAATCTGGCTCATGCGGCGTTCCAGCACCTTCGGGACCGTGACATGCTGCGTTAGCGGCGTCGCCCCTGCGGGCAGCGGCTGCGCCTCTAGGTAGCCCGGCAAGATCGACCAGCCGGAGGGTCGATCGGTAGCAACTTCTGGCGCGCGCAGGTCATCGGCCAAAGCCGCGCCAAGCGCCTTTTCAAACCCTTGTTCAACCTGCAACCGGTCGAGGATCTGCCCGCCTTCCGCCGTGTCGCGCTCGACCAGCTTTGCCAGCGCGCCCACCTCTGCGCGCAGCGCATTGGCCTCGCCCTCGGCCTCGGACCGCTCTGCACGGGCATCGGCTTCGCGCGACTGCGTGTCGGCGCGGGTTTCTTCCGCAGCCAAAAGAGCCGCATCCGCCGCGGCTGAGGCCGTGACGGCGCTCGCCTCGGCCTGCTGGGCCGCTGCAAAATCCACACCAGCTTTGTCGAGGGTCGCTTGGCTTTGAGCGACTGCATCGCGGGCCTTGCGGGCTTCGGCTTCCGACTTCTCTAGCGTTTTGCGGCTGTCCTGAAGCAGACGTTCGGCCGAGCTGTGCCGCGCCGCCAAACGGGCGACATCTTCGGTCTGCTGGGAAAGGTCCGCCTCGCGGGTCTGCAAGACTTCCGCCGCCTCGCGCGCGGCCTCTGCCGACGCCTCAAGCGCGCTGTCGTGCCCCTCATCGGCTGTGGCAAGCTCGGACGCTTCCCTTTCGAGACGCTCGATCGTTTCTTCCGCGTCGCGGTTCAACCCGCCTTCCCGCTCGATATCGCGGGTCAACTGGGTGATGCGGCTGGTCAGGGTGTCGATCAATGACGCGGCACGGGTTTCTTGATCGGCCAGCGTNTCGCGCTGCGTGGTGAGACGTTGCAGAATCGCGNTCGCAATCGCCTCTTCCTCNCGCAANGCGGGCAAGGCGGCCTCGGCCTCCTCGCGCCCTTCGGCCACGCGCCGCACCTGTGCTTCGGCCTCTGCTGNGGCNACAACACGGGCGCGCAGGTCATCCTCGGCCTTNNCGCGCGCNTCNTCNGCTTCGCGCCAGCGGCGGTAGAGCAACAAGCCCTCGGCGCGGCGCAGCGCTTCGCCAATCTCGCGGTACTTCGCNGCCTGCCGCGCTTGCCGGGCCAGCGTGGCCAATTGAGCGGCCAATTGTTCAACCACATCATCNACNCGGGCGAGGTTCTGTTCGGCCCCGTTGAGTTTNAACTCGGCCTCATGNCGGCGCTGGTAGAGCCCNGAGATCCCCGCAGCCTCTTCCAGAATGCGGCGGCGGCTTTTCGGCNTGGCGTTGATCAGCTCTGCAATCTGCCCTTGCCGGACCAGNGCCGGGCTATGCGCCCCGGTGGAGGCATCGGCGAAGAGCATCTGCACATCCCGCGCCCGNACATCCTTGCCNTTCACCTTNTAGGCGCTGCCGACATCGCGGGTGATGCGGCGCACGATCTCAAGCGCGTCTTGTTCGTTAAAGCCCGCAGGNGCCAGCCGGTCGCTNTTGTCGAGATGCAGCGCNACTTCGGCAAAGTTNCGCGCCGGGCGCGAGGCGGCCCCGGCAAAGATCACGTCTTCCATGCCGCCGCCCCGCATGGCGGTCGGGCGGTTTTCGCCCATGACCCACCGCAAGGCTTCGAGCAGGTTGGATTTGCCACAGCCGTTCGGCCCCACGACTCCGGTCAGCCCNTCTGAAATGACGAGGTCCGTCGGGTCCACGAAGCTTTTGAAGCCGGTTAATCTGAGTTTGGAAAAACGCAAGTTTGCCCTGCCGTGATTGATTCTTGCCTGAGCGGCGAACTTGCCGTTTGGCACGGGTCCGAGTCAATCAAAAGCCCCAAGGGACAGGGGGCGGTCGGCGGTTATCCACAAGATATTGTCGTCTCTCGGCCATTTCCGAGACTGGCCTCCGCCAGCCCCGCCGGATCGGCGCGTGTCGTCATTCTGACGCCGTCCAAGTCACAGCCCGGTGTCCCGCCTCAGCCACAGCAAGCGCCCTCTAGTCGCAATCCAACACGCCAACGGCCAGCGCCTGATCGCCCAAGACCTCTTTCACCTCGCAGCCGCTCGCCTGTGCCATCGCACGCCCCGCCCGCCCGCGGATGGGGCCAAAGCGCGGCGCGTATTGGGTGTTCACCCGCACCGCTTCCGCCCGCTCCCCCCGAACGCGCACATCGAACACCGAACCCTCCACGGTGATGCGTTGGGCCGGAATGCCCCTGAAGTCCCGACTAGGCACCGTACAGGCCGCAAGGCCGATCACCACCGCAATGATAAGGAGCAAACGCATGGTTTGAGCCTGTCGCGGTTGGGTTAATAAAAGCCTAACCCAAAAGAAAAAGCCCCGGCGAAACCGGGGCTTTCAAAATTCGATGGGGCGCTGGCTTAGTGCAGCTTGGCTTCGACTTGGGCGATGCCATCGTCGATCAGCTTGTTGCCCTGTGCAGCGGTCATCTGCTTGGCGATCACATCGCGCGCAGCGGCCACAGCGATCGTCACGGCTTGGTCGCGGACTTCCTTCACAGCGGCGGCCTCGGCCGAGCTGATCTGGTCCTTCGCGGCAGCCATGCGACGGTCAAGCGACTTGGCCATATCCGCCCGTGCCTGTTCGGCAGCAAGACGGGCATCTTCCTTGGCGGAAGACACGATGCGATCCGCTTGGTCCTGCACCTCTTTCTGCTTGCGCTCATAGGAGGCGAGCAAAGTCTGCGCTTCTTCACGCAGGGCGCGGGCTTCTTCCAGCTCGGTCTTGATGCCATCGGCGCGTTTGTCGAGCATGCCGATCAACAGCGTCGGAACCTTGAAATAGATCAAGATACCGAGGAACAGCAGGAAGGCTAGCAGCACGATGAAGTCCGTGTTGCGCAGCGAGAAGAAAGGTCCGGTGGCCGCGAAAGCAGGCGAAGCCACCATGCCAGCGAGCAGGGTCGAAAGTGTCAGGCGCATGGATTTGGTCATGGCTTATCCTTTCATCCGCGCGTCGACGGCGGCATCAACGGTTGTAGCATCTGCCGTGCCACCAAGGGCGGCAACAAGCGCTTCTGCGGTGTCCTTGGCAACGGCTTGTACGTTGTCCATGGCGCCCGCGCGAATTTCGGCGATGGCTTTTTCCGATTCTGCCACTTGCGCGGCAATCTCGGCATCGGCCTTGGCCATTTCGGCATCCAGATCAGCCTGCATGTCCGCTTTGGCTTGGGCCACGATCTGCTGTGCCTCGGCACGGGCGTCGATCAGGGCCTTGTCATAGGCGGCTTCGGCTTCCTGTGCCTTGACCTTAAGGTCTTCGGCAGCCGCGATGTCATTGGTGATGGTCCCTTGGCGTTCAGCCAGAACCGCACCGATACGAGGCAGAGCCACGCGCGACAGGATCAGGTAGGTGGCGATCAGCGCGAGGATCAGCCAGAAAATCTGGTTGCCCCAGTGATCAAAGTTCAGCTGCGGCATGCCTGGCGTTTCGGCAGCATGGGTCGCAATGCCGGTCGCGTCGGCCAGCCCGTCGCTGGTTGTTACAGTTGCCATCGTGGCTTCTCCTTGGAAACTTTGCCGTTACAGCCGGGCAGACACGGCGATGCGCGCCTGCCCGCTCGTAAGGATTACAGTTCCGAGAGCTTAGACAGCGAACATCAGCAGCAGAGCGACGAGGAACGAGAAGATCCCCAGAGCTTCTGCAAACGCGATGCCGATGAACAGGGTCGCTGTCTGGCTTGCGGCTGCCGATGGGTTGCGCAGTGCGCCGGACAGGAAGTTGGCGGCAACGTTGCCGACACCCAGGGCTGCGATGCCTGTGCCGAGACCTGCGATGCCTGCGCCGATATGTGCGAGTTGACCTTCCATTGGGGTATCTCCTTACGATTGGAAGTTAAAACTTTGACGGGAAGCCCCGCCGTTGTTGGGGTTGTTAGTGTGCGGGGTGCAGCGCGTCCTTGAGGTACACGCATGTCAGGATGGTAAAGACATAGGCCTGGATAAAGGCCACCAGCACTTCGAGACCGTACATCGCGGTNATCGCGAGCACCGACACCGGAGAGATCACTGCNATGGCAGCGAAACCGGCGAAAACNTTGATNACCGCGTGNCCCGCCATGACGTTNCCCGCCAGACGAATGGAGTGGCTNACCGGGCGCACGAAGTAGCTGATCAATTCGATGATNGCCAGCACCGGGCGCAGCGCCANAGGGGCCGANGANACCCAGAAGAGGCTCAGGAAAGCNGCGCCNTTNTTGACGAAGCCNACNACGGTNACGGTGATGAACACNGCCAGCGCCAGCACCACGGTNACCGAGAAATGCGCGGTGGGNGTNAAGGCNGTCGGGATCAGNCCAAGGAAGTTCGCCATNACGATGAACATGAACAGGGTCATGATATAGGGGAAGAACTTCAGCCCTTCTTTGCCGCAGATGTCNTCGACCATCTTGTGNATGAAGCCGTAAGCCANNTCNGCAACCGANTGCATCCGGCCCGGAACGACCGAGCGGCGCGCGCTGCCCAGAACGAGCATCGCGAAAGTGGCCAGAACCGCCAGCGCCATCCAGAAGGTGGCGTTGGTGATGGTGTACCAAGCAACGGAAGCATCGTCGCTGAAAAGCGGCGATACGATGAACTGGTCCATCGGGTGGAATTCCAGACCGCCTGCTGCGGCACCGTCTATCTCTGTTGCCATCTCAGGCTCCCTCGTCCTTGCCCGAATGGGGCGTATCCTGTTCGGCCGGTTCGGCCTGTTGTTTGCTCTGGATTTCCTTGGCGGTGCGGAGCATCGTCTTCACCCCCGCCGCAAGGCCCAGCATTACAAATAGCACCATGAAAATGGGTAGCGTGCCAAAGAGCACATCAAGCCCGTATCCGATGCCGAAACCGATCCCAAGACCGGCCACAAGTTCGATCACCATCCGCCATGCCATATTGGCCTG
>NZSX01000038.1:119008-180368 GCA_002703405.1 Sulfitobacter sp. | reverse complement strand
AGACGGTAGAGCGTCAGGTTGATCCGGTGATCGGTCATCCGCCCTTGGGGGAAGTTGTAGGTCCGGATGCGCTCGGACCGGTCGCCCGTGCCCACCTGCGCCGCGCGGTCGGCGGAACGTGCGCTGTCGATCCGGCTGCGCTCCATGTCATAAAGCCGCGCTTTGAGCACCTGCATCGCCTTGTCGCGGTTGCGGTGCTGGGATTTCTCGGATGAGGTCACCACGATCCCGGTGGGGATATGGGTGATGCGCACGGCGGAATCGGTTGTGTTGACGTGTTGCCCACCAGCGCCCGAAGAGCGCATCGTGTCGATCCGCAGGTCATTGGCGTTGATCTCGATATCCACGTCTTCGGCCTCGGGCAGCACCGCCACGGTGGCTGCCGAGGTATGGATACGCCCACCGCTTTCTGTCGAGGGCACGCGCTGGACCCGGTGCACGCCGCTCTCGAACTTCAGCCGGGCAAAAACGTTCTGCCCGGTGATATGGGCCACGACTTCCTTCACGCCGCCAAGTTCGGTCATCTGGCTCTCGATCAGATCAAATCCCCAGCCGCGCGCTTCGGCGTAGCGCTGGTACATCCGTAACAGGTCGCCCGCGAACAGCGCCGCTTCATCTCCGCCCGTGCCGGGGCGGATCTCCAGCATCGCGGGTTTCGCATCGGCGGAATCGCGCGGCAGAAGCGCCAGCTGCAATCCCTCTTCCACCTCCGGCAGACGTGCCCGCAAACGCGGCAGTTCTTCGCGGGCAAGCTCGGCCATCTCGGGATCTTTCAGCATCTCTTGGGCTTCTTCAAGGTCGCGCTGAAGCTGCTGGTAGAGATCAATTTGATCCACCACGGGCTTGAGATCGCTGTATTCCTTGGCGAGGGCTGCAAAATCGGCCCCATCGGAGCCCGCAGACATGCTGGCCTCCAGAAACTGGAAGCGTTGCGAGATTTGCGCGAGGCGGTGCATCGGGATCATGAGGTTCCTGTCGCTTATGCAAATGCTTTGGTCAAGAGGCGGCTTATGCTATCATGGGCTATGAAACGCATCTTGCCGCTCACTTGCCTCGTGGCCCTGACGGCCCTGCACCCTGCCCTTGCGGATGTCAAAGCGCCGGGCGGGAAGACGATTGATTGCTATTGCACCAACAGCACCGGCGCCCGTGTGGAGCTAGGTGAAACCATCTGCCTACAGGTTGGTGGCCGCATGTTCATGGCGCAATGTCAGATGTCGCTCAACGTGCCGATGTGGCGCGAGGTGCAGCAAGGCTGCCTGTCATCGCGCCTCGATCTGATCGAGCCATCCGTTCACCCGCTTGGCGTTGACCCCCAGATCTGACCGGCCAAAGCGCGAGCGGCCATAGACCTCAACGTAGCGCGGATTAGCGCCATAGACGCCGATGGTGGTGAAATCTGGATAGCCCATCAATTTGGTGCGGGTAACATAGGTGACCTGCCCCTCGGCCAGTGATCCGGCGACGACCTCGGTGCGCGGGGTCTGCATGATGGCACGGTCAAGCTGCGCCAAGGTCTCTTGCCCGTCGCCGTCAACGGGTGCGCGCCAGATATAGCTGTTTGTGCCTTGTGTCTTGCCCATCTTCTGCCCTTCGGCCTGAACATGCCAACGCGCGGTGTCGATGGGCGCAAGGCGGACATAGGCCATCAAGGCGACGAGGGCGATCACGATGATCCAGAACAGCATTTTAAGCACCTTTCAAAACTCGGCGGTCAAGGGCGACAGAGGTCGCATTAAGCAAGCCGGCCCGCGTTTCGACGGACCGGCGCGTGATGTCGTGACTTTCGTTCACGCTGTTCTCATGCGGTGACCAAGTAGCGACAGTATCTCGGTCGCGACATGCGCGCCCGCGATCGCTGTGGCCCCAGTGGTGTCGAAGGGCGGAGAGACCTCAACCACGTCACCGCCCATGATGTTGATCCCGGCCAGATCGCGCAGCATGATCGAGGTCTGCGCCGAGGTCAGCCCGCCCCAAACCGGCGTGCCGGTACCGGGGGCAAAGGCCGGATCAAGCGCGTCAATGTCGAAGGTCAGATAACAAGGCCGATCGCCAAGAATCTCTTTGATCTTGGCCACGGTCGCCTGCGGCCCCTTCTCATGCACCTCACGCGCGTCGATGATGTTGACGCCCATCGTGTCTTCGTTGGTGGTGCGGATGCCGACCTGCACGCTGGTCGACGGGTCGACGATGCCGGACTTCACGGCCTTGTAGAACATCGTCCCGTGGTCGATCCGGTCCATGTCGTCATCAGCCCATGTATCAGTGTGAGCGTCGAACTGTAACAGGCTGATCGGACCGTATTTTTCGGCATAGGCTTTAAGGATCGGGAAAGAGATATAGTGATCCCCGCCCAAGACAACCGAGGCCGCGCCAGCATCAAGGATGGTCTTGATATGCGCGGTGAGTGCGGCCGGAAACTGGCTGACATGGCCATAATCAAACGCCAGATCGCCATAATCCGCGATGGCAAATTCGCTCAGCACATCGAAATCCCAGCCATAGGGCGCGTCGGGGGCTTGCAAGGCGCTCGCCTCGCGGATGGCGCGGGGGCCAAGGCGGGTGCCGGGGCGGTTGGTGACCGCTTGGTCGAAGGGCACGCCGGTCACAGCGATGTCAACGCCAGTCAAATCCTTGGTGTATCTACGTCGCAGGAAAGAGGTCGCCCCGCCAAAGGTCAACTCATAGCTCGGCCCTTTGAGGTCCTCGCGGGTAAAGGCCATATCCATCTGTTTGGCCGCGTCTTCCAGTGCCATTACTTGCCTCCTGCTGGCTGTGCCCGCTCAACGATACGGGCGAAAAAGGATGCGCCGAGCGGCGCGATCTCGTCGTTGAAGTCGTATTCTGGATGGTGCAGCCCTGCGCCTTCACCGGTCCCGAGGAACAGATAGGCACCGGGGCGTTTTTCGAGCATAAAGCTGAAATCTTCCGCGCCCATTTCGCGGCCATAGTCGCCGTGCACGCGGTCCGCACCCACCACTTCGCTTGCCGCCGCGATGGCGGTTTCGGTCTTGGCTGGATCGTTGACCGTGGCGGGATAGCCGACCTCATAGACCAACTCTGCTGAAACGTCATAGCTTGCCGCCTGCCCGTCCACGATCTGCTGCATGCGGCGCATCACCATCTCCTGCACCTCGCGGTCAAAGGTCCGCACGGTTCCGTTGATATAGGCGGTCTCAGGAATGATGTTATCGGCGCTGCCGGTGTGGATTTGCGTGACCGAGACCACCAAATCCTGCGAGGCGAGATGATTGCGGCTGACGATGGTCTGGATCGCCGTGGCGATGCCGCAGGCCGCCACCACAGGGTCGCGGGTGTCATGGGGCATCGCGCCATGGCCGCCTTTGCCCTTGATGTGAATGTGAAACTCGTCCACCGCTGCCATGAATGGCCCCGGGGTGGTGAAAAACGCGCCCTCGTCCAACCCGGGCATATTGTGGATGCCGTAGACCTGCGCGATGTCGAACCGCTCCATGATGCCTTCTTCGACCATGATACCAGCGCCGCCGCTGGCCTCTTCAGCAGGTTGAAAGATCAGCGCCACCCGACCCGAGAAATTGCGCGTTTCGGCCAAGTAGCGGGCGGCGCCCAGCAACATCGTGGTATGCCCGTCATGCCCGCAGGCGTGCATTTTGCCCATGCGGGTGCTGGCGTAGTCCTTGCCCGTCGCTTCATGTATGGGCAAGGCATCCATATCGGCGCGCAGGCCGATCGTCGGCCCTTTGCTCTGCCCGTTGATGATGGCAACCAGACCGGTTGTCGCGATGCCTTCGTGCAATTCATCGACGCCAAATTCCCGCAGCCGTTCGGCGACAAAGGCCGCCGTCTCATGACATTCCAGATCCAACTCAGGGATGCTATGCAAATGGCGCCGCCACGCTGTCATATCCTCCGCAAAGGCATTGATGCGGTTTACCACGGGCATGGGCTGGACTCCTTGGGGTTGGTTTGGTCAGGGTGCATCTGACACCAGACACATGGGGCCTGCAATGCCGGACAACACAAAAGCCGATCTCATTCACGATTCCGATGCGGGCATTGAACGGCTGCTGGAAATCATGCGCCGCCTGCGCGATCCCGAGACGGGCTGTCCCTGGGATATCGAGCAGGATTTCGACAGTATCGCCCCCTATACCATTGAAGAGGCGTATGAAGTTGCCGATGCCATTGCCCGCCGCGATTGGGCGGAACTTGAGGGCGAGTTGGGCGATCTACTGCTCCAATCGGTCTATCACACGGCCATGGGCGAAGAGGCGGGGCATTTCACCTTCCAATCCGTGGTACGCAACATCAGCGATAAGATGGTGGCGCGCCACCCGCATGTCTTTGGCGACGAATCCCGCGACAAAAGCGCCGAACAGCAGACCGCCGATTGGGAAAAGATCAAAGCCACCGAGCGCGCTGGCAAGGCGCAGGGGGGCACGTTGGATGGGGTGGCGATTGGCCTTCCCGCGCTTTTACGCGCGATGAAACTGCAAAAACGTGCAGCGCGGGTGGGGTTTGATTGGCCCGAGACGACGCAGGTGCTGGATAAGATCACCGAAGAGGCCGCGGAACTGGTCGAGGCGAAGGACACGCTTTCGCAGGCTGAGGTCGAGGAGGAATACGGCGATCTTCTCTTTGTCATGGCCAATCTGGGCCGCCACCTTGGGCTCGACCCCGAAGCCGCACTGCGCGCCGCCAATGCCAAATTCACCCGGCGTTTCGAAGGCATTGAGGCCCAGCTCGCGGCAATGGGCAAAACCCCGCAAGACAGTGATCTGGCCGAGATGGATGCGCTTTGGGATGCGGTGAAACTGGCGGAACGCGGCTAATCGCCGGGTCCGCCGCTGGACAAAGACATGAGCCTCCGGCAAGGCTCTGCCCCAAGCAATTTGACGAAAGTAAGCCCATGACCCCGCGCAAAATCATCATCGACACCGACCCCGGACAGGACGACGCCGTCGCGATCCTCCTTGCGCTGGCCAGCCCCGAAGAGATCGATGTGCTGGGCATCACCTGTGTCGCGGGCAACGTGCCGCTGGATCTCACCTCGAAAAACGCGCGGATCGTGTGTGAATTGGCGGGGCACCCGGATGTAAAGGTCTTTGCCGGTTGCGACCGCCCGTTGGGCCGTGACTTGGTGACGGCAGAACATGTGCATGGCAAGACCGGCCTAGATGGCCCCGACCTGCCCGACCCCACCATGCCGCTGGCCGAGGGGCATGGCGTCGATTTTATCATCGAGCAGGTTCGTGCCCATCCCGCAGGCAGCGTGACCCTCTGCCCCTTGGGCCCGCTCACCAATATCGCGACGGCGCTGCAAAAGGCGCCCGATATCGCCGAGAAGGTGCAAGAGATCGTGCTGATGGGCGGCGGCTATTTCGAGGGGGGCAACATCACCCCCACGGCGGAGTTCAACATTTATGTCGACCCGCATGCCGCTGATATCGTTTTTAAATCCGGCATCCCCATCGTCGTGATGCCGCTTGACGTGACGCATAAGGCGCTGGTCACCAAACCGCGCAACGATGCCTTCCGCGCGATTGGCACGCCGGTAGGCGTCGCTGTGGCCGAGATGACCGATTTCTTCGAGCGGTTCGATAAAGAGAAATACGGCTCCGAAGGCGCGCCGTTGCATGACCCTTGCGTTACCGCCTATCTGATAAATCCCGACCTTTTCAAAGGCCGCCACATCAACGTCGAGATCGAAACCCAGTCAGAACTGACCATGGGCATGACCGTGGCCGACTGGTGGGGGGTAACCGACCGCGCGCCCAACGCGCTTTTCGTGGGCGACCTTGACGCCGATGGGTTCTTTGCCTTGCTCACCGAAAGGCTGGCCCGCCTATGAGCGCACATCTCACCCTCGGCGCGCCTGAGCACCTCGACAAACTGGTCGGGCTGGTCACGGCCTTTCACACCGAAGCGGGCATTGAGATGACCGATGAGCAGCGCCGCAACGGGCTTGCGCCGCTGCTGGAGGGGATCCCCCATGGGGCCGCCTATCTGATCGGCCCGCCCCGCGCGCCGATTGGCTATGTGGTGATCTGTTTCGGCTGGTCGGTTGAATTCGGCGGGCTGGACGCCATCATTGATGAAATCTACGTCCGCCCCGGCGTGCGGGGACGCGGGATCGCTTCAGAGACGCTGATCGCTCTGCCGCGCGCGCTGGCTGCGGGCGGGTTGAAGGCCATACATCTCGAAGTTGACCGCACCAATAGGGCGGCACTCAAAGTCTACACCCGTGCGGGCTTCCGCCCCCGCGAGGATCATATGCTTATGTCTCGGAAACTGTGATGCGTATTCCTTTCGATAACAGCTATGCCACCCTGCCTGAGGGGTTCTTTACCCGGCTCGACCCGACGCCGGTAAAAGAACCCAAGCTCTTGGCTTGGAACGCTGATCTGGCGACGTTGCTGGGGATCGAAGGGGGCGACGCAGAGACCCGCACGCAGGTTTTCGGCGGCAATGCGGTGCCCGAAGGGGCGGCACCCTTGGCGCAACTCTATGCCGGACATCAGTTCGGCAACTTCAACCCGCAGCTTGGCGATGGCCGTGCGATCCTGCTGGGTGAGGTCATCGACAGCGTCGGCAAGCGCCGGGATATCCAACTTAAAGGTTCCGGCCCCACGCCCTATTCCCGTATGGGCGATGGCCGCGCATGGGTTGGGCCAGTGCTGCGCGAATATCTGATCAGCGAGGCGATGCACGCGCTCGGCGTGCCGACCACCCGTGCCCTCGCCGCTGTCGCCACCGGGGAGCCGATCCTGCGCGAAAGCGGCCCCCTGCCCGGCGCGATCGTCACCCGCGTCGCCGCAAGCCATCTGCGTGTTGGCACTTTTCAGGTCTTTGCCCATCGCGGTGAGACGGAGGCGCTCAAAACCCTCACTGATTATGCCATTGCGCGGCATTATCCCGATGCCGATGGTCCGCTTGGCCTTCTGCGCGCGGTCTGTGCCGCGCAGGCGGAACTGGTGGCGCAATGGATGTCTTTCGGCTTTATCCACGGTGTGATGAACACCGACAATTGCAGCATCTCGGGCGAGACGATCGACTATGGCCCCTGCGCCTTTATTGATGCCTTTCATCAGGGCCGTGTGTTCAGTTCGATCGACCGGCAGGGCCGTTATGCCTATGGCAACCAACCGCAGATTGTTGTGTGGAACATGGCGCAGCTTGCGACTTCGCTTTTGCAGCAGATGGAGGACAAAGAGACCGCCGCCGAAGTCGCCACCGAAATCGTGCATGACATGCCCGAGTTGATCGAAGCCGCATGGCTTCGCCGTTTTGCGGCCAAGGTCGGCATCTCTAACCCCAGGCCCGAGGATGTTGATTTGATCAATGAACTGCTGAGCCTGATGCAAACGGACGGCTCGGATTTCACCAACACGTTCCGCGCCCTTGGGACCGATCAGGCGCGTGATCACTTCACCGACCGCGATGCCTTTGACACATGGGCCGAAAACTGGCGCAGCCGGATCAAGGATGAGCCGGACCCGCAGGCGGTCATGCAGGCGGCGAACCCCGCCGTGATCCCGCGCAACCACCGGATTGAGCAGATGATCGAAGCCGCCGTTGCGGGCGACATGGCCCCGTTCGAGCGGTTGATGACAGCCCTGGCGACGCCCTTTGAAGAGACCGATCCCGAGCTTCAGCGCCCCCCGACCGAAGATGAGATCGTCCCGGCAACCTTCTGCGGCACCTGAGCCTAACGGCGCCGAGGTTTGCGGTTGATCAGGTGGATCCCTGTCGCCACCAGCATCAGGGCGAACCAAACGGTGAGCCCGATCTCTTCCGACAGGAGCAACTAGCCTAAAAGCACCGCAAAGAGCGCAGCCACGCGGGCTGAATAAGGCAATGGCGCGCTGTAGTTGTCACAGCGCGCCATTGGTTCGTTCAACTTCTAAGTGTCTGCTTAGGCTGCCTGCTGGCCGCCCGGCTTCCCGCCGCCGCCACCGCGCCGACGGCGACGACCACCGCTTGGCTTGCCCGCGCCTTCGCCGCCGCCACCACCACCGGGACGACCACCGCTGCCGCCGGGACGGCCACCGCGCCCACGGCCACGGCCTTTGGGTTTGGACGGCTCATCGATCACTTCCCAAGGACGGCCCGAGGCCACAGGGATCGAAATCCCCATAGTCTTTTGGATCGCCTTCAACTCGCCCATCTCATCCGGTGCGCAGAAGGCCACGGCAGCGCCGTCTTTGCCCGCCCGCGCGGTCCGGCCAATGCGGTGCACATAGTTGTCGGGCACATTTGGCAGGTCGAAGTTATAGACGTGTTTCACATCCGGGATATCAAGACCACGGGCCGCCACATCGGTGGCCACCAGCACGGTGATGTCGCCACCTTTAAAGCCCGCAATCGCCCGGTCACGCTGACCTTGGCTTTTGTTGCCATGGATCGAAGCGGCGTCAAACCCGGCCTTTACCAGCGTCTTCATCAGCTTTTCCGAGCCGTGTTTGGTGCGGCCAAAGACCAGCGCACGCTCGCCCTTGTGCTTGGCCAGCAGTTCTTTCAGCAGCTCGGTCTTCTCGGCCTTTGCGATGAAGTGCACTTCTTGCGTCACCTTGTCCGCCGCCTTGCCCGGAGGCGAGACTTCGATGCGGATCGGGCTGTTGAGATAGCTGTTGGCGATCTCGTTCATCAGCTTGGGCATGGTCGCCGAGAACAGCATCGTCTGACGCTCTTTCGGGATCAGGTTCGAGATTTTGCGCAGGTCATGGATGAAGCCCATGTCGAGCATCTGGTCGGCTTCATCCAGCACAAGGAATGTTGTTGTGTCGAGCTTGACCGCGCGGCGATCCAGCAGGTCCAGCAGACGGCCCGGTGTGGCGATCAACAGATCGACACCGCGTTCGAGACGCTTGATCTGCGTGTTGATCGACTGGCCGCCAACAACCATCGCCACTTTGATCGGCGTGCCTTCGGCATAGCCGCGCAGGTTCACGGCGATCTGCTGCGCCAACTCGCGGGTCGGGGCAAGCACCAGACCGCGCACGGAACGCGGCTCGGGACGGCCTTCAAGCTCCATCATCTGCGCGATAAGCGGCACACCAAAGGCCGCTGTCTTGCCGGTGCCGGTTTGGGCAAGGCCCATCACGTCACGGCCATTCATGGCTTGAGGGATTGCTTGGCGTTGGATCGGGGTTGGATCTTTCAGACCCATTTCATTCAAGCGGGCCACCAAGTTCTTTGGCAGGCCCATCATGTCAAAATCGCTCATTCGTTCACTTTCCGGCACGCAAGAGCGCGCGCCATCCTTAGTCGCCGCGCCCATTTCAGGCGCCACGGGGTCGCGCAAGCCAGATCGCGGGCGCAGGCCACATGCCTCACACCCGTCTGTCGCGCTTGGCCCCACGCGTGATTTTGGGAACATCGGCGGGCCTTGTCGTCAGCGTCCCAGAGGCCCCTTATGGGACTTGGCGCTGATACTGCTCACGCGGCAGAAGGCTTCGCTTGACCCCCACATGGGCCGCGCGCGGGCAAAAGTCAACCGGCAGGGCTCAATTGCGGTGGCGTCTGGCCGCGCTAGAATGTTAGGAACGTGGTCCGACGGACGAAGGGCGAAACGATGCGCAACCCGATCATCAAACGGTGCGAGGCCATGGGCCTGCGCATGACAGGTCAACGCCGGGTCATCGCGCAGGTGATTCACGACAGCGACGACCATCCTGATGCCGAAGAATTGCTGGCCCGCGCCACTGAGATCGACAGCGGCATCTCTATTGCCACGGTCTACCGCACGGTGAAACTGTTTGAAGAGGCAGGCATCCTCGACAAGTTAGAGTTCGGCGATGGACGTGCGCGCTATGAGGATGCGCAGCGAGAACATCACGACCACCTGATTGACGTGAATTCCGGCGAGGTGATCGAATTCGTCGACGCGGAAATCGAAGAGCTTCAGGAACGGATCGCGCGCAAGCTGGGTTACAGATTGCAGGGGCATCGGATGGAACTTTACGGTGTACCGATCAAAAAGGATGACCCATGACCGAACGTGACCGCCCCCTGCTGGCCGTGTTGATCGATGCCGACAATGTTCCGGCCAAACATGCCGCAGCCATCATGCGAGAGGTCACAACCATCGGAGAGCCCGCCCTGCGCCGCGTCTATGGCGATTGGTCGAATGATCACCTCAAAGGATGGAAGGCGCCGATCCGCGAGTTGGGCTTGGTGGCCCATCAGGAAACCGCGAACACCAAGGGCAAGAACGCCAGCGACATAGGACTGGTCATTCAGGCGATGGACATCCTGCACAGCCGCCGGTTCGATATCATCGTGATCGTCTCATCCGACAGTGACTTCACCGCGCTGGTGAACCGTCTGCGCGAGGATGGGGTAACGGTCATCGGCATCGGCGAAAAGAAGACCCATGATTCGCTGCGCAACGTCTACAACCGTTTCATTCTGATCGAAAACCTCGACGGAGCGGAGCCTGACACAACGTCGCGCGCCAGCGCCAAAGTGGCCGACGCCCTGCCCCTCTTCAAAGCGGCGATGGACAAGATCGACACCGAAGACGATTGGTACAACCTCGGCCAGATTGGCCAGACCATTCAGGCGGCGCATCCGGATTTCGACAGCCGGACATATGGTCATGGCAAGCTGAGCGCCTTGGCGGCTGATCTGAAGGCATTGGAAACCCGAAAGACAGGCAATCGGCTGATGGTGCGGCTGAAACCTTAACGCCTGCGCTTCACTCGGCGGGACGCTTTTCCCGGCGGGAAACGCGCGACAGCATGGCGGGCAACAGCACGCTCAGCACCACCAGCCGCATGATGTGGCAGGCGGCGACAAACCCCGGCACCACGGCCAGCACGGCGCCAAGCGCGATCATCGTCTCAAGCCCACCGGGCGCGAAGGCCACCAACACATGGCCCAGCGGCATGCCAAGCGCCCAAGCCACCGGCACCGCGCCGAGGCCCGCCAGCCCAACCGCAACGCCCGTGATCGCCAGCCCCGCGCCAAGGCCGCTGACAAACCGCGCGGGCGTGATGCCAGAGAATCGCGTGCCGATCAGGCAGCCCAGCACCAGATAGGCGATAAGGGTCAGCCACCCCGGCAGTACCCCGGTCTCCAACTTGGTCAGATGCGCGATGGCAGAGACCACCATCGCCCCCATCAAAAGCGGTGCGGGCACCGAAAGCCGGGCAAAGATCAGCCCCACAACCACGGCCGCAAAGATCATCACGAAGATTGAAAGTACCCCCATCCCCGCGCCCGCCGGGGCAATATTGCCGGTCATGTCGACGCCCATCAGCAAGGCGGTAAAAGGCACGACGATGGTCAGTGCCAAAAGGCGAACCGACTGGGTGATCGAAATGCGCGGCACGTCAGAGCCACCATCGCTGGCAATCGCCATGACAAAACTCAGATGCCCGGGGGCCGAGGCCAGAAGCGCTGAACGCGCATCGAAACCAAAATACCGCGCCAGCATCCAACGGCAGACGGCCATAATCCCCCAGATCACCCCTGTCATAAACACAAAGGCCAGCGGCCAGCGCACCATGGCGTTGACCGCATCTTGGTTAAATCCCGCGCCAACAGCGATGCCCAAAACCACGAAACAAGCATCCCGCAGCCGCGGGTCGACCGCCGTGCGCACCCCCATCAGCCCCAAGAGGCTCACCGCAATGACCGGGCCGAGCAACATATAGACCGGGGCATTGAGCCACCAGAACAGCAGCGCGCCAAGGCCCCCGGTCGCAAGGGTCAGCACAGTATCGCGCGGGGCGAGCGAAGGGATCGGCCATCTCATGCGATAGGGCTAGCACCCCGGTAGAGCGGGCGCCAGTGTCACACGCATGGCGCGCATCGCGCACCCTTGCCCTTTCGTCGCAAAAGGTTCATGGGCGACTGGCAGTACCACGGATGGAGGGGCGTGATCATGGACAATCTGCGCGGCGCAATGCTGATGGTTCTGGCCATGGCCGGTTTCGCCATTGAGGATATGTTCGTCAAACTGACGAGCGACGCCCTCCCCGTGGGGCAGATCATCGCGCTTTTAGGCGCGGGCGGCGGGGCGATCTTTGCCGTGATCCTGCGCATTCAGGGGCGGCGGTTGTTCTCTGCGGATATGCTCACCGGGCCGATCCTGCTGCGCGCTGTGGGTGAGGTGCTGGGCACCCTGTGTTTCGTGACTGCCATCGTGCTGACGCCGCTCTCCTCGGCCTCTGCCATCCTTCAGGCCACGCCGCTCGCCGTGACCCTTGGGGCCGCACTGTTTCTGGGTGAACCCGTCGGCTGGCGCCGTTGGAGCGCGATTGTCGTGGGTTTCCTCGGCGTGCTGCTGATTGTGCGCCCAGGGTTGGAAGGGTTCAACGCGCTGTCGCTCTTTGCTGTCGCTGGAGTCATCGGTCTTGCCCTGCGTGATCTTGCGACGCGCAAGGTTCCCAAAAGCATCAGTTCTATGCAGCTAAGCTTTCTTGCCTTTATCGTGCTGGTCCCGGCAGGGCTGATCCTGATGGCCGCCGCCGGCACCCCCGCCGTGATGCCGGGTGGTGCCGAGGTGGTCTATCTTGCCGCGGCGATGGTGATCGGTGTGATGGCCTATTACGCCATCGTGGCCGCCATGCGCGTGGGCGAAGTCAGCTTCGTCACGCCGTTTCGCTACATGCGGATGCTATTCGCGCTGGTTGCCGGGATCTTGGTCTTTAAAGAAACTCCCGACACGCTGACGCTAGTCGGGGCCGCAATCATCATCGCCTCGGGGGTCTATACCCTGCTGCGCGAACGCAAAATCACCCCCCGGCCCCGCCGCGGTCTTTCCAAGCCGGGCCTGCCGGGGTAAACCGCCCCAAACCCGAACATGAGGACAAAGCCCATGAGCACGATCATCGACATCCACGCCCGCGAAATCCTCGACAGCCGGGGCAACCCGACGGTCGAAGTCGACGTTATCCTCGAAGACGGCACAATGGGCCGTGCGGCGGTTCCTTCCGGCGCATCTACTGGCGCCTATGAAGCGAATGAGCGCCGCGATGGCGACAAGTCTCGCTACATGGGCAAGGGTGTGTTGGAAGCCTGTGCCGCCGTGAATGGCGAGATCGCGGAAGCGCTGGTGGGCATTGATGCGACCGAGCAGGTCGAAATCGACGAGATGATGATCGAACTCGACGGCACCGAGAACAAATTCCGCTTGGGCGCGAATGCCATTCTGGGTGTGTCGATGGCCGCTGCCAAAGCCGCTGCGGATTACTGCACACAGCCGCTTTACCGCTATATCGGCGGCACCACCGCCCGCGTTCTGCCGGTACCGATGATGAACATCATCAACGGCGGCGAACATGCCGACAACCCGATCGACATTCAGGAATTCATGATCATGCCGGTCGCCGCGGAAAACATCCGCGAAGCCGTGCGCATGGGGGCCGAGGTGTTCCACACGCTCAAGAAAGAGCTTTCCGCCGCGGGCCTGTCGACCGGGATCGGCGACGAAGGTGGCTTTGCCCCCAACATCAGCTCGTCGCGCGATGCGCTTGATTTCATTCTGAAGTCGATCGAAAAAGCGGGCTACAAGCCCGGCGAAGACATGTACCTCGCCCTCGATTGCGCGGCGACGGAATACTACAAAGACGGCAAATATGTCCTCTCTGGCGAAGGCAAAACCCTGTCGAGCGAAGAGAATGCCGACTATCTGGCAGCCCTCGTGAACGACTACCCCATCATCTCCATCGAAGACGGCATGGCCGAGGATGACTGGGACGGCTGGAAAGCCCTGACCGAAGTGTTGGGCAATAAGGTGCAGCTGGTCGGCGACGATCTTTTCGTGACCAATCCCGCGCGTCTGTCCGACGGCATCAAGCGCGGTTGTGCGAACTCGATGCTGGTGAAGGTCAACCAGATCGGCACGCTGACTGAGACGCTCAAGGCCGTCGATATCGCGCATCGCGCGGGCTACACCAATGTGATGTCCCACCGCTCGGGCGAGACAGAGGATGCCACGATTGCCGACCTCGCCGTTGCGACCAACTGCGGTCAGATCAAGACCGGCTCGCTCGCACGTTCCGACAGACTGGCCAAGTACAACCAGTTGATCCGTATCGAGGAAATGCTGGGCGAGACTGCCCAATACGCGGGCCGCTCGATCCTGCGCGGCTGATGTCTAAAGTTGATATTCGTCCTGTCACCACCGCTGCGGATCTCGCGGCGGTGGTTGATCTTTGCTGGGCCTACCGCGACTTTCTGTACAACTTCGCCCCGACCGAGCGGCGGATTGTTGAGACATTCTACCCCCACGACAAATACAGCGCCCTGATGGACCGTCTGGCCGAAGAACACGCCCGCCCGCGTGGAATCATCCTGCTGGCCGAGCGTAACGGCATCCCCCTTGGCTGCGGCATGTCCCACGCGCTCAGCGATCGGGAGAGCGAGATTAAGCGCGTCTTCGTCACGGACGCGGCGCGCGGCACCGGTGCAGGCCGTGCGATTTGCCAAAGGTTGATTGATCAGGCGCGCGCGGATGGGTTTGAGAAGGTCTATCTCGACACTTCCATCGCCTTTGCCCCTGCCCGCGCGCTCTATGCCTCGCTCGGGTTTGTTGAGCGGGGGCCCTACCAGCCGATGCCCGATTTCGCCCGTAAGGCGATCTGCTTTTATGAACTGCCTTTGACCGGTGCCGCCGCACTGTCCCGGTAGCGCATGAAAAGGGGCGGAAGTTCCCCCGCCCCTCATTCTTCATTCCACTGCCTTCATCTCACTGGCGATCAGCCCGCGAATAGCTGGAGGAACTTCTGTTTCGAATACCCCAGCCGCAACGCGCCCCGGTCAGACAGACGCGGCGCAATCCGCATCCGGATGATATCCTTGTCACTTTTCAGCGCCGCGCTGAGGCGTAGAACGGCATCGACCTTGCCGTTGGGTCCGGGGGCGACCTCCTCGATCATACCGACCAAGACGCGGTCTTTGCTCCAGACCGGTGCGCCGATGAGCGTCGCAATGTTGATTGTCTTGGCGGAGAGTGCACTGCTGTCGGCCACGCCCGTCGCCCGGCCTGCGGTGGCCCCAGGAACAGGGTCCTGCCCGCCCGTGCCTGCACCGCCGCTGCCTGAGCCGCCATTGCCACCAACCGAGACGCCCGCCCCCGCCCCGACACCATGACTGCCACCGACTGAGGCACCGACCCCTGCGTTCACGCCGTTCCCGCCGCCGACCGACGCGCCCACGCCCGCGGTCACACCGCTATCCCCGCCGACTGAAGCGCCGACACCGGCCCCGATGCCACCGCTTCCGCCAACTGAGGCCCCGACGCCGACATCCGCGCCACCGTGACCGCCATGGCCGCCGACACTGACGCCGACCCCCAGACCGATTTCCGCTTGGGCCGCGGGCGCGAGCAAAATCGCCGCCGCCGTGATCGCCATGGAATTTTTAAAGCTTCTGGTTTGAAAGATAGCCATTTTGAATCTCCTTCTTTAGATCGGGGCCGGCAAGACCCAGCTCCTCCGCCAGCCAATGGCCCCCATACTA
This sequence comes from Sulfitobacter sp., assembly GCA_002703405.1. GTDB lineage: Bacteria > Pseudomonadota > Alphaproteobacteria > Rhodobacterales > Rhodobacteraceae > Sulfitobacter. The sequence goes on along the minus strand of NZSX01000038.1, from coordinate 164,915 downwards.
TATTCACGCTTAAAAATGGACTTTTGTTTCAAAAAATTGCGAAAACGATCAGCTTTTTGAAACTTTGTTAAAAATATGCCGCGATTGCCGCTTTGGCCGCGTGAGAACCGCACCCTGCTGCCCGATTGGGCACCGTCCGGCAAATTCCCGTCAAAATTGAAGTCTCAACGCTTGGTGCTCAGATTCGGCTGACGGTGCCGCCACCCACTGCGGCGCGGACGCCTGTGGTGCCGGGGCATGAAGTCGGCAGGCCACGCGCCACGCGCACGGCGAGATAGGCAAAAGCCTGCGCCTCCAGCATATCGCCATCCAACCCGATCTCCTCCACCGGAGCGACAGGGCAATCAAGGCTGACGTCCAGCATCCGCATCAGCACCGGATTATGGCGCCCGCCCCCCGTAACATAGACCCGCTCGGGCGGGGCTGGGCAGTGCTGCATCGCCTCGGCCACGCCAGCGGCGCACATGGCGGTTAAGGTGGCACAGGCATCGGCGTCTGACAGTTCACCGACCAAGGCCACCATTTCTGCGAAATCATTCCGGTCGAGCGATTTGGGCGGCATGCGGGCAAAGTACGGCTCGGCAAGGAATAGCTCCAACGCGCCATGCTCCACCCTGCCGCGCGCGGCCAGTTTGCCACCTTCGTCAAAGTCTTGGCCAAGGCGGGCTTGCATCAAATCGTTGATCGGCGCATTTGCCGGACCGGTATCGAAAGCCAGCAGCGCGCCTTCTTCCTCTGGGCGTGCGATGCGCGGATCGACCCAAGTGAGGTTGCCCACGCCGCCAAGGTTCAAGAAAGCCACCGGGCCCTCCCGCCCTGCAAAACGGGCGCAGGCATGGTGAAAGAACGGGGCCAAAGGCGCGCCCTCTCCACCCAGTTCCACATCGGCGCTGCGGAAATCCCAGACAACGGGCAAGTTGATGGTGCGCGCCAACAGGGCCCCGTCGCCCACTTGCAGCGTGCCCTGCATCCGAGGCGCATGGGCAAGGGTCTGGCCGTGGAAGCCGACAAGCTCAACGGCAGGCTCATCTTTTAACAGATCATCCAACAGCGCCAGATGCGCGGCCTCGACCGCTTGCGCTGCCGCCTCAACCTCGGCCCCGTGCCATTTCCCGAATCCGGCGGCGATCACCCGACGCTCCTCAGCCGAATAGCTGCGATAGGCGCTGCGCCCAAAACTGGTGATGTCATGCCCATCGGTGCGCAAAATCGCGGCGTCCACCCCGTCTAAAGAGGTGCCTGACATCATTCCCAATGCCGTTACCACACCGGTTCCGACATGTTGCCTGTGCATGGCCCTATTCATGGCCTTTTCCTTTGCCGCTCGTGCGCATATAGATTGCCCCGCAATACAGTTTTGAGGCAAGTCACCATGACATACCATCCCAAATCGGAGTTCATCCACACGATGATGCAGCGCGGCTTTCTGGCCGATTGCACCGATTATCAGGGATTGGACGACGCCCTGATGAAAGGTGCCGCCCCTGCCTATGTGGGCTATGACGCCACAGCCAAATCGCTGCACGTGGGGCATCTGGTCAATATCATGATGCTGCGGTGGTTGCAAAAGTGCGGCGGCAAGCCGATCACCCTGATGGGCGGCGGCACGACCAAGGTGGGCGATCCGTCCTTCCGGTCGGATGAACGCCCCCTGCTGACGCCAGAAGCGATTGACGACAACATTGAAGGCATCCGTCAGGTCTTTGCCCGCTACCTTGATTATGGCGATGGGCCGAGCGACGCGCTGATGCTTAACAACGCTGAATGGCTCGATGAGTTGAACTATCTCGATTTCCTGCGGGACATCGGGCGGCACTTCTCAATCAACAGGATGCTCAGCTTTGAAAGCGTGAAATCGCGGTTGGACCGGGAGCAGTCGCTGTCGTTCCTCGAGTTCAACTATATGATTCTGCAAGCCTATGACTTTATGGAGCTTCACCGCCGCTACGGTTGTATTCTGCAGATGGGCGGCAGCGACCAATGGGGCAATATCGTTAACGGCATCGACCTCACCCGCCGCGTGATCGACGGGGAAGTCTACGGCCTCACCTCGCCCCTGTTGACCACCAGCGACGGCAAGAAGATGGGCAAATCGGCAGGCGGCGCGGTCTGGCTGAACGGCGATATGCTGAGCCCTTATGAGTTCTGGCAGTTCTGGCGCAATTGCACCGATGCCGATGTGGGCCGTTTCCTTAAACTCTACACCGAGCTGCCGGTCGATGAATGCGACCGTTTGGGCGCGCTCGCCGGGTCCGAGATCAACGAGGCGAAGGTGCGTTTGGCCAATGAGGTCACTGGCCTGCTGCACGGCGAAGAAGCGGCGCGGAACGCCGAAGCCACTGCGCGCGAAGTCTTTGAAAAAGGCGGCGTGGGCGGCGATCTGCCCACCCTGACCCTCTCGGCGGCGGATGTGGGCGATGGCGTCTCTATCGTGCAACTGCTGGTGAAATCGGGCCTTGCTGGGTCCGGCAAAGAGGCCAAGCGCCTGATTGCCGAGAACGGCGCGCGGATCGATGACCAGCCGCTGACCGATGCGGGCATGATGCTGGATGCGAGCGCGCTGTCCTCTCCAATCAAGCTGAGCGCGGGCAAGAAACGCCACGCGCTGGTGCAGGTCGGCTGATTGCCAAAGGGGGGAAGGCAACGGCCTTCCCCGCCCCCCGCCGCAACGGCATCGCTTGCATGGGGCGAGACTTCGTGTTGAACTGAACAAGCGTTCATATCGGGGGGAGCCATCATGAAACTAGACAGTACAGCCGCCATCGTCACCGGGGGCGCATCGGGGCTTGGCGAAGCCACGGCGCGCTATTTTGCGTCGCAGGGGGCACAGGTCACCCTGCTGGATCGTGACGCCGCACGGGGCGAATCTGTGGCCAAGGAAATCGGCGGGCATTTCGTCATGACCGATGTGACGGATGAGGCTTCGGTCCAAAAAGCGGTGGGCCATGCTCAGGAAAAGATGGGCTGGATCACGGCGGCGGTGAACTGTGCAGGCATTGCGCTTGGGATCAAGACCACAGGCCGCGATGGGCCGCACCCCTTGGACGCCTTTCAGCGCACGGTCGACATCAACCTTGTCGGCAGTTTCAACGTCGCGCGGCTTGCAGCGGTGGCCATGGCCAAGAACACTCCCGAAGACGATGGGGCGCGGGGGGTGATCATCAACACCGCCTCAATCGCCGCTTTCGACGGTCAGAAGGGCCAAGCCGCCTATGCCGCGTCCAAAGGCGGGATCGTAGGCATGACCCTGCCGATGGCGCGGGATCTGGCCAAAGACGGCATCCGCGTGATGACCATCGCGCCCGGCATCTTCAAAACGCCGATGCTGGCGGGGCTGCCGGAAGAAGTGCAAGCGGATCTGGCCAAGGATGTCCCCAACCCGCCGCGCCTTGGCGATCCTTCGGAATACGGGCGGTTGGCCGGGTTCATCGTTGAAATGGGCTATCTCAACGGCGAGGTTATCCGCCTNGANGGGGCGCTGCGGATGCGCTGATGCCGCTGCAGAACCGCGTCCAGCCNGATGGAGAGATCATCGCCCACCCCGCGCGGGGTGGGTTCATGGGCAATCGCGGTATCCTGCACGATGAAAACGGTCTGCACCCCAAACGCCGTTGGGCGCATCAGAATTGGGTGTGCTGTGTGCTCAGCTTCAAGGGNCGTCGGCGGCAGTTGATGGCCCNGCGTCACTATACCGAGCTTTTCTTTNTGGATGAGGCCGTGGCCTTTGCTGCCGGTCACCGGCCCTGCGCGGAATGCCGCGCCGCGGATTACCGGCGGTTTCGGGCGTGCTGCGATGTGTNGGGGCCTGCTGCGGCCCTTGACCGTCAGTTGCACAGCGANCGCGCCGTNNCGCGCGTCTTTCAACAGCGCCGTCAANCGGGCGTGGAGGTGCACGATCTACCGGACGGGGCCTTCATCTTGGATCNCGCAGGCCAAAGTGGGGTGCTGTTCGGCGACGCTTTCCACCCCTATCAGCCCTCAGGCTACGGCCCGNCGCAACCACGCCCTCGGGGCCGTGTCACCCTGCTCACCCCGCCCAGCAGCGTNGCNGCNTTCCNCAATGGATACCGGCCGCAGATCGCCCTGAAAGACGCGGGGGGTTAACCCTGCGCCTTTTCCTCCAGCGNCATCCACTCTTCCTCGGCGTCGGACAGCTTTTCGTGCCGCTGCACCAGCGCATCGGTGGCNTTCTGNAACTTNACCGGCTCNCGGGTGAACAACTCNGCGTCGCTGAGCAGTTCTTCGAGNTTGCCGATCTCCGCCTCAAGGCGCTCGATCTCACCCGGCAGCGCTTCGAGCCGGTGCTTTTCGGTAAAGCTGAGACCTGANGCGGNTTGTTTCTTCTCTGCTTTCGGCTCGNCCTTGCCGGGCTTGGACTTTACNACGCTGTCGGAAAAATCATCCTGGCCGCGCTGCGCCAGATAATCGCTCCAGCCGCCGGCATAGACCGTGGCACGCCCGTCGCCTTCCATGGCGATCGTGGTGGCGGCCACACGGTCAAGGAAGTCACGGTCGTGGCTGACCAGCAGCACAGTGCCGTCGTAGTTGCCCAAGAGTTCTTGCATCAGGTCAAGCGTCTCGACATCCAGATCGTTTGTCGGCTCGTCGAGCACCAAAAGGTTCGAGGACCGTGCCATGATCTTGGCCAGCAGCAGCCGCGCCTTTTCCCCGCCTGAGAGCGAGCGNACAGGCGCNCGGGCCTGCCCCTCGTCAAAGAGGAATTCTTTTAGATAGCCGACCACATGTTTGGGCTGTCNGCGCACCAGCACCTGATCNGCCTTGCCNGANACNCGCATGTCAGGATCNCCGGTCAGNCTGTCCCAAAGGGTCATNTCCCCGTCAAGCTGCGCACGGGCCTGATCGAAAAGNGCCAGNTCNAGNTTNGTNCCNAGCTTGATCTCGCCTGAATCGGGCTGTTCTTTCCCGATCAGCATGTTCAGCAGCGTGGTCTTGCCCACGCCGTTCGGCCCCACNAGCGCGATCCGGTCGCCGCGTTGCACNGTGATCGAGAAATCGCGCAGGATCTGTTTGTCACCGAATTTNTTGGCGATCNCCGCAGCTTCGATCACCTTGCGGCCAGACTTCGGNCCGGCNTCCAAGGCCATGGCCGCCGTGCCTTGCCGTTTNATNTGGGCNGACCGTTCGGCGCGCANATCCTGAAGCGCCCGCACCCGGCCCTGATTGCGTTTGCGCCGCGCAGAGATNCCTTCGACNGCCCAACGGGCCTCGGCCTTGATCTTGCGGTTCAGCTTGTGACGCTGCATGTCCTCTTCTTCCCAGACNTGATCGCGCCAAGCCTCNAAGCCNTCAAAACCGATGTCCTGTCGGCGCACGGCCCCGCGGTCCACCCAAAGGGTCGCGCGGGTCAATTCGCGCAGNAAAGCGCGGTCGTGGCTGATGATGACAAAGGCCGTGCGGGTGCCCTTTAGCTCGGATTCGAGCCAAGCGATGGCTTCGATGTCGAGGTGGTTNGTCGGTTCGTCCAGNAGCATCAGCTCNGGNTCTTCGGCCATCAGCCGCGCCAGTGCCGCACGGCGNCGTTCGCCGCCCGAAGCGGTGGCGACNGGGCGTGCGGGGTCGAACTTCAGCCCCTCGCCCGCGCGTTCGACCTTGTACATCTCGCCCGGATCAAGACCGTGNGCGGCGAAATCGCCAAGCGTCTCGAACCCCGTAAGATCGGGTTCCTGCTCCATATAGCCGACCGACACGCCNGGCCCGGCAATNACCGCNCCGCTGTCAGGCTCGACCAGCCCGGCCATGACCTTCATCAGGGTCGANTTNCCCGANCCGTTGCGGCCGACCAAAGCCAGCCNGTCGCCGGTCTGAANCACCAGTGANAGGTCTTCGAAAACAGGATCGCCGCCAAAGGTCAGCGAAATGTCGGTGAGTTGTAAAAGGGGTGCGCGTGCCATGCCCGCCAGCTATCTCTCGGCGCGGGTAAGGTCAATGTCCAAAGGCGCGCCCGCGTCAGGCCAATGCGCGCAAAAGCCGCGCGCGGTTGGGTGGGATCGCGGCGATCTCAAGCCCGGTAAAGACGTGCAGCGTGTTCATCTGTCGGTCGATCACGGCGTGATCGCTGACCCATCCCCCCATCGCCAGATAGCTGCGCANCAGCGGCGGGATCTGCTGGCGCGCNCGCCGGGGATCTGCGGTATGGCTGTCGCGGGCGTANGCGTGGATATCCGCGGCTTTGGCGGCNGGCCGCCAGNGNGCCGGGGCAAGGTGCTGCTGTTTCAANAGGGCAAAGGCATCGCGNTAGGCGGCNGGNTCGGTGCCCGCAAANGAGGAACAGCCGAACAGAAGCGCCGCACCGCTGCGGTCNACCTCTCGCGCCAACTGCCCCCAAGCGAGGCGCTGAATATCCGGNTCGTGCCAATCTGGATGNATNCAAAAGCGNCCAAGTTCCAGCATGGCGCCCTCCATCCGGTNNAGGCGNCTCAGGTCATAGAATTGCGCGGCATAGCTTTGGCCAAGGCTCGNGCCCTGAAACCGCGTCAGGCGNAAGCAGCAGATCAGCGTACCGCTGGCGCGGTCCTCGACNAGAAANTGCCGTGCAGCCGNGTCGAAGGGGTCNNNGTCTGGGGTGGTTCCGGTCTGAAANCACTGCGCCCGAAGCGTCTGCGCACGGGTNATGTCAGCAGGCGTGANGGCTTCGCGCNTCAGATATCGGCCCGGGGGCGCATGGGTCATCTGCGAGGTNGCCTTNGCTTGTCCNCNGNCCNGCCGACCGTCCNGCNGNNCATGCCGGGNNNAACTTAGCNGCCGAATGCCGAGGGGCTAAAGCGGCCGANGTTGCCCAGAAGNTGACGCAGGAAGGTGTTNTCGGCNACNGNNGATGTCGTCACGCGGCGCGANAGCGGCACAACNTGCCCGCGTTCCAGCCCAAAGCGTTCGACATTCGACACCANACCGGCCTCATTGAAGCTGACGGTNACCACTTCACGCTCNATCTCTTTGGCGGCCANAAAGCCCAGAGCCCGTTTGCGCATNTTAACGTAATAGTAACTATCATCGCTCAAAACACCTGAAACGGTGGGCACACCNATCTTCTGGGCGACGCTTTCTTTGGTATCGCTGCCNACGACGACCTGCTCAAGCTGGTCTTGCGGCGGCACNTAACCNTGGTTTTCATACTGCGGNCTGCAGGCTGTNAGAAGCAGTGCNAGGCCCATACCTGCGAGCCGGAGACTNGTCTTGCCGGTCTGTTTCGNTTTGCGCATTTGCTCTGCCCTCTTGCCCTGACGGATTATGGCTTTTATTTCGCATACACCAAGGCACCCCAAGTGTACAAGAAACGAAAGTCGGATCTCATGTCGCGCAAATCACCTACGCCCACCGCTCTACGGGTTGCTGACCTGTCCCAGACGGAGCCANACGGCTTTGCGCTGCGCCCTNAGGCAGAGGCGCTGGCGCAGATCGCCGAGGAGNTGANCCTCTCCGCGCTGCGCAANCTCAGCTTTTCNGGGAGCATCAAACCCCTNGGCAAGCAGGACTGGCAGCTTGACGGGAAATTGGGCGCGACCGTGGTGCAGCCNTGCGTNGTCACGCTNGANCCNGTNNCCACGCGNATCGACGCNNATATNNCCCGCCGCTTCNTCCATGATTTCGAACTCCCCGATGAGGAGGAGGTCGAAATGCCCGAGGACGACACGACCGAACCGCTGGGTCAATGGATCGACCCTGCGCAGGTGATGATTGAGGCGCTGGCGTTGGAAGTGCCGGAATACCCCCGCAAGGGCGATGTCGAACTGGGCCAGATGGTCCATGCCGAACCCGGGCAGAAACCGATGACCGACGAAGACGCGCGGCCCTTTGCGGGCTTGGGCGCTCTGCGCGATGCGCTAAAGAAAGACGAAACCTAAAGAAACAGGCGGAAAATCGCGGGTATTCGCGCTTGCATCGCGGCGAATTCGCGTTATTTTGCCGCCCTCACCCGAATTAAGGTTGGACATTGCGCGGCTGCGGCCCTAAAGCGTCGTCACGCCCGAAACGGGGTCCGAATTGAAACACGGTTGCGGCCTGCCACATGCAGGTCAGCAACCCCGAAGGCAAAGGCACCAGACATGGCTGTCCAACAGAATAAAGTATCCAAATCCCGCCGCAACAACCGCCGCGCCTACGTTTCGCTCTCTGCGGCGAACCCGAACGAATGTTCGAACTGCGGTGAGCTGAAGCGCCCCCACCACATCTGCGCTGCTTGCGGTCACTATGACGACACCGAAGTTGTCGCCCTGACCGAAGAAGTAGACCTGGAAGACGACGCAGCCTAAGCTGCCGCTGTTTCCAAGGTTTTCTCTAAGGCAGTGAGGCATTCGCACTGATGACGGCCCAGCCCGATCACCCCAACGCGAAAGCCGGACACACCCTGATCTCGGTCGACGCGATGGGGGGTGACGAAGGCCCGGCAGCAGTTGTTGCCGGGTGTGCGCTTTCTGCGACAGCAAATCCCGACATCGGTTTTATCCTGCATGGTCCCCGCGATCAGCTGGAGCCTTTGGTCGCCAAACGTGGTGAGTTGTCGGGCCGCTGCGAGATACGTCACGCCACGGATGTCGTCACCATGAACGACAAGCCGAGTCAGGTCGTACGTACCGGCAAAGACAGCTCCATGTGGTCGGCTATCGAATCCGTGCGCAGCGGCGAGGCGGCTGTGGCTGTCTCCTGCGGTAATACCGGCGCACTGATGGCGATGTCGATGATACGGCTGCGTAAGTTGCCGGGCGTTAACCGCCCTGCGATTGCCGTGCTCTACCCGTCTTCCAATCCTCAGGGCTTTAACGTGATGCTTGACGTAGGCGCCGATGTACGCGCCGACGCCGATGATCTGTTGCGTTTTGCGCTAATGGGCACCTCCTATGCCCGCAATGGCATGGATCTGGACCGCCCCCGCGTCGGCCTGCTGAATGTTGGCACCGAAGAGCACAAGGGCCGTACGGAACTCAAAGAAGCCTACGATCTGATTCGCGCCCAAGGCGATGCCACCGGGTTTGAATTCGTGGGTTTCGTTGAGGGCGGCGATATCTCGGGCAACCGCGCCGATGTCATCGTGACCGACGGCTTCACCGGGAATGTCGCGATCAAGACCGGCGAAGGCACCGCCAGCATGATCGGCAACCGCCTGCGCGAAGCGTTCAAATATTCGCCCCTGTCGCGGCTGGCCTCGCTGCTGGCCTATACATCCCTGCGCCGCCTCAGCAAAAAGATCGACCCGCGCCGTGTGAACGGTGGCGTCTTTCTGGGTCTGAACGGCACAGTGGTGAAATCGCACGGCTCTGCCGATGCGACCGGCATCTCTGCTGCGATCAAACTCGCCGCACAGTTGTCTCAGAATAAATTCAATGACAAGCTGGCCGCCCGCGTTGCCGCGACGCTGCCAGCCGAGGAGTCTGTCAAATGAGCCTGCGCGCCGTTGTCACTGGTTGTGGCCACTACCTGCCCGCCCGTGTCGTGGAAAATGCTGAATTTGAAGCGACTCTCGACACCAATGACGAATGGATCCGCTCGCGCTCGAGCATCGAACGACGCCACTTTGCCGCCGAAGGAGAGACGACTTCCACCATGGCCAGCGCCGCGGCGCGCAAGGCGCTTGAAGATGCGGGGCGCGATGTCTCTGACGTTGATGCGATCGTCGTGGCGACCTCCACGCCTGATCTTACCTTCCCCTCCGCCGCGACCATGGTGCAGGCCGAATTGGGCATGACCAGCGGTTTTGCCTTCGACGTGCAGGCTGTCTGCGCGGGCTTCGTCTATGCGCTGGCGAACGCCAATGCGTTGATCGTATCCGGTCAGGCGCGCAATGTGCTGGTGATCGGAGCCGAGACATTCAGCCGGATCATGGATTGGACCGACCGGTCGACCTGTGTGCTGTTCGGCGACGGCGCGGGCGCGCTGCTGCTGGAAGCGCAGGAAGGCAGTGACCGCCCGTCCGACCGGGGCATTCTCGCGACGGATTTGAATTCTGACGGACGCTACCGTGATCTGCTCTACGTCGATGGCGGCGTGTCGACCGGCACCACCGGCTATCTGCGGATGCAGGGCAATCAGGTGTTTCGCCACGCGGTCGAGAAACTTGCCGCCACCGCCAATACCGCAATGGACCGCGCCGGCGTCAGCGCCGAGGATGTCGATTGGATCGTGCCGCATCAGGCCAACATACGCATCATCCAAGGCACCGCAAAGAAATTGAACCTGCCGATGGAGCGCGTGGTCGTCACCGTACAGGACCACGGCAACACCTCGGCGGCTTCCATCCCGCTGGCGCTGTCTGTGGGCCGTGAGCGCGGCCAGATCAAACAGGGCGATCTGATCGTCACCGAAGCCATTGGCGGCGGTCTGGCGTGGGGCTCTGTTGTGCTGCGCTGGTAAGTCCCTGAGCTAACGGGGAAAATCTCTGCCGAATCGTGCTTGATCTGGGCATTGATGTTGACTCTAAATTTCTGAGCAGCATATGCTATTGGAAAGCATGGGGGATATAATGCCGAACAAGACATTGACGCGCATGGATTTAAGCGAAGCTGTATTTCGTGAAGTAGGTCTTTCTCGTAATGAGAGTGCTCAGCTGGTCGAAGCAGTGCTTGAGCATATGTCCGACGCTCTGGTCGACGGGGAACAGGTCAAGATTTCCTCTTTCGGCACCTTCTCGGTACGCGACAAGACCGCGCGTGTGGGCCGTAATCCGAAAACCGGCGAAGAGGTTCCGATCAACCCGCGCCGCGTGCTGACCTTCCGCCCCTCGCATTTGATGAAAGACCGCGTTGCCGAAGGCAACAAGTCCTGACCCATGGTCAAATCGCCGGACGCTTTTCGCACCATCTCCGAAGTCGCTGACTGGCTCGGCATCCAGGCCCACGTTCTGCGGTTCTGGGAGAGCAAGTTCACGCAGGTAAAGCCCATCAAACGGGCTGGCGGNCGGCGCNATTACCGCCCGGCCGATATGCTGTTGTTGGGTGGGATNAAGAAACTGCTGCACGATGANGGGCTGACCATCAAAGGCGTCCAAAAGATCCTCCGCGAGGAAGGGATGACCCATGTGTCCTCCCTCTCCGCCCCGCTTGATGAACTGGATTTTGCGGAGCCNCGGCCCGCCCCCAAACCTGACATCATCCGCCCGGAAACCGGGGTGGTTCTGAACTTTGGCGGCGCAAANTCTGACGCCGNGCCCGAGGCNAATGTCTCGGACGNAGACGCCGAAGAGGCAGAGCCTGCCGCCGATCTGGATGAGAACGCCNNGCCCGTCGAAGANCCCGCAAGCGCAGCGGAGGCNNCGCCTGTCGAAAAGGCACNGGAGGCCGCNCCTNTNGCGATGCCGCGCCGCTCGCCCGTGCCGCCCGCCNNTGACCACCCACGGGCCACGCCTGATCCNCTGGCCCCGTCTGACNGCGCNACGCCGGATGCGCCGCAATTGGATGAACCTGCCGTTGATACAGCGGATGAGCCCGCCCCGGCGGTGTCCATCCCGCTCAAGCCAGAACAGTCCGAGCCNGAACCATCCAAGCCGGNACCGGCATCAAACGCCAGCCTCCCNGATTTTCTCAAACGCCCACTGGCTCCCGAACCTGAACAGGCAATCGAAGCGGCGCCCGACCCCGCGCCTGAGCCNGCAGAAGCCGCACCCCAAGAAGACGAGGTTGACGACACGCCCAAACCCGCGATCATCGATCTNCCTGATTTCACNCCCGAAGCCGATTTNCCCGCCAGCCCGGGGNTGCTGAGCGTNGGCGCCCGTGTCCACCGTCTGCCGCGTGACGTGCANCCTNGGGTNGCCGGTCTGCTGCTGGANCTGGCCGAATTGCGCGCGCGTATGGCCGCGGAACCCGGCACCGAAACAAATTACTAATCGCNATGAAAAGTTTGGCAATTCCCTCTTGCGCCCCCTGCGAGATCGGGTATGAAGCCCACGTAGTCGGGCTATGGCGCAGCCTGGTAGCGCGTCCGTCTGGGGGACGGAAGGTCGCAGGTTCGAGTCCTGCTAGCCCGACCAACCGACTACAACAAAACGCCCGCGCNGGTAANGCGCGGGCGTTTGTCATTTGGAAAGGCCCCGNNNGATGCCCAATGCGATGAACGGGGTGCTCCCCAACCANCAGATTGNAGCGATGATCGACAGCGGTGCNATTGCCGCCGATCCGGCGGTGACCTCGGCGCAAATCCAGCCCGCCAGCCTTGACCTGCGGCTCGGCAATGTCGCCTACCGCGTGCGCGCGTCTTTCCTTGCGGGGCACGGGGCCAAGGTCGCGGATCGTNTGGAAGAATTCGAGATGCACCGCGTCGACCTCAGCGACGGGGCCGTGCTTGAAAAAGGCTGCGTNTATGTGGTGCCGCTGATGGAGCGGCTGGCCCTGCCNGAANGNGTCTCTGCCGTGGCGAATGCNAAAAGCTCCACCGGGCGNCTTGATCTCTTGACCCGNACNATCACCGACGGCGGCACCGAATTTGACCGGATCGCGCCGGGCTATACCGGCCCNCTCTATGCCGNGATCTGCCCCCGCTCCTTCTCGGTGCTCGTGCGCCCCGGNATGCGGTTGAATCAAATCCGCTTTGGCAGCGGGGATGCGACGCTCGACGATGACGCCCTGCGCGCGCTGCATGACACCACGCCACTGGTGGACGGCACTGCCGTGATCGACGAAGGNNTGGGCTTTTCCGTCGATCTGTGCCTGCNCGGCACCAGCCTTGTCGGCTACCGNGCGAAGCCGCATACCGGGGTGATCGACCTCGACAAGATNGGCCANTACGACCCCGCCGCCTATTGGGAAGAGGTGCACAGCACCAATGGCCAGATCATCCTTGATCCGGGCGCGTTTTATATCCTTGTCAGCCGCGAAGCGGTGACGATCCCGCCCGCCTATGCNGCTGAAATGGCNCCNTATTTGGCNATGGTNGGNGAGTTNCGCGTGCANTACGCNGGNTTNTTCGATCCGGGCTTTGGCCATGCCGAAGCNGGNGGTGCAGGCTCNCGNGGGGTNCTNGANGTGCGCTGTCACGAGGCNCCNTTTGTGCTGGAGCANGGGCAGGTCGTGGGGCGNTTGGTCTATGAGCATATGGCGCAGNTCCCCAGCCAGCTTTACGGNGCNGACATCGCGTCGAACTACCAAGGTCAGGGNCTGAAACTGTCGAAGCATTTCCGCTCCGTCTGACCGCCTACCGCGANCGAAGAAACCGGCGCAGCAAGCGGACNCCNCGCTGCGCATTGCGCGCATTGAAAGCGGTGCCCCCGCGCGANCGGCCCTTGNCNGCAGGCCNTTTTCCCNCNCCAGNACCNCGNGACANNAAGCGGCGCATGACNTGGCGCAGAACCATATTGACGATCGGTTTCATCAGCCCTCTCCNTTGGATCAGCAAAACTGATGTAGNGGCGGCGNGGCGTAAGTCAGCCCCGNCCNNGATNAATCTTCGAACAGCTCGCTCTGGCCTTCGGTGGTTTCNGGCTCGTCCTCGCCATCGCCCANGGTGGGCAGCAGACCNGCGGGCGGGCGGTTTTCCAACAACCCGGCAGAGCGCAGTTCTTTGAGCCCCGGCAGGTCCCGCGCGCTTTCCAGACCGAAGTGATCCAGAAACTCCTGCGTGACCACNAAGGTCACCGGACGGCCCGGCGTCATCTTACGGCGGCCAAAGCGGATCCACTCCATNTCNAGCAGTTGATCCACCGTGCCGCGNGACACGGCCACGCCGCGTATCTCTTCNATNTCGGCNCGGGTGACGGGNTGGTGATAGGCGATGATCGCCAAGCGTTTCGATCGCNGCGCGGCTGAGTTTNCGGGTCTCGACCGTTTCCCGATGCATCAAAAAGCCAAGGTCNGGCGCGGTGCGAAAAGCATAGGCGTCGCCGACTTTCATCACCTGCACGCCGCGCCCCTGATAGCGGTGGCGCAGAAAGGCCATCGCCTCGCCCACGTCAGAGCCGCGCGGCAGNCGCTGTTCCAATTCTCGCAGCGTGATTGGTTCGGAACTGGCGAAAAGCACNGCTTCGATCATACGNTCCTGNTCGGCCAGCGAGGGCGCGTCGAACAGTTTCTTTTCTTTCGTTTCAATNTCTTCCGACACGCATCAATCCTTCTTGCGCAGTTGGATGGGGGCGAAGATCTCTTTTTGNCGGATCTCCATATGCCCCTCTTTGACCAATTGCAGGGAGGCCGCAAAGGTCGCAGCGGTNGCTGAGCGNCGGCGCTCAGGNTCGCTTTCCCAGCCCTCGGGNAGGTAGCTGTTCAGATCACCCCAATCGCCCGCATAGCCGATCAGCCCGCGCATCCGTTCCAGCGCCTCTTCCATGGTGAANACCTTGTCGCGGTCCATCACNAAGGGGCGGAAATCCTCNCGCGTGCGGGTGCGCGCNTAGCCCTGCATCAGGTCCAGCAGCGTCGCGGTATAGGTNACCTTNTTGACAGTGGTGATCTCTTGGGTCTGGCCGCGGGCAAAGAAATCCCGGCCCAGTTGATCCCGCGCCATCAGGCGNGCGGCAGCGTCCCGCATCGCCTGCAGGCGTTCNAGTTGGAAAGCCAGATGNGCGGCCATTTCTTCGCCNGAGGGGCCTTCTTCGGTGGGGTCCGGCGGCAGCANAAGNCGTGATTTCAGGAAAGCCAGCCATGCNGCCATGACGAGGTAATCCGCCGCCAGTTCCAACCGCAGNTCTTTGGCACGCTCGACAAAGGCCAGATACTGCCGCGCCAGTTGCAGNACCGAAACCTTGCGCAGATCGACCTTTTGCGTCCGGCTCAGCGACAGCAGCAGNTCAAGCGGCCCTTCATAGCCTTCGACATCAATGATGAACGCCTCGGCGGCCAGCCGGTCGGCCACGGAGCCNCCNGCCCCGCCCCTGTCTTCCTCGAATGTCGTGTCAGCCATGCAANGCCCCGCCCAGAAGCGTCTCAAGCTGGGCGCTGAGGGCGTCGATGTCAACGTCGTCGGGGGNTTGCCGCGCATCCANNGCNCGCANNGCNCGGGTCTGGGCGGCGGTAGTCATCTCGCCTGCGGCTTCGGCCACGGCGCGGCGCTCTTCCAGNGGNCCATTGCAAAAAAGCGCGACATCACAGCCCGCNGCAATGGCCGCACGGGTGCTTTCCGCCGGNGTCATCTGCAGGGCTTTCATCGAAATATCGTCGGTCATCACNAGGTTATCAAAGCCGATATCATCGCGGATGATCCGCATCACCTCTGACGACAGGGTCGCGGGGGTGTCGTCCAATGCGTTATAGACCAGATGTGCCGTCATGCCCATCGGCAGGTCCCGCAGGCTGCGGAAGGGCGCAAAATCGACNGCCTCCAGATCAATCCGGCGGGCATCCACGCGGGGNAGATTGTGATGGCTGTCGAGCGTCGCGCGGCCATGGCCGGGCATATGTTTCATCACCGGCAGCACGCCCCCGGCCAGCAGCGCATNGGCAACNGCGCGGCCAATCTCGGCCACCTGCCCCGGCGTTTCGCCGTAGCANCGGTTGCGCAAAAACGGATGGGTCTTGGGCCCCGCCACATCGATCAGNGGCGCNCAGTTNCTGTCGATGCCGACGCTGTNCANCTCATGGGCGATNATCCGGTACATCAAGTNNGAAGGCNTTCGTCGCCNGTTCCCCGGCGCGCGCGGCCAGTTCCATNGGCGGCATCCAATCGCGCCACTGCGGNGCGCGCATNCGCTGCACGCGGCCGCCCTCTTGGTCGATGGTGATNACNGCCTCATGGCCTGCCGCCTCGCGCATCTCATCACATAGCNNGCGGACCTGATCCGGGCTGTCGATGTTGCGGGCGAAAAGGATGAAGCCGAAGGGCCGTACGTCACGAAAGAACGCTTTTTCCTCGACGCTGAGNNGNTGGCCCGTCGCGTCGAGGATCGTGGCCCCGAAGGGGCGCATCAGCGCATCACCACCGGGATGCAATCCGCGTTTTCGGCCACAAGTGCCGAACAGAANCGCCGCGCATCGGCGATGTCGTCAAAGCCCATNGCNCGCAGGCGNTAGAACACCCGCCCGCCGCTGGTGGCCTTTTGCACAACGCGNTTCTTNCCTTCGAGATAGGCACCGAAACGGCCCTGCANACGGTCCCATTGTTCGCGGGCAACCTCGGGGCTGTCAANGGCACCAAGCTGNGCCATCCGGGTGCCAGCGGGAAGGGCCGCGGGATCAANCTCTTGGGCGNCGGNTGCGACCGGATTGCTCTGNACTGCGGCGGGTGTCACCACGGCACCGCCTGCCGGGCGGCGGCGCGGACGCAGGGAGTTGCGCACGCCGGGCGCNTTCAANACGGCCTTNACCACTTTCGGCTGCACGGAGGTATCGGCCAGCGCCATCGCCACGGCGGCATCGACCGGATCACCAGAGGCGCCCGCCCCGGAGAGCGGTGCGACACCATTGGTCAGCTGCGCCACGAGGTCTTGAACATTGCCAGAGCGGATCGCGGCGGAGGCATCGATNAGGTCGCCGTCATTCTCATGGGCGACGGCGGGGGTCGCATTGCNCTGTGTCTTTGCGGCAACCATCGCCACNTGAACGGGCTGGTCTTCGTCTTGCAATTCCATNTGACGCGGNGCGAGGCGCAGTTGATCTGCGGGGCGACCGGCGCTGCCTTCGGCGGCAACGACNTTNACCGANANNCCCTGNTGGCGTGCCAATTCGCCGCCCGGCTCTTCTGGGCGCACGCGGATTTCGCCTTCGATGGCGCGGACCACNGGNATGCCGGTCACATCACGCACCAGCAGCTTNTAGCCCCAAACACCAATCCCCGCGACAAGCGCCAAGGAAACCACAGCGCCTGCGATATTGGTGAGCGTTGTCAGGGTCTTGGGCCCGCTGCCCACTGCGTAGCCATGCGCGGAATCGGGCGCATAGCCCGCCGTCGTCGGGGAAGACGTGAAATCTGCCATCTCTGCCTCTTTGCCCGGCGTGATACATCGCCACGCGGGTCTGGTCATGGGGTTGCCTGTTTTCGGCGCGCTGGTGCGGTTATCGCATCTCCTGCGCCGGTGTGACCCCAAGAATACCAAGACCCGCCGCAATTACAATCGCAACGGCACGCGACAGGGCGATTTTTGCCTGCGATGTGGCAGCGTCCCCTTCTTGCAACGCACGCAGCCCGTCTTCGGAACGGCCCAAGTGGTANAGGCTGTGGAAATCGGACGCGAGTTCATAGAGGTAGAAGGCCACNCGGTGCGGCTCGTTGCTGCGCGCGGCGGTTTCGACCAGACGCGGCCATTCGGCCAGTTTGCGCAGCAGGCCNAGCTCGGCNTCATGGTCAAGNTTGGTCAGATCCGCATCCATCAGCGTGGCATCGGCAACCTCGACCCCGGCNTCTTGNGCNTTGCGCAGGATCGAAGCNACCCGCGCNTGGGCGTATTGCACATAGAACACCGGGTTNTCGCGGCTTTGTTCCAGCACCTTGTCGAAATCAAANTCGAGCATCGCGTCGTTNTTGCGCGTCAGCATNACAAAGCGNGTCACATCNGGGCCNACCTGATCGACCACATCGCGCAGGGTNACNAAGGTCCCNGCCCGTTTGGACATCTTGAACGGCTCGCCGTTTTTANANAGTTTCACCAGCTGCGTCAGCTTGATGTCGAGCGGCACATGACCATCGCTCAATGCCGANACNGCCGCTTTCATCCGNTTNACNTAGCCGCCATGATCCGCGCCGAANANNTCGATCAGCATGTCNAANTCGCGGCTGACCTTGTCGTAGTGATAGGCGATGTCAGGGGCGAAATAGGTCCAGGACCCGTCGGATTTCTTGACNGGGCGGTCCACGTCATCGCCGTGTTCGGTGGATTTGAACAGCGTCTGTTCGCGCGGNTCCCAATCTTCGGGCTTCTTGCCNTTTGGNGGCTCNAGNACGCCTTCGTANATCAGCCCTTTGGCTTCGAGNGAGGCAATCGCCGCTTCGATCTGGCCGGTGCCGTAGAGAGATTTCTCGCTGTAGAAGACATCCATCTCAACGCCGAGNGCCGCCAGATCNTCACGGATNAGGTTCATCATNGCNTCGGTCGCAAAGTCGCGGATATGATCGAGCCATTCGCTNTCAGGNTGGTCGACCAGCTTGTCGCCATACATCTTGGCNAGCGCCTCGCCCAGCGGNATCAGGTAGTCGCCGGGNTATGTGCCATCGGGGAAGGCCACCTCTTTGCCATTGGCTTCGAGNTANCGCAGGTANACNGANCGNGCCAGNACATCGACCTGCGCGCCGCCGTCGTTGATNTANTATTCGCGCGTNACNTCGTAGCCTGCNAAATCCAGCANGCTNGCCAGCGCNTCGCCAAAGACCGCNCCACGGGTGTGGCCCACATGCAGCGGNCCGGTNGGGTTGGCNGAGACATATTCGACGTTCACCCGNTGACCNGCGCCAAGGATCGCNCGGCCAAAGTCGGTGCCTTGGNTCANNACCTGNCGNGCCACGTTNTGCCAGACCGANGGCGNAAGGCGCAGGTTNATAAAGCCCGGGCCGGCCACTTCGGCAGAAGTGATGCGCGGATCGTTTTGCAATTGGGCGGCCAATGCNTCGGCGATATCGCGNGGCTTCATGCCCGCGGGCTTGGCCAGCACCATCGCGGCGTTGGTCGCCATATCGCCATGCGCGGNGTCGCGNGGCGGCTCGGCGGTGATCGGGTCAAAGTTCAGNGTCGCAGGCAGNGCNTCCTGCGCGACCATCTGTTCCAGCGTCGCAATGATNAGATGGCGAATTTCGGCAAATAGGTTCATGTCGGGTATCCTTGTTCCCCGCCCGTTTATCATGTGCGGGGGTGCAGTCAATNAAGCGGCGGGCCGCGATGGCCCATGTGAGGGANTGGCGTTTGAAGCGGCGTTGTCAGCCGAGGTCCAAACGCCCACTTCGGAGCCGTCGGCCAGCTTCGGACCCNAGGNACAGCGCGNTGTCTGCNGCNANNTCGGCNTGCCCCTCGGGCACNGTNATCAGNTGAAAATGCAGCCCNCGNGCGCCAAANACCTTATCGAGCGCGGCATTGGCGGCCTCAAANGCGCCGATCATNCCATGNCCNGCNAGCGCCAGNGGCTGGCTGGGGCGCGGCAGGACGGTTACAACGGACCCCTGCCCGGCCACCAAACCCCGGCCCAAAGCCCGCACCATGGCAGACAGCCCTCGGATCTGCGCNTCCATNCCNTTGGCGCAATCGTCGGGGTCNAGCGGNATCAGGTTCAACACCAAATGCAGCGGCGTGCCGCCCCAGTTGCGGTAAAGAGGCTCGAACCGNCTGACCAGATCCCCNGCAAGCGCCAGCCCTTCGACCCGTGCGGGCGACTGGCTCATCAGCCGTGCCAGAACGGCGGGGTCGCGGTCCATCGCCACGACTTCGGCCCCCAGACCAGCCGCGCGNTTGGCNACNGTTGGGCCCGGCGCTTGCCCNGCCGANAGGATCGCGAAAGTCGCGTCACCGGCNAGNCTTTCCGGCAGAACGGGGGTTTGTATCATGTCAGGTCACCTATGGATCACANNNGGCAGGNTACCATGCCGCAAAGATTAGCGGAAGCTGCGCAAATCACTNCCNAANAGNCGGGCGTGTTCTTGCAGCGCAAAACGGTCCGTCATGCCCGCAATGTAATCCGAGACCATCCGCGCCAGCGTGGTTTCATCCTCTGCCGCCTNAATNGCNGCNGCCCANTGGCGNGGCAACAGGTTGGGNTGAGANAGAAACAGCGGAAAGAGGTCTTCGACNACCTTNGTNACCTTCTCNCGATTCTCCATNACCGANGGNGCGCGGTACATGCGGGTAAACANNAACTTTCGNATCTCGCGCAGNTCCTGCCANACNGGATCCGAAAAGCGGATCACCGGNCGGCCCAGATGNCGNATNTCATCNGGNGATTGTGNNCCTCGTNTCNTTNAGCAGTTTNGNNGANGTTTCGATCACATCACCGACCATNACNCCAAAGNCCCGCCGCAGCGCCTCNTGGCGACGGCGATAGCTGTCNGTGTCGGGGTANAGCCGGNCCACTTCCGCATAGGCCGCGCCNACCATGGGCAGCTCNGCNATCTCNNCTTCGGTNAACAGACCCGCCCGCAGCCCGTCGTGCAGATCGTGGTTGTTNTAGGCNATNTCATCNGAAAGNGCGGCCACCTGNGCCTCGGCGCTGGCGTGGGTGTGNAGTTCCANATCATGNCGNGCGTTNTAGTCNGCCAGCGCATGGGGCACNTCNCCNGTGACNGGCCCATTGTGNTTNGCAATNCCTTCNAGNGTGTCCCACGTCAGGTTNAGCCCGTCAAATTCGGCATAGTGNCGCTCCAGCGTGGTNACGATCTTGATCGCCTGCGCGTTGTGGTCAAACCCNCCGTAGGGCGCCATCAGCTTGTGCAGCGCNTCNTCNCCGGTGTGGCCAAAGGGCGTGTGGCCCAGNTCATGCGCCAGCGCCACGGCCTCGGTCAGCTCNCCATTCANGCGCANCGCNCCCGCGATGGTGCGCGCNACNTGNGCCACTTCGATNGAATGNGTCANACGGGTNCGGAAATANTCGCCCTCATGNTCNACAAAGACCTGCGTCTTNTGNTTGAGCCGCCGAAAGGCNGAGGCNTGAATGATCCGGTCNCGNTCCCGCTGATANCAGGAGCGAAANGTGCTTTCCTCNTCCGGCACCAACCGTCCCTTGGCGGTNTCCGGATCCGAGGCGAATTNTGCGCGCATTGCGGCTGGTCCTCTCTCGCGGTCCTTGTGACCTGTCCTTGTGGTTTCTATATGTTAGGGGAACGCGAAAGAAAACCGATGCATCGGAGCCCGCAGATGAACCTGCCNCCCAAAGTCACCCCCCGCGCNTTTGAACGCCTCGCCGAGATCGGNGCCGCCGACGAAGGCAANGCCCTGCGCNTCGCTGTCGAAGGCGGCGGCTGNTCNGGGTTTCANTATGACATTGCGCTGGACGAACCTGCCGAGGATGACCTCGTTCTGGANGGCAGCGGTCAGAAGGTGGTGGTCGATAGCGTGTCCCTGCCGTTTCTGGCCGATGCGGTGATCGACTTCACCGAAGAGCTGATTGGCGCGCGGTTCACGATTGAGAACCCCAATGCCACTGCGGCCTGCGGCTGCGGCACGTCCTTTTCGATGTGAGCACATCCGGGCGCGTTCAGGCGCGCGCCCGTGCGAACCCCTCGAAAAACTGTTCGAAATGCGGGCCAGAGCGTTCGGCTGCGAGCAAGATCGCATGGCTGTCAGGTCCGAGATAAGACAGAACATGGGGGCGCATATACCCCCAATCCGCGCGCCGCTGCGCCCCCATATCATTCAGGCAAGCCGCCAGCGGGCGCAGCGCACCCTGCCCGCTGCGGGCGGCGTGAAAGCGCAGCGCGCCTTGTGGCATGGTTTGGGCCTGCGACGGACGGTCTGCGATTTTCATGGCCCAGCCGGTGACAAGAAATTCGTGATAATCGTCCTGCATGGGCGCATCGGGCTCGGCTTGAACGCGCAGGGCGCGGTGGTAGGCCGCGATGGCATCTTCCCACAGTGGGCTTGGACAATGGCCGCTGAAACGCAGCGCGGCGCAGACCTCGGCCAGCAGATCCATGTCCTGATCCAGAAAGGCCAGCAGCCCGGTGAAATGCAGGCTCTTTAGTGTCCCATCTGGCAGTTCGGGAATCTGGCGGCCATAGTCCGACAGGTAGAAAATGATATGTGTCAGTTCATAAGCCGCCTTTCGATTGGGCATGGCAAAGGTGACACTGCGCGAGACGAAGTCGCGCAGCCGCTGGCCAAGCGCCCCGTCACCGACCTGCGGCCCGACACCCCGACGGCGCAGCAGACGGCGGGCCTCGGCGCGTTGCAGGTCCGACAGTTCCGCGCCTTCCAGCTCCGCCCGCGCAACCCTGCCGCAGAGCGCCGCGCCGTGTTGCTTTGGCAGGCCGATGGCTTCGAGGTCGAGGCAGATCGACAGGATAAAACGGTAGTATTGTGGGAAATCGCGCAGCAGATCGCGGCACCCTGCGTGGAAGGCGGCGAGCGGCTCTAGCGCCTCGGCCTCCAGCGCGGCGCCCGTGCTTGCCAGCACCCCCAGCAGTTCGGCGTTTTCCTTGAGCCAAAAAACATCCCCCTGAGCGCGACGCTCCTTCGCAAAGCTGCGGATCAAGCGGGCGGTTTGAGTGGCTGGGGCACAGCGGTCGATAGGTCTCAGCAGAACAACATTGGTCATCATAGCGCCTCCAGATGGGAAACAGCGGGCGACGGGGCCGCCCGCTTGAACCAGTTTCAGGCATCAAAGCGCAGCACCTGCGCCTCGGTCGGCGCGAGGCCGGTTGTGAAAAGACCGACCCCCGCCCCCTGCGCGATGCTGCCGCTGTCGTGGTGCAGACCGGTGGTGAACATCTCGGTCCCCTCGCCCATCAGCATGTCACCGCCTCCGCGGTTNAGACCGGTGGTGAAAAGGCCAACCCCCGCGCCGAGCATCATCGGCTTGTCCTGTGTTTCTGGCGCTGCTACGGGGGCAAAGTTACGTGCGGAAATAGCGGTCATCGTGNTGTCCTTTCAAAGGGCTTTGCAATTTAAAGATGTAGTCCAATTACTGATGCACNTTAAAANTGTTTCGCCAAGGATTTTNCGCCTAAGTTATTGTACTGGTTAAGTTATCCACATTAGNGTNGCGCCACANTTTCGACCAATTGTTCGACTTTCCGTCCNTNGCATGGNGCNAACTAAAAACCTTCCACAGGGCTGTTNNAGAACAATGCANCGCGGGAGATTTCCGCGGCTCTANCTATACTAGAACTTGCCGCCNAAGAATCACCCTAAGCGCGCAGCCCTCCCCCTTGCTCCGCCACCGCATTTGCGCGATAGCAGACCCACGTCGAAAGAGGGCCGGACATGAANATCGCGAGTTTTAACATCAACGGTATCAAAGCCCGCGCCGCGGCCNTGCCCGAGTGGCTCGACGAGGCGCAGCCGGACGTGGTTGTGCTGCAAGAGATCAAGTCGGTCGACGANGCCTTCCCCCGCGACATGCTCGAAGAGCGCGGNTATAANGTNGAAACCCACGGGCAGAAATCCTTCAACGGTGTGGCGATCCTGTCGAAACTCCCGCTTGAGGATGTGACCCGCGGCCTACCCGGCGATGACGATGACGATCAGGCGCGCTGGATCGAGGCCACTGTCGTGGGCGACGATATGGCGCTGCGGGTCTGCGGGCTTTATCTGCCCAATGGCAACCCGGTGCCGGGGCCAAAGTATGACTATAAACTCGCTTGGATGGCGCGGCTACAAGCCCGTGCAGAGGCGCTGCTGGCCGAGGAAACGCCCTTTCTCATGGCGGGCGATTACAACATCATCCCGCAGGCCGAAGACGCCGCCAAACCCGACAGTTGGCGCGAAGATGCCCTCTTTCGCCCCGAATCCCGCGCGGCGTGGCGGCGGCTGGTGAACCTCGGGCTTACGGATGCTTTTCGGGCGCGTACCCAAGGGCCGGGGCATTATTCGTTCTGGGATTATCAGGCCGGTGCTTGGAACCGCAACAACGGCATCCGCATCGACCACTTCCTATTATCCCCCACCGTGGCGGACCGGCTGCGCGATTGCCAGATTGACCGCGACGTGCGCGGGCGTGACAAACCCTCGGACCATGTGCCGATCTGGGTCGAACTGGATATCTAAGCCTCAGGCCTGAAGTTCGGCATCCCAATAGAGAAAATCCATCCAGCTTTCATGCAGATGGCCGGGCGGGAATTTGCGCCCCATGTTGCGCAACTCTTCGGCGGCGGGTTGGCGCGGCGGTTTGCGCAAAGCCAGCCCCGTGCGGTGCAGGGGCCGCGAGCCTTTGCGCAGGTTGCAGGGGCTACAGGCGGCGACCACGTTTTGCCAACTCGTCACCCCCCCGGCGGCGCGCGGCACCACATGGTCAAAGGTCAGATCCCCTTTCGCACCGCAGTATTGGCAGCGAAATTCATCCCTTAGGAATAAATTAAAGCGCGTGAAGGCCACGCGCTTTTGAGGTTTGACATAGTCTTTGAGGACGACAACCGAAGGTATCCTAATCACCGTAGAGGGGCTGCGCACCACCTCGTCATATTCGGCGACGATCTCGACCCGGTCGAGCCATTTGGCCTTTACCGCTTCTTGCCACGGCCACAGCGACAGCGGATAATAAGACAATGGCCGATAATCCGCGTTGAGCACCAGCGCGGGGTGGTGTTTGAGCGCCGCCGGGTGGCGGGTAAATTCGGTCCTGAAATCGCCGTCCATCTGGTCGCGTCCTCTGCCCGTTTTAGTCACTATATCTCGCGGTTTCTCTCTGGCAAGACAAAGGTGAACCACTAGATGTCGCCGGTTTTGCCCAAAGATTACGACAGAGGCGTGACAGATGGGCAGAGTTTGTTAACCTTGTGGCATGATGAAAAGCCCCCTGCCCGATGCGCCCGCCCCGCAGTCCCTGCTCGAAGCCGCCGTTTACGTCGATGATTTGGATCCAGCGCGGGAGTTTTACCGCGACATTCTGGGGCTGAAACTGTTTCAAGAGGTGCCGGGGCGGCATATGTTCTTTGCGCTCGGCCCCTCGGTCTTGCTGGTCTTCAATCCCACGGCAACAAGCCAGCCGCCCGGCAATCCGAAGATGCCGGTGCCACCCCATGGGGCGCGGGGGCCGGGGCATGTCTGCTTTGCGATGAAACGACATGAGATTGCCGCGATAGAAACCCGGCTGCGGGCCGCCGGGGTCGAGAAAGACACCAGCTTTGACTGGCCCAACGGGGCGCGCTCTCTGTATGTGCGCGACCCAGCTGGCAATTCGGTCGAATTCGCAGAGCCGTGGCTCTGGGATGAGATGAAGGGTTAAAGCCCCAGTTTGTCGCGCATAAAGGCCAGCGCCACGCTCAGCCCATCCGGCGCGATGCCATGGCCGGTGCCCTTCATCACATGGGCGTAGACGTCCTGCCATCCGGCCTCTTGCAGGGCTTCGGCGGCCTGGGGCAGGGATTGCGGCGGCACCACATCGTCGGCATCCCCATGCACCAACAGCACCGGCGGCTTGACGCGCGCCTCTTCGGCCAGCGCCTCGGGGTTCAGCAGGCGGCCCGAAAAGGCCACGATCCCCGCCACCGCATCCTCACGACGCGGGGCCACATGCAGCGACATCATCGTGCCTTGCGAAAAGCCAAACAGCACGACCTGCTCAGGCAGCACATCTTCGTCCACCATCAGCGCGTCAAGAAAGGCGTCGAGGTCTTCGACCGCGCTCATCATGCCGCGCATCGATTCCTCTTCGGACGATCCGTCGATCCACGGGATCGGGAACCACTGGAACCCCATCGGCGCACCGGCGCAGGCTTCGGGCGCATCGGGGGCAACGAAGAGCGTATCGGGCAGATGCTCGCTCAGCGGATCGGCGAGGCCCAGCAGGTCAGCGCCATTGGCCCCATAACCATGCAGGAACACCACAACCGACCGTGTGGTGCCAGAGACCGGCTCGCGGCGCTCGGCGTTCAAAACCCGTGTCATGACAATCCTTCCTTTTGTTTCAACACCCGGTAGTAGGCAAAGAGCAAGCGCGCCGCAACCGACCGCCAAGGTGACCAAGCGGCGGCCATGGCGGTAAGCTCTCTTGGCGTCGGGCGCGCGGGCAGATCAAACAGCCCCCGCGCGGCTTCTTGCAACGCAAGATCGCCACTGGGAAAGATGTCGCGACGGCCCATGCAGAACATCACATAGACCTGCGCGGTCCACGGCCCGATGCCCGGCATGGCGACCAACGCGGCAATGGCGTCGTCATCGGACAGCCAATGTAGCGCGTCAAAGTCAAACTCCCGCTCTGCCAGGGCCAGCACATAGCGCGCTTTGGGGCGGCTCAGCCCCGCGGCGCGCAGACCATCGTCGCCCACGCGCAGGACGTTTTCAGGGCAGTCCAACCCCGCCTCCACCAGCCGCGCATAGATCGCCCGGGCAGACGCCACGCTCACCTGTTGCCCCACAATGATGTCGAGAAGGCCCGCAAAACCCGGTGGGCGCAGACGTAGTGGCAGCGGACCGGTGCGTGCAAGCGCCATGGCAAAGCGCGACTCGGCCTCGGCCAGCCAAGCGGCTCCCTCGGCCACATCGGCGTCACAGGTGATCGGGGGCGCAAGGCTCACAGCTGCGCCACCCAGTCCATCATCGCGTCAAGGTCGTTCAGGCAGCGCGCCCCCTCTGGCAGGCGCGGCTTTTCAATGAGGATCACCGGCAAGCCAAGGGCAAGTGCGGCGTCGACCTTGGGGCGGCTGGCCGCGCCGCCAAGGTTGCGGCAGATCAGCAGGTCAACGCCAAGGTCACGAAACAGCGCGGTCTCAGCCGCTACGGTAAAGGGCGGATCGCCGAAGATCAGATCGACAAAGTCATAGGGTGCGGGCCGGTCATGGCGGCTGGTCTGGCGCAGCATGAGGCGCGCCCCCTCAAAGGGCAGAAACTGTGGCAGGCTGGCCCATCCGGTGGCGGCAAAGACGCGGGCGCCGGGCGGCACCGCACGGGCGGCGGCGGGCACATCAGGGACCGACCGCAGCAGCGCATCATCCAAAGCCCAGCCGGGGCGCGCAAAACTGGCAAAGGGCTTATCCAACGCGGCGGCAGCGGCAAAGCCTACGTGGCTCAGCACCGCGTCGAACCCATGGCTGAGGTCCAAAACCGCGTCAAAACCCGCCATGTCGCGCAGCAAAGCGGTGGTGTCTTCTGGGTCGCGCATCTCAAACGCCATCGGCATCTGATTGCTCCCGCGCGGCGGTTCCGTCAGCCACGCGGTGACCCTGTGCCCGGCCTCAGCCAAGGCGAAGCCAAGCTGCCGCGCCTCGGCAGTGCCAGCGAGCAGAAGAAGGTTCAGCGAGGGACGGTTCGGGGCGGTCATTGGCGCAATCATCGGCGAGCTTGCCGCCGGGCGCAAGCGGGATCGGAGGCGCAAAAACCGGGGCCGGGCTTGCCCTTACGCATCGGCAGGGCTACGCCTTGGCGGGAAGTGAGGAATTCAGACATGATCGACGACAGACGCGCCCGGCGCAACGTAGCGGTGCTGGTGGCAGCACAGGCCTTTCTCGGTGCGCAGATGCCGATGATTTTCCTCGTCGGAGGGTTGGCCGGGCAATCACTGGCGACCAATGTCTGTCTTGCGACACTGCCGATTTCGATGATCGTGCTGGGCTCCATGCTCTCGGCGACGCCGGTGTCGGCCATCATGCAACGCTATGGCCGCCGGGCGGGGTTCTTTCTGGGGGCTGCGGGCGGAGCATTGGGCGGCGCGGTCGCGGCCTATGGGCTCTATCTCGCGTCTTTCCCGGTCTTTTTGCTCGGCTCCCTGCTGACGGGCGTCTATATGTCTGCCCAAGGGTTTTACCGTTTCGCCGCCGCCGATACCGCGTCGGATGACTTCCGACCCAAGGCGATCTCTTATGTGATGGCGGGCGGTCTGGTCTCGGCCATCATCGGGCCGCAGCTTGCCACGGCGACCTCGGGCAGCCTCGTGGTGCCCTTTCTTGGCACCTATCTGGCGGTGGTGGCGGTAAACCTCATCGGCGCGCTGCTGTTTCTTTTCATCGATATCCCCAAGCCGCCGATCCCGGCGCATGACGCGCCTAAGGGCCGCAGCCGTTGGGAGATTTTGACGACGCCGCGCATCGCCGTGGCGGTGATCTGCGCCATGGTGGCCTATGCCTTGATGAACCTTGTGATGACTTCGACCCCGCTGGCCGTCGTCGGCTGCGGATATAGCCAAGACAATGCGGGCTATGTGGTCACTGGCCACGTGCTGGCGATGTTCGCGCCGTCGTTCTTTACCGGTCATCTGATCAACCGTTTCGGGGTCGAGCGTATCATGGGCCTCGGCATCGCAATCCTTGCCGCCGCCGGCCTAGTGGCGCTGCAAGGGGTGGAACTGGGCAACTTCTTTGTCGCGCTGATCCTCTTGGGGCTGGGCTGGAACTTTGGATTTATCGGTGCGACCACGATGCTCGCCGGCGCGCATGAGCCGCATGAGCGCGGGCGGATGCAGGGGTTGAACGATCTGTTGGTCTTTGGAGGTGTGACCGTTGCCTCGCTGGCGTCGGGCGGTTTAATGAACTGCTCAGGCGGCACGGCGCAAGAAGGCTGGGCCGCGGTGAACTTTGCCATGGTGCCATTCTTGGTGCTGGCCGGCGGCTCGCTGATCTGGCTGGTGCTGCGCAGCCGCAGAGAGACGCAGCTGAGCTAAGCGCCTACCAGCGAGACGCCATGGCCCGCAGCGCGAAATGGCGGCGCGGGTCAGGCAAGCCTGCTTCGGAGACCTTTTGCGGGTCTGCTACGGCCGCATGCAAAACAGGTCCGGCATGGGCGGCAGGCAACAATGCGGCCCGCGCCGCCTTTGGGATCTGCCCCCGTTTGGCCCGCGCAGATTTCAGGCGGTCCAACGCCTCCTTGGCAAGGGCCGAAACCCCTTCTGCCGTGCCATCGAGAAGCGGCACGCGGCCCGCTTCCTCCAGATTCGGTATGGCGCAGAACCATGCTGCGATGCCAGTGGCATAGGCCGCGTCGCGCACGATCGCTTCTTGCGTCGCACCAAGGCGGCGCGCGGTGACCCACATCAGATGGCCGGCGGTCTGGTCGATGTAGCGCTCGAAGTGGCCTGCATTCTCAAACGGGTATTTGTAGATATCCCACCGCCGCGCGGCGACGAGTTCGTCGAGCAGTTCTGCATCCTCTGGGGTGATCACACGGGCCAGCGGCGTGGTGACTTCATGTCGCCGCACCGGGCCGCCCTTGGCAATCTCTTCCAGCGCGTCGCGCCACCATTGCAGGCGCATCTCGGCGATCATCGCCTCTTGCGTGACCCATGGCGCGCGGGCGACTTCGACGTTGAAGGCATAGAGCGGGAAGAGCAGCTTGCGCGTCTCGACGGGGGCGGCCATGGCCGCGCGAAAGCGCCATGGGTCAGCGCGCTCTACCATGGCGGCGCAGGCGTTCAGATCGGCGTCGAAGGTCATGCGGGGCGTGCCACCGTCAACAGATAGCCAAATTCGTCCCCGTGCGCGCGCCAGCAGGCGATTTCCGCCTCTGTTGCATCAAGCACCTGTGCCAATGCGTCATCCGCGCCGGGGCGCAGCTTTTCGATGCGGGCCTCCAGCGGAGTGTAGTAATTCTCCCATGCCTCATCCGACAGAACGCGGGTCGCCACGACCTCATACCCTGCCGCGCGGACCCGGTCGGCGATGCCATCTGCGTTGCTCATCGCCGGATAGTCGGCCCATTGCGCACGGGCTTCGTCCGAGGGGGCATCGGTCAACCAGCAAGGTTCGGAGAATGCCACCACGCCACCCGCGCGCAGGGATTTGCGCCAGCGGGTCAGCGCCTCGGTCACGCCAAGGAAGTAGACCGCACCGGCGCACCAGATCAGGTCGTATTCATTGGCGATGGCGGCCATATCGGCGCGCAACAGGGTCACATTGCCATCCGCCACGAAACGACCCCGCGCGGTGTCGACGAAATGCGCGGTCTTATCGAGTGCGGTGACATGCCCCTGCGGGATCGCCGCGCGGAGTGCGCCGATGTCGCTGCCGGGGCCGCAGGCCACATCGGCAATCTCGGCCCGCGCGGGCAAGTCGACCTGTTCCACAGCCCAGTTCACGTCCGAAGGCTCCCCCGGCCCCTCGCGCGGGAGGTCACGGTGCAGAGTGAAAAAGGCGGTCATATCGTCTGTCATTGGGCGCGGTCCCGGATCAATTTCCAACGTATCGCATCTAGCAATGCCTCGAAGGAGGCGTCGAGTATGTTGGCGCTGACGCCCACCGTGGACCAGCGCCGCCCCTGCCCGTCTTCGCTGTCGATGATGACGCGGGTGGTGGCTTCGGTGCCGCCTTGGGTGATGCGTACTTTGAAGTCAACCAGACGCATGTCATCCAGAAGGCTGCTGTATTTGCCGAGGTCTTTGACCAGCGCCTTGGACAGGGCGTTGACCGGACCACGGTCCGCGCCATCCTCGTCCAGCGATTCCGAGACCGAGAGCCGT
Source organism: Sulfitobacter sp. (assembly GCA_002703405.1). GTDB lineage: Bacteria > Pseudomonadota > Alphaproteobacteria > Rhodobacterales > Rhodobacteraceae > Sulfitobacter. Next base: position 135,024 of record NZSX01000038.1, on the reverse strand, counting down.
TTTTCTCCGTCGACATCGACCACCACGACCGCTTCGGAAAGGCTAACCATCCGGCCCTCGGCATTGCGGCGACGTTCGACCGTGACGCGGTAACGCTCCACCTCGAACAGATGCGGCAACTGGTCCATCACGTCGCGGGCGAGAAGTTCGAAACTCGCCTGTGCGGTGTCATAGGCATAGCCCTGCGCCTCNCNGTCCTTNACCACTTCCAAGATCCGGCCAAGCGCCGGNTCGCCCTTGGCCACGGCCANACCGGCATCGCTCAGCCGTTTGCGCAGATTGGATTGCCCNGCTTGGTTCGACATCGGAATGACGCGGGTATTGCCGACCANNGCGGGGTCGATATGTTCATAGGTGCTGGGGTCTTTGGCNATGGCGCTGGCATGCAGCCCCGCCTTATGCGCNAANGCCGANGANCCNACNAAGCCCGCCTGTTTCATCGGCACGCGATTAAGGATTTCGTCCAGCATCCGNCTGGTGCGGGTCAGCCCGCGCAGCGCGTCACGGCTNACACCGATCTCAAAGCGNCTGGCNTANGGNTCTTTCAGCAGCAGGATCGGGATCAGGGTGGTCAGATTGGCGTTGCCGCACCGCTCGCCCAGCCCGTTCAGCGTGCCTTGGATTTGGCGCGCGCCTGCGTCGACGGCGGCCAGCGTGCAGGCCACGGCGTTTTCGGTGTCGTCATGGGTGTGAATGCCCAGCCGGTCACCGGGGATGCCTGCGGCGATCACATCGCGGGTGATGCGGCCGATCTCTTCGGGCAGCGTGCCGCCATTGGTGTCGCAGAGCACGATCCAGCGCGCACCTGCGTCATAGGCCGCGCGGATTGCCTCAAGCGCGTAGTCGGGGTTGGCCTTATAGCCGTCGAAAAAATGTTCGGCATCAAACAGCGCCTCGCGCCCTTGGGCGACCAGATGGGCGATGGATTTGGCGATGTTGTCGGTGTTTTCCGCCAGCGTGATGCCAAGNGCGGTTTTGACGTGGAAGTCATGGGTCTTGCCGACGATGCAGACCGACTGCGTCCCNGCGTTCAANACGGCGGCCAAAACGTCGTCATTTTCCGCCGACATGCCCGCGCGTTTGGTCATGCCAAAAGCGGTGAGCCGTGCCGAGGTGGGCGGTGCCGCGTCGAAGAACGCGCTGTCGGTTGGGTTCGCACCGGGCCAACCGCCTTCGATATAGTCCACGCCAAGCGCATCCAGCGCCTCGGCGATCTGGCGTTTCTCGTCGGTGGAGAATTGAACGCCTTGGGTCTGCTGCCCATCGCGCAGCGTGGTGTCATAAAGCCAGAGACGTTCGCGCGTCACAACAGCCCCTCCAGCTGCGCCCGATCAAAGCCGGGCGGTGGGGTCAGTTTCACGCCGTCCTTGCTCATCTGGACTTCGATCCCAACAGAGGTGAGCGCGGTTTTGATCCGATCAACCTGCGCGAAATCCTTGGTCTCCATCGCGGTGGCACGGGCATCACTCAGAAAGGCTTCGATATCGCTCAGATCCAGCGCCTGCACCGCNGCCCAATCGGGGATCAACTCATCCATCAGCCCCAAAAGCGAGAGCGCGCCGCGCAGACCCGCCGTATCGCCCGCATTCGACAGACGGTGGCATTCGGTCAGCGCACCGTGGGTGTTGAGGTCATCCGCCAAGAGTGTGACGAGGTCCGGTGAAGGCGTCGCGGCCTCAGCCTCCGCCGCCTGAAGATACCATTTGCGGAGGGTCTTCTCGGCCTCCTCACGCTTTTTCTCGGTCCAGTCCATCGGCTTACGGTAATGGGTCGAGAGCATCACGAAGCGGATCACCTCGCCCTGCACGCCCTGATCCAGCAGATCNCGCACGGTAAAGAAATTGCCCAAGCTCTTGGACATTTTCTTGCCCTCGACCTGCAACATCTCATTGTGCAGCCAGTAGTTGGCGAACCCGTGGCCCGCGCATTTGGATTGGGCGATCTCATTCTCATGGTGCGGGAACTGCAGGTCGATGCCGCCGCCGTGGATGTCGAAACGCTCCCCCAGCAGGTCATGCGCCATGGCGGAGCATTCGATATGCCAGCCCGGACGGCCCTGCCCCCAAGGCGACTCCCACCCCGGAGTGCCCTCGTCCGAAGGTTTCCAGAGTACGAAATCCATCGGGTCTTCTTTGTAAGGCGCGACTTCAACCCGCGCGCCTGCGATCATATCGTCGACCGACCGGCCCGAAAGCGCGCCATATTCGGCATATTTACGCACCCGGAACAGCACATGGCCCTCGGCCTCATAGGCGTAGCCCTCATCGATCAGCCCGCGGATCATTGCGACCATCTGGGGGATATACTGTGTCGCGCGAGGCATGTGGTCGGGCTCCAAGGCGCCCACGGCGGCCATGTCGTCCAGATACCACTGGGTCGTCTCGGCTGTGATCTCGCCGATGCTGCGCCCGCTGTCGGCGGCGCGGGCGTTGATCTTGTCATCGACATCGGTGAAGTTGCGCACGTAAGTAACGTGTTCGGGGCCATAGACATGCCGTAGCAGACGGTAGAGCACATCAAACACGATCACGGGCCGCGCGTTGCCCAGATGCGCGCGGTCATAGACCGTGGGACCGCAGACATACATCCGCACATTCTGCGCATCAATCGGCGTGAAATCCTCTTTCTTCCGGGTGGCGGTGTTGTGCAGCTTGATCGTCAGGTCACGGGTCATGGGCAGGCGTCCTTGCGCGGGTGTGACGCGGGCTTGGCATAGTTTTGTCAGAATGGGAATGACGTGAACAGCGGCCCGCGGGGATGTCTCAGCGGGTAATGCAGCAAATAATGAGCGTTGCGGTGTTCATGACCGGGTTGTAGCAAGCCCGCCGCCCTGCGCCAAGCCCCTTGTCCGNTTAAGTTTTATGCGCGNAGCGCNNGGNCNTNACGGNCGAAGACAGCCTGNTTGNGGGCNGCANTGCCCATCTTTGCCANANGANATGCCCGCCACGNNGCCTNTCNGCACANAAAAGGCCGGCCTCCTTTCGGAAGCCGGCCCCCTATCCAAGCGAGTTACCCCGCCAAGANAGATTAGAAGCGCATGGAACCACGCAGGGAGATGGTTGTCGCGTCCAGATCGTCGCCTGTGCCGCCTACGTCATCGAATTTGTGCTGCAGCACTTCGCCACCGACGGTGTAACGGTCTGTGACTTTATATGTGACGCCCAGACCGGCGAANGGGCCAGTTTCGTCACCAACGTCGGTGTCGGCGCGGGCTGCACCAGCTGTTGCATAGACCAGCGTGTTGCCGAAGTCGTAACCGGCTTTCAGCTTNGCGCGTGCAACGGAATCCGCGGCGACGCCTGTGTTGCCCAGGTCGATGTCGGTTTTGTCATAGTCGAGTTCACCACCCAGTACGAACTTGCCGAAGTCATAGTCGTAACCGGCGTGGAAACCGTAGGACGTGTCGTCACCGTCAAGGGTGCCGCTGTCGCTGTCGATGTCGGTTTGACCAACNTGAAGACCGGTGTAGAAGCCTGTCCAGTCGCCATCAACGGCCACGGGTGTCGGCGCAGGTGTGAAAACCGGTGCTTCAACTGTGGTGTCTTCCAGCGANCCGGCTGCTGCTGCACCCGCGAAGGCGCTGGATGCGATCAGGGCGATGCTGGCGATTGTTGTCGTGCGTTTCATGTTCTGCTCCTTAAATACAGGTGACCTGCGATCCTCGCCGCAGGGTCACTTACGCAACGCCTCATCTAGTATTGGGTTTCAGTTTTTTCACTTCACAGATTTGCGATGCGCTGATTGTCGCACATTTGCAACATACCCTCGGCCAACCGCCGCTTAAGTTATGTATCAAGTGTGTTTCCGCCTTGGGGCCTAGCGATAATTATCAAGATGCATCAGATACTTGCCGCCGCAATACGGATAATGCAGCCCCAGTCACTGTCACCCAAGTGCAAAAAAGCCTGCGCGGATCGGCCCTGCACCGACGGTAGCATTGCAAGCAGGATCCGTCGTTCAAAGCCACTACCTTAAAAACCACACTAAAATCATTCCTCGACGCCTGACACCGACCAAGGCTTGCTGTCAAAGGTGAACGGGTTATTTGCCTCTATTGTCAGCAAGAAGGAGCAGACCCCACCCCATGTCTTGGATCACCACCCATCTAGAGATCGTCATCATCGTGATCCTGACGCTGCTGGCGGCGATCGTGATTTTGCAACAGCGCCGCACGCCGCAATCGACGGCGGCTTGGCTGCTGTTCATCATCGCGCTGCCATGGGTGGCGGTGCCGTTGTTTCTCGGGCTGGGCTTTCGCAAACAATCTTCGCGCTACTCCCCGGTGCATTTCCTCAAAGGGGAAACCGGAGGGCCGCCGCCCCGTCCGGTGCATACGCTGGACGCGACGATGCAGTATTTCGGCCTGCCCGCCGCCGCCCATGGGCAAGACCTGCGGCTCTTGGGTGATCCGACAGCGGCGCATGAAGCCGTGATGGCGCTGATCCAAGGGTCCGAGAAACGGATCGACGCGCTTTTCTACATCGTTGCCAATGACGACACCGGCCGTATCTTTGTCGATGCGCTGACCGAACGCGCCAAGGCCGGTGTCAAAGTTCGGCTGCTGATGGACCGTTTGGGCACCCTGCGCGGCCCGGCCGCGGCACTGCGCCGCCTGCGTGCGGCAGGGGGTGACGTGCGCTTTTATTCACCGCTGTTGCAAGTGCCGGGCTCAGGCCACCTGAACCTGCGCAACCACCGCAAAATGATTATCGCGGATGATGCGCGGGTCTTTTCAGGCGGCATGAACATCGGCGCGCACTACCTCGGCCCCACGGCGCTTCAGGACGGCTGGACCGATCTGGCCTTCTTGCTTGAGGGGCGCGCAGTGCAGAGTTTCGGCGATGTTTTCCGCTCGGATTGGGGCGTGGCCAGCGGGGAGGCTTTGGACCCTGCCCCCTCGGTCGCGGCGCATACGGGCGGGACCGCCACAGTGCAATTGGTTCCTTCCGGCCCCGATATCACCGAAGACCCGCTGCACGACGGTCTGATCCGCGCGCTGCATTTGGCTGAGGCGCGGATTTGGCTCGTGACCCCCTATTTCGTGCCGACCGAAGCACTTGGTGCGGCTTTGACGACCGCAGCCCGCCGCGGTGTGGATGTGCGAGTGCTGGTGCCCGAACGCTCCAACCAACGGCTGGCGGATTTTGCCCGCGGTGCCTACCTGCGCGACCTGCACGAAGCTGGCGGCCACGTGTTGTATTACCAGCCCGGGATGATCCACGCCAAAGCCGGGATCATCGATGATATGGGGCTTGTGGGCACCGCCAATTTCGACGTGCGCAGCATGTTGCTGAACTTTGAGGTGACACTTTTTGTCTATGATGCGGGGTCGGTCGCAAAGCTGCATGACTGGTTTGAACATCTCTCCGAACACTGCGCCATGGAGAAGCCTCCGACGGGGATGATCCGCAAGGTGGCCGAGGGGCTGTTTCGTTTGGGAGCGCCTGTTCTATGATCCCCGCCGTCGCCCCCCAATCGCTGCGCATCGTCAGCTATAACATCCGCAAGGCCCTGGGCACCGATAGACGCCGCGATCCGGAGCGGATCATGCGGATCATCCGCAGCTTGCATGCAGATGTGGTGGTGCTGCAAGAAGCCGACCGCCGCCGCGCCCCGCGCCCCTCTGCCCTGCCGCTGGATCGGGTCGAAGAGATCACGGGCATGCGCCCTGTGCCGACGCCAAGCGATGTCAGCATAGGCTGGCACGGCAACGCCGTTTTGGTGCGCCCCTCCGCCAAGATCGATCAGGTGGCGCATCTGACCCTGCCGGGGGTCGAGCCGCGCGGTGCCATGGTGGCCGACCTGCACATCGGCGCGCGGCAATTGCGGGTCATCGCCTCGCATCTTGGCCTGCTGCGCCCCTCCCGCAAGGAACAGTTAAGCGCCATGATCGCTCACCTTGATGCCTGCGCCGCCTGCCCCACGCTGATCGCGGGCGATCTGAACGAATGGTCGCAAAAGGTCGGGCTGGGGCGCTTGGCGAAACGTTTTACGATCCATGCACCCGGCAAGAGCTATCACGCCCGGATGCCCGTGGCTTTTCTTGATCGCATGGCGTTGGATCAGCATCTGACAGTGCGCCAAGGCGGCGTGGTCGAGACGTCGCAGACCCGCCGCGCGTCGGACCATCTGCCGATCTGGCTCGACGTGGCGCATCGCTAGAGCGGGTCATCCCGTAGCCCAAGCCAGTTCGCCCACCATCATGTTGCAAGCCTGCTGCGGATTGGAGAAGGCGACCTGCATATCAAAGGCCATGCGCACATCCGTTCGCGCCTTGGCAATCGTCGCATCCGTCGCCCCAAGCCGCCGTGCCGTGGCGATATTCTGGTTCGCGTCGTGCCGCAATTTGCGCACGCTCTCATAGCCGCCCGCAAAGCCTGCACATTGTTTGGCGGTCAATTCCGCCGCCGCCGCCCGCCGCGCCGCGGCTTCCATGGGTGAGGCCGGAGGTTCGACACAGGCCGCCAGCGATCCGGTGAGAAATCCCAATATAACAAGATGTTTCATCAAATTCTCCCTTTCACATCCTTGATAGGGAGGGACTGGTTTAATTTTGGTTAACGACTGTTTTGCCTCACGGCCAAGACCTGACGACGGGGCCCATAGGGCCGCGCTCAACCCCGGATGTCGTCTTGGCGCGCCGACGCTGGCGACAGCGCCAAGCGCGCGCGGCACGCGCCCGGCATCCAGCAGCCGCAATCATCAGACCCTGTCGCCCTTCAATACATAGTTAACCCTGCGCGGTTAAGAAATCTCTCTAAGGCCTAGCAAACCTAGCCCAAAGCATATGCCCGAGACCCACCTGCTCAGATTGACGCAAAAGTTACCTGATGAAAGCCTAGTGCAGGACAAATTGAGAGTAAGTCATGATATTCTTTAGATTATTCTGCGCGAGCGCCAAGGCCGTTCTGGGGGCATTCTTTTGGCTTTGTTTTTCAACCATGGTGCTTTCGCACGGCGCATGGCTGGGCGGCGGCGGCGTTTCGCTGACCGATGCAAGCCGTCAACAGATCGCGGACCGGGTCGCGGCGGGGCTGCCGCCGATTTCAGCTGGTGATAACATTGCCATCATTGCCGACTTTCCCGTCATAGCCGAAGGCACGCTTGATGGTCCGGGCGGCTATGCCACGTTGTATGTGCCCGCCGGGACCGAAGTCGCATCCGCCTATATAACTGATGCTACAGGCGCGGCCCGCGACGCCCGCCCGGCGCGTGCCTCGACGGGGTCTGGCGTGTCTAAGGGTTGGGGTCCGAAGGGCCAGCAAGCGTTTGATATCTCTCCCAACGGCTGGGCTCCCTCTGACACGGCGCAGTGCCAGGCAGCGGGGTTTTCCATCGCCAATTGCAATGCCGGGCTGGCCTATATCTATGGCGATACTGGTATTTTCTACTCAACCCGTCCGGATACTGCATTGTTCGCAAACGGGTCGGATATCGCCACTTTAGAAAACGGGTACCTCGTCAATCCCACGAATGGCAGCCCTTGGAGCAGCGTTGGCGGCACCGGCACCGCCCGCGTTCACAACAAATGGGACGCGGTTCAGATCAACGCATTCGGTTCTGGGGGGACAATCGACCCAAACGGTTTCTCAACACAAGAAGAGACCACGATTACGGGCGGTCGGGGGGCGACACCCTTTCGCGCGGGCAGCCCCGTGGCAGGCCCGGATTCAGGATCCGATTGGGACCGTTACGGCACCACCGGCCCTTGGAACCGGATCAGCTATCCCGGTTCCTGCGAAGCGGATGATCCGCTGCTCGCGGGGCCAGACGGGCCTGCCACTGGCGCCGGTTCAGTCTTTCCCGAAACGCTGGACCCGGGCGTTAACTCTTACGAAGCCTGCACCGAAACGACCGCGGGGTTTAACCTGAATAGCAGCGCCGCGTCCTTTTTGCCGAGCGGCACAAACGCAGTGCGCTACGCCTTCGGCGGGATCGCGCAGGGAGAGACTTATTACGCCGTCATGGAAGTGAAAGTCAGCGACCCGGCCAACATTGGATATTTCAATGCCGAAGGTCACGGCGGAGACTCCGCCGAAGGCGCCTCTGCCGGGAACGACAACCCGTGGCGCTACTGGGTCGCCGGAACCTCAGCCGTCTCACCTGCGGGGCCTGAGGACCTTTTCGTATCAATCTCCATTACAGCAGTAAACGGCACCCCCTATTCGGGGGGCGACGTTCCGCAGGGCGCCACGCTGACCTACCGNGTCAGCTATGTGAATACGTCGCTNAGCCCCATGACCAATGTGCAAACCTCGGTNACCCTGCCGCCAGAAATTTCGGGTACGACGAANTTTCAGGTCATCTCGGGCGAAGACATCCGCCCTGCNACCACCCCGACAAACGGCACTTTCCCGCTCCTTCCGATGACCAGCTTGAACGGCCTTGGAAGCGGCGCCATNGAGTTTGATGCCTATGTCTCTACCGCGGCGGGAGGCAGCATCACCGCCGATGCCGCGAATTCCAGCGATGAAGGCGGTGCCGATACCGACAGCGTCAGCGTTAACGTCACCGCCGTGCCAGCCGATACGCTTCCAACCTGTTCTGGAACGCGGTTTTNAATCGTCGATTGGACATCTGACAGCCCTGCAGCCCTCGGCGCGACATCTACTTTCACCCGCTATGGNGTCGGCGGTTCACTCANTGCAACTNCAAACGCTGATGCCAGAATTGGCCGCGCAGCCGCGATCGGAAACGCAAATGAACTCTACTCCGCCGGGTATGGCGGCAATCCCGTGTTCACACAGCAATATGCCACCTTGAATATTGATTTTGACACCCCCATGGACTCCGTCCTTTTCTACGTCACGAGCTTGGAATTNGACGAATCCGTAGCGATCTATGGCGAACGCAATGGCGTGCGCGTGCAACCTGCCATCGCCGACGGCCCGCTTTCGGCCTCCATGTTTCGCCGGGCCAATGCNGATGGTTCTGTTTTGGCAGAGCGCGACAGCNCATTCTCGACANCNGCCNTACCCGANAATTTNGCCGTNGAAGTCGGNTTTGGCGCCCCGGTTGATCGGNTCGTGATCGATCANGGCACCCGCAAAAACAACANCGCAAANTTCGCCGGATCTCTGCAACTGACCGACATCCAAGCCTGTGCCGACTTTACCGACGCNCCNTCGATNTATGGGGATGCNCTCCATACGATGGGGTCAGAGNCCANGGTCTATCTGGGCGATGCTTTGACAAGCGATGCNGNGCCAGGGAACGCCGATGATGCGGGGTCGGANGATGACGATGGCATAACGATTCCCCCGCTCATCCAAGGNTTTATCGCAACACTAGAAGCACGTGTCCAAGGCGACGGTGGCTTTTTGACCGCTTGGATCGACTACGACGGCAACGATGTCATGGCCCTTGCAACCNCCGAAGAAATCGCGCGCGATTTGCANGACGATGGCACCGGNGGGGATCAGGTNGCGGGCGATGGCCTGATCCAATTTGACGTGATTGTNCCGGGTGACGCNGTACTAGACCAGACCTTTGCCCGCTTTCGGTGGTCTACAACTCCGGTCGTCGGCGTGGCCGATGTCTCCTTGGATGGGGAGGTCGAAGACTACNCGATCAATATCGCNGCGGCCCCTCTGGTCGATCGCGGTGATGCTCCGGCAAGCTATGGCGACCCTTTGCACATCATCGCTGAAACCGGCATCGCGGGGACCTANTTNGGGGCNCTCCCTCCNGACCCCGAGGCTGCCTCNCAAGCAAGTGCAGATGCTTTGGGCGACGATCTNGANGGNAATGACGACGAAGACGGGGTCACGCTCCCCCNGCTNTTTGCTGGCGGNACGACAGANATAACCGTTTTCGTAAACGAGGTGACCGGCGGGGTCGGTAGTTTGACAGGCGGCGTGGCCTATCTTCAGGCGTGGATCGACTTTAACGGCAACGGGCTCTTCGACGCCACAGAGCAGATCGCCTCTGATCTGCAAGACGGCAGCGCTTCGGATAAAGATGGCACGCTGAATGGCGAGATCCGATTTGATGTGAACGTNCCNGGAAGTTCCGTGCTCACGCCGACATTCGCGCGGTTCCGATGGTCGACCACCGANGGCGTNGTNCCCGTCGCACTNGACGGAGAGGTTGAGGACTACAGGCTGACAGTTTCCGGCGATGTTCCTCCGGTTTCCTGCGACAGTGGCCTATACCTGCTGTCNGACGANCCAACNCAGTTNCGCAANCTGCGCTTTACCGACACNGGGTCGGGNTANTCNATGTCATCNCAAACCNTCGGGACAGCGCCGCGCCGGNTNGNAGCCGGCTGGGGATACAACGAANTNGATGGCTATATCTATGGCGTCCGCCCCGGCAAAGATGAGCTGTGGCGCGTGGACGGCACCGGNAACTTNACCNAAATGCCTTCATTCCCAAACAGCGCCGAANNGGCCGAAGATGCGGGNGATATCTTGCCCAACGGTANANTGNTCTACGAAGCAGACGACGTCACCTGGCAGTTGTTGGATTTGACCGACCCCAACANNCCNATNGATGCCGGGCAATTGACCCTNTCCCAAGCCGTCACGGTGTCCGATTTCGCCGTAAATCCATTGGACGGATTCATNTACGGCATCAACGAAGACACCGGCAGCCTGTTTCGCGTGTTCGCGAACAATGGTCTCGCCGGTTTCTCCACNGTGGTGGAATTTGGGCCCAGTGTTTATACGGGCATCTGGTCNGCGGTTTTCTTTGACGAGAACGGCCAGATGTACGCCTATGAAGAGGTATCGAACTCAATCTACCTAATCGATACGTCGACCGGCAATCGNTTAAGACTGGCAACGGGTACGGATGAGGGCGGTTTCAGCGATGGCACCTCGTGCCGCGGCGGGACACCTTTCGTACTGTCCGGTCTGGGGGGCAATATCTATGTCGATCAAGACGGTTCCGANATNAAAGACGGNGCNGAAGAGAACTTGGCGGGCGGNATCCGNGTGGATTTNTACTCCGATAACGCAACGCCGAATGATCTGGACGATGANAGCTTCATCCGGACCGTCGATACCGAGCCTGACGGAACATACGCCTTTGTCGGNTTGCCTGCGGGCACCACCTACCGGGTAGAGGTCGATGTGAATGACGCAGACCTCCCCCCCGGCGCGCAGATCGGAACNTCAAACCCCCTCGTTGGTGTAAANGCCGATTCNGGNGCCTTNACAGTGGCCTACGACTTTGGNTTCGATCCGCAGTTTTCTGACCTCTCNATCACCAAAGAGGCCTTTCAAGCGGGCACCACCTCTCCCGTCACAACCGCTGTCGAAGGCGACATCATCGACTGGGTGATCAGCGTGACAAACGACGGCCCNGGCTCGCCTTCGGGNGTCAAGGTGATTGAAAGCATCCCCGCNGGTTTCGCCTATATCAGCGACACGGCNCCTCCGACNGGCGANTANTTCGACCCAAGTACAGGGCTTTGGTTCGTCGATGAAATTCTGCCGGGTGCGACNGAAACCCTTACCATACGTGTCCGTGTCACGGCGGGTGGCAACTATACAAACGTCGTTGAGATCGTGAGCAGTTCCCTACCCGACCTCGACAGTGATCCAGCCGTTGGTCTNGCCCAAGATGACTTGCAGGACGGGATTGCCGACGACGACGAAGCCAGCGTCACGATCGCTCTNGCAACCTCGGGCGGTGAAATTTCNGGCCAGCTGATCCGGGATGATGGNCGCGGCGGGGTCGCGCACGATGGCTCTGCCACGGGCGACGAGGTNGGNACGAANGCAGGNACCATTNNGCTGCTGGACGATGCCGGTGCGCTATTGGCAAGCCCGCAGGTCGGCGCCGATGGACGATGGNCCTATCGGCTCGCGCCGAACTACACNGGCAGNCTGACCGTCTCCACGGTGCCCGCCGAAGGGTGGAGAGCGATTTCNGAGCGACCGGGCTCANTGCCGGGCTTGGTNAACNGCGATCCACATGATGGCTCGTTCAGCTTCACCCCTTNGCCTGAGACCGATTACANCGGACTTACCTTAGGCATTATTCCACTTCCCACTTTGAGTGAGGACCGTGACGCGCACATCGGCGCGGGCCAAATCGCCCTTTTGCCGCATCTCTATCGAGCCANTTCATCTGGCATCACCACNTTTACCGTAGAGAACATTTCCGANCCTGCGGTCGGTGCATTNTCNGTTGCNCTCTTTATCGACAACGATTGCGATGGCGCGCCCGACACCCCGCTGANNGTGCCNATTTCCGTTCAAGCGGGNGACGAACTCTGCCTGATNTCGAGGGTCTCGGCGGGTGGCGGCCTGCCTCCGGGCAGCGCTTTGANCTACGAGGTGCAAGCCGCCACNGANTTTTCCGGAACCACTGCTTCGCACATTACAACCGATACGGATCGCGTGACGGTCGAAGTCGGTGGNAGTCAGCTCGTTCTGGTGAAAACNGTNCAGAANGAAACGCAAGGCACGGGNGANGGCTATTCAAATCAAGCNTCGCCCGGGGATGTACTGGTCTACCGCATCACNGTNGTGAACCCGAGCCAGCGCATTGCATCCGCCATCGTCATTTACGACCGAACGCCNCCCTATACACNATTGGCAGAGGCCGTCGCCACNCCGCAAACCGTGAGCCCCTCGCTGATCTGCGATNTNGCAANCCCAAGCGACAACCTNCCGGGATATGAAGGCCCCCTGCGGTGGGATTGCAGCGGGACGCATGCCGCAGGCGCCGAAGGGAGNGTGTTTTTCAAGGTNCGCGTGNCACCTTGATCGGAACCGCNGNTCANACAGTCGGCGCAGANAGTGGGATTTTGATCNTNACGATNAANCCCTTGTCTTGCGGCACCAGTTCGGCTNGNCCGCCGTGACGGCGCAGNACATCTTTAACAATCGCAAGACCAAGACCACTGCCTTGCCCTTCGCTTAGTTGGCCAAACCTCTCGAACGCGGCCTCGGCACTGCCTTCGGGAATGCCGGTGCCGTCATCNTCTACAGCCAAAACTGCAAACTGCCCCTCTACCGTGGTGCTGACGCGGATCGCGGTGAGGCTNCCGCCGCCATGGGTCAGCGCGTTTTCAAGCAAATTGGTGATCGCTTCGGCGAGCAGCACAGTGTCGCCCGCAACGTGGAGCGGCGTGGTGCAAGGTTCANAGCCAAAGCCAATGTCCCGCGACAGNACCGTGGGNGCAAAGTCACTGCACACTTCGGCANCGACAGNGTTGAGCTCAAGCCGGTCGAATGNAGGGGNCTCGTCGTAGCGCAACCGTTCAAGAGACAGCAACTGGTTGGCCAGNCGCGCNGATTTGCGNGCCGCAGCAATCANTTCGCGNTCTCTCAATCGNCGCTCTTGCGGGTCGCNGACATCTGGCAAAACCTCGGCCAATGACAACANNGCNGAGGCGGGNTTGCGCAGTTGATGCGCGGCGTTGGAGATNAANACCTGATGGTCNTCGATGCTCTGGCGNACCTGCCCGAAAAGCCGGTTCAANGTGGCNACGATACCAAAGACCTCAGCCGGGACCGGGCGGCGGATATCGCGCAGGTCATNGGGGGATCNGTGTTGGATCGCNTCTTGCAAATCGTTCAAGGGGCGCAGGCCGATCTTCACCCCGAACCAGACCACCAAAGCAAGGGCCGCCATCAGACTGGCGATCAAGGCCGCCGCGCGNCGCGCCAANGCNGCGGCGAAGGCATTGCGATCACTGTCCCTNTGCCAGACCGTGACAATCGTGTCGNCCGTCAGGTTGCCGATGGTCGTACTCTCNCGCATCCGCANAACGCGCACNGGCTCGCCNCGATATTCAGCCATCGTGTAGTTCAGCCGATCCTCGCCCGCCCGACCGCCAGAGACGGGGGGATAGGCATAGCCGGTGATGTAGATGCCACCGGGNCCCGTGACATGGTAAAAAAGCTCACCGCCCCCGGCATCCGAAACGAAATCCCGCGTGCTGGGCGAAAGCGCATCCCCNCCAGAAATCGCCACATCGCGGGAGATCGCCAAAGCNGCGGCCAGCAGGCTGCGGTCGAACAGGGTTTCAGANGTGCGCTGCGCCACTTCAAAGCGCCAAAANCCCAAGAACGATNGAAAGCAACAGCAGCGGCGGCAGGATNAGCATGAANAGCCNNGAGCGCAGNGACATCGNGGTCATGCGCTATCGACCTCCAGCATATAGCCCAGCCCGCGCGCGGCTTTNATNCGGATGCCGAAGGGCTCCAACCGTTTGCGAAGACGGGAGACATGCGGCTCGATTGCGCTGTCTTCNTGCNCGGCNCCGGTGCCATAGACATGGGTGATCAGTTGNGATTTCGAGACGATCCGCCCGCGCCNTTCNAGNAGGCATTCCAAGCGTCGCCAGTTCTTTACGAGGNAANGCCAGTGGCTGTTCGTCCTTCAACAACTGGCGGTTGGTACGGTCAAAGACCAAGGGGCCAATCGCGTCGCGGGCGGCGAACTCAAGGTTCTTGCGCCGCGCCATGGCCCGCAGCCGGGCCTCTAGCTCATCCATCTCGAAGGGTTTGGTCAGGTAATCATCGGCNCCGGCATCCAGCCCNGCNACNCGCTCTGANGTCTCTGCCCGCGCGGTCAGCAGGATCACCGGCGTNCCATCGCCNCGGCGGCGCAGNCGGGTCAGNACCTCCAGCCCNTCACANCCGGGCANNTTGCAATCNAGTACGATCANGTCNGCCCCNTCNTGNCNCAGAAANGCATCCGCNTCTTCCCCATCGTGCAGCAGGTCCACCGCATGGCCGCGATCGCGCAGGCGATGGGCAATTCCTTGAGNAAGGGCCTCATTGTCTTCGATGACTGCTATGCGCATGATTAAAACTTAATCCTNATGCGCAAGTTTCGCGCAAGGTTGGAAAGGCAGTGTGCCCGTGTTGGAGGAGGGATTCGTTCCCTAAAACAAATCCGAACGACGGCAGACGTGAAAGTCTGACCGCTANAGAATGTCTACGGGAGGACACCTATGACTATCAAGTATTTCGCCGCAACCGCTGCATCCGCCGCCTGCCTCGCCGCCCCGGCGCTGGCCGAGGTCGATTTTGCAGGNAANACNATCGAGTNGGTCATCCCCTTCTCGGAAACCGGCGGCTCGGCCAAATGGGCCAACTTCTTTGCGCCGCTNTTGTCCGAAGAACTGCCCGGCAACCCCACNGTNGTCGTNAAGTTCATGCCGGGNGCGGNTTCAACCAAAGGCGCNAACTGGTTCCAAGAGCAAGAGCATGACGAGGGCACGGTCCTTTTCGGCACCTCNGGCTCGACCCAGTTCCCNTATCTNCTGGANGATCCGCGNGTGCGNTATGAGTACAGCGACTGGAACCCGGTCATGGCGTCGGGCACCGGCGGGGTCGCNTATCTGAACCCCACAGACGGTGAGAAATTCGACGGCACCGCCAATAACCTCAAAGACGTCAACTTCATCTACGGCTCGCAGGGGGCCACGCGCCTTGACCTCGTGCCGCTGCTGGCATGGGAAATGCTNGGNATGAATGTCGAGCCNGTTTTCGGCATCAAGGGCCGTGGCGATGGCCGTCTGATGTTTGAGCGCGGCGAGGCCACGATCGACTANCANACCTCGTCGAGCTANCTCGGNGCCTCTGCNGATCTCGTCGAAAAGGGTCAGGCCGTGCCGATGATGACATGGGGCGCACTTGACGACGANGGCAACATCGTNCGNGANCCNACNTTCCCCGACATCNNGACTTTCAAGGAAGTTTGCGAAGCGACCGAAGGCTGCGCCACCGAAGGTGAAGCATGGGACGCATGGAAAGCCTTCTTTATCGCAGGTTTCCCTGTGCAAAAGATTGCCTTCCTGCCCGCAGGGACGCCCGATGACGTGATCGAAACCTACACGGCAGCCTTCGACGCGGTGCGCAACCGCGACGACTTTGCCNAGATNGCNGANAANCGTGTCGGTAAGTACCCCGTCTTCGTAGGCGAAGGCGCGGCAAAGGCNACNNAGCGCGGCACGACCGTCTCTGCGGAGGCGAAAGCCTTCGTCACCAACTGGCTGCAAGAAGCCTATGGCGTTTCGCTGAAGTAAGCGNAACCCTCTTGGCCCCGGG